>NZ_JBVILC010000004.1:0-245090 GCF_055580545.1 Streptomyces sp. NPDC031670 | reverse complement strand
TCGCCCCCGTCGGTTGGTCGTTTGAGGTCTTTGGGCTGGTATGGATCGGATTACAAAGGCCCGGTGCTGACGGGGGGGGGGGGGGGGGGGCGAAGGGGGGGGGGGGCCCCCCCCCCCCCCCCCCCCCGGGCCCGGATGCCGGTCAGTGTCCGAGTGCACGCTTGAGCTGGGCCTTGTCCATGCTGGAACGGCCGTGGACGTTGCGGCGCTGGGCCTCGGCGTAGAGCTGGTCGTACGTCGGTCCCTGCGAGCCGCTGTGGGAGCGCTGGCCGCCGCGCTTGGCGGACGACATGTCCTGGGTGGAACTCCTGCTGGCGGTCTTGGACTCACCGGAGCGGGCGCGCTCCTTGTTGACGGTCCTGGCGGCGATCTCCTTGGCGCGCTTACCGCCCTCGCCGCGCTGCTCGGCGCTCTCCTTGATGTGCTCGTACTGGCGTTCCCGCTTGGTACTGGAACCGCGAGGCATGTCGACTCCTTGACTTGGGTGGATGACTCCGTGTTCACCATCTGCTCTTGAGGGTCACCCCGCAATCGAAGAGGGGCCGTAGGTGACGCCGCGACGAGCGGGCGGTGGGCGCGTCCGGTGGCCCGGCGGCGGTGCGGCGGCCCGCTCAGCGTTCGGCGCGCTTCTGCGCCTCGGTGTTCGGGGTGAGTGCGTCTCCGGCCTCGCCGTCCTCGTGGCCGTGGCGTCCGTGCTCGGCCCCCTCCGGCTCGGTCGCGGCGTCCTCCAGCTCACGCATGACCTCGCCCAGGGCGGTGTCCTTCTCGTCGGCGTCGCCGGTCTCGTCGGTGGAACTGCCCTTGTCCGCATGGGTGTGGTGACTCATGGATCTCTCTTTCGCTCGCATGGGCTGTGCGGGTGGGATCCGGAACGCGGCCGGTCTCCCCGCTCTGCTCGGGTGCCCGCCCCGGGACCGGTCACACGGTCCGGCCCTGGCCGTTCTGTCCTGTTCGGACCGGACCGGTGGGGAATGGGGGTTACCGTCGGCGGCGGCCGGGGCACCCGGCTCCTCATGTATCTGGATCATCATGAGGCGCCGGTGCTGGAGGCGCTCGCCCGGTATCACGAGGCGGACGAGCTCGGTTTCACCCCGCCCGGCCACAAACAGGCCCGGGGCGCGGACCCCGCCGTGCGGGCGGTGCTGGGCGACGCGGTCTTCCACGGTGACGTGCTCGCCAGCGGCGGTCTGGACGACCGGCGCACCAAGGGCCGGGTCCTGCGCAGGGCCGAGGAGCTGATGGCGGACGCGGTCCACGCGGAACACACCTTCTTCTCCACCTGCGGCAGCTCCCTCTCGGTCAAGGCGGCCATGCTCACCGTCGCCGCGCACGGACAGAAGCTCCTGGTCGGCCGGGACGCGCACAAGTCGGTGATCGCGGGGCTGATCCTGTCCGGTATCGAGCCGGTGTGGATCGAGCCGCAGTGGGACCGGGAGCGCCACCTCGCACACCCGCCCTCGGCCGACGCCTTCGAGCGGGCCTTCGCCGAGCACCCGGACGCCCGCGGCGCCCTGGTGACCAGTCCCACCCCCTACGGCTCGGCAGCCGACCTCCGCGAGATCGCGGAGGTGTGCCACCGGCGTTCACGCCCGTTGATCGTGGACGAGGCATGGGGAGCACACCTGCCGTTCCACCCGGAGCTGCCGTCGTGGGCCATGGACACAGGGGCCGACGTCTGTGTCACCAGCATCCACAAGATGGGCAGCGGACTGGAACAGGGCTCCGTCTTCCACCTTCAGGGCACCCTCATCGACCCGGCGGCGCTCGCCTCCCGGGCCGACCTCCTGGGCACCACCAGCCCCTCCACGCTGCTGTACGCGGGCATCGACGGCTGGCGCCGCCAGATGAAGCTGCACGGCCACGATCTGATGAGCCGGGCGCTGGATCTCGCCGCCGGAGTACGGGCCGAGATCGAGGCGATCGACGGTCTGCACGTCAACGACGAGAGCGACTTCTGCGGTCCGGGATTGGCGGCGGAGTTCGACCCGCTGCCCGTCGTCATCGACCTCCAGGACCTCGGTATCACCGGCTACCGCGCCGCGGACTGGGTGCGCGCGCAGCACCACCTCGACCTGCACCTCTTCGACCACCGGCGGATCAGCGCGCAGATCACCCACGCGGACGACACCGCCACCACGCGGCGCCTGCTCACCGCGCTACGGGACCTCGCCGACCACGCCGACGCCCTGCGGCCCACCCCCGAGGTCGCCGTCCCCGAACCCGAGGGCCTGCGTATGGCACAGGCGTGTCTGCCCCGTGACGCGTACTTCAGCGTGACGGAGGACGTCTCCTGGAAGGAGGCGGCCGGCCGCGTCGCGGCGGAGATGATCACGCCGTACCCGCCGGGCATTCCGGTGGTCCTGCCCGGGGAGAAGCTGACGGAGCCGGTGGTGCGGTATCTGCGCAGCGGGGTGGAGGCCGGGATGAACCTCCCGGACGCGGCCGACACGGACCTGGAGACCGTACGCGTCGTGGCCGAGGACTGACCCGCGCGGTCGCACCCCCGCAGCCCCGCCGACGCGCGCGGCGGTGTGTTTGCCCCTAGCTTGTTGCTGTCAGTAGTTCCGTCGTCACGTAGGGAGTTCATGATGGCAGGCAAGGGCAAGATGGGGCAGGTCAAGGGCAAGGCGAAGGAGACCGCCGGCAAGGTCCCGGGCAACGAGTCCATGAGGGGCCAGGGCAAGATGGACCAGGCGAAGGGCAAGGCGGGAGAAGCCGGCGCCGACATCGAGGACCGGACGCGCAAGGCGGGCCAGCAGATGCCCGGCAGCAAGAGGTAACCGGCACGGTGACAGGCGGGCGGGCAGCCGCGGCGCTCGACGCGACGGCTGCCGCCCGCCCGCGTGCGTACGGGGGTACGGACCCCCGCCGGGCCCTCCGGGGTGCGCGGCGGGCGCGGACCGTCCCTCACCTCCCGCTCCCACACCCGTTCGCCACGGGTGTCACGGGGGCGAGGGCGGGTACCGGGGACGCGGAACGCGCGGTTCGACACACCCGGCCGGGCATGGCATCCGGCCGAGGCACGACTTGGACACCCGGCGTCCGCCGCAGTGCGAAGGAAGTGGCCATGAGGACGAACGGACAGGACCCGCCGCCACGAGCCCGGGACACCGACGCGCCCACCGCCGCTCTTTCCACCACGCGGGAGCCGGCCCGGCACTCCGTGCCCGAGTCCCAGGAGCAGGAACTGCCGCGCGACCGCAGCCAGGCGATCCTGGAGGCCGCGAAACAGGTGGGTGCCATCCTGAAGCGGGCCGGGCACAAGTTCGCGCTGGCCGGAAGCGTCGCGGTCTACGCCCACGGCGGCAGCGGCACGTTGCAGCACGACGCCGATTTCTGCGTCCTCCCCCAAGAGGCCGACGCCGTGGCGGCGTCCCTGCGCGCGGCGGGGCTGGCCGTGCGGCACCCACCGGAGGACTGGCTGCTGAAGACCAGTTGCTTCGGCCAGGACGTCGACATCATCTTCGAACTGGCCCACCGCCCCGTGACCGTGGACCTGCTGGCGCGTGCCGAACTGCTCCCCGTCGACTCCGTGCACATGCCGGTGCTGTCGGCGACCGATGTGCTCGTCAGCCTGAACAGCGCCTTCTCCGAACACCACTGCGACTTCGGCGCCGTGCTCCCGGTGGCCCGCTCGCTGCGCGAGAAGGTGGACTGGGACGACGTGCGGCGCCGCTGCGCGGACGAACCGATGCCCGCCGCCTTCCTGTTCCTGCTGGAACGGCTGAACGTCATCGAGCCCGAGCATCCCTCCGTCCCGCGGGAGCCGTCATGAGCCACCAGCCGGAGAGCCTGGAATACCGCGTGGCCCACTTCTCCGAGAAGCTGGCCTCGGGAGAGTGCGGCGAGCTGGGGGTGCGGGCCGAGGCCCGGGGCGGGACGGTCCTGCTGACCGGGACCGTGCCGTCCGTCCACAGCCGCGACGACATCCTCCGTATCGCCCGAGAAGAACTCGCGGACCTGCCCGTGCACTGCGACATCGTCGTCGCGGAGACAGGGCCGCCCATCCACGCGGAGGACCTCCCATGATCCGGATCGCGGCCGTCGGCGACATCCACATGAGCCCCGACAACGAGGGCTCGCTCCGCCCCGCCTTCGAGACACTGCCGGACTGCGCCGACGTGCTGCTGCTCGCCGGCGACCTCACCCGGCACGGGACGGCGGAGGAGGCGCGGGTCGTCGCGCGGGAGATCAAGGACCTGGCCGTCCCGGTCGTCGCCGTCCTGGGCAACCACGACCACCACGACGATCAGCCCGACCTGGTCACGGAGATCCTCAGAGACGCCGGAGCGCACGTCCTGGAGGGCGAGGCGACGGTCGTCGGCAACGGCGACACCCGCATCGGCGTCGCCGGCACCAAGGGGTTCGGCGGCGGCTTCGTCGGCCGGTGCGCCGGGGAGTTCGGCGAACCCATCATGAAGGAGTTCGTACGCTACTCACGCCACCGCGCCGACACCCTGCGCACCGCGCTGGAGGAGCTGGCGGAGCGGGAGTGCGACGTACGCATCGCGCTGACGCACTTCTCTCCCGTGGCGGACACCCTGATCGGCGAGCCCCCGGAGATCTATCCGTTCCTGGGCAGTTATCTGCTCGCCGAGGCCATCGACACGGCGGGCGCCGACCTCGCCGTCCACGGGCACGCCCACTCCGGCACGGAACACGGCCGCACCAGCGGGGGAGTGCGGGTACGCAACGTGGCGCAGCCCGTGATCGGCGGGGCGTTCCACGTCTACTGCCTGCCCGGCCGGGACGGCGCGGACCCCGCCTCCGAGGGGCCGGGGTCCGCCGCCGCGTCACCCGCGGGCTCGGCCGCGTAACGGCTCCTGGTCCGCCGCCCGCGACCGGGCGGCCCGGTCATCCGAACAGGGCGGTGGCGGCCTTCTTGAGCGCGCCCGGCTGCTCGGGGCTGCGGGGAGCGTTCGCGCGGACCTCGATCATGCGCGCACCGATCTCCTGCAACTCCTTGCGGCCGAGAGCCGCCCGCACCTTGGGGAACCAGTCGCTCTCCTCCTCGTCCATGTGGTGGCTCACCGTCTCGATCAGAACGGTCGTCTTGGCGTCGAAGCGCTCGTCGTCGGGGCCCATGGCGTTCAGTTCGGCGCAGAGGACGTCGGCGACGTGGTGTTCCTCGAACGACTCCAGGATGTCGTCCTCCAGGTCGGGGACGAGGGAGCGCACCTTGGGGTACATGACCTGGTTCTCGATGTAGGTGTGGACGGTGAGGGCTTCCACGATCTTGTCGACGATGTTGTGCTTGGTGGCCTTCGCATCCTTACCCGCTGCCTGGAAGGCCCGGAACAGCCGGCGGATCTCCTTGTGGTCGTCCTTCAGAAGCACGATGGCGTCGGTGGACATGGTGGCTCCCTTCCGGTGTTGCCTTCTCACCAGCTTTGCTCAACCGGGGCCGCTTCGCCCCCTGGTCCGTATTGGGGGCCCTGAACATGCATAGCCGCCCCGCCGACGGACATACGCTCCCCCGGAACAGGGGGACGGCACCCGGTTTCCGGGCCCGCGCCCCGTTCCTCCCGAAGGAGAACCCTTCGTTCCCCGAGGAGCGGAAGTCATGTCCACTCGCTGTAACAACCACCGGACGTATGACGACACCCCCCGCACCGACGAAGCCTTCGAACGGCTCGCCGCCCTGCCGGACGGAGCGGAACGCACCGCCCTGCGCGAGGAGCTGATCCGAGCGTGGCTGCCGCTCTCGGAACGGCTCGCCGGCCGCTACCGCGATCGGGGCGAAACCGTCGAGGACCTGCGCCAGACAGCCGCCGTGGGGCTGCTCAAGGCGGTCGACGGGTTCGATCCCTCGCACGGCACGGCCTTCGTCGCGTACGCCGTGCCCACCATCACCGGCGAGATCAAGCGCCACTTCCGTGACCACATGTGGACCGTCCATGTGCCGCGGCGCGTCCAGGAGCTGCGCAACCGCGTCCGTGAGGCGCGCCACGCGTTGCAGGACGCGGGGATCGGCGAACCCGGTGTCGCCGAGGTCGCCCGGTACACCGGCCTGGGCGAGGCCGACGTCCGGGCCGGTCTGGAAGCTCTGCAGAGCTTCCGCGCCCTCTCCCTCGACGCGGAGCAGAGCGGCAACGAAAGCCCGTCCACCCTCGCCGACGCCATCGGCGCCGAGGACCCGGCGCTCGACACCCTCATCGACCGCGAGTCCGCCAAACCCGGACTGCACGCCCTGCCCGACCGGGAACGCAGGATCCTCTACCTCCGCTACTTCCAGGGCATGACCCAGAAGAACATCGGTCAGGAGCTCGGCATCTCCCAGATGCACGTCTGCCGACTGCTCCGCCAGTGCTGCGAGCACCTGCGTGACGAGGCCCTGTACGTCGCGCCCGGCGAGGCCGCGTGAGGGTGTGCCGCCCCCGGTGACCGTGCGGGCCCCGTGTCCGGTCACACCGCCGGGTAGGGGGCGCTCTTGAGGCGGCGGGCGAGGTGGGCGGTGTTCGCGGCCAGGGTCGCCGTCGTGGTGGCGGTCTTCTCGGGGGTCTTGTCGAGGTCCTGGTAGTCGGTACCTTGCATGGCCTCGCCGACCCAGTAGGTGACGGCGTTGGGGGCGAGGGTGAAGCCGACGTCGTTGAGGCCCTGGAACAGGTCGGCGCTCACCTTGTGGGCCCCGTCCTCGTTGCCGACCACGCACACCCCGGCGACCTTGCCGTACGTGAGCATCCGGCCCTGGTCGTCGGTCTCGCCGATCTCGGCGTCCAGGCGCTCAAGGACGCGCTGGGCGATGCTGGAGGGGTGGCCCAGCCAGATCGGGGTGGCCAGGATCAGGATGTCGGAGCCGAGGATCGTGTCGCGGATGCCGGGCCAGGCGTCCCCGTCACCCATGTCGGTCTCCACCCCGGGCCTGACGTCGTGGTCCGCCACCCGGATCACCTTGCCGGTGACGCCGTGCTCCGACAGGGCCTCCATGGTCTGCTCGGCCAGCAGCTGGGAGCTGGAGGCCGCCGGGGAGGGCCGCAGCGAGCACACCAGGGCGACCGCGCGCAGCGGGGTGGCGGACGAGGACTCGGACGTGGTCTGTGCTTGTTCCATGAACAGACCAGTTCCCCCCAGGTCCGTTTCCTACCAGCCTTTCGCCCCGGTCACCGCGCCGGGCCGCCGATGTGGTCTTCGACGGGCCCGAGGGGGTACCCGGGCCGTATGCGACTGGAGGTGTGACCCATGGTGGGAATCGGATCCAAGAAGGACCTGAGCGGCCAGTCCGCGCTGGTCACCGGTGGTTCGCGGGGACTGGGGCTGCTCATCGTGGCCCGGCTGGCCGTCCGTGGCTGCCAGGTCGCCATCGTCGCCCGGGACGAGGCGGAGCTGGAACGCGCGGCCCAGTGGATCGAGCGACACACCTCGGTCGTGCCGCTGACGCAGGTGTGCGACGTACGGGACGGGGCGGCGGTCGCGGAGGCGGTGCGCAGGGTCTCCACCGAGCAGAACGGGCTCGACGTGGTGGTGGCCAACGCGGGCGTCATCCAGGTGGCCCCGGTGGCGGCACTCGACGCCGACGCCTTCCACGACGCGATGGCGACCATCTTCGACGGTGCCGTCCAGGTGTCCCTGGCCGCCCTGCCGCAGCTGCGGGAGAGCTCCGCGGGCGGCCGGCTGGGGCTCGTCGGGTCGGTGGGCGCGCTGCTCGCCGTCCCGCATCTGCTGCCGTACTCCTGCGCGAAGGCGGCCGTGGGCGCGCTCGGTGAGGGCCTGCGCAGCGAACTGGCCGGGACCGGTGTCTCGGTGACCACCGCACATCCGGGTCTCATGCGCACCGGCTCCCACCTCCAGGCCGAGTTCGGGGGAGAGGCCTCCCGGGAGTTCGCCTGGTTCTCCGGCCTGTCGGGTGCCCCCGTCGTCTCGATGGACGCCGAACGGGCGGCGGAACGGATCGTGCGGGCGCTGGAGCGCCGTCGTACCCGGATCGTCCTGACGCCGGCGGCCCGTGCCGCGGACCTGGCCCATGGAGTGGCCCCCACCGCGGTGACCCGCCTGACGGGGGTGGCGAACCGGTTCCTGCCGGCCGCGGGCGGCGAAGCGGGCACGGAGGGGCGCATCCGGCAGGGGCACGCGCTCAAGGACGTCCCTCGCGGGGGCTGGGCGGAGAAGGTCCGCAGGCTGGGCAGTGCCATGAACGACCGCGCCGCGCGCCGCTACAACCAGATGACCCCGGGACCGCCGACGAGCGCTTCCCAGTAACCCGCGTCGGCCGCCGGGCCCCGGACGTGACCGGGACCCGGCGGCCGGTGGATGAGGGTGGAGCGCGCCGGACGGGACGGGGGAGCCAACGCGGCTGTCACGGCTTGAGGAGCGTCTTGACCATGCCGTCCTCCTTGGCCTGGAACATCGCGTACGCCTTCGGTCCCTCCTCCAGCGACATGGCGTGGGTCTTGAAGGAGTCGACACCGAGCGGGTCCTCGTCGGTGAGCAGGGGCAGGATGTCCTTCACCCAGCGCCATACGTTCGCCTGCCCCATGCGCAGCTGGATCTGCTTGTCGAACATCGTCAGCAGCGGCATCGGGCTCGCGGCCCCGCCGTACACCCCCGACAAGGACAGCGTGCCGCCCCGGCGGACGAGCTCGATGCCGGTGTGCAGGGCCGCGAGGCGGTCGATTCCCGCGTGCTCCATCAGCGGCTGCGCCACCGCGTCGGGCAGCAGCCCGGTCACCCAGTGCGCCGCCTTGGCGAACGGCGCTCCGTGCGCCTCCATGCCCACGGCGTCGATCACGGCGTCGGTGCCGCGTCCCTCGGTGAGCTCGCGGACGGCCTCCGCCACCTCGCCTCCGCGCCGGGCGTCCAGGCAGGTCACACCGTGTGCGCTGGCGCGTGAGAGGCGCTCGGGGACGAGATCGACGCCGATGACGGTCCGGGCGCCCCGGTGCTGTGCGATACGGGTGGCCATGTCGCCGATGGGCCCAAGACCCAGAACGGTGACCGTGCCGCCTTCGGGGATGTCCGCGTACTCCACCGCCTGCCACGCGGTGGGCAGGACGTCGGAGAGGTAGACGTAACGGTCGTCCTCCGGCCCCTCGGGGACCTTGATGGGGAGTTTGTTGCCGAACGGGACGCGCAGCAGTTCCGCCTGTCCGCCCGGTACCTGCCCGTACAGCTTGGTGTAGCCGAAGAGAGACGCGCCCATGCCCCGCTCACGGACCTGGGTGGTCTCGCACTGGGAGTGGAGCCCCTGGTCGCACATGAAGCAGTCACGGCAGCTGACGTTGAAGGGGATGACCACGCGGTCGCCCGGGCTGAGCTCCGACACCTCCGGTCCGACTTCCTCGACGATGCCCATCGCCTCGTGGCCCAGGATGTCGCCGGGGTCCAGATACGGCCCGAAGATCTCGTACAGATGCAGGTCGGACCCGCAGATCCCGGTCGACGTGACCCGTACGACGATGTCGTCGGGCTTCTCGATGCGCGGGTCGGGAACGGTTTCCACCCGGACGTCCCGCTTGCCGTGCCAAGTAAGTGCGCGCATGATGTGCCGCTCCTGCCGTCGCGATTGTCCGTGGCCGCTCATGGCCCGGGGCTTCGTTTCTCGCGGTCCGGGTGCCCGTCGTGGGGGAGGGGTAACGCGCGGGGCCGACCGTATGGGTGTTCGCGGTCACGCCCCCGCTGCCAGCAGCTCCGTCATGGTCTCGGCGGCTCGCACCGCCGCGTCCCCGCAGCAGTTGTTGAACAGCGCATGCACCCGGGTGCTGCTCTCGGCGAGCTCGCGCAGGCGCGGAACCCACGACTCCAGCTCCTCGACCGTGTAGCGGTGCCGGTAGCGCTCCTCCTTCGAACCGGTGCCCCAGTCGGGGCTGCGGCCGTGGAACCGTACGACGGACAGCTGCGGCGAGGTGGCCCGGACGACCGGAGGGAGCCCCGGGGCGTCCACCCCGACCAGGGGTATCCGAAGCTCCGACAGAAACCGTACGGTCGTGTCCAGTTGCCGACCCGTGAGCCAACTCGCGTGCCTGAACTCGACGGTGACCGGCACCTCCGACCGCTTGCGGCACTCCTCGATACGGGCCCTCGCCTCCTCGCTGGGCCGGAACCAGGGCGGGAACTGGAACAGCACACTGCCCAGCCGCCCGGCCGCGCGCAACGGTTCGATGCCCTCGTGGAACCGGTCCCACAGCGCGTCCAGCATCCCGTGGGGAAGCTCATGGGGACGCAGCCGGGCGTTCGGGGGCCCGGCCGGCCGCAGCTCGGCCGGGAGGGCGCGGGCGGGGAAGGGGTGGCCGGTCAGGGCGGCGAACGCCTTCACGTCGAAGGTGAAGCCCGCGGGCGTGCGCTCGGCCCACATACGGGAGTTGTGGGCGCTGGGCAGCGCGTAGTAGGTGGAGTCGACCTCGACGACGGGGAACCGCGAGGCGTAGTGGCGCAGCCGGCCCTCGGCGGTCCGGAAGCCGCGCGGATACCAACCGGAGGACGCGAGCTCCGGGTTGGCCCAGGAACAGGCTCCCACCTGGATGGTGCCGGTCATGATCGGGAGAAGGGCATGGACGCCTCCGGGTGGACGCGCGCCATGGGCGCTGGTCGGTGTGCCCGGGGTCGCCCGGGGTCCGTCCTCGGTCAGGGCGGACGTATCTCCAGTACCCCGAGACGCTCTCGTACACCTGACACGCGGTCACATGCGGCGGGCGCCCCCTTCGAGGGGGAGCCGGGCCGCCCCGCTCAGGGGCTCCGCCCAGCCCCTGGACATCACGCGTGGGCCGTGGCGGGGTGGCGCAGATGGGCCGGTGTCCGGCTGACGCGGACCAGTTGGTCGAAGTCGACGGCCGCCCCGCGCAGAAGCAGGTCCACGATGTCCGCGGCCGAGGGGCGGGGGGTGGCCGCCCCGCCGAGGAGGGCTCGCTGATAGACCGAGGCGGCGAGCAGGTCGACGAGCACTTCGGGGTCGGCGTCGGGACGCAGATCACCCCGGGCGACGGCCCGTTCGACGGCGGTCGTGGCGGCCTGCCGACTGGGCCGTACGAGAAGGTCGGTGAGCCGCCGGTGCAGCTCCGGGTCGTGGGCGCAGTCGGCGACCAGTGGCGCCAGGGCACCGCGCGGCAGCCGCTCGTGCAGTGCCGCGTCCAGGAGCCGCATGCTCTGTATCAGGTCGCAGCGGGTGCAGTTGTTGTCGGGGACGGGCGGCACGGCCAGGATCGACGCGAGCGCGTCGATGATCAGGTCCTGGCGGCGGGGCCAACGACGGCGGATGGCCGCCTTGGTGGTGCCCGCCCGCCCCGCCACGGTTTCCATCGCGAAGCCCGAGTAGCCGTGGGCTCGCAGGATGTCCAGCGTGGCGGTCAGGACGGCCGCGTCGATCGCGGGGTCGCGCGGCCGGCCCCCGGCGCTCACTCGGCGTCCTGCGGGTACCAGCGCAGCTCGACCGTGTTGCCCTCCGGGTCCTTGACGTAGACGGAGTGGGCGGAGCCGCGTGCGCCGAAGCGCGGCACGGGGCCCTCAAGGACGTCGAGCGTGCCGGAGTCGATGACCTCCTGCCAGTCCAGCGGGTCCACGACGAGGCAGATGTGGTCGACGTTGGACTCGCCGCGCGGCCGGTCGAACAGGTCGATGATGGTGTTCGCGTTGATCCGGACCGAGGGGAACGGGACCTTGCCCGCACGCCACTCCTCTACGCGCACCGGCTCCAGCCCCAGCGGCCCGGTGTAGAAGGCGAGGGCACGCTCGACGTCCTGGACGTTGAGGACGATGTGGTCGAAGTCCTTGACACGCAGCATGGGTAGAGCCTCTCGGGTAGGCGGTTCCGCTCGGAATATGGTTCCGAACCGGTCCGGATCGTAACAACGGGAGAGGCTGCCTGGGAAGGGCTGAGGGCGAGGCGTCCCGCCGCCCGGAGTGCCGAAGCGCCGTGCGGGCGCGGGGGGTTGGCTCGGGCGCGGAGAGGGAGAGGTCACGGCCCTGCCGCCAACGGATTCAGGTGCGGGCGGGCAGTGCGGTGAGTGCGTGGGGACTCGACATGGCCATACGTCTCGCCTTCTCGTCGCGTGGTTACGCCTTGATCTTCTCCGTGCGGGACAAGCCTCCCCTCGGGTGACCCGCCTCGCGCGCCGAAACCACCGAGCACAGCGAGTCCCCTTGCCGGGGCCGGGGGGTGACCGATGCGGCGTCCCTGTTACACGCGGACGGGGGCGGGTACCGATGACCGGTCGGCGCGCCGGGCGCCGCGGGTGGTCGCTGGGAGGCAGGCGTGGACGCTTCGGTGGACCGGATCGCGCGACCGTGGGGCAGCCGTACACCGTACGGACGACACGAGGCGTGGCCCGCCCGGGTGGACACCCATCTGGCCGAGGGGGTGGAGCCGGACGACGTGCAGCGCTGGGTGCGGTCCGCCTCGATCCTCCACTCCGACGGCGACGCGATGGACATCGCGGTGAAGGACGGCGGCATCGTCGGGGTGCGCGGCCGGGCGACGGACCGGGTCAACCACGGCCGTCTGGGACCGAAGGACCTCTTCGGGTGGCAGGCCAACTCCTCCCCGGACCGGCTGACACGGCCGCTGATCCGCGAGGGCGGGCGGCTCGTCGAGTGCGACTGGGACACCGCGATGGAGCGTGTCGTCAAGCGGTCCAGGGAACTCCTGGACGAGAAGGGCCCGGGGTCGATCGGCTTCTACACGTCCGGACAACTGTTCCTGGAGGAGTACTACACGCTCGCCGTGCTGGCCCGGGCCGGTATCGGCACCAACCACCTGGACGGCAACACGCGTCTGTGCACCGCCACGGCGGGCGAGGCGCTGAAGGAGTCCTTCGGCTGCGACGGCCAGCCGGGCTCCTACGACGACATCGACCACATGGACGTCATGGTGCTGTTCGGCCACAACATCGCCGAGACCCAGCCGGTGCAGTGGATGCGGATCCTCGACCGGCTCGAAGGCACCGACCCTCCCCGGCTGATCTGCGTCGATCCCCGGCCGACCCGGGTCGCGCGCAAGGCCGCCGTGCACCTGGCGCCGCGCGTCGGCACCAATGTGGCCCTGCTCAACGCCCTGCTGCACGAGGTCATCCGCGCCGGGCACATCGACCGGAAGTACATCGGCGCGCACACGGTCGGCTTCGACGAGCTGGCGGCGGCCGTCGAGGACTGCACACCCGAGTGGGCCGCCGCGATCTGCGACGTCCCCGTCGACCGCATCAGGCAGGCGGCGGACATCATCGGTTCGGCCGAGCGCCTGTTGTCCACGGTCCTGCAGGGCGTCTACCAGTCGCATCAGGCCACGGCCGCCGCGGTGCAGGTCAACAATCTGCATCTGATCCGCGGCATGCTCGGCCGCCCGGGTGCCGGGGTGCTGCAGATGAACGGGCAGCCCACGGCGCAGAACACCCGCGAGTGCGGCGCCAACGGCGACCTGCCGGGCTTCCGCAACTGGCAGAACGACGCGCACGTCGCCGACCTGGCGAAGGTGTGGAACGTCGAGCCCGAGACCATCCCGCACTACGGACCGCCCACCCACGCCATGCAGATGTTCCGTTACGCGGAACAGGGCTCGATCCGCATGCTGTGGATCAGCGGCACCAACCCCGCCGTCTCCCTCCCCGAACTCGGCCGTATCCGCTCGGTCCTCGCCCAGGAACGGCTGTTCGTCGTGGTCCAGGACCTGTTCCTGACCGAGACGGCCCAGTTGGCCGATGTGGTCCTGCCGGCGGCCACCTGGGGGGAGAAGACCGGCGCGCTCACCAACGCCGACCGGACCGTACACCTGTCGGACAAGGCCGTCGAACCGCCCGGCGAAGCCAGACCGGACCTGGACATCTTCCTCGACTACGCGGCCCGTATGGACTTCCGCGACAAGGACGGCGGCCCCCTGATCACCTGGCACGACCCCGAATCGGCGTTCGAGGCGTGGAAGCGGTGCAGCGCCGGCCGTCCCTGCGACTACACCGGTCTCAGCCACGAGAAGCTGCGCGGAACGAGCGGCATCCAGTGGCCGTGCAACGACCGGTTCCCCGAGGGCACCGAGCGCCTCTACACCGACGGGATCAGCTGGGCCGGTCCGCAGGTGTGCGAGTCGTACGGCAAGGACCTGGTGACCGGCGCGTCCCAGGAGGCCGTCGACTACCGGGCCGCCAACCCGGACGGAAAGGCCATGCTGAAGCCCTCCGCGTATCTGCCGCCGCACGAGGTACCGAGCGAGCAGCATCCCTTCCAGCTCACCACCGGACGGACGATCTACCACTTCCACACCCGTACGAAGACCGGCCGGGCGCCCCAGCTCAACTCGGCGGCTCCCGAGGTGTGGGTGGAGGCGTCCATGGTGGACGCGGACAGGCTCGGCTTCCACGAAGGGGACCTGATGGAGGTCGCCACCCCTCGTGGCGCGCTGCGGGCCCGTCTGCGCGTCACCGACATCCGTCCCGGTCTGCTGTTCGTGCCCTTCCACTACGGCTACTGGGACACACCGGCAGGGCACCGCCCCGGGGACGGCACGCCGGGACGTGCCGCCAACGAGACCACGATCACGGACTGGGATCCCGTCTCCAAGCAGCCGCTGTTCAAGACCGCCGCGGCGGCGCTGCGTCTGGTGGAACGAGGCGGCGGCGCCAGTGCCCCCGCGCCCACCACGACGGCGTCCGCCCCCGCGCGACCGGCGGGCGTCCCCGCCACCGAGGGAGGGCCCTCGGCCCGCGCGGGACAGACCGAGGGCCCCGGGTGGCGCGAGCGGAACGGAGCCGACGCGTGAACGCGATCAAGATCGTCCTGCGCGGTGCCCACCACGGTGAGCGCCGACTGGCCAAGGAACTGCTGGCCGTGGCCGAACGCCACCGGACCGAGCACGAGATCCACCATGTCGCCCTCGACCTCGCCGCCTGGTCACGCGAGCATGTCCAGCGGCTGGCCGACACCGCCCGGGGCTACGACCTCGACCTGAGCGGCCCCGGCGAATCTCCGGGCGGCTTCCTGGCGACGCTGCGGGAGAAGACCGCCGAAACGATGGGACGCCGACCCGAGCCGGGCCTGCTCCTCCTGCGCGACCTGCGCGATCTGCATCTGGCCGCCTCGGAGAACTCCCTGTCCTGGGAGATGCTCGGGCAGGCCGCGCAGGCGTCCAGGGACGCCGGTCTCCTCCAGCTCGTCTCCTCCTGCCACCCGCGGACACTGCGGCAGATGCGCTGGACCAACACGATGATCAAAATCCTGTCGCCGCAGATCCTGACGTCCTTGTAGACGGCGTACCGGAACCGTCACCGGACCTTCACACGCCCGGCCCGTGGCCCGAAGGGAAGAGGGCACCCGTGAACGGCCGTCTTCTGGAGGAGTCCGGAACCATGTTCATCGTCGCGTGCCTGTTGCTGCCCGCCGTCGCAGCGCTGCTGTACGGCATGGACCGTGTCGAGGACTGGCTGACGCGTGGCCCGCAGTCGGCCCGTCGCCATGCCCGCACCCGCCATCTGCGTCTCATCCCCGGAGGGAAGCAGGACACCGTCACGCGCCCGCGGACCGCGGGCCGCCACTCGGACGCGGCCTGAGCGGGCGCCGTCCCTTGTCCGGCACGGTCCACGCGCGCGCAGCCCCCGCCGGGCGCGTTCTCCGGCTGGGCCGGACGGGGGAACAGTCCGCCCGTGAGCGCCGCCCGTCGCGCCCGGCGGGTAGAGATAGCGAAACGTTTCGCCCGAGTCTGCGCCTGGGAGGAGTTCCGTGGAAGCGACCGCGCTCCCGCGCGAGGACCACACGAGGAGGCAGGACGCCCCGACCGCCACCGGCCGGGCCCGGCGCCGGCCACCTCGCGGGCCGGTACCGGCCCTGCGCCGAGGGGCGGCAACCGTGGTCTGCGCAGGTGTGATCGGCGCCCTGCTGACGGCGTGCGGGGCGACCTCGGGCCGGGTGGACGGCGCCCGCGACGCGGGCCGGGCCTTCCAGCGTGCCGTGGCGGCAGGCGACTACCCGACGGCGTGCGGCCTTCTGGCACCCCGGACGCGGCAGCAGCTGGAGGAGGACGAGAAGCAGCGGTGCGGTCAGGCGCTCCGGGGGCAACAGCTGCCCACGGCCGCGCCCGCGGGAAGTCCTGAGGTGTACGGACGGCAGGCATCGCTGGACGCGGGCGGCCAGAAGCTGTTCCTGTCGCAGTTCCGCGGCGGGTGGAAGGTCGTCGCGGCCGGCTGTACGCCCCGGGGCGGCGAGAAGCCCTACCGCTGTGTCGTGAAGGGCGGCTGACCATGCGCGCACTCTTCGTCATCTGTCTCGTCGTGCTCTTCGGCGGACTGGGATACTTCATCGCGATCGGAGCGATGTATCGATGACCTCACGGAGTCGGCGCAGTGAGCGCCGGGGCGGTTTCTGGAGGGACAACAGCCTCACCCTGGCCTTCGGCACGGCGTTCCTGGTCACCCTTCTGGGCCAGGCGCTCTCCGGCCACGCCGAGTTCAACGAGCAGCTCTCCGTGGGCGACTACCAGCAACTGAGCTTCGGCGAGTACCTGATGTCCTCGGACTTCGCCGTCGACGTCACCGAGAACTGGCAGTCGGAGTTCCTCCAGTTCTTCCTGTACATCTTCGGCACCGTCTGGCTCGTCCAGCGGGGCTCCCCCGAGTCGAAGAAGCCGCACGAGAAGGGGCCCGAGTCCGACCGCGACCAGCGGATGGGCGATCACGCGCGCGAGGACTCGCCGCGCTGGGCCGGTACCAAGGACTGGCGCCAACGGGTGTACTCCCGTTCGCTCGGCCTGCTCATGGGCCTGGTGTTCCTGCTGTCCTGGCTCGCCCAGTCGATCTCGGGAGTGGCCGCCCACAACGAACTGCAACTGCGGCAGCTCCAGGACCCGATCGGCTGGGGCGCGTATCTGGGGTCGCCCGAGTTCTGGTCCCGCACCCTGCAGAACTGGCAGTCCGAACTCCTCGCGGTCGCCTCGATGGTCATCCTCTCGGTGTATCTGCGCCAGCGCGGCTCCCCGGAGTCCAAGCCGGTCGGCGCGCCGCACAGCGCCACGGGCATCGAGGGCTGACGCGTTCGGGGGCGAGCCCGTACCCCGCCGAACGTGCACCCGAGATCTCGCCCGCTACGGTGCCGACGGCGAGCAGGTCGCCCATGCCCATGTCCGTGACCACCTCGCGCCCTTGGGTCTCAGGCGGGTACTCCTCGCGACGCTCGACGCGCACGAGGTGTACGCGAAGGTCGGCTTCACTCCCGTTCCCCACCCCGGGACCTTCATGGTCCTGAGTGCCGCGGAATGAACGGCTGGTCAGTGGGGGAGAGGTGAGGGCGCGTTCGCGGGACGGGGGGCGCGCCCTTCCCGCGATGTGCACCCGTTGCGTCAGCGGCGCCCCAACAGCCTCTCGCGCAACGGGACTTGCCGCTCGCCCCACGCGTACGCCCTCGATCCCGCATCGCGAAACGCCCCCTTGACATCCCCGCAATCCCTCCTGCACTTTGGGAGCGCTCCCATAGGTTCAAAGCTCGCGCACAGCCCCCGCACCGCGCCCCCGTCCCCGAGCCGCTTGGAGTGTCCCCCGCATGCCCTCGCGCACCAGACGCAGGCCAGGCCCACGCCGTCTGCTCACCTACGCCGCCGTGCTCTCGCTGCCCCTCGGCGCGATCACCGCCGGCGCTCTCCCCGCGGCTCACGCCGCCTCCCTCCAGTGCAGCGTCGACTACAAGACCAACGACTGGGGCTCCGGATTCACCGCCGACATCACGGTGACCAACCGGGGCTCCGCCGCGATCGACGGCTGGACACTGACGTACGCCTACACGGGCAACCAGCAGCTGACCAACGGCTGGAACGGCGCCTGGTCGCAGTCCGCGCGGACCGTCACGGTCAAGGCGGCCGACTGGAACAAGACCATCGCCGCGGGCGCCGCCGTCAGCACGGGCGGCCAGTTCACCTACAGCGGCACCAACACGGCCCCCACCGACTTCGCCCTCAACGGCACCCCCTGCAACGGCGCCCACCAGCCCCCGGTCACCGTGCTGACCAGTCCCGCCGCGGGCGCCACGTATACGGCCGGGGACCCGGTGCCGCTCGCCGCGACGGCAGCCGCCGCCGACGGGGCCTCGATCGGCAAGGTGGAGTTCTACAGCGACACCACCCTCCTCGGCACCGACACCACCGCGCCCTACACCTTCTCCGCGACCGGGCTCGCGGCGGGGGACTACTCGCTGTACGCCAAGGCCTACGACAGCCTCGGCGCCTCGGCGGAGTCCGCGCCCGTCGGCATCCACGTCACCAGCGGGCCCGCCGTCGTCGCCTCGCCCGCCCAGCTCTCCGTCCCGCAGGGCAAGTCGGCGACGTTCGGCGTCAAACTGTCCACCCAGCCGGCCGCGAACGTGACCGTCGGCATCTCCCGCACCTCCGGCAACACCGGGCTCTCCCTCACGTCCGGCGCGAGCCTGGTCTTCACCCCCGCCAACTGGAACACCGCCCAGCAGGCGACGGTCACCGCCGACGCCTCCGGCACCGGAGCGGCCGTCTTCGCCGCGACGGCGCCCGGCCACGCCAGGGCGGAGGTCACCGCCACCGAGATCGCCGCGTCCAAGACCTATGACGCGCGCTTCCTCGCCCTCTACGGGAAGATAACCGACCCCGCGAACGGCTACTTCTCGCCCAAGGGCATCCCGTACCACTCGGTGGAGACGCTGATCGTGGAGGCGCCGGACCAGGGGCACGAGACGACCTCGGAGGCGTACAGCTATCTGATCTGGCTGCAGGCCATGTACGGCAAGGTCAGCGGGGACTGGTCCAAGTTCAACGGTGCCTGGGACATCATGGAGAAGTACATGATCCCCGGCCACACCGACCAGCCCACCAACTCCTTCTACAACGCCTCCAAGCCGGCCACCTACGCGCCCGAGAGTGATCTCCCCTCCCAGTACCCGGCGCAGCTCGACCCGTCCGTTCCCGTCGGGAACGACCCCATCGCGGGCGAGCTGAAGAGCGCTTACGGCACCGACGACATCTACGGCATGCACTGGCTGGAGGACGTCGACAACGTCTACGGCTACGGCAACGCGCCGGGCACCTGCGAGGGCGGGCCGGCCGTGGCCGGGCCCTCGTACATCAACACCTTCCAGCGCGGTCCCCAGGAGTCCGTCTGGGAGACCGTGCCGCAGCCCACCTGCGACACCTTCAAGTACGGTGGGAGGAACGGGTACTTGGACCTGTTCACCAAGGACTCCTCGTACGCCAAGCAGTGGAAGTTCACCGACGCCCCCGACGCCGACGCACGCGCCGTACAGGCCGCCTACTGGGCGGACGTATGGGCCAAGCAGCAGGGCAAGGGCGCCTCGGTCACCGCGACCGTCGCCAAGGCGGCGAAGATGGGTGACTATCTGCGGTACGCGATGTACGACAAGTACTTCAAGCAGCAGGGCAACTGCGTCGGGCCCACCACCTGCCCGGCCGGCAGCGGCAAGAACAGCTCCAGCTACCTGCTGTCCTGGTACTACGCCTGGGGCGGTGCCACCGACACCTCGGCGGGCTGGGCCTGGCGCATCGGTTCCAGCCATGTGCACGGCGGCTACCAGAACCCCCTGGCCGCCTGGGCGCTCAGCTCCAATGCGGATCTGAAGCCCAAGTCGGCCACCGGCTCGGCGGACTGGGGCACCAGCCTCAAGCGGCAACTGGAGTTCTACCGCTGGCTGCAGTCCGACGAGGGCGCCATCGCGGGCGGCGCGACCAACAGCTGGCAGGGCCGGTACGCGTCCCCACCGGCCGGCACACCCACCTTCTACGGCATGTTCTACGACGAGGCACCCGTCTACCACGACCCTCCCTCCAACCAGTGGTTCGGCTTCCAGGCCTGGTCGATGGAGCGGGTCGCCGAGTACTACCAGCAGACGGGTGACACCGCCGCCAAGGCCGTTCTGGACAAGTGGGTCACCTGGGCGCTGTCCAGGACCACCGTCAACCCCGACGGCACCTACCGCATCCCCGCCACCCTCCAGTGGTCCGGCAAGCCCGACACCTGGAACGCGGCCTCACCCGGGGCCAACGCGGGCCTGCACGTCACCGTCGCCGACTACACCGACGACGTGGGTGTCGCCGCCGCCTACGCCAAGACCCTGACCTACTACGGGGCCAAGTCCGGCAACACGGCGGCGAAGACGATGGCGAAGAAACTCATCGACGGGATGTGGGACCACAACCAGGACGCGCTGGGCATCGCCGTGCCCGAGACCCGTACCGACTACAAGCGGTTCGCCGACCCGGTCTACGTGCCGAGCGGCTGGAGCGGGACGATGCCCAACGGCGACAAGATCGACTCCGCGTCGACCTTCACCTCCCTGCGCTCCTTCTACAAGAACGACCCGGCCTGGTCGAAGATCGAGACCTATCTCGCGGGCGGCGCCGCCCCGGTCTTCACCTACCACCGGTTCTGGGCCCAGGCCGACATCGCGATGGCCATGGGCGCCTACGCGGAGCTGCTCGAATAGCCCACTGACAGCTCCGTGGCCCCGGTCCGTCCCGCCCGCCCCGCCGGACGGACCGGGGTCCTCCCTTGTACGCCGGGATCAGCCGATCCCTCCCGCGCCCGCCCGCCTGCCGACGAGGCCGGGCAGGGCGCGCGGGTCGTCCACCACGGTGCGCAGGGTGGGTGTCCACCCGGCGCCGGAGCGCAGCACCTCGCCGGGCGACTGCGCGTTGTGGACGGCGATGAGGTCGACCACGCGGCCGTTGACGTAGTTGCCGTCGGCGGTGACCGGCGCGTCGCTCCACTTCTTCAGGATGTTCGCGGCGGACACACCGACCGGAAGCACGAACGCGTTCTTCTCCGCGACGAGTTGGGACTGGTAGCCGATCCCGAAGGCGTACTGGTACTTCTGCTCCTTGGTGACGCCGTACAGGTTGTTGTACGCGTCGACCTGGCCGAAGCGGACGCGCGGGGCGCGCTCGACGATGCCGGCGAAGAGGTTGTGGTGGAGGGTGACCTTGAGTCGGCCCGCGTCGGTGGCGGCGGCGCCGTCACTGTTGCCGATCATGAGGGTCTTGTCGTGGTCCCTGAAGGCGTTCCAGGAGACCGTCACCCGGTCGGCGCCCTTGACGATGTCGAGCTCGCCGTCGTGCTGCTCGTAGATCTTGCCGAAGTAGGTGGGCAGCGTGCTGTCGGGGTGGGTGCCGTCGGTGAAGGTGTTGTGGTCCATCCACACATGGGTGGAGCCGTGGACGACGGCGCTGTCGTACTCGGAGTTCCAGGCGCCCGTCCTGTTGTCGTCGGTGGGGTCCCACTGGGGGAAACAGTCGAGGGGGCTCTCCAGGGTCAGGTTGCGGACGATGACGTTGTCGACGCCCTTGATCTGGAGGCTGCTGCCGACGATTCCCGCGTGCGCGCCCACACCGACGATGGTGGTGTTGGACGGGACGTCGGCGGTGATGGCCGGTCTCTGGCGGGCGGCCGAAGCGGCGCGCAAATCCTCCTGCGGGCCGCTGACCGGCCTGTCGTGGCCCCATACCGCCGGGTCGTAGTCGGCGAGGTAGCGCGCGAAGTCGTACCCCTCGGCCGCGAAGGCGGCGCAGCCGTCGGCGGCGGCGTCCAGTGTGCCCCTCACCCGGATGATCTTCGGGCTGTCGCCGCCCTCCCGCAGCGCGGCCTTCAGCCCGTCCCAGGTGGTGACGGTGGAGACGTGCGCGGCGTCGGCCCGGGCGCCGCCGGTGGTGCCGGAGCCGGTCGAGCCCCAGCCGTCGCCCGCGGGCAGGGACTGCCGGCCCGGGTCGCGGCCGTGGGCGTGGGCGGAGCCCGCGGTGGATGTCAGGGCGAGCACCAGGGCCGCGCAGGCGGCCGTCGCGGCCACGCGGTGGGATCGCCTCTGGGGTGTGTGCGTCATTCGTCTCTCCTCGCGAGGGCGGTACGGGTCAGGGGGCGGCGGGCCAGGTGATCCAGGACGAGGGGATGGCGTCGTCCAGGCGCCGCAGGTCACCGGCCGCCAGCAGGCGCTGATCGCGCAGTCGCCGGGCCACCAGGCGTGCCACGGCGATCGCGCCCGGCGGGTTGAAGTGGGTGTTGTCCTGCTCCGTGGCGGTCCAATTGAAGTACTTCTTCGTCTCCTCCGCCCCCAGCCGCTGCCACAGCGCCAGCGACAGTGCCTGGATGTCGAGCAGCGGAGTGCCCGTCTGCCGGGCGAGAGCCCGCATCGCGGCCGGGTAGTCGCCGTGGGTGGGGTGTGCGGTGCCCTCCGCGTCGAACTTGCGGCGCTCCACGGAGGTGAGCAGCACCGGCCGCGCCCCGTGGGCACGCGCCCCGTCCACGTACTTGCGCAGACAGTCCTGGTAGGTGGACCAGGGTTCCGTGCAGCGGGTGGGATCGTTGCTCTTCTCGTCGTTGTGGCCGAACTGGACGAGCAGGAAGTCGCCGGGCCGGATCACCCTGAGGACCGCGGTGAGGCGCCCTTCGTCGAGGAAGCTCTTGGAACTGCGGCCGTTCACGGCGTGGTTGGCGACGTGCGTGCCCGTGTGCAGGAAGAACGGCAGGGCCATGCCCCAGCCGGTCTCCGGGGCCGCGTCCGCGTACTTCTGGGCGGCCGTGGAGTCACCCGCGATGTGGAGGGTGGGCATACGGCGGGGGGCTCCCGGGGTGGCGTGGGCGGCGGGAGCGGTTACCGCCGCGAGGGCGAGCGTTCCGGCGGCGGCGAGGACGCCGCGGCGGCCGGGGGCGGCGGCCGTCACCGGCTCTGCTTCTTCCACTCGGCCTGCGCCTTGTCGAGCTGGCCCGCGAGGGAGTCCAGGAAGCCCTTCGCGGACACCTTGCCGAGCAGGACCTTCTGGAAGGCGGGCTCGTTGGCGGTCTTGGAGATGGTGTTCCAGTCGGGCAGGTAGTACGGCAACTGCACGATCGTGGTGCTGCCGCCGGCGAGGGCCTCGGCGGCGAGCCGGGTCGGCTCGGCCTTCTGGACCCAGGGGTCCTTGGCGGCCTCGGTGTTGGCGGGGATGGCGCCCGCCGACTCGTTCCACTTGCTGTTGGACTCGTGCGAGGCGGCGAACTCGATGAACGCCCAGGCGGCCTTCTTGTTCTTGCTCGCCTTGAACAGGCCCAGTCCGTCGACGGGGTTGGAGACCTGGACGCGTGCACCGCTGTCCGTGGTCGGGTTGGGCAGACCGCGGAACTTGTCGGGGCCGAGTGCCTTGACGTGGTCCTTGTACGAGCCGAGGTTGTGGTTGAGCATGCCGATCCGGCCGCTGTCCCACTGGGCGACCATCTTCGTGAAGTCGTTGTTCACGTCGGCCGACGGGGTGGCCTTCTTGTAGAGGGCGGCGTACTTCTCCAGCGCCTGGACGTTCCGGGGGTCGTTGACCGTGGTCTTCGTGCCGGACGCGTCCCAGAACGAGGTGATGCCGCTCTGGCCGTACATCGCGTCCAGCGCCTGGGCGATGGAGCCCGCGCCGCCGCGGATCGTGTAGCCGAACTGGTTCCTGCCGGTGTCGGTGAGCTTCGCCGCGGCCTCGTAGAACTTCGTCCAGGTGGTGGGTGCCTCCAGCCCCGCCTCCTTGAACAGGTCGATGCGGTAGTACAGCACACCGTTGCTGGCGGAGGTGGGCACGGTGTAGAGCTCCTTCCTCCCGCCGGCCGCCTTCACCGACTCGACCATGCCCGCGTTCAGTCTGCCGTTGAGTGCCGTGCTCGCCGTGACGCGGTCGCCCACCGGCTCCAGCGCGTTCTGCCCCACGATCCCGGCGAGCATCGCCGCTCCGACCCCGCCGACGTCGGGCAGACCGCCGCCCTGGATGGCGGTGTCGTACTTGGACTGGACGGATGCGGCGGGAATTCCGACGTAGTTGACCTTGATGTCCGGGTACTTCTTCTCGAAGTCCTTGATGATCTCCATCCAGATGTCGCGGCGGACGGCCGTGTTGTTGTCCCAGAAAGTGATCTCGCCCTTTCCGGTCCCCTCCTCCCCCTTGCCGCCGCCCGCGCCACCGCCGTCGTCACCGCACGCGGTGGTGGTCAGGGCGAGGACGGCGGCGAGGGCGAGGGCGGTTGCTGTGTGTCGGCCTCTGGTGCGGCCGGTGCTGATGTCCATGGATCGGCTCATTTCTGCTGAACTCTGCGGGCGGGGAGTGCGGGTGAGGCATGGGGTGGTGGTCAGCCGTTGATCCGGAAGTGCCGGAACAGGGCCGTACCGGTGGGTCCTCTGCCGGGCGGCGCCCCGGCGAAGAGCCCCAGGAGGGCGCCCACCCAGCGCCAGGGGGTGGCGGCGAAGACCTGGCCCGAGGGCCGGAACCCGTCTCCGGTGTCCGCGTACAGGCGGCAGCGCGCCCCTTCGCCGACTTCGACGCGCAGCCGGACCGAGCCGGACGGGGCCGGGCGCGGCGTCGCGGCGTCGCGCTCCGGGCCGCACGCCGCCGGTTCGGCGAACCGGTGTACGAGGGTCGCCGTCCCGTCGGCGCCGCGCTCAAGGCCGATCCAGGTGTAGGCATCACCGACGACGGCGAGCCCGGCCCGCGCGCCCGGCCCGGTGGCGTCCAGCCGGAGGTCGACGTCGACCGTGCGGCACGCCAGCGGAAGGCGCTGGGTGAGCAGCTGCGGAAGCAGACGCAGGTCGTGGACGTCGGGGGAGCGCACACAGGCGAGCCGGAGCCCGTCCTGGCGGTGGCTGACCGCCCACCCGGGCCGGGGGTTGGCGGCCCACTGCCACTGAAGGCCGAAGCGGCCCCCGGGGAACATGTCGTCGGTGGCGGGCGCGGACGGCGGCTGCGGCGGCACGCCGGGGCGGGTGTGGGCGAGGACGGGGCTGCCCCCGGCGCCGAGCACCGGCCAGCCGTTCTCGTCCCAGCGCATCGGCTGGAGATGGACGACCCGCCCGTACGCACCGCGTTGCTGGAAGTGCAGGAACCAGTCCTCGCCGGACGCGGTGCGGACCCAGCCGCCCTGGTGCGGCCCGTTCACCGGGGTGTCTCCCTGTTCGAGGACGACGCGTTCCTCGTACGGCCCCAGGAAGGAGCGCGACCGGAAGACGCCCTGCCAGCCGTTCGCCACGCCCCCGGCGGGTGCGAAGATCCAGAACCAGCCGTCGTGCCGGTACACCTTCGGGCCTTCGATGGTGAACCAGCCGGGAATCCGGTCACCGTCGACGAGCACGTGGCCGTCGTCGAGCAGCTCGGCCCCGTCGGGGCTCATCCGGTGGCCGGTGAGCCGGTTCTTGACGCCGGAGCGGGACTTGGCCCAGGCGTGCACGAGAAAGGCCTCGCCGGTGGCCTCGTCCCACAGCGGGCACGGATCGATGAGCCCCTTCCCCGCCTTGATCAGGTGCGGAGGGCTCCAAGGGCCTCTGATGTTTGGGGCGTTGACGTGGTAGACGCCGTGGTCGGGGTCGCCCCAGAAGATCCAGAACGTTCCGTCGTGGTGACGGATCGAAGGCGCCCACACCCCGCGGTCGTGGCGGGGCACGGTGAACGCCTCCTCCGGTACGAGCCGGTCGAGGGCGTGCCCGATCAGCCTCCAGTCGACCAGGTCGCGCGAGTGCAGCAGGGGCAGGCCCGGTGCGCGGCCGAAACTGGAGGCGGTCAGATAGAAGTCGTCGCCGACGCGGACGACATCGGGGTCCGACCAGTCGGCGCCGAGGACCGGGTTGCGGTAGACCGTCTCGGGAGGAGTCATACGTGCACCGCCTCGCCGGCCAGGGACCGGGCCTGGTCCGGACGCAGCCGCCCGTCCGCGACGACGGTGATCACACGGCGTACCAGCGACGCACCGGGCGCGAGGGCGAGGCGCCCGGACGCGGCGAGGGACGAGCCGACGCCCGGGTACTCGGCCGCACGGACGAACCAGGGGTCGCGCAGGGTCTCGGCGGTGCCTCCCGCGAAGACCAGTGTCCAGTCCTCGCCCGCGAGCGCCAGCCATTCGGCGCACCGGCCGTGTGCGGCGGCCTCACCGGTGGAGGTGGACGTGAACACCTCCGGAGCCGACCGCGCCTTGGGGGCGCGCCAGAAGAAACCTCCGTAGGCGGCGCCGGGGCGGCCGTTGGTCGCCGGGCTGCCGAGGGTGACGGCGGCCGGGGAGGGGTTGGTGAGGCGGAACGTGAGGTCCAGCGCCCACGCGGCGGGGGAGAGGGCGGCCACCGAGACCGTGCGGCGCTCGCGCAGCAGATCGCGGTCGCCCGCCCGCCACACCAGCTCCTCGACGAAGCCCTCGGGGCCGCATGTCACAAAGTCCTCGTGGTGCTGGACGCCGTGGTTGTCGAGCTCGGTGGGTCCTTGGCCGCGGACGAAGGTCCGCCCGCCCCAGAAGTTGTGCCCCTCCACGTCCGCCACGGCGACCGAGACACCGACGTGGTGCCGGTGGTCGGCGGGCCGGTACTCGGTGACGGGTGTACCCGCGAGGGTGGTGACGGGGTGGAGGAAGGGGCGTGGTGACATGCGAGGTTCGCCCTGCGGGGGGAAGCCGTAGCGTGCGACGGGCCGCCCGGAAACGCTCAGGACCGGCCGGGGGGAGTAAGGCGCCTCGGCGGGAGTGCGGGAGCTCATGACGCGTTCACCCCGCTCCCGGCGTCCGCCCGGCCTGCCGCGTCCGCCGCTGAGGGGGTCGCCCAGGGCGCGCCGAGCGCGCTGTAGCCCTTGAGCGTGCCGGCGGAGGCGGCGACCAGGTCGTCGATGCCGTGCACGACACGGCGTACGGCCCCCGCCCCGTCCGTCGCGCCGCTCCACGCCCAGGAAGGCAGCGGCGCCGGATCGGGCGCCGTGCGTACCGCTTCGACCACCTTCATGAAGGCGGCCGTCGACTCCGGCGGGACCAGGAGCGCGGCGCGGCCCTCCAGGTGGTCGAGGAGGTTGTCGAGGAGGTCGGTGCGGCCGTGGAACGACTCCACGGGGCCGTGCCCGGCGCGTTGCACCAGGACGCGGTCCTGCTTGTACCAGAAGGTGATGCGGCCCCGGCTGCCGTGCGCGACGACGTACGGCTCGCCGGGACGCTCGGCGCACAGGGTCGCGGCGACGGTGACGCGGCGCCCCGACGTGGTGGTGATGTCCACGTACGAGGTGTCGTCGGCCTCGATGTCATGGGCGTGGAACAACTCCGTGCGGATGGCGGCGATGTCCTCGGCCCGGGTCGAGCCGTCGAGGGCGAGCGCGGTGGCGACGGCGTGTGCCAGGGGGTTGGTCAGGACGCCGTCGACGACGTCGGTGCCGTTCAGCCGCCGGTGCCCGGCCCAGGGCGCCCGGCGGAAGTACGCCTCGTCGCGCGCCCACGCCCCCGCCGCGCCGATGCCCAGGAGGTCGCCGATCGCGCCGTCCGCGATCAGGTCGCGAATCGCGCCGATGGCGTGGGAGCCGAGCGACTGGAAGCCGATCTGCGCGGCGGTGCCCGCCGCGGCGAGGGCCTCGGTCATCCGCTGGAACTGTGCGTACGAGGGGGCGGGGGGTTTCTCCAGGAGCAGGTGTGCGCCGTGCCGCGCGGTGGTGAGGGCCAGGTCGGTGTGGGTCTGGATCGGGGTGCTGACGAGGGCGATGCGGGCGCCGGTGGAGGCCAGCAGGGCCGCGAGGTCGCCGGACTGCTCGGGGGCGGCGAAGCCGTCGAGTTCCGCGGGGGTCAGGGGGCTGAGTTCGCAGACTCCGGCGAGGCGGACCCGGCCGAGGCGGGCGAGTCGGCGGATGTTCTCCAGATGCCGGCGTCCGTGGCCGCGCGCACCGGCGAGGACGACGGGGACGGGTTCACGGCGGGGGCTCATCCCTTCACCGCCCCTGCGCTGAACCCGGTGACCAGCCACTTCTGGATGAAGGCGAAGACCAGGACGACCGGCAGGGCCGAGATGACACCGCCCGCGGCGAGGGCCCCGAGGTCGACGCTGTCGGCGCCCATCAAGGTGGCGAGGCCGACCGGGATCGTCTGCTTGTCCTGGTTGCTGAGGAACATCAGCGCGAAGAGGAAGTGGTTCCAGCTGTGGACGAAGGCGAAGGAGCCGACGGCTATCAGACCGGGGCGCAGCAGCGGCAGGACCACCGCGCAGAAGGCACGGAAGCGTCCGCAGCCGTCGACCCAGGCGGCTTCCTCCAGGGAGTACGGCACGTTCTTGATGAACCCGCTGATCAGGATCATGGATAGGGGGAGCTGGAAGACGGCCTCGGCGATGATGACGCTGCCCAGCGAGTTGATCATCCGTAGGTCGGCGAAGATCTGGAACAGCGGCACCAGCATCAGCGCGCCCGGGATGAACTGCGAGCACAGCAGCATCAGCATGAATCCGCGCTTGACCGTGAAGTCGAAGCGGGCGAGGGCGTAGCCGCCGGCCAGCGCGACGACCGTCGTCAGCAGCATCGACACGAGGCCGACGATCAGACTGTTCTTGAAGAAGAGAGCGAAGCTGCGCTCGTTCCACACCTTGTCGAAGTGATCCAGCGTGAGCGGCCACGGCGTGAGCGAGGTGGAGCCGGTGGGGCGGAACGCGAAGAGCAGCATCCAGTAGAAGGGAACGAGGGTGAACAGGAGGTAGAGGCCCAGCGGTAGGTAGATCTGCCAGCGGGGCACCTCGTCCCACGCACGGCGTTTCGACGGCCCGGCGTCCTGGCGCCGGACGGGCATACGGGCCGGGACCGTGGCGGTGGTCCGCGTCCCGGCCTCTTCGGTGATCACTTCTCCTGCCCTCCGAACTTGCTGAGCCGCAGATAGACCATCGAGAAGAACAGGAGGATGACGAAGGCGATGGAGGTCAGGGCGGACGCGTAGCCGAAGTCGTGCGAGTCGACGGCGATCGAGGCGATACGCAGCGGCAGTGTGGTGGTCTCGCCCGCCGGGCCGCCGCCGGTGAGTGTGTAGAGGAGGTCCACGTTGTTGAACTCCCACACCGCCCGCAGCAGCGTGGAGAGGATGATGGCGTCCTTGAGGTGCGGCAGGGTGATGTGGAGGAACTGGCGCAGCCGTCCGGCGCCGTCCACCTCGGCCGCCTCGTACAGGTCCTTCGACACGGACTGGAGGTCGGCGAGGATGAGGATGGCGAAGAACGGCACACCGCGCCAGAGTTCGGCGGTGACGACGGCCGGGAAGACGGTGTTCGTGTCGGAGAGCCACGATGTGCCGTATGTGCCGGCGCCCGCGTCCGCGAGGTAACGGGTGATACCCGTCTGGGAGTTGTAGATGAGCATCCAGATGGACGAGGTGAGCACCCCCGAGACCGCCCACGGGGAGAAGACGAGGGCGCGGGAGAGCGCGCGGCCCACGAACGTCTGGTTGACGATCAGCGCGAGTCCCAGCCCCAGCAGCAGTTGCAGCACCACCTGGACGACCACCCACTGGAGGCTGAACCCGAGCGTGTGCCAGAACTCGGGGTCGTCGGTGAACGCCTTGGTGAAGTTGTCGAATCCCGCGAAACCGTTGCGCCAGGGCTTGGAGGGGTTGAAGTTCCGCAGGCTGTAGTAGAAGACGCTGAGCACGGGGTAGGCGATGAAGCCCAGCATCAGCAGGGCGGCCGGCGCGATGAGCAGATAGGGCAGGGTGCGCGGGGTGGCTCCGGTGCGGCGCACGGTGCCGGAGCGCTTCGGTGGTGGCTCGGCCACGGCGGTGGCGGCTTGGGCCATGACGGGTCTCCGTTCGGGGTGTGTGCGGGAAAGCGCTTGCCGCACGATGTTCGAAATGTCGAACAAATAAGAAGGGGTGCGCGGACTGGAGCGAGGGGTGGTGCGCGGGTCAGCCGGCGTACGGGTCCGGCACCGTGCCGGGCCGGGCGAGGAAGGCGAAGTCGCAACCGGTGTCCGCCTGGGTGATCTGCTCGGTGTACAGCGCCCCGTATCCCCGCTCGAACCGGGCGGGCGGCGGCGTCCACGCGGCGCGGCGGCGGGCCAGCTCCTCGTCCGGCACGTCGAGGTGGAGGCTGCGGGCCGCGACATCGAGGGTGATGAGGTCGCCGGTGCGGACCAGGGCGAGCGGACCGCCCACGTACGACTCGGGCGCGATGTGCAGGACGCACGCCCCGTACGAGGTGCCGCTCATCCGGGCGTCGGAGATCCGCACCATGTCCCGCACTCCCTGCCTGAGCAGATGGTCGGGGATCGGCAGCATCCCGTACTCGGGCATACCGGGACCGCCCTTGGGGCCCGCACCGCGCAACACCAGGACGCTGTCCGCCGTGATGCCGAGCGACGGGTCGTTGATGGTGCGCTGGAGCTCGCGGTAGTCGTCGAAGACCACCGCCGGGCCGGTGTGTTTGAGCAGACGCTGCTCGCAGGCGATGTGCTTGATGACGGCACCGTCCGGACACAGGTTGCCGCGCAGCACCGCGAGCCCGCCCTCGGCCGCGACCGGGTCGGCGCGGGGCCGGATGACGTCGTCGTGGTGGACCTCGGCGGTGGCGAGCTGTTCGCGCAGGGTGTCGTACGCGACGGTCGGCCGGTCCAGATGCAGCAGGTCGGTGATCCTGGAGAGCAGCGCGGGCAGGCCGCCAGCGAAGTGGAAGTCCTCCATGAGGTAGGTGTCGCCGCCCGGCCGTACGTTGGCGAGCACCGGAACGGTCCGCGCGATGCGGTCGAAGTCGTCGAGGGTCAGCTCGACACCCGCCCGCCGGGCCATCGCGATCAGGTGGATGACGGCGTTGGTGGAGCCGCCGAGCGCCAGGACCGTGGTCACCGCGTCCAGGAAGGCGTCCTCACCGAGGATGGCCGACAACCGCCTGTCCTCGTGGACCAGTTGTACGATCCGCAGACCCGAGGCGGCTGCCATGCGGTCGTGCTCGGAGGCGACGGCGGGAATGGAGGAGGCGCCGGGAACCGTCACCCCCAGGGCCTCGGCCGCCGCGGTGAGCGTGGAGGCGGTGCCCATCGTCATGCAGTGGCCGGGGGAGCGGGCCAGGCCGTTCTCCAGGCCCGCCAGCTCGCAGTCGCCGATCAGCCCGGCCCGCTTGTCGTCCCAGTACTTCCACATGTCCGTACCGGAACCGAGGACCTCGCCGCGCCAGTGGCCGGGCAGCATCGGCCCGGCCGGTACGAACACCGCGGGCAGGTCGACGGAGATCGCCCCCATCAGCAGCGCCGGCGTCGACTTGTCGCAGCCACCCATCAGCACCGCCCCGTCCACCGGATACGAGCGCAGGAGTTCCTCGGTCTCCATGGCGAGGAGGTTGCGGTAGAGCATCGGGGTGGGCTTCTGGAACGTCTCGGAGAGGGTGGAGACGGGGAACTCCAGCGGGAAGCCCCCGGCCTGCCACACCCCGCGCTTGACGGCCTGCGCGCGTTCGCGCAGATGGACGTGGCAGGGGTTGATGTCGGACCACGTGTTGAGGATCGCGATGACCGGCTTGCCCAGGTGCTCCTCGGGCAGATAGCCGAGCTGGCGGGTGCGGGCGCGGTGGCTGAAGGAGCGCAGGCCGTCGGTGCCGTACCACTGGTGGCTGCGCAGCTCCTCCGGTGCGCGGCGGCGCGGCTGCCCGGGAGGGGGAGGCGGGGGCGCGGCGGGTGTCATACGCCCCACCCCGCGACCGCGCCCCACCCCTCGACGATGGCGGCGACCTCGGCGCGCCCGGCCGCGTCCAGCGATCTGCTGGGGGGACGGACATGGCGGCGGCACAGGCCGAGCGCGGCGAGCGCCTCCTTGACCACGGTCACGTTGTTGGCCGAGGAGTCGGCGGCCCGCAGCTCCTCGAAGCGCCGGATCTGCTCCCACACCCGCATCGCGGCCGGATAGTCGCCCGACCGCAGCGCTTCCAGCATGGTCAGGGAGATCTTCGGCGCGACATTCACCAGGCCGGAGGTGAACCCGGTCGCCCCGGCGGAGAAGTAGGAGGGCGCGTACGGCTCGGCCAGACCGGCCACCCACACGAACCGCTCCAGACCGGCGTCGCGGGCGAAGGCGGCGAACCGCGCCGCGTCCGGCACCGCGTACTTCACCCCGATCACGTTCGGACACGCCTCGCCGAGCGCCGCCAAGTGCTCACCCGCCAGGTGGGCGTTGCGGATGTACGGGACGATCCCCAGCTCGGGGACGGCTTCCGCGATGGCCCGGTGGTAGTCGACCCATCCTCCGGCCGCGACATAGGGGTGCACGGGCTGATGCACCATCAGCATGTCGGCGCCCGTGTCCCGCGCGTGCCGGGCGGCCTCGACGGCGGTCGGCACATCGTGTCCGACCCCGACGACGATCGCCGCCCGGCCACCGGCCTCGGCGACGGTCGACTCGACGACGGCCGCGCGCTCCCGCGGTGTGAGGGCGTAGAACTCCCCGGTGTTGCCGTTCGGGGTGAGCGTCCGGACGCCGTCGTCCAGCAGCCTGCGCAGCAGTGCGCGAAGGGCGTCGTGATCGATGGACCCGTCCTGGGCGAACGGCGTCACGGGGATCGCCACGACATCGGCCAGGGCGCCGCGCAGGAAGTCGTACGGCGTCGTCATATCGGGTCCTCTTCCTCGGCCGGGGGGAAGGCCCGTTCGACGAAGGACGCGATGTGGGCGTGCAGGGCGCGGGAGGCGCCGTCCGCGTCGCCGGCCAGGGCGAGCCGCAGGATCTCCCGGTGCTCCGCCGCCTCCTGCTCCCAGGACGGATCCGCCGCCCAGGCGACCGCGGAGACCAGCGCCGCCTGGTCGCGCACCTCGTCCAGCATCCGCGCGAGCAGCGGGTTGCCGCACGGCAGGTACAGGGCGCGGTGGAACTCCCGGTTGGCCAGCGAGCGTTCGGCGGTGTCCGCCGCGGTGTCGGCGCGCTCCAGGGCCTCGCGCGCGGAGTCCAGGCCCGCTGCGGCGCGGACGGTGCGGCGCAGCGCCTCGGGTTCGAGGAGCAGCCGTACGTCGTACACCTCGCGCGCCATGTCCGCGTCCACCATGCGCACCGTGACGCCCTTGTACTGGTTCATCACGACCAGCCCGGTGCCGGCCAGCGTCTTGAGCGCCTCGCGCACGGGGGTCTTGGACACCCCGTAGTGCGCGGCGAGTTCGACCTCGACGAGTGCCTGGCCTGGCGCCAACTGGCCGGTCAGGATGCGGTGTTTGACGGCTTCCAGCACGAACTGGGTCCGTGAGGGGATGGGTGTGGGCACAGAGGTCATGCGCGCCTCTCGACTGTCACGTATCGCGTCTCATATATGACGCATCAGGTACGACGCGATGAAAGTAGGGCCGATTCCGCGGTGAGTCAACGGATCTGACGTACCGGCACGAGATCCCGTCGAGGCGTTGACGAGAAAGCGCTTTCCCTCTACGTTCCATTCATCAGTGTGACCCCGGTCGCCCGCCTGTGTGGCACGCGCCGAGAGAACGGCAGTTGCCGTGCATGGCCGCGATCAGAGCGCATCAGCTACTCGAACGACGTTCCGCACACTGAACTCCGTGCACCGCTGAGCAGTCGGGCTCCACCCCCACTCGCCCGTACCGACGGGCCCACATCCCGATCCGAAGGGACCCACCCGCATGCGCACGCACGCCCCCCACAAGCGTCCCCGCACCCTCCTTCTGGCAGCGACCGCCGTCGCCGCCACGGCACTGGCCGGGCTGCCCCAGTCCGCGGGTGCCGTCGGCACGGCACCCGCCGCCCGCGCCGTCGAAACCGCGCCCGTCGGCTTCGGCGCGGGCACCTCCGGCGGCGGCGCGGCGACACCTGTCACCGTGTCCACCCTCGCCGCCTTCAAGACCGCCGTCACCGGTGACACGGCCAAGGTCGTCAAGGTCAGCGGTCTGATCCCGCTCACCGGACAGATCGACGTCGGCTCCAACACCACGGTTCTCGGCGTCGGTTCGGCCTCCGGCTTCACCGGGGGCGGCCTGCGTGTGAAGCAGGAGACCAACGTCGTCATCCGCAATCTGAACATCAGCAAACCCGTGGCGCCAGCCGACGGCATCACCGTGCAGAAGTCGACGAAGGTGTGGATCGACCACAACACCTTCTCCTCGGACCGCGACCACGGCAAGGACCACTACGACGGACTGGTCGACATCACCCATGGCTCCGACTACGTCACCGTCTCCTGGAACACCTTCAAGGACCACTACAAGGGCTCCCTCGTCGGCCACAGCGACAAGAACGCCTCCGAGGATACCGGGCACCTGAGGGTGACGTACCACCACAACCACTTCAGCAACGTCAACTCGCGCATCCCCAGCCTGCGGTTCGGCACCGGTCACTTCTACGACAACTACGTCGAGGGTGCCGACACCGCCGTCCATTCCCGGATGGGCGCGCAGATGCTCGTCGAGAACAACGTCTTCCGTTCGACGAAGGTCGCCGTGACCACCAACCGGGACAGCAGCACCGACGGCTACGCCAACCTCCGGGGCAACGACCTCGGCGGCGCCGCGCTGGAGGTCTCCCGGACAGGCTCCTTCACCACCGCCCCCTACGCGTACACCGCCGAGCCCGCCTCCTCCGTCGTCACATCGGTGACCGCCGGAGCCGGGGCCGGAAAGCTCTGAGGCCCGAAGGCCCGGCAACGCAAGGGCAACGGCCAAGGACAACGGCCAGGGCAACGCTCAACGGCAACACAAGGAGACGAGAGATGACTTCACCAGCACGGACCCGCTCGCGCCACCCCCGCCGGGCGGTCCTCGGCGCGGGCGCCGCCGCCTTCGGTCTGGCGGCCACCGCGATCCTCACGGGCGCACTCACTGGAGCGGCGAACGCGGCCACCCCCATGCCCACCCCCGCGGCCTCCGCCGTGGCCGGCTGGCCGACTCCCGGCACGAGCAAGCCCGTCCCGGCGACCATCGAGGTCTCGGGTGCGTACGACGGCAAGATGCAGCGCTTCTACGGCAGCGGTGACCTCGGTGACGGTGGCCAGAGCGAGAACCAGTCACCGCTGTTCCAGCTGAAGGACGGCGCCGTCCTGTCCAACGTCGTCATCGGCGCACCCGCCGCCGACGGCATCCACTGCCTGGGGACCTGCACGCTCAAGAACGTGTGGTGGGAGGACGTCGGCGAGGACGCCGCCACCTTCAAGGGCAAGTCCTCCTCCGCCGTCTACCGCGTCGAGGGCGGCGGCGCCAAGAAGGCCTCCGACAAGGTCTTCCAGTTCAACGGCGCCGGCACCCTCACCGTGACCGGAGGGTTCCAGGTCGCCGACTTCGGCAAGCTCGTGCGCAGTTGCGGCAACTGCTCCACGCAGTACAAGCGCAAGGTGGTCGTCGACAACGTGGACGCCACCGCGCCCGGCAAGGCGCTGGTGGGCATCAACAGCAACTACGGAGACAGCGCCACCCTGCGCGCCGTCCGCATCCACGGCGACAGCAGCAAGAAGATCAAGCCGTGCGTGCGCTACGAGGGCAACAACACCGGGGCCGAGCCCAAGGTGCTCGGCAGCGGCCCGGACGGCACGTACTGCCGCTACTCGGCCGCCGACATCACGTACAACTGACGTCCGTACGCCGGTAGTCGACCCCGTCACCCCCCCCCACTCGCCGCCGCCCGGCCCGAATCAGGCCGGGCGGCGGCACACCCGTCGCGTACGGCAACGGCTTCGCATGCCCTCACAGCAGGCTGTCGCTGCCACTGCCGTGCGGTGCGTAAAGATCGAGCAACCGGATACGGGCCGCATGGAGGCGGTGGGCGAGGACGCGGCCCACCCACGCGCCGACCGCCGCGGAGAACGCGGTGTCGGCGTCCATCATGGCCCGCACGGCCGCCGCGTCGAACTCGTACGTGCGCACCGGCGTCATCGCCTCGGCGCCCAGCTGCCACACATACGGGCGGAACATCCACGACCAGCCCACCAGCTCGCCGGAGCCGAGCTGTCCGATCACGGCCGGGCGTCTGCCGGGTACGTGCATGTCGAGCGTCACGGTGCCGGAGCGCACGATCCAGAACCGGTCGGCGTGGCCGCCCTCGTTGAAGAGCCGCACTCCCGCCGAGAAGTTGATCTCGCGGGGAATGGTCATGAGGCGGTCGCGGTACTCGGCCGGAAGCGCTGTGGTGATCGAGGTCGGATTGCTCATGGACGGCCTCCCTGTCCGGATTCCCTTCCAGTGTCACCCGATCGCCGCTTCCGCGCGGCGTGGTGTCGTCGGCGAGCGGGAAAGGCCGGGCGCGGCGAGGAGCGAAGGCTCCGCCGACCCACCGGGATGATTTCAGTCGGTTATTAGGGCGGTACGCAGGGTGACGGCTTCCGCGGCCGGGTGCGAACCGCCCGCCCGCCGGGCAACGCCCATGGGGACGGTTGGCCCGGCCCCGGGGCCCGGTCAGCCCTCGCGGACGACGCGGGAATCCGGGAAGGTGGAGGACGTCCGCCCAGAGGCTCGCGGCACGGTCGGGAACGGAGGTCTGAAGGCCACCGCCTTGCCCGGGGGCGTCGCCGTCCTCTTGCCGGCCGTGCCGCCTCCACCGCCCGACGACCCGTCCCGACGACTTCTGGAGTCCCGCCCATGTCCACGGTCGAACACCAGGACGCCACCGTACTTTCCGACGACGAACTGCGCACCCTGGACGCGCACTGGCGCGCCGCCAACTACCTCGCGGCGGGGCAGATCTACCTGATGTCCAACGCGCTGCTCACCGAGCCGCTGAAGCCCGAGCACATCAAGCCCCGGCTGCTGGGTCACTGGGGCACCTCGCCCGGCCTGAACCTCGTGTACACCCATCTGAACCGGGTGATCAAGGCGCGCGGGCTCGACGCGCTGTGCGTGTGGGGGCCCGGGCACGGCGGCCCGTCCGTGCTGGCCAACTCCTGGCTGGAGGGCAGCTACAGCGAGACCTATCCGGACGTGCCGCGCGACGGCGAGGGGATGGCCCGGCTGTTCCGGCAGTTCTCCTTCCCCGGCGGGGTGCCCAGCCATGTCGCCCCCGAGACGCCCGGTTCCATCCACGAGGGAGGCGAGCTCGGCTACTCGCTCTCCCACGCCTACGGCGCCGCCTTCGACAATCCGGACCTGCTGGTCGCCTGCGTGGTCGGCGACGGTGAGGCGGAGACCGGACCACTGGCCGCCTCCTGGCACTCCAACAAGTTCCTCGACCCCGTGCACGACGGCGCGGTACTGCCGATCCTGCACCTCAACGGCTACAAGATCGCCAACCCGACGGTGCTCGCCCGTCTCCCGGAAGAGGAGCTCGACGCGCTGCTGCGGGGGTACGGGCACGAGCCCATCCATGTCGGCGGCGGCGACCCCCTCCAGGTGCACCTGGCCATGGCCCGCGCCCTCGACGACGCGCTGGACCGGATCGCCTCGAAGCAGCGGACCGCACGCGAGGACGGGTCCACCGAACGTGTGCACTGGCCGATGATCGTCCTGCGCACCCCCAAGGGCTGGACCGGCCCCGCCGAGGTCGACGGCGTCCCCGTCGAGGGCACCTGGCGGGCCCACCAGGTCCCGCTGGCCGGTGTCCGCGAGAACCCCGAGCACCTGCGGCAGCTGGAGGGCTGGCTTCGTTCGTACCGGCCCGAGGAGCTCTTCGGCCCGGACGGGCGCCCCGTCGCCGAGGTGCTCGCCTGCGTCCCCGACGGCGCCAAGCGGCTCGGCGCCACCCCGCACGCCAACGGCGGACTCCTCCTGCGGGACCTGCCCGTCGCGCCGCTGGACGACTTCGCCGTACCCGTCGACAAACCCGGCACCACCCTGCACGAGCCCACCCGTATCCTCGGTGACCTCCTCGCCCGGGTGATGAGGGACACCGGTGAGCGCCGCGACTTCCGGCTGGTCGGGCCGGACGAGACCGCCTCCAACCGGCTCCAGGCCGTCTTCGACGTCAGCGGCAAGGCCTGGCAGGCCGAGTACCTCCCGGTCGACGAACACCTCGACCACCACGGCCGGGTGCTGGAGATCCTGTCGGAACACACCTGCCAGGGATGGCTGGAGGGCTATCTGCTGACCGGCCGGCACGGGCTGTTCTCCTGCTACGAGGCGTTCGTGCACATCGTCGACTCGATGGTCAACCAGCACATCAAGTGGCTCAAGACATCCCGTGAACTGCCCTGGCGCGCCCCGATCGCCTCCCTCAACTACCTGCTGACCTCCCATGTGTGGCGCCAGGACCACAACGGTTTCTCCCACCAGGACCCCGGCTTCGTCGACCATGTCCTCAACAAGAGCCCCGAGGTCGTACGGGTCTATCTGCCGCCGGACGCCAACACCCTCCTGTCGGTCGCCGACCATGTGCTGCGCAGCCGCGACTACGTCAACGTCGTCGTGGCGGGCAAGCAGCCCTGCTTCGACTGGCTCTCCATGGAAGCCGCCCGCGCCCACTGTGCCCGGGGGGCGGGAACCTGGGAGTGGGCGGGCACGGAGAACGGCGGCGAGCCGGACGTCGTCCTGGCCTGCGCCGGCGACGTGCCCACCCAGGAGGTGCTGGCCGCAGCCCAACTGCTGCGCCGACACCTGCCGGACCTCGCCGTCCGCGTGGTCAACGTGGTCGACATGACCCGGCTCCTGCCGCGCGAGGAGCACCCGCACGGGATGAGCGACTTCGAGTACGACGGGCTGTTCACCCGGGACAAGCCGGTGATCTTCGCCTACCACGGCTATCCGTGGCTGATCCACCGCCTCGCGTACCGGCGCAATGGCCATGGGAACCTGCATGTGCGCGGTTACAAGGAGTCCGGCACCACGACCACGCCGTTCGACATGGTGGTCCGCAACGATCTGGACCGCTACCGGCTGGTCATGGACGTCATCGACCGCGTCCCCGGCCTCGCGGTACGGGCTGCCGCCGTACGTCAGTCGATGGCCGACGCCCGTACCCGCCACCACGCCTGGATCCGCGAGCACGGCACCGACCTGCCGGAGGTCGCGGACTGGACCTGGAACGCCTGACGCCCTGGCCGGGAGGGGGTGGCCTCGCGCGTCCCGGATCAGGAGCGCAGGTCACTCCCGCGCCCGGTTACCAGGGCACGACCTGCCCCTGGTGGTCCAGGAAGTGGAGGCCCGGCTTCCCCTGCTGGCCCTCGATCGTCTCCGCCACGCCGGGGACGCTCTCCTCGACGCTGAGCTCCGCTTCGGCGCCGCCGAGGCCGGTGCGGACCCAGCCCGGGTCCATGAGCAGCAGCGTCCGTGTGTCGTCGGCGCGACGGGCGGCGTAGCAGCGCATCAGCTGGTTCAGCGCGGACTTGCTGGCTCGGTACAGGTCCTGGCCGCCCCTGGTGTTGAGGGAGACGCTTCCCTGGTCGGAGGACATGACGCCGATGGTCCCCGTCGGTGCGACCAGCGGATGCAGGGTCTCCACCACGCGCATCGGGCTGAGCGCGTTGGTGATCATCACCTCGGTGAACATCTCCGTCGGTACCTCGCCGATCGGGATGTCGCCACGTGCGATGGCGGCGTTGACGAAGAGCAGGTCGAGGGTGCGCCGCTCCAGTCGGTCGCGCAGCGCCGAGATCTGATCCGGCTCGGTCATCTCCAGCGACTCGACGGTCAGCCGTCCCGCGGACGCGTCGGCCAGGTCGTGGAGAGCGGTGCGCCGGCTGCCCCGGACCGTACCGATGACGTCCCAGCCGCGGCGAAGGAACTCGGCGGCGAGCCCGAGGCCGATCGTCCGTGAGGCTCCGACGATGAGAGCGGTCCTACGGGTGTCGTTCATGTGATTCCTTGGATGGTCTGCGAGAGCTTGGTGAACGAACGTCGCGGCACGTGCGGCGAGCGGTACGGCTGCAAGTCTCCGAGCGGCCCGGGCGGGCGTCCAATACCCTTCGGGCCCGATTGATACCGTGACGGCATGGATCTGGATCTGCGAAAGCTCCGCTACTTCGTCGCGGTGGCCGAGCACCGGCACTTCGGCCGTGCGGCGCAGGCGCTGTTCATCGCACAGCCCGTCCTCAGCCGGCAGATCCGCGCGTTCGAGCAGGAGCTGGGGTGCGTGCTCCTCACGCGGTCCACGCGCAGCGTCGAACTGACTCCCGCCGGAGAGCGGCTGTATGACGAAGCGTCAAGGATCACGACCGTGGTGGACGTGGCGCTGCGGAGGGTGCGCGAGGCCGGGCGCGGCGAGCAGCGGCTCGTGGTCGCGTTCTCGGCCGGACTCCAGGTCTCGCATGCCATACGGGCGTTCACGGCGAGCCACCCGGACATCGAGATCGATGTCCTTCCGCTGCCCTGGCAGGAGCGCGACGCGCCGCTCCGCGACGGCCGCGCGCACGTGGCGTATCTCCGCGGCCCCTTCGACGACACCGGGCTGCGTACCGTCCCCATCGGCCACGAGACCAAGGTCGTATGCCTCCCGACGGCGCACCCCCTGGCGGGCCGCCCCGCCGTCACCTCGGCCGACCTCGACCGCGAGCCGATCCTCGACGTCAAGTCACGGCGGACCGCCTCACTGGACGAGAAGTTCGAGCTGATCGCCTCCGGCCAGGGCATCGCCCTCCTCCCGGTCAGCATCGCCCGCTCCTACTCCCGCCCCGACCTCGTCTACCTGCCCGTCGCCGACGCCGTGCCCGTCCCGACCTGCCTGGCCGTACCGGAGGGCGACCGCTCCCACCCCTTGGCGGATTTCCTGGACATCGCCACGACGGCACTGCGGCGACAGGCCGCTGATACGGAGTGGGAGTCCGAGGAGAGCTGAGGCAGACGAGCCGGCCAAAAGCTCTGCGTTTGACTGCTGAATTCATTGGGGCATCGCTCGTCGCCTGGCCGAGGCTCCCATGATCGGCCCTGCGCCCGCCGTCAGTGATCTTTACCCATTCACCCTTGTCAGGGGCGCGCCACTTTAACTTCGGAAACTGAACGCATGCACACTCCTTGACAGGTAATCAGCGTCACTGGCTTCATTTATTGCGGCGTAAGCGAGCTGGATGAGCTCGTGTGTCGCCGCACTGGTTCTTCCGTATCGGATGTATCAGATGTATCGGAGAGTGGCTCCGTGGCGCCCAGTCCCCTCGCGCGGTACCGAAAGATGCCGGACTCGGCGCAACCGCTTTCTGGGAGCGCTCCCTGACCTCAGTTCGACGGCGCCGCCCATCCCCAGGCGCGCCCTCCACCCCTCCTCGGAAAAGCGGCCACTCACAAGGAGCACCACGTGACCCATCAGCCCGTGCGCGGCCCGCTGCCGCACACCCGCACCACCCGCCGCCGACGTACGTCGGGCCTCCTGCTCACCGCCGCCGCACTCGTCGCCACCGCGATCCCGGCCGCTCCGGCCCTGGCCGCCCCGGACTCCCCGGCCACCGCCTCCCACGACCGGGCGCTGCCGTACCTCAACCCGGAGCTGCCCGTGGCGCGGCGCGTCTCCGACCTGCTCGGCCGTATGACGACGGCGGAGAAGATCGGCCAGATGACGCAGACCGAACGCGGTGCGGTCGACGCCGAACCCACCCGTATCACGGACCTCAACCTCGGCTCGCTGCTCTCCGGCGGCGGCTCCACGCCCACGCCCAACACGCCCGAGGCGTGGGCGGACATGGTCGACGGGTACCAGCGGCACGCCCTCGCGACCCGGCTGCACATCCCGCTGCTGTACGGGATCGACTCCGTACACGGGAACGGCAACCTGGTCGGTGCCACGATCTTCCCGCACAACATCGGCATGGGCGCCACGCGCGATCCCCGGCTGGTGGCCGAGGAGGAGCACATCACGGCCACCGAGACCCGGGCGACCGGCCCGCAGTGGGTGTTCGCGCCGTGCGTGTGCGTGGCCCGCGACGACCGGTGGGGCCGTACGTACGAGAGCTTCGGCGAGGACCCCGCCCTGGTGCAGCGGATGGAAAGCGCCATCGACGGCTTTCAGGGCACCCGTACGAAGGACCTGGCCCGCCCCGACCGGGTGCTCGCCACCGTCAAGCACTACGCCGGTGACGGCGACACCACCTACGGGACCTCCACCACCAACGACTACACCATCGACCAGGGAACCACCGTCACCAGCCACAAGCGCTTCGCCGCCGTGGACCTGGCGCCCTATGTCACCGCCGTCCAGGTCCATGACGTGGGCAGCGTCATGCCGTCGTTCTCGTCCGTCCAATGGACCGACGTGCCGGGCAGCAAGCCGGTGAAGATGAGCGCCAGCAAGGAACTGCTCACCGACGTCCTGAAACGGAAGATCGGCTTCGAAGGGTTCCTCATCAGCGACTGGGACGCCATCACCCAACTGCCGGGCGACTTCGCCACCCAGGTCCGCACCTCCGTCAACGCGGGCATGGACATGTTCATGCAGCCGTACAACGCCCCGCAGTTCGAGCAGGCCCTCACCGCCGAGGTCGAGGCCGGCCGCGTCCGGATGTCCCGCATCGACGACGCGGTGGCGCGCATCCTGCGGGCGAAGTTCCGGCTCGGCCTGTTCGAGCACCCGTACACCGACCGGGCCAACATCGATACCATCGGTTCCCCCGAGCACCGGGCGGTGGCCCGTCGCGCGGTCGCGGAGTCCCAGGTCCTGTTGAAGAACGACCACCACACCCTGCCGCTCAGGCCCTCCCAGAAGATCTACGTGGCCGGGGTCAACGCCGACGACCTCGGCAACCAGGCCGGCGGCTGGACCGTGACCTGGCAGGGCCAGTCCGGCAACACGGCCTTCCCGGGCACCACCATCCTGCGGGGCATCCAGCGCGAGGCCGAGAACGTCACCTACAGCGCCGACGCCGGCGCGCCCATGGCAGGACACGACGTCGGCATCGTCGTCGTCGGGGAAACCCCCTACGCGGAGGGCGTCGGTGACGTGGGCAACGGCGGCAACACCCTGAACCTCTCCGCCAAGGACCGGGCGAACATCGACCGCGTCTGCTCCGCGATCAAGACGTGCCTCGTCCTCGACGTCGCCGGGCGCCCGCAGATCATCACCGACCAGCTCCCCAAGGTGGACGCCTTCGTCATGTCCTGGCTCCCGGGCAGCGAGGGCGACGGGGTCGCCGACGTCCTGTTCGGCAAGCGCCCCTTCACCGGCAAGCTCCCCGTCACCTGGCCCCGCAGCGAGGCCCAGGAGCCGATCAACGTCGGTGACGCGGACTACGACCCGCTGTTCCCCTACGGGTACGGCCTGACCACCAGGCACTGACCTCGACGCGGCGAAGCACCCGCCCCGCCTCCTCGAAGCCGGCCGCGCCCCCTGTGGGCGCGGCCGGTGCCTTCGACGCGACGGCGAGGCCGGGCCGTCAGGCCCGCAGGTGAGCCAGCACCGAGCCCATCGCCCGGTCGACCGCCGCCCGCGCCTCGTCGCCGGGCAGCCGCGTCTCGAAGCCGTGGTGACCGTGGGGGACATCGACCACCTCCACGTCGGCACCGCAGTCCTCGGCGGCGGCCAGGAATTCCTCGACGGTCGCGGCGATCTCCGCCATCTCCAGGCCCACCCGGGTCAGCACGATGGGCAGGTCACCCGCGTCGGGCAGGGCCTCCACCGGGCGGAAGCGGCCCTCGCCGAGGCCCCAGTTCGGCAGCGGTGCCAGGACCGGATAGGTGGCCGCCACGCAGCGCAGCCACGCCGGACGCGCTCCCAGCCAGGGCGCGGAGAGCGGGCCGCCGCCCGAGAAGAACCACAGGGCGATACGGTCCGCGTCGACCCGGGGGTCGGCCCGTACCACCTCCACCGCCGCCGCGACGTCCGCCTCCGCGAGCGGGTAGTCGCTGACCGCGTGCAGCCGGTGGTCCAGCACCGCGCCCACCACTCCCTGACCCGCCGCGAGGCGCGCGTAGCCGGCGAACACCGGCCAGTCGCGCGGGGTGGGCCTGACGTCGGCGGGCACCGGGCCGCCGTGGACGAACAGCACCGCGGGCAGCGGTCCCGCTTCCGTGGCCTCGGGTACGTACAGATCCACGTGCCCGTTCCTCTCGCGCGGCACCTCGGGCACCGCCAGGGGAAACGGCCGCAGATACGAGGGGAGTTCGTCGCCCGCGGGCGTCAGCCGGTGACCCTCACCCGCGGACGCCGCCAGCAGCGCGTCGGCCAGCTCGCCGGGGCAGGAGAGCATCGGCCAGTGCCCGGTGGGCAGCTCGAAGAACGACACCCGGGGGTCGACCAGGGCCTGAAGGGCGGAGTGGCCCATGTTCACCATGTTCTGGAGCAGCTCGATGCCTCCGCCGTTGCCGCTGCACAGCACGGCGCTGGTCGGCACCGCCGCCACCGCGCCCGTCAGACGGAGCGGTTGCAGCAGTGTGCCGAGCGGTTGCGGCGCGGCGAGCCGGGTCAGCCGCTCCAGCGCCCGCCCGGAGACTCCGGCGGTGCTGCCCCACCGCCGCCACGCGACGGCGTCGGCCGGGGCGGGGAGCGTCCCGGTGGCCGCCTCGCCGCCCTGTTCGGCGAGCTTCGCCAGCTCCTCGCGCAGTGCCTGGTCGGGTACGGAGGCCAGGGCCGGCAGCCCGTCCATCGGCATGCCCGCGTCCACGTACACGATCCGTGAGACGCGCCCGGCACGCCGGTCGGCGGCGCCGAGCACGGGGTGGATGCCGTAGGCGTGGCCGACGAGCACGAGGTCCTGGTCCCCGGCGACGCGGTCGATCACCGCGAGCACATCGGCGATGTGCGTCTCCAGATCCGTGCCGGGACCGGCGGCCTCGCGGTGCTCACCGAGCCCCGTGAGGGTGGGCGCGTGCACCTCGGCGCCCGCCGCGCGCAGCCGCGCCGCCGTCTCCTCCCACACGTAACCGCCGGTGAACGTACCGGACACCAGGATGAACGCGGTCATGGATCTTTCCTCTCCTCTTGTTGCCGGAAGCCCCCGTACGCGGCGGTCCGTGCGGTCTGGGCGCGGACGGCACCCCCGTTGTCCTCGATCGGCCGTCCGCGCTCACCGGTACGGTAGGAACTCCCCCTGAGGGAGGTTCAAGTGCCGCTTTCCCCCGACGGCCTGTGGAGCATCGGTGAACTCGCCGAGCACGCCGGCGTCACCGTCAAGACCGTCCGCTTCTACTCCGACCGAGGCCTGCTGCCGGAGGCCTCCCGCAGCTCGGGCGGACACCGCCGCTACGGCCCGGCCGCGCTGGACCGGCTGCGGCTGATCCGTTCGCTGCGCGCGCTCAACCTGCCGCTGCCCGAGGTGCGGCGGATCCTCGACGAGGACGACGGTACGGGCGGCCAGGCGCTGGAGGCGGCCGTCGCCGGGCAGCTGCGCCAACTGGGGGACGACATCCGGGCGTTGCGGTGGCGCGAGGCGGGTCTGCGGCTCATCCAGGAGTGCGCGCCGCAGGAGCGCGCCGACCGGCTGCGGCTGCTCGGCGCGGTGGCCGCCCCGCCGAGCACGGACCCGCTGGCGCGGTTCTGGCGGGCCTGGCTGCCGCCCCGGATGCCGGCCCGCGCCCGTTCGGCGTTCCTGGACGTGGCGGTCCCGGCACCGCCCGACGACCCGGGCCCCGCACAAGTCCTGGCCTTCGCCCGGCTCAACGCCTTCGTGACCCGGCCGTGCCTCGCGGGCGAACCCTGCCAGCCCGAGGCGCACACTTCCGCACCAAACTTCCGCCCGGACGTGCTGTACGCGGGTCTGGCCGAGGCGTACGAGCTCGCGGGCGCGCAGCTGCGACGGGGGCGCGCCCCGCGCGCGGGAGAGGCGCTGGACTGCTTCGTGGCGGCCTACGCGGCCTCCCGGCACACCCGGGACACCCCGTACTTCCGTCGCGCCCTGGGTCCCAGCCTCGCGGCGGACCCGCGGATCGACCGCTACTGGGAGCTGGTGGCCGAGGTCACCGGCCCCGGAGACGGCAGACCGGTGGCGACCCCTGGCGTGGCACACGACTGGCTGCTCGCGGCGCTGACCGCGCAGACGGCCGAGGCGGCTGCGTGAGGAAGGGGCCCGGGAACGAGGCGCGGTGTGCCTGCCCGGGAATCGGTGGCGGCCTTCCCCGCCGCCTGGATCCGCCTCCCCGCGCGGGGGTACCGTCCGCGTAACACGACGGCTGCGAGACCGAGTTGGCCGTCCCCTCGGAAAGGAGACGTTCATGGGCAGTCGTCAGGACTCGGACGGCCAGGTGGGCGGCCCGCACAGTTCACCGGGTGATCCGGGCAATCCCGCTCCGGAGCCCGAACCCAGTCCGCCGGCGGAAGACGACTAGGCGGATACGCCGGTATGGCGAGCCCGCTCGACCCCCGGGAGCTGCGCGCGCGCTGCGCGGCCGAACTCGACGGGAAGGAATTCGGCCACTTCCATGAGCGGCCCTGGCTGCGCGCCGCGTTCCTGACGGTGCCGCGCGAGCACTTCATACCCGACCAGGTGTGGTGGCCCTACCCCGGTGAGGACGGACTGCACCCGGTCATCGACCGTGCGCGGCGGCCCCGTTCATGGCTGCGGGCCGTCTACACGGCGCAGGCGTCACTCATCACCCAGGTCGCGGACGGGCGCGTACGACCTCAGGACGGTCCGACCCGGGAGGCGTTCACCTCCGCCGCCTCGTGCCCGGCCGTCGTGGTGGACATGCTGCACCACCTCGACCCCGGCCCCGGCGACACCGCCCTGGAGATCGGCACCGGCACCGGCTACAGCACCGCCGTGCTGGCCCAGCGGGTGCCCCCCGAGCAGCTCACCACGGTGGAGATAGACCCCTACCTGGCCGACCTGGCCCGGGACAGGCTCGCCCGGCTGGGACTGCGGCCGGCGGTCGTCTGCGCGGACGGGGAGGAGGGCCACCCCCAGCGCGGCCCCTACACGAGAATCATCTCGACCGCCGCGGTACGCCGCGTCCCGCAGGCCTGGCTGGACCAGGCCGCACCCGGCGCCGTCGTCGTCACCCCGCTCAACGGCCCCTTCGGCCACGATGCCCTGCTGCGGCTCGTCGCCGACGGGGAGGGCGGCGCCCGGGGCCGGCTCGTGACGGGCGTCGCGTTCATGAAGATGCGCGGACAGCGGGACGAGCGCCCCTACGCGGAGCTGGGCTGGCCGACGGTGAGGGGGGCGTGGCCCGCCTACAGCGAGGTCGAGTACCGCGTCACCATAGGCGGCGGACGCCAGCAGATCCTGCTCATGGAGTGAGGAACGCTCCTCACATCGACCCACGCCTCTCCGCGACCCGCTCGACCCTCACGGCCCCCCGGGGCGCACACGAGGGCGGGCAGGTGGTGAGTGTGCCCGCCCTCGCCGGGCGCGGGAGGCCCGGTCCGCCGGTCGCCGGTCGGTCAGACCCGGTCGGCCGCGATCAGGAGGTACTGGAAGGAACCGTCCTTGTAGGAGTTGAGGAACGCCTCCTCGATGCCCGTGGTCAGGGATGAGGTGGCGCGCAGCTCCCAGTAGGGCAGGGTCGCCGGTGTCAGATCGGTGATCGTCTGCGGCACGAGACGGTTGTCGGCCATGGCCCGCAGGTATTCACGGCGCGAGTGGATGTTGCATTCGAAGTGCGCGTTGATCTGTGACACCCACTTGGAGGGCTGCCCGTAGACGGGGTTCCAGCACCCGGTGATGGTCACGTACCGGCCGCCGGGGGCCAGGACGCGGGCGTGTTCGGCGAAGAGGTCGTGCAGGTCGACGTACATGCTCGACTCGTTGTTCCACGAGGCCGCCGCCTGCCCGTTCGTGAAGGGCATGTCGAGCATGTTGCGGACATGGGCCCGTACGGACCCGTCGATGCCGAGCTCGCGGGCGCGCTGGTTGGCGAAGTCGGCCTGCTTGGTGGAGAGGGTGACGCCCTGGACCGAGCAGCCGAAGCGCTGATGGGCCATCACCATGGAGCCACCGCGCCCGCAGCCGGCGTCCACGAGCAGCGCGTCCGGCTGGATGGGGCCGAGGTGGTCCAGGAGCAGATCGGCCTGGGCGGACTCCAGCCGGTGCAGTTCGGCGATGAGTTTCGTCTCGCGGTCGCTGTCCGTGGGGTGGGTGAGCGCGGACTCGTCGACGGCCCCGATGCCGTAGTGGTGGTGGTAGAGGCCGTCCACGTCGCCCAGGCGCAGGTTCACCGGCCGGGCCTCGTGGTCCCAGTAGCGGGCGATGTCTCCCTGGTAGGGCGTCGCCGGGTGGGGAATGGCCGCGGCGGTGGCGGCTTCGGCTGTCTTGGGCACGATGGGTCTCCTTGGTTACCAGAAATCGGGCAGGCCGTAGCGGTAGGTGTTGGTCTGGTGCCAGTGGTGGTTGCCGTCGACCCACGCCGCCACACCGCGCAGGAAGCGGGTGACCTGGGGAACGGGGCAGGCGAGCGCCAGGGCGGCGGCCTCGGCCTCGAAGGCGTGCATCAGGTCGTTGTGGATCCCGATGGCCTTGAGGTACGCGTCGCGCTCATCGAGGTCCTCGCGCTCGGCGAGCACCACGGGCAGGTTCATGTGCCGGCCGGGGGCGGCGAGTTCCTTGGTGTACGAGTAGAGGTCGTTGACGATGGTGGTGGCGTTGGAGGCGAGGGCGATGACCCGCTGCATGGCCGGCTGGGCGTGCAGGTCGGCGGGCAGTTCGTAGCCCCCGACCGTGTCGGTAATGGTGGGACAGGGGCGGAAGTTGTTGAACTGCCGCATGGCCAGGTACTCCCACACCTCGGGCACGTACTCCGTCTGTGCCCAGGCGGCCTCGGCGAGGTACCCCAGGTGCAGACGGGCCATGTCGTGCCGGAAGCGGTCGGCCTGGGACGCGCTGGCGGCCTGGAGGAGGTAGTCCATGGCCGAGCGGTAGGCCCGGCGCGGGGCGTCGCTGTGGAGGGAGTCCGCCCAGGGCGCCTGGTACTCCTGCGCGGTGTGGAGCGGGTCCAGCGCGGTGTGCGCCAGCAGCAGGCGCCCGCCGAGTCCGACGGGTGAGCCACCGTGGTCCTCGCAGTAGCAGTCGTCCACCGCGTTCTCCGCGGCCATCAGCCGGGTGGCGACCATCAGGTGCTCGATGGTGGGGGCGTCGGGATGGCAGGCGACCATGTATCTGCCCAGGGAGAAACCGTCGAACTGGTCCTCCCACTCGGGCGGGTACAGCTCGACCTCGTCCACCGCCCAGTCCTTGATCCTCCGGCTGACCTCCGCCACCCGCGCCGCGTCGGGTTCGGGTACGGGGTGGTAGTAGAGGCCCGGGATCTCCCGGCACGGTGTCGGGGGCTGCGCGCGCGCCAGCCGCAGGCCCGTGGTGCCCAGACCGTTCGGCCCGCTCAGCACACGTTCCCAGGCGTCGCGTTCCGGCGCGGGGTCACCTCGCGCGTCGTCCTCGCACGCCGTCTCGGTCCCGGGGATGTGCGGCGCCGAGCCGTCCCCCTCCGGAGCGGGGGCCGGGTCCTGGACGCAGGCCGCCGCCGCGTCCTCATGGCAGCCGCCCGCGTCTGGAGGTGCGTCGCCGGGTGGGGCCGACGGTGCCATGGCCCGGGGGCCCACTGTCGGCACCGAGTAGAGCGGGGGACCGGGCATCCATGACTCCTTGGGTGGGTGGACGGGTGTGAGCACGCCGAGAGCGCCCGGAAGGGCCGGGCCGTCGTGGGCGCGTGCGTGGGTGACCGGCGCCTGGAAGAGGGGCACCGAAAGGGCAGGTGCCCGCGGGGTCCCGGCGCGCGGGACGGAACGTGGGTGGACGCATGAGGAGCGGCCCGGCGAACGGTCAGGGGCAGGCGGATTCCCGCATCCTCAAGGCGGATGTGCCGGAGTCGGGGAATGCCTGTGCACCCTCGCAGGTCTGTCTGGGCTGCGGGCGCGGTTTCGGCCGCATGCTGGTGTCCGCACTCGTCCGGCTGGTGTCCACGGTCATCGCTGGGTCATTTCTACGGTATCGGCGGCGAAGGGGACGCAGGTATACGGGCATTGCCCGTTCACACCTGGCACCGCGAGAAAGGGAAGGAAAGAGGGCGCGGCTGGAAGCCTTCCTTCCAGATCCAGGTACGAGGGTAGGACGGTTTAGCGAACCGGCGGGCCGAGAAGGCCGGTTGTCATTCGATATGGTGACGCCGGCCCCGGCGGGTTTGCCGCGCGTACACCTGCGCGGACCTGCGGTTCCGGCGCGCTCGTGACGGGCTCGCCGCGTCTGCTGGGCCGCACGGTGAGCGTGACACGCTACGGACGTGGCGTGAGCGGCGCAGCCTCACCGAATTCCATAGGGGTACGAGCGTCCCCTTCTCACACCCCCTTCCGGCAGCTCGTGCTGGGGCGTGGGAAATTGGCCAAATTCCGTTCCAGTCCGCCGGGTTGGGTAAATCCTTGCACTCGTTCGTGTAGTAGCGAATTCCCTTACTTGCGGTCAGGCTGTCCCTGACTGTTCTCCGTTCGAAGGAAGGACCCTCAATGTCGGTTGATGCAAGTCCGCAGGAGTCGGTGGACCGGGAATGCGAACAGCAAAGTCTCGGTACCGCCGCCGCGCGGAATCTGGCGACCACCACCAAGTCCGTTCCCCAGATGCAGGAGATCAGCTCCCGGTGGCTGCTGCGGATGCTGCCGTGGGAGCAGGTCCAGGGTGGTACGTACCGGGTCAACCGGCGGCTGAGCTACTCGGTGGGTGACGGGAAGGTCACCTTCGTGCAGACCGGTCGGCAGGTCGCCGTGATCCCCGCCGAGCTGGGAGAGCTGCCCGCGCTGCGCGGCTTCGAGGACGAGGCCGCGCTGGAGGAGCTGGCGAACCGCTGCGAGCAGCGCGAGTTCGCCGCTGGGGAAGTCCTGGCCACCCGGGGCGATCCGGTGGACACGGTGTATCTGCTGGCCCACGGCCGGGTGGAGCGCGTCGGTCCGGGTCCCTACGGCGGCGAGGCGGTGCTCGGTGTCCTGGCCGACGGGGCGTACTTGGGCGAGCAGGCGCTCGTCTCGTCCGACGCCACCTGGGAGGCCTCGGTCCGCGCGGCGACGGACTGTACGGTGCTGGAGCTGCGGCGGGCCGACGTGCTCAACCTCGCCGAGCGCGCCACCTCCCTGAACGACCATCTGACCGCCTACGCGGCCATCCCCAAGCAGCGGACCAACAAGTACGGCGAGGCCGCGATCGATCTGTCGGCCGGCCATGTCGGCGAGGCCGTGATCCCGCACACCTACGTGGACTACGAGGGCGCCCCGCGCGAGTACGAACTCTCCGTCGCCCAGACCGTGCTGAAGGTCCACAGCCGGGTCGCGGACCTCTACAACCAGCCGATGAACCAGACCGAGCAGCAGTTGCGGCTCACCGTCGAGGCACTGCGCGAGCGCCAGGAGGACGAGCTCGTCAACAACCGCGAGTTCGGCCTCTTGGCCAACTGCGACTACGGGCAGCGCATCCAGCCGCACGACGGGGTACCCAGCCCCGACGACATGGACGAACTGCTCTCGCGCCGCCGCGGCAACAAGTTCTTCCTCGCCCACCCCAAGGCCATCGCCGCCTTCGGCCGTGAGTGCAACAAACGTGGTCTGGTCCCGGAGTCGGTGGACTTCGGCGGCCACCGGCTGCCCGCGTGGCGCGGAGTGCCCATCTTCCCGTGCGGCAAGATCCCCCTCTCTCCCGAGCGCACCACCTCGATCATCTGTATGCGTACGGGCAAGGAGGAGCAGGGGGTGATCGGCCTGCGGCAGGAGGGGATCCCCGACGAGATCGAGCCGGGCCTGTCGGTGCGGTTCATGGGCATCGACGAGCAGGCGATCATCTCGTACCTGGTCACCGCCTACTACTCGGCCGCGATCCTCGTCCCCGACGCCCTGGGCATCCTGGAGAACGTGGAAGTCAGCCGCTGGCACTGACGGCCGCCTGCCGGTCGGACGCGTCGATCCCGGCCCGTCATGTCCGGGCCGGGATCGCTTCCGGACGACCGGCGCGCGCACAGCGCCGTGACGCGCGCCGTGTCCGGAACGGCTGCGGCATGCCGCGGACAGGGGCCTCGCGCGGCTACTGAGCCGCGCGGGCGGCGGTCTCGGCGGCCTTCAGGGCGTCGACGGTCTTGAGCAGCTCCGCCAGCGTGGCCGGGGGGACCAGCTGGCTCGTCGTCGTGGCCTGGTCGTTGAGCGCGCTGGTCGTCGCGGGGGGCTTGGCCGACGACAGGTTGCCGAGGAGGCCGCTCAGTACGTTCTGCAGGGTCTTGACCAGGCCCGTCACGATCGACACCAGCCCGCCACCGCCGTCGTCGGCCGGCGCCGCGGGCGCGGTCTGCGGTGCGAGCGGGCTCTGTGTCTTCCCCTGGGTTACCGGCGCCGTCACCGGTCTCGTCGGGACCGCCGATACGGGCTGGTCCATGGGCAGGGCCGCGGCCGTGGCCGGCTGCGGGGTGTCGGCGCCGGGACGCGGGACGGCGGCGGCCGAGGCGACCGGGGTGAGGGCAAGCGCCGCGGTCAGGGCGGCAGCGGTCCATGTGGCACGCATCAGAGACGGTTCTCCTGTTCGAGAGGCGGTGGATCGGGGAGACTGGCGTGACGCCGCACTTCCTCGTCCACACCGTGCGGCACGGCCACCACCTCAGCCACCGCTCCTACGCCGAATGCGTAGCGTCACCCCCGCCTGGACCATCGTTCGGGTGGTGCCGGCCGACCTCGGGGGATCGGCGGGGCCCTTCTGCGAATCGTTGACAGCCGCCCGAGGGCCCGTAGTAAGTTCCTTGATGAAACTTAGTAGGTATCGAAAAGGAACTCACTATGTCCCAGCAGACCTGGACCGCGGTCGACGACTACTTCAACGGCCTCCTGGTCGACGAGGACGAGCCGCTGCTCGCAGCCGCGACGGAGAGCGACTCGGCCGGGCTCCCGCCCCACCAGGTCGCGCCCAACCAGGGGAAGCTGCTCCACCTGATCACCCGGCTCCGAGGCGCGCGTACCGTGCTGGAGATCGGCACACTCGGCGGATACAGCACCATATGGCTCGCCCGGGCCCTCCCGGACGGCGGACGCCTGGTGACGCTGGAGGCCGATGAGCGGTATGCCGCCGTGGCGGCCTCGAACATCGCGCGCGCCGGACTCGACCACGTCGTCGACCTGCGCGTCGGCAAGGCCATCAACTCGCTTCCCCAGCTCGCGCGGGAGGGCGCCGGCCCGTTCGACCTCGTCTTCATCGACGCGGACAAGCCCTCCAACCCCGACTATCTGGAGTGGGCCCTGAAGTTGACGCGGCCCGGCAGCGCCATCATCGGCGACAACGTCGTCCGCGACGGCGCGGTCACCGATCCGGCCAGCGCCGACCCCCGCGTCCAGGGCGTCCGCCGCTTCACCGAGCTCATCGCCGCCCACCCGCGGCTCACCGCCACCACGGTGCAGACCGTCGGCTCCAAGGGGTACGACGGCTTCACACTCGCCCTCGTCACCGACTGACGCTGCGGCAGCCGAGCCGACCACCGTCACGCCTCTCCGCCGCACCCGCACGCCCCGTCTGGCGGAAGCCTTCACGTTCCCCCCATTCCTTCGACACTTGACCGGTAATGCACGCCTATTGACGTGGATCGTTCAGGAAATTTATGGTCCCAGGACCTCGCAGTCGAACCAGAGTGACGGAGAACAATGACGTACTCCCTCGGCGTACGGCCTCGTGCCGCCCGACTGACCGCGGTGCTGCTGGCCGGATCACTTGTCACCTCCGCCCCGGCCGCGGCCTCGCAGACCGCGCGTAACACCTCCGTCTCGGACGCGACCTGCCGCAGCGGCGCGGGCTGGACGCTCGACGCCACCCGGATCGATACGGCCGACAGCCATCACGCCTTCGTCGGCAACGGCTATCTGGGGCAGCGCGTGCCCCCCAACGGCGCCGGATACGCCGACAGCGAGGCCAAGACCGGCTGGCCGCTGTTCACCCCGCGCTACGACGGCTCCCTCGTCTCCGGTCTGTACGCGCACAACAAGCGGACCGCCGGCGACCGGCAGGCCGTCGCCGCGCTGCCCAACTGGACCGCGCTCACCCTCAGCACCGGCGGAGCGCGGGGAGACACCTTCAACTCTTCGACGCCGTCCGGCCGCGTCTCCCACTACCGCCAGTCGCTCTTCCTCCACTGCGGACTGGTCCGGACCTCGCTGACCTGGACGGCCGCCGACGGCCGCAGCACCGACCTCGTCTACGAGGTCCTCACCGACCGCGCCGACCCGCACGTCGGTGCCGTACGTATGAGGATGACGCCGCACTGGAGCGGCCGAGCCACCGTCACCGACATGCTGGACGGTCGCGGCGCGCGCCGTATCTCGCAGACCGGCGGCGGTGACCGGAGCGGTGGCTCCCGCGCCGGCCGCACCGCGCCCACCATGGACGTCGCCTTCCGTACGGACGGTACGAACGTGAACGGAGCCGTCGCCTCGACCCTGCGTGCCGGGAGCGGGGTACACGGCGCCGAGGGCCAACCGGCGTCACCGGCCAAGCAAATGACTTCTCGTCAGTCCCTCACTGTGCCGGTCCGCAGCGGGCGGTCCTACGACTTCACCAAGTACGTCGGCGTCGACACCGCGCTCACCTCACGCGCACCGCGCAACGACGCCACCACCACCTCGCGGCGCGCCGCCGGGCGCGGCTGGGACGCCCTGCTGCGCTCCCACACCGCCGCCTGGGCCCGCCTGTGGCGAAGCGACATCGAGGTGCCCGGGCAGCCCGAGATGCAGACATGGGTGCGCTCCGCCCAGTACGGCCTGCTCTCCAACACCCGGGCAGGCGCCGCCAACAGCATCGCCCCGGCCGGGCTGACCAGCGACAACTACGCCGGCCTCATCTTCTGGGACGCCGAGACCTGGATGTACCCGGGCCTGCTCGCCACCCGGCCCGAGCTCGCCAAGTCCGTGCTCGACTACCGCTACCGGACCCGGGCGGGCGCGCGCGAGAACGCCCGCAAACTCGGCTACCAAGGTCTCTTCTTCCCCTGGAACAGTGGAAGTTCGGGGAATCTGGCCCAGGAGTGCCACAGCGTGGACCCGCCGCACTGCCGCACTCAGATCCACCTCCAGTCCGACATCTCCCTGGCCACCTGGCAGTACTACCTCGCCACCAAGGACACGAGCTGGCTGCGTGAGCGCGGCTGGCCGGTGTTGCGGGGCATCGCCGAGTTCTGGGCGGGCCGTGTCAGCGCCAACGCGGACGGCAGCTACTCGATCAAGGACACGGCCGGCCCGGACGAATACAGCAACGGTGTGGACGACGCGGTCTTCACGAACGCCGGAGCCGCCACCGCCCTGCGCCACGCCGCCCGCGCCGCCGAACTCCTCGGCAAGCGCGCCCCCGCCGAGTGGAAGACGATCGCCGACCGCATCCGGATCCCCTACGACGCACACGACAAGGTCTTCCAGCAGTACGACGGCTACCGCGGCAGCACCATCAAGCAGGCCGACACCGTCCTGCTGATGTACCCGCTGGAATGGCCGATGCCCAAGGGCGCCGACGCGGCCACCCTCGACTACTACGCGCAGCGCACCGACCCGGACGGCCCGGCCATGACGGACTCGGTGCACGCCATCGACGCCGCCGGGATCGGTGAGCCGGGCTGCTCCACGTACACCTATCTGGAGCGTTCCATCAGGCCGTTCGTCCGCGGCCCCTTCGCGCAGTTCTCGGAGGCACGCGGCGACAAGGCGGGCGCCGAGGACCCCCTGGCAGGCTCACCCGCCCATGACTTCCTCACCGGCAAGGGCGGCTTCCTCCAGGTCTTCACCAACGGCCTGACCGGTATGCGGATGCGTGAGGACCGGCTGCACCTCGACCCGATGCTGCCCCCGCAGTTGGAGCGGGGTGTCACCCTGCGCGGTCTGACCTGGCAGGGACGCACCTACGACATCGAACTCGGCGCCCACCGCACCACCGTCCGCCTCACCGGCGGCGCGCCGATGACGCTCGACACCCCCCAGGGGGAGCAGATCGTCAGCAAGGGCGCCCCGGCCGTCCTCAAGACCCGCCGCCCCGACCTCACCCCCACCACCAACGCGGCCCGCTGCACGACCGCCACCGCCTCCTCCCAGCAGCCCGGCATGTACGCGGGCGCCGCGGTGGACGGCAACACGGCAACGGCCTGGGTCCCGGACAGTGCGAACGGCCGACTGACGACGGACCTCGCCCGGCCCGTCCGCGTCAAGAGCGTCACCCCCACCTGGAACACCACCAAGCCCGTCGCGTACAGCATCGAGCTGTCCCTCGACGGCCGGCACTGGAGGCGGGCCGTGAAGGACGACGTACGACTGGCACGGTACGTACGGGTCACGGTGCGGGGCGACGCGAAGGCGAAGGAGCACCCGGGCATCGCGGAGCTGACGGTGAACCGGGCGGGGGCGCCGGGGGAGAGGTGAACCCCACGGCTCCCGCACCGACCGGCTTACCCGACCCTCCTGCCGCCTCGGGGTGACCGAGGCGGCAGGTGCCGGCGGATCGGTGAAACCCGCCGATCCGCCGGGTCGCTGCCCGGATGCGCTGGTCAGGCGCGGCAGCGCAGCATCTCCAGCGGCGGGTTCGCGAGCAGGTCGGCCCAGAAGTCCTCGCCGAACTCACGGATGCCGGCTTCGGAGATCCGCAGGGGCACCCACTCCAGCGCGCTGAACCCGGCCGCCCGCAGACACTCCTCGTAGACCTCGCGGCGCGGGGCCGCGACGAGGATGGTGACCGGCTCCGGGTCGAGGAGAGCGGTGACCCGCACCCTCGGCCCCGTCTCGGTCTCCTCACCGGTGGGCTCGCAGCGGAACCCGTACTTGTCCAGAGGCGGACGGTTGAACCGGTAGTCGGGGTTCTGGCAGAGCATGTAGAACGCTCCTCCCGCCACCAGGTTCCGGTGGATGGCGCGGCACATCCGCTCCATCTCCGCGTTGTCCCCGGCGTAGTTGAGGCACTGTACGGCCAGGGCCATGTCGAAACGCCGTTCCAGCTTGGGCAGTTCGGCCACGTCACCGACCTCGTAGCGCACCCCGAGCGGCTCACCCTGCTCGGTCCTGTGCGCGACGGCGATCATCTCGCCGGAGATGTCGACACCGAAGACGTCCGCGGCTCCGCGCCGCTTGAGCTCCCTGCTGTAGAAACCGGTGCCGCACGCCAGGTCCAGAACCGACTTGCCGCCCACGTCCCCGACCAGGCCAAGGAAGCTCGGCACCTCCCCGTAACGCATCAGCGGCAGGGACTTGAACCCCTCGAACGCCTCGCCGATCCGGTCGTACTGCTGCTGCACGCTCATGTGCCGCCCCCTCGTGTGGATCACACCCGTATGGATCGTGGATCGTCCCGCACGCGACCGCACCGGCCCTCCGGAACGAGAGGATCAGCGGGCCACGCTCGTGGCAGAAAGTCTGCTCCCGGCTGGTCCCGGGGCCGTACTGGCAGATGCCACAGAGAAGTTGGGTGGGTGGACCTCGTATCAACCAACACCTCTCACGGGGCGAGGAGTGCCGACACGGGCGGGCGCGGACGGCCGGGGGACGGCCCGCGACGCGGCGGCCGGTGCTCCGGCCGCGAGGTCTGCCATGGCAGGTCATGGGGCCCGCCCCGCATCGAGATGCGGGGCGGGTCCGGGCGGCGCACGATGGGAGGTGGACGTCTGTGTACGAGCGCCGGCGCGAGCCTGCGGCGGGCTCGGTGGCGTTGACAGGCCGGGCCGACATCGGCGCCGAGGGCGGGGCGGCGACGCGCGTGAGTGCGTCAGTGCGCGTCCGTCTTCCTTCAGACCGTGCATGGCCGGGGCCGGGGTTCCGGGGCGCCCCGACGCCGCACGTACCCGGTGCGAGGAAATGGGGAAAGCCATGAGGAAAGCCCTGGTGGCCGCGCTCACCGCGGTCACTTCCGCCACGGCCGTGCTGCTGGCCGGCCCGGTGTCGCCCGCGAGCGCCACCTCGTCGTACTGCGATCAGACGAGGCCGAGCAGTTCGATCCTCTTCTACAACGCCGACAGCGGCTCGGCCGCCACCGGCACTCTCTCCGCCGGTCACTGGCAGGAGAAGGCGGAGTTCGACCTCCCGACCGGGTACACGCACGGCGCGGCGAGCCGCGACACGTTGGTCCTCTACAACAAGGACACCGGGGCCGGGGAGGTCGGCACCCTCAGGGGCGGCCGGTACCACCGCACCCAGTCCTACGACGACTTCTCCACCGACTGGACCTTCGTCAAGGCGTCCGGCGACTCCGTGCTCTTCTACAACGGGGACACCGGCCGCGGCGTCACGGGCACCCTCAAGAACGGCACGTACCGGGAGATGCGTCAGTACGACAACTTCAGCACGGGCTGGGGGACCATGGCCGCCTCCTGCGACACGCTGATCTCCGCGGCCAGGCACGGTTCGGGTGACTCCCCCTGGAGCAACGTGGGCTACGGCACCCTCACGGGCGGCGTCTACCACGACAAGGGCGGCATCCCGAGGACCGACTTCCTCGGGGAGCTGACCGCGACCAAGGACTCCGTGCTGTCCCTGGCGAGGACCGACGACGCACTCCAGTTCCGGGTGTCCAGGGCGACCAACGGCTCGGGCGTCCACTTCAACAGGATCGGCACCTCCGGCATCTGGGAGAAGGAAGGTCGTACCTCCGACAGCCTGTTCTTCTACAAGGACGACGGCACGGCGTGGACATCGACGCTGTCCCACGGCCATTACGCCAACGTCGGTTCGCTCGCACAGGTGTCGTCGGGCTGGACGCTGATCGAGGGCGGCGTCTGACGCCGTGGTGCATGATCCGCACATGCCCGACACGCGATGGACCACGGAACGGCTTTCGTCTCGTACTGCCAGTACTCCCTGGATACGTCTGACGACGGAGCAGTGTGCGGACGTGCCGCCACCCGTCGGTGAGGAGTGGGAGACCGCCGTCGCCGTGAGTATCTACTAGCAGCAGCGGCACCCCGTGGCTGTTCCAGTGAGGCGGGGACACTTGGTGGAAGAACACGCTCTGGCCGTCTGGCCCGCGCCTGCGCAGCCCGATGTGGTGCACCGGGCCACTGACGCGTTCGCCCGTCGGCAGTTCGACCCCGCGCGCCCGCCCGGTCTGCCCGTCGACCCGGACGACCCCACGTCCTTCCTCGACCCGCGCTGACCGGCACAGGCCGGGCGGCGTGCACCCCGGACAGCACGATCACGCCTCATGGGCGTCCGACGGGCAGCTGACGAGCGCCTCACGAGCGTTTCGTGAGCAACCCCGCCAGATGGTCGGCGAACTCGGTGATCCAGTCCAGCAGCGGTCCGGCGCGGGCGACCCGGAAGCCGTGGCGGCGGCCCCAGAACGCGGCCTGTACGGCGTGGAACTGCGCCCACCGGCGGACACGTTCGCGGTCGAGCTCCGCGGCCTCGGTGAACACGTCGAGGACGCGATCGACTGCCTTGCCCAGATCGTCTGCTTCGAGAAGCGTCAGCGCGCGTGACTTGAGCAGCGTGCCGCCGTCGTAGGCGGGATCGCCCGCGTACCCCTTGGGGTCGACCGCCAGCCACGGCTCGCGTTCGGCGCGCAGGATGTTGCGGGCGTGGAGGTCGCCGTGGACGAGGACGTCCGGCTGGACCGCGCCCAGTTCGCGTACGGTCGCCACGGCTGCGTCCAGTACCTCCTGCGGCAGCGCGTGAGGCATGTCCTCGGCATCCTTGCGGAGCTGTTCCTCCCAGGAGTCCGCCCGCTCCCGCAGCCGGGGCAGGCCGGGTGGCGCGGGCACGGCCAGTCGGCGGTTGAGGCGCCCGGCCACCCTCACCACTTCGTCGCCGTCCTGGAGCTCTCCCAGCGTCGACGGTCGCACCCGCTCCAGGAGCATCGCGAACCGCTCGTCGTCGCGCTCGTGCAGCAGGACGGCACCGCGCCCGCCCCACGCCACGAACGCGTCCGGCTCGTGCACGTTGCCGGGATGCGGAAACGACACCTTCACCACGGCAGGCCGCTCATCTCCCCGTCGTACGGGTCGTACGGGAACGATCACGCCGACGCCTCCGTGCATGACCGGGCCGTCCGGCACGCACTCCCAGCGGTCCAGCAGCTCGTCCACGAGCCCCGGCAGCCCGGCGATCCAGGCGGCTCCCGGCTCTCCTTCGCGCTCGACGGTGGTCCGTACGAACTCTTCCGGCAACACAGTCATCCGGGCACGATACGCGGCCCCGCGCCGACGGGCTGTCGTACGTGGGCAGGCCTTATTGGGTCGTCAGACCCGTATGTACGTCCTCAGAGACGTGACCGGCGCGAGCGGCTAGCGCGTGTGGCAGGCTGCCGCGCGTCCCATGCGGGTGACCGCCTCGGTCAGCACGGACCGTGAGGTCGCGAAGTTCAGGCGTACGTGCCCGGCTCCTCCCGTGCCGAAGATGTGTCCGGAGGACAGCGCCACCCGGGCGTGGTCCAGGAACAGCCGGGCCGGTCCGGCCAGGTCGGTGACGACGGCGAGGTCCGTGGAGTCTGCGGGGTGCGCCGGGCCTTCGGGGTGCGTGGGGCCGGCCTCCGGGGCGAGGCCCAGGGGACGGCAGTCCAGCCAGGCCAGATAGGTTCCCTCCGGCCTGGTGTACCCGATCCCGGGCAGGTGTTCCGCGAGGAGCCGGCCCAGCAGGGCCCGGTTCGCGTCGAGCCCCGTCAGCAGGGTGTCGAGCCATGGCTCCCCGTGGCGGTAGGCCGCCGTGTGGGCGATGACGCCCAGGTAACTCGCACCGTGGTGTACCTCCTCGGGGATGCGGCGCAGGTCGGAGGCCGCCTCGGGGCCCGCCACGGCGAGCGCCGCCTTGATTCCGGCGAGGTTCCAGCCCTTGGTGGCCGACATGAGGGAGAACGCGTCCTCGGCCCCCGGCAGGCTCAGATAGGGCGTGAACTCGGCGCCCCGCAGGACGAGTGGCGCGTGAATCTCGTCCGCCACGACCCGGACTCCGTACCGCCGCGCCAGCTGTGCCACGGCCGTGAGCTCCTCGGCGGTGTGGACCGTTCCGGTGGGGTTGTGCGGATTGCTGAGGAGGTAGCCGATCCCGCCCCGGCCGCTCTGCCTGCGGGCACGCCGGAACGCCTCCTCCAGCGTGTCCGGGCTGATCCGCAGATCCCGCCCGAGCGGGGCCTCCACGATCCGGCGGTCGTCGTGGGTGATGAAGGCGTAGAAGGGCGCGTACACCGGGGAGTTGACGACGACCGGGTCACCGGGGTCCGTGATCAGCCGCAGCACCTGCACCGCGCCCATCATGACGTCGGGGAGCATGGCGGTGCGGTCGACTGCCACGCCGTCCCACTTCCAGCGGCGCGACGCGAAGCCCGCCAGCGCCTCGGCGAACTCGGTTCCGGCGGGATATCCGGTGTCACCGGTGTCGATGGCCTCGCGCAGCGCCTCGGCGACCGGCGGCGCGAGCGGCACGTCCATCTCCGCCACCCACAGAGGCAGGACATCGGCCGGGTAGGTGCGCCACTTCATGCTCCCGCGCCGACGGAGCCGGTCGAGCGACAGCTCCTCAAGCGGGTTCGCGCCTTCTGCGGCCCCGGCATCTGGGGAGCCGCGCCCACCGACGGCACTCATCTTCAGCATTGGACCGCCAACGCGATCTCGGCGCAAGTGCCGGGACGGCCGAGGGCCGGCCGCCGCGGTCGCGACACCCGGCCCGGCTGACGGGCGCACGATCCGTCTCAGCAGTGCGGTACGACCTCCCATGAGCCCGCTGAGCGCAGGTGCAGGCTGCTGAGAGCCGTGGCGGTGTGCGGGCCCATGTACTGACCGGTGCCGATCGCATAGCTCTTGTCACCGATGAAGTACGACCGCCCGGCCAGGTTGTGCGCGACGTTGTCGGTGGTCCAGCAGTTCGGCAGTGGCGTGGTGGCCGGTGTGGTCGTAGCCGTCACCGGGGCCGAACGCGCCCCCACGGCGCCGGAACCGTCGACGGCGGCGACGGTGTAGGTGTGGGTCGTGCCGGGAGCCAGGCCGCCATCCGTGTAGGCCGTGCCGTCGAGCGGGACGGTGTTGGCCCTGCCGCCGTCGCGGTAGACGTTGTACGAGGCGGCGCCCGCGACCGGGTTCCACGCCAACGAGATCGCGGTGGTGGTGGTCCCGGTGCTGGTCAGGCCGGTCGGGGCGGGAAGAGCCGGTGTCGTGGGCGCCTGGGCTGTCGCGTTCACCATGTTCGTGATCGCGGTGATCTGCCGGCCGCCCTTGTCGGCGTAGTGGGTGTCGCCGCCGTACGCCCACCAGTTCCAGCAGCCGCGCGGGTTGTCGCTCGCGGTGGTGGCCTGGGGGTACAGCACGACCGTGCTGTTCGTGTCGGCGTACTCGTTCAGGTTGGCCTCGGCCATGAACTTGTCGCCGATCAGCCCGTAGTACTGGTAGCAGCCGTGGAGGGCCACCATCAGCCGACAGGACGCACCCGTCGCGCAGGACTGCGGGATGTACGCGAATCCCTCGTTGCCCATGCTGATCGCGGAGGCGCTGCCACCAGGGGCGTAGGTGTTCTGGTCGAACTGGACGAGTCGGCCGGTCAGCGGGGCCGTGGTGGCGGGCCGCACGGAGCCGAAGAGGTGGGCGAGCATGTCCTTTTCGGGGTCGCCACCGCAGTTGTTCATATAGGGCGCCGCCGTGGAGGTGCAGGACACCTCGCCGAGCGGGCTGACCCAGGCGTGCCCGGCCGGCGACGCGGTGTCGTAGGCGACGTCGGCGCCCAGGTCGCGGTAGTAGGCCGCGAGATCGTCGTTCACCGCGCGGTCCACGGTCCGGTCGGAGCTGCCGTGGGAGAGCCAGACGGGGGCCCCGGACAGATGCGCGACCGGATCGACGGCGCCGGACGCGGCCCTGTCACGGGTCTCCTGCTCCAGCTGGGCGGGGCTCTTGCGCGCGAGCAACGTGTCCATGCAGGCGTAGAGCGCGGTGGAGACGTTCCCCTGGGAGCAGTCGTACGGTCCCGCGGAGAATATCCCGACGCCCTTGAAGATCTCGGAGTGCGCGACGTGCAACTGGTTGGCGAGGAATCCCCCTGACGAAACCCCGGACACGTAGACCGAGTTGATGGTGAGGGGTGGCAGGGATCCCGGAGTGGGAGCGGGGACGGCCGCGACGGCGTCGGGGACCGCGCTCAGGGACAACGCGAGCGCCGCCGAGACCGCGACGAGCAGGTCTGCGACGCGGAGGCGTTTGAGGTCACGCATATGAGGGCTCCAGATGCGGGCTGGGGGGCAGGTTCCGCAAGTGTGGGAGCGGTCACGGGGCGTCGCGACGTGGGGCCACGACACATCGGGCGGTCACCAGGTGGCGCATGTCTCCATTGCGGGCGGGCGGCGCGTGTCCCGAGACGGCCGGTCCGCCAGGACGGGCACCGAGGGCCCCTTGTCGCTACTGTGCGTGACGGCGTGGCCTGGGAGCTCGGTCTGCGTCGTACGCTCGGGAGCCGGAGAATGGCAGAGGCGGACGGTGGTGCCTGCCGCGTGCGGGTACCGGCGTTCCGACGGGGTAGCCGACATCCGGAGGCCCGGGGCGAGGAGCGCCGCGCGACCGGGCGCGCACCGACTCCCGCCGTCAGGAGGTGGCCATGGCATCGACGGACGAATCGACGCACGCACCGAAGGACGCGCTGGCGGAGTACCACCGCCGACGTGACTTCTCCAAGACCGCCGAGCCCAAGGGTGCCGACGACGGGGCGAAGGCGCGGCGGCCCGTGTTCGTGGTGCAGATCCATGAGGCGACCGCCATGCACTTCGACTTCCGTCTGGAGGTCGGCGGCGTCCTCAAGTCGTGGGCGGTACCGAAAGGGCCGTCCACCGATCCGCACGACAAGCGGTTGGCGATGCCGACGGAGGACCATCCGCTGGAGTACCGGGAGTTCGAGGGTGTGATCGCCGCAGGCGAGTACGGGGGCGGTACGGTGATCGTCTGGGACGAGGGAACCTACCGGAACATCTCGACCGACCGCAGCGGTGCGGAAGTCGACTTCGGTACCGCGCTGGAGCGGGGTCACGCCTCGTTCTGGCTGGACGGCCGCAAGCTGCACGGCGGTTACTCGCTCACCCGCATCCGCGACACCCGGGGTGAACGCGAGGCCTGGTTGCTGGTGAAGCGCGCCGACGAGCGGGCCTCAAGCGCCGGCACCCCCGATCCGCACCGCGCCCGCTCGGCGCGCACGGGACACACCCTCCGGCAGGTCGCCGCCGAGGCGGCCGAGGCGGCCGGTGGTGGCGGATGAGCACCGCGTTCGCGCGCACACGACGTTCACCGGCGAGGATCCGCGAACAACCCGGCGGGAGCACGTGATGACCACGACCACGTCAAGGAGCATCCGCGTCGGCGGGCACACGGTGGAGATCAGCCGCCCGGACAAGGTGCTGTTCCCCGAGGACGGCATCACCAAGGCCGACCTGGTCGACTACTACCGCACGGTTTCCCGGCGCATGCTGCCGCATCTGCGTGACCGCCCGCTCATGCTCGAACGCCACCCGGACGGTGTCGACGGCCCGGCCTTCATGCAGAAGGAGGTGTCGGAACACTTCCCCGACTGGATCCACCGGGCGGAGCTGCCCAAGGAGGACGGCACCGTCACCTACACGGTCTGCGACGACACCGCGACCCTGGTCTACCTCGCCAACCAGGCGTGCCTGACGCTCCACCGCTTCCTGTCCAGGGTCGACCGCCCCGACCACCCCGACCGGCTCGTCTTCGACCTCGACCCGCACGGTGACGACTTCACTCCCGTACGGGACGCGGCCCGGTGGACCCGTGAGCTGCTGGACGAGTTGGAGCTTCCCGCGACGCTGATGACCACCGGCTCGCGCGGTCTGCACGTCTCGGTGCCCCTTGACCGGCGCGCGTCCTTCGACGAGGTCCGCGCGTTCGCCGTTGACGTCGCCGGACTCCTCGCCGCCCGCCATCCCGACCATTTGACCACCCAGGCCCGCAAGCAGGCCCGGGGAGACCGTCTCTACCTGGACATCCAGCGCAACGGATACGCCCAGACCGCGGTCGTTCCCTACGCCGTACGGGCCCTCCCCGGCGCTCCCGTCGCCGCGCCGCTGGCCTGGGAGGACCTGGACGCCCCGGACCTCACCGCGCGTCGCTGGACGGTCTCCACCGTCGACGAGCTCCTCAAGCACGACCCCTGGCACGACGCCCCGCGCGGCCGTTCCCTGCACGCGGCCCGCAAGCGCCTCGCGGCGCTGGGCGCCGGGCAGTGAGGGACCCCGAACCGCCAAAGTCAGGGGCCCCAAATCGTCAGTCGCGGCCGGGGTGTCCGGCGCGGGGATCGGTGCCCTCGGCGTACATCTGAGGGCCGCCGTTCCGCGCGGCGGACGGCAGGGGCGGGCCGGGCGTGAGCATCTGACCGGCGGCGAGTTCGCGGTAGGCGGGGCTGGTGGTGAGCAGGTCCTCGTGGCGCCCGCAGGCGATGGCCCGGCCGCCCTCCAGGACGACGATCCGGTCCGCGTGGCGGACGGTGGACAGACGGTGCGCGATGACCAGCAGGGCGCACTCCTGGGCGGCTTCCCGCATGACCGTGGTGAGGGCTGCCTCATTGATGGCGTCGAGGTGTGAGGTCGGCTCGTCGAGCAGCAGCAGGGAGGGCCGGGCGAGCAGGGCGCGGGCCAGGGCGACCCGCTGCCGTTCCCCCGCGGAGAGCGTCGCGCCGCGCTCGCCGAGGACACCCGAAAGACCGCCGGGCAGACGACGTACCACCCCTTCGAGCTGGGCGAGTTCGATGACCCGGCGGATCTCGGCGTCACCGGCGTGCGGTACCGCGTACGTGATGTTGTCGCGCAGGGTGCCGTGGACGACATGGGTGTTCTGGTCGACCACGGCGATGTGCGCGCGGCACCGGTCGCGGCTCAGCTCGGTCGTGGGCCGGCCGTCGAACAGCAGGGTTCCCGCGTCGGGCTCGTAGAACCGCGCGACCAGTGCGAAGAGGGTGGTCTTGCCCGCTCCCGACCGTCCGACCAGGGCGACCTGCTGGCGGTGGGGCACGGTGAAGGAGACACCGCGCAGCACGGGCCGGTCCGGCTGGTAGCCGAAGTGGACGTCCTGGAGCGCGAGGGCCGCCTTCGGCCGCGGGGACGCGTGCGCGGCGGGCGGCGCGGGGCGGGCGCGCTCCCGGGGCCGGGCGGGCTGCGGAGTCGGTTCCGGCTCGGTGGGGAGGCTGTGGGCCTCCGCCACCCGCTGGTAGGCGCCCATACCGCGCTGGATGAGACCGACGGCCCGGAAGACCGACGACAGGGGCAGAACCAGGTACGAGGCGTACAGCAGGAAGGCGACCAGGTCGCCGAGCGAGCCGGTGCGGCCGTTCACCCGCAGGCCGCCGATGACCAGGACGAGCAGGAAGGAGCCCTGGACGGCGAGTTCGACGGCGGGGCTCATCACCGAGGCGAGCTGAGCGGTCCGTACCCCCGCGCGGTAGGCCTCGTCGACCCGCTCGCCGATCCGTGCCGCCTCGCGGTCCTCCGCCCGGTGTACGCGGACCATCGGCAACGCGCCCAGCGCGCGCTCCAGTTCGGCGGCGATGGCACCGACCGCGTTCTGCATGTGCTCGGACGCGGCCCTGATGCCCTTGAGCAGGGACGCGACGATCACCGCCGCGGCGGCCACCGTGAGGGTGACCAGGAGCAGCAGGAGCGGGTCCAGCCACATCATCAGGGCGATCGCGCCCGCCGCCGCGACGGCGCCCGTGCCCAGGTCGACCAGTGCCTGGGCCACCACCTCCCGCAGGAGGGTGGTGTCGGAGGTGACCCGGGAGATGAGGTCGCCGCTGCGGTGGCGGTCGTACTCCTTCATCTCCAGCCGGAGCAGATGCCGGACCAGGCCGTGCCGCAGCCGGCACACGATGCCCTCGCCCATGCGCTCCAGCAGATAGCGGCCCACGGCGCCGGTGACCGCTTCGAGGGTGAACAGCACGCCCAGGAGCGCCAGCGTCGACCAGAAGGCCGCGTCCGCGCCGCTCGCGTCCACGATGCGCTTGGCGACGAGCGGCTGGGCCAGCCCCAGGGCGGAGCCCGCCAGTGTCAGGGCCGTGGCGACGGCCATGGCGCCGCGGTGTCCGGCGGTGAGACGGAACATGGTGGCGATCGCGCCCCGCGTCGTACGGTCGGGGCCCTGTGCCTCGGGGCGGGTCATCGAGCGCGCTGGCTCACCGGGGTGACCGCCATCAACCGGGTGAAGTAGTCGTCGGGCACTCCTTCATCGACCGGATGGCCGTCGGCCTCGATCCAGGCGTGTGCGGTGAAGGGCGGTACGACCCGCGCTCCCGTACACCAGGTCGGCCAGGTGCCGCCCAGCCGGCACAGCAGCGCGGCGCCCAGGGAACGCGGCAGGCACCCCCGGGGCCCGGCGCAGCGCAGGCTCACGGCGCACACCGCGTCGCGGGCGTTCTTCGCCTCGGTGGCCGTCGCGGGCGCGGCGCCGCGGCGCAGCACGTTCAGGACGCGGCGGATGCGACGCGGCGGCAGCAGGGAGAGCACCACGGCGGGAAGCAGGACCAGCCGCGCGCCCAGCTTCCGTACGAAGGGCACGCCGGAGGGGCGTTCGAGCGCGCTGGGCGTGGTCATGCGGCGAGTCCCGATGCGCGCAGTTCGCCGACCAGCTGGATGACGTCCTGCCGCGCCCGCTCCCGGTCGATGTCGAACTCCGCGACGACCGCGTCGGCCGCCGCCGCCTCGTCCTTGCCGGCGAGCAGCGTCTCGACGATCAGCGTGGCGGTGGGGTTCAACTCCCAGTAGTGACCGCTGCGTTCGTCGAGGAGGACGGTTCCGTAGTCGGTCTGTGCGGTGGAGATGTCGGCGGCGAACCGCAGTGCCATGGCGTGCCTGCCTTTCACTTGGGGGTCAGATGGAGGTGGTGGCCCAGGTCCGCGCGGTGCGCGGCAGACCGCGCAGCCACACCTCGGCGGCGATCGTGGAGTAGAGGATGGCCTGCCGCAGTCCGGGCGTGGCGGGCCGCTGGGCGAGAGCGCGCAGCGCGTCGCCGTTCACCAGGCCGAGCTGTTCCAGTCGCGAGTCCTCCCACAGCGCGAGGAGATCGGCGCGGTGCTCGCGCAGCCCGTTGGAGGCGTCCATGGACGCCGCGGCCTTGTTGCTGCGCCGCAGACACACCTGCGGGACGACGTCCCGCATGGCGGCGGCCAGCAGGGGTTTGTACCGCCAGGGCGACACCCGTTCGCTGGGCCGGACCGAGAGGAACGCCTCGATGACGCGGTCGTCCAGGAACGGTGACGCCATCGGAACGCCGGCCCTGGCGGCCATCGCGTCCCACTGGCGGATGATGCGGGTGCAGGAGCGGATCTGCTCCAGGTCGGCGTGCAGTCCGCGGTCGCGGTGCAGGGGCCGGGCGTCCTGGGCCGCGGCGCGCAGCGCCCGCGCGGCCAGCCGCTCGCCCTCGGGTGTCACCCAGTCGAACAGACGTGGCTCCCCGCCCCAGCCGAGGGCGCCGCTGACGGTGTCGGGAAGGGGGCCGCGCAGGTGACCGACGGAGTCCGCCAGCCACCTGCCGTACGGCCGGGAGTCGCTCAGGGTGCGTGCCATCCCGGCGAGCGGCCACTGCCACAGGGCACGGAAGCCCCGGAGCTGGCGCACGGCGAACAGCGGGCGGGTGCGCAGAAGGCGGTGGTAGTACGCCTCGGAGCACCAGGCGACATGGTCGCCGCCGATACCGGTCAGATGGAGACGGCTGCCCCGCTCGGCCATGGCGGGAAGGTGGTGCAGCACCCGGGAGCGGTCCATGACGCCGATGGTCGGTTCGTCGAGCAGGTCGTCGATGGTGAGCAGATCGGTGTAGACGAGCGGCGAGGCGTTGGCGTCCCAGACGACGTGTTCGACGTCCGGCAGGAATTCGGCGGCCTGCCGGGCCCAGTGCAGATCGGTGTCGGCGGGATCGCGTCCGGGCCAGGTGCTGGCCACGACGTGGGCGGGGGAGCGGTCGGCCAGGAAGCAGATGGACGTGGAGTCCAGGCCTCCCGACAGGTCGCAGCTGACCGTGCCGCCCTGCCGGGTACGGGCGTGGACGGCGTCGGCGAGTGCGTCGCGGGCCAGGGCGGCCCCGGCGGAGAGCGAGCGGACCGGCTCGGGCGGTGTCCACCAGCGCGCGTGGCGGGTGGACCGGCCGTCCGCCGCGACGACGAGGGCGTCCTGCGGGGGCACCGCGGTGATGCCCTTCCACAGCGGTGCCTCCTGCAACGGATGGGGGACCGGCCACAGCAGCCTGACCGCCACCTGTTCGACGTCCGGCTCCCGGCCGAGGGCGGCGGCGAGGATGTCGGCCCGGGTGGCGGCGACGCGTACGCCGCCGATCTCCGCGTGGAAGACGAGCCGCAGTCCGGACGCGGTGCCCTGGACACGGAGGCGGCCGTCGTGCGCGGCCACCAGATGGAAGCTGCCGGCGGTGGAGCGGGCCAGCGCGTCGAGCTGGGTGAGGCCGCGCAACTGCCCCGCGTGGCCGCGCAGTCGGGGGCCGTCGAGCGGGCAGCAGCCGATGGCGGCGAGGGCCGTATGTCCTGCCTGGGCGGTCACGATCTCGTCGTCGTGCCACCGGCCGATCAGCCAGGGGCGTCCCGAGGCGTGGGGCAGGGTACGGGTTCCGGGGCGGGTGAAGAGGCGGGCCGCGGCGGCGGCGTCCTCGCGGTCCGGAAGGACCACGAAGTGCGCGTCGCCGCGGCCCGGACCCGCACCTGCGTGCGTGTCAGTCATGACGTCGAATGGACGTACCGTCGACCGTCAGTTCTTGCTGAGAATGAGGCGGTCGTTTCCGCTGAACTGCAGAAGTCCCGTCTCCTTCCGGAAAGAACCCAGTCGGACGAGCGTCGGAGCTTCGTACGCCTTCTTCATGACGACTCCTTCTTTTTCCTCTGACTGAACGTCATCACCACCCGGAGAGCCGGGAGGCGATCAGGTGCAACGGTATTCGCAGGTCAGCAGGGGAAGGCAAGGGCGTCGAACGTCATATGATTATCCGACCGTCGGGCCGCGAGAGGAATGCGGAGGCATTTCAGGTCCGGACCACGGGCGGCGCCGAACAGGAACGGATTCCTGTTCGCGTGGTGGGCGGAACGATTCCATCAGCACGCTTGGTGAACTCTTGTCGAGCGATGGAAGGGGGGCGCACTATTGGGGTGTCGCAAAGATACCGGGCGCCCGGGATGCCTTTCACGCCTTCGCCGTACTACGCCCGGCAATGGTGCGCCCCCGCTGGAGAGATGCGCGGGGTGCCCGAGGGGCCCGGTGGGGTGGCGGTCAGGCGTTCCGCAGCCGGCGCCGGTCCTCCTCGTCCCATGTCCTGGTGTCGCGCGGCTGCGCGTACGGCTCCTCGTCCGGCGGCATCCCACCGGCGATCGCCCGCTGGCGCACGATCTCCGCGTCGAACTCCAGCCCCAGCAGAATCGCCAGATTGGTGATCCACAGCCACACCAGGAAGACGATCACGCCCGCCATCGCACCATAGGTCTTGTTGTACGAAGCGAAGTGGGCGACGTAGAACGCGAACGCGGCGGAGGCGATCATCCAGATCAGCAGGGCCAGGAGACTGCCCGGGGTGACCCACTTGACGCCCTTCACCTTGGCGTTCGGGGCCGCCCAGTACAGGAGCGCGATCATGAGGGTGACGAGGGCGGCCAGCACGGGCCACTTGGCGACCGACCACACCGACAGACCGGCACTGCCGACACCGAGGGCGGTACCCACATGGCGGGCCACGCTTCCGGTGAAGACCACGATCAGCGCGCTGAGCACCGCCAGGACCATCAGGACCACGGTCAGCCCGATCCGTACGGGGAGGACCTTCCAGACGGGCCGGCCCTCGGGCATCTCGTAGACCGCGTTCGCCGCACGGATGAACGCGGCGACATAGCCCGACGCCGACCACACCGCGAGCACGAGACCGACGACGGCCATCACCGAGCCCAGGCCCGCGCTGTCCTGCAGTTTCCGCACCGCGTCGGTGAGAAGGTCCCGGGCCGAGCCGGGCGCGAACCGCTGGACGTTGTGCAGCACCTTGTCGGTGGTCGACCTGCCCGTGATGCCGAGCAGCGAGACCAGGACCAGCAGCGCGGGGAAGAGCGACAGCACGCTGTAGTACGTGAGCGCCGCCGCGCGGTCGCTGAGCTCGTCGTCCGTGAACTCCCGCAGGCTGCCTTTGAGTACGGCGACCCACGCGCGCTTGGGCAGCTTCACCGGGGCATCCGGCGCCGCCTCCGCCACCTCCGGCGCCGGGCCGGCCTCCCTCGGCGCCGCGTCGTCGCTGCCGTTGTCCTGTCGCCCGTGAAGATGCCAGCTCGCCATGGGGCGCGGTTACCCCGGGGACGGCGTGTCTCACCGGGGCGGCATGTCCCACAGGAAGGAGGCTCTCCCCGCTCATCCGCCCAGGTACCCGCGCGGAACGCCCTCCTGCTCGGCGCGCCCAACCCGCCCCCTACGCGCTGGTACGTGGATGAACGATCCGGGCCGCCGGCGCGGTCACGCCGTCTCGCCGAGCGGCTCTTCGGACCGCGTCTTCCGCGCGAGGAGCTGGACCTCCTGGAACTGACGTTGGTCAGTGGGCTTCGGCTCCATCACGAGGCGGGCCGACTCCTTCAGGCCGTGGTCAGCGAGAAGTTCGGCGAGGCGGTCGGGGGACCAGCGGTAAGCCGTGGCCACCGTGTGGTCGTAGGCCCGGGGCTCGTCGTGCGGGCCGTCCGTGGCGGGGAACGCGATCAGCACGTGGCCGCCGGGGGCCAGGACCCGGGCGATCTCGGCGAGCACGGCGGGCAGCTCCCGTGGCGGGGTGTGGATGACGGACCATCGCGCGAGCACGCCGTCGAGCGCGTCGTCCTCGATGTCCAGCGCGGCCATCGAGCCGACCTCGAACCGCAGCCCGGGGTGGGCCTCACGGGCGAGCCCGACCATCACGGGGGAGGCGTCCATGCCGAAGGCGTTGAGCCCCAGCCCCTGAAGATGGGCCGTGACGTAGCCCGGGCCGCACCCGAGGTCCGCGACCCGTCCCTCGCCGCCGCTCGTCGACACCAGCTCCGCGAAGGCGCTGAGGAGGGCACGCTCCAAAGGGCGGTCGCGCAGGGAGTCGTGGAACAACTGCGCGTAGGTGGTGGCGATGGCGTCGTAGGCCTCGCGGGTGGAGTGCGAGGGGTCGCGTTCGAGTCCGGTCATCCGAAGACCGTAACGGCTGGCGAGCGCGGTGCCCCACAGCCCGCCGCGGCCGTCGCGACGCGGGCCGAATTCGCGCCCTCCTTAAGGGAAGAGGCAGCCCCTGTCCGGCAGGCTGGCCGGAGACATGCGGTGGCCGGTGACATGCGGTGCGGCTCGTCGCACACTGAGCGCAAAGGAAGGGGCTGCCTTGTTGAGATCGAGGCTCCGACATGGGCTGTGGGCGGGGTGTACGGCCCTCGGCGTGGTCGGAAGCGTGCTGCCCGCGGTCGCGGACACCGCGCGAGTGGGTCCACCGGCGGCCGTCGCCGCCCCTGGCAGGGTGGCCCCGGCGCACACCGACGTCCTGTTCGTCGGAGCCCACCCGGACGACGAGTCCCCGCTGCTGGCCACTTTCGGTCAATGGGGGGAGCGGCGTGGGCTCAGCACCGGCGTGGTCACCATCACCCGGGGTGAGGGCGGCGGGAACGCCGTCGGCCCCGAGGAGGGCGCTGCTCTCGGGATGATCCGTGAGGGCGAGGAACGCAAGGCGGTACGGCACGCCGGCATCCGTAACGTCTTCTATCTCGACAAGCCCGACTTCTGGTACACCCTGTCCGCCCCGCTGACCGCCGCCGTCTGGAACCGGTCGCCGCAGCCGCCGACGGACACCCTCTCGCGGCTCGTGCGGCTGATCCGGGCGACCACTCCGCAAGAGGTGGTGGTCATGGACCCGCGTCCGTTCCGCCAGCACGGAGGACACCAGGAAGCGGCGCGTCTCGCCGTCGAGGCGTTCCGGGCCGCGGGCGACCCGAAGGCCTTTCCCGAGCAGATCACACGGGAGAAGTACGCGGCGTGGAAGCCGGCCCGTCTGCTCGCCCAGAACAGCGGCTTCCAGGGGCCGGTGGGGCAGAAGTGCGCCGAACAGCACGCGCGCGACCCCCACACCGGGCTCCCCGTCATCGGTGCGTGGACCGGGGTCACTTCTCACCGGCACCACGGCAGGACATGGGCCCAGATCGAACGGGACGCCGCCCGCGAGTACGCCACCCAGGGTTTCGCCTCGCTTCCGCCGACCGTCGAGACCCCCCGGCGGAAGCTCCCCTGCGAGTGGCTGACCGTCCTGGCCGACGACCGCGCGCCCCAGGCTCCCGCCACACGGGATCAGCCGGGCCTGCGCCCGCTGTACGCCGACTTCCGTGCCTGGACGCGGCGGGTGCGCATGCCATGGCTCGCCAACGACGCCCAGCCCGCCTATCCGGCCACCCCCTCCACCGACGCGCCCGCGGTGGCGCGGACTCCCGTCGTGGACGGAGAGGCCGGCCCGGGCGAGTACCCCGGGCAGGTCTCGCACCTCACCCTTTGGGAGGGCGAGCGGTGCGCCGACGAGAGGGACTGCGCGGCGGATGTCCGCTTCTCGCGCCGGGCTGACGACCTGTACGTGCTGATCCGCGTCGCCGACGACGTCAAGGGGTACGCCCTGGACGCCGTGACCGACTGCAAACGCCACTGGCGGACCGACGCCGTCGAGATCGCCCTCGACCCGCGAGGCAACTCCGACGACACCTCGACCACCTTCAAAACCGGTGTGCTGCCCTTCACCAGGGGCGGCGGGGGGCCCTGTGTGGAGCGCGACGCGGACAACCGCCAGGGACCCGCGGGCAGCACCGCTCCCGGTATGGCCGTTGCCTCCTCGGTGACCGACCCGTACCGGGGCTACTCGGTGGAGGTGAAGATTCCGCTCACCGACCTCCCGGCCGGCGTCGATCCCCGACACCTCGCCGTCAACGTCCTCCTCTACGACTCCGACACCGGGGACCGGACCGGTCGGACGCGGCTGGCCTTGTCCCCCTTCGGCAGTGCCCAGGCCGACCCCTATGTCTGGGGCACCCTGCGCCTGCCGGGATACGTCCCGCCGCCCGGCCACCCGGCCCAACCCGCCCGCATCCCTCAGGAGGCGGCCCGGAGCGTCGACTCCAGAGCCTCCGTGGAGCAGGCCCGGCGCACCGGCGTCCCCCTCGCCGGAGGTCCCCGGGCGTAGGGCCGTCCCCGAACCCGGACCAAGATCGATTGTCAGTGGTGGGTGGGAGGATCGACGTATCGAATCCGAGAAAGAGGGGGGACTCGTCATGTCCGGAAACCAGAACTACATCAACCACGTCGCTCTCGTGCTGGATGCCAGCTCATCCATGTCGCACCTGAGCGGCAAGGTCGTCGAGGTCGCCGACCAGCAGATCGCGTATCTCGCCCGCCGCTCAAGGGAGTTGGAGCAGGAGACCCGCGTCACGGTGTACGTCTTCGCGGACACGGTCGAGTGTGTGATCTACGACAAGGACGTGCTGCGGATGCCGTCCCTGAAGCAGTTGTACCGGGTGGGCGGGATGACGGCTCTGCTGGCCGCGGCCCTGAAGTCGCAGCGGGAGCTCGCGCAGACGGCGCAACTGTACGGCGACCACAGCTTCCTGACGTTCGTGCTCACCGACGGGCAGGAGAACGCGAGCCATCGCAGCCCCGACGCCCCCAGCAGGGATCCGCGCGCCCTGATCAAGGCCGTCGCCGAGATGATGGAGACACAGCAGGACAACTGGACGCTGGCCGTTCTGGTGCCGGACCAGATGGGCAAGCGCGAGGCCATGCAGTGCGGCTTCCCCAAGGACAACATCGCCATTTGGGACGCCACCAGCACACGGGGCCTGGAGGAGGCCGGACAGGTCATCCAGCAGGCCACCGAGAACTTCATGGTGGGCCGCGCCCAGGGCATCCGGGGCTCGCGGGCGGTGTTCTCCACGGGCGCCGACGCCGTCAACAAGGACACCATCAAGGCGGCCGGTCTCGCGCCGGTGGACCCTTCCACGTACCAGCTGATCCCGGTGGCGCGCGAGGCGGCGATACGCGACTGGGTCGTCGAATGCGGACACACCTACCGTACGGGCTGCGCGTTCTACCAGCTCAGCAAGTCGGAGAAGATCCAGGCGCGCAAGCAGATCGCCGTGCTGGAGAAGAAGACGGACCGGGTGTACACGGGGCCCGAGGCCCGGGCCCTGCTCGGTCTGCCGGACGCGGAAGCCCGCGTCAAGCCCGACCACAACGACGACTTCACCATCTTCGTGCAGAGCACCAGCGTGAACCGGAAGCTCGTGCCGCACACGCGACTCCTGCTGATGATCTGACGCCTCGCCGGCTCTAGGCGCCCGCGCCCCTGCCCGACCACCCGACGGCCCGGTCCCCATGGGAGCCCGGGCCGTCGCGGTGCGGGAGCGGCCTATGGCCTAGGGCTGCGAAGAAACGGAGCGGCTGCCGGGCCGGGGCGTGGCGCGGCCGTGCAGCAGCAGGGCGCGCACGATGCCGCTCAGGGCGCCGAGGCACAGCAGCGTTCGGAAGATGTTGGCCGTCTCCCAGGTGCCCTTGAAGTCCGCGACCACCGAATAGTCGGTGGTGGGCCCGGGGCGGCCCAGGTCGGCCAGCCGGTTGTTGAGGGGGATGTTGATCCCCATGGTCAAGGCCAGTACGGCCAGGTAGCACAGCGCTGCCGCCAGGAGCCAGCATCCCATCGGCCGCCGCTGCTCGCGGAAGGCGCGGACCGCCGCCCACGCGGTGACCGCCAGTGTGCCGAGGAAGACCAGGGCGAACGGGCCGCTGCCGTCGATGACGGCGTTGATGTTCCGCATGGCCGTGGCATACGTACGGTCGTCGCCTCTCGCCAGGCCCGGCATGACGGATACGTCGAAAGCGAAGAAGAGCCCCGCCATCAGACCCATCGCGACGGCGGCGACGCCCAGAAGCAACCCCGTCAACCGGTCCCGGCCGTCCCGTGGGGGGAGTGCGGAGAGCCGCGGGGAGCGGGGGTCCGCGCCGGGCGGTCCTGCCGGCATCCGTACGGACACATCGTCGTCGGACGCGCCAGTGCTGCGAGACATCTCCGGGTGACTCATAGAACCCTCCGCGTGGCATTCACACGACCGCTCCGACCGTGGTGACCCGTCGCACCGGGTGACCTGGTCATCTCATCGCGGACGGCCCGTACGCGACCATGGCCCGGACGCTCAGCCGCATACGCGAGTCTCCAGGCACGAAACGGCCCGGACGGGGCGTTGGGGGCATCCCGTCCGGGCCGTTGATCGGGGCCGGTGCCGTGTGGTGCGCCGGATCAGCCGGTCGTGACCGAGGTGTCGTCGATCAGGAAGCTGGTGGCCAGCGAGGAGTCCTCGGCGCCGGTGAACTTGATGGTGACCGTCTTGCCCTTGAAGGCGGACAGGTCGAGGGTGCGCTGGACGTAGCCGCTCGGCGTGGCGTTGGAGTACGTCGCCAGGGTGGTCGTCGTGGTGCCGGAGACGACCTGCGCCTTGAGGGTGTCGTACGCGGTGCTGCCGGTCTCCTTGGTGTCGATCGCGAGCCAGAAGGAGAGCTTCGGGGCCGCGGCCGTCGCCGGGATGGTCACCGACTGGGACAGGGTGTCGGTGTGGGAGGAGCCGTAGCCGTCGAGCCAGGCGTAGTACGAGCCGGCGTGGGCGGTGGCGCCGGTGTCATTGGTGATGGCACCGGAGGACGCGGACCAGTTCGTCGCGCCCGACTCGAAGCCCGGGTTGAGCAGCAGGTTGGAGCCGCTCGGCGGCTGCGTGGTCCCGCCGCCGCAGGTGGTGCCCGTGGGGGCGACGGCGACGCCGCTCCAGGCCTTCTCGACGGTGGTGCACTGGGTGCTGCTGGCGCCGTACAGGTCGGTCGCGGCCTTGATGGTCGCGGTACGGGCGTCCGCGTACGTGGAGGCGGCCGTCAGGTACGTGGTGAGCGCGCGGTACCAGATCTTGCCGGTGGCGTCGTTGCCGAGGCCGGTGACCGTACCGCCGTCGCAGGTCGGGCTGTTGCCGTAGCTGGACGAGCCGGAACCGACCGCCATCAGGTAGAACCAGTGGTTGCCTACGCCCGACGAGTAGTGCGGGTCCAGGTTCTTGGTGTTGGTGGTCCAGCAGCTCTGGGAGACGCCGTCCTTCTTCGGGTCGTCCATGTACCGCAGCGGCGTGGAGCCGATCTTCTCGCCGATGAGGTAGTCGGGCGTGTCCGCGGGGCTCTTGGCGTTGAACTCGACCAGCGTGCCGAAGATGTCCGAGGTGGACTCGTTCATGCCGCCCGCGTCACCGAAGTAGTTCAGGCCGGCGGTGGCGGCGGTGACGCCGTGGCTCATCTCGTGGCCGGCCACGTCCAGCTCGGTGAACGGCTTCTGGCCCGAGGCGCCGTCGCCGTAGATCATGCTGAAGCTGTCGTCGTCCCAGCCCGCGTTGGCGTAGTTGACGCCGTAGTGGACGAAGGAACGGGCGCCGACACCGTCGTTCTTGATGCCGTTGCGACCGTGGACGTTCTTGTAGTAGTCCCAGGTGGCCTGGATGCCGTAGTGGGCGTCCACGGCGACCGTGGCGCGGTCGCTGAGGGTGCCGTTGCCCCACACGTTGTCCGTGTCGGTGAACGCGGCGCCCCAGCCGGCCGGCGGCGAGTCGTTGGTGACGGTCTTGTTCTGGGCGTCCCGCGTCTCCCCGTTACCGCGGGTCGGGTCCTTCAGCTCGTATCCGCCGGAGACGCTGCTCGTGCCCAGCGTCACGTCGCCGACCTGGTAGCCGTGGCCGGTGCCCGAGGCGGCGGCGCCGGCGAGGGAGGAGGTCTGCGGCGCGGTGGCGGTCTGGCCCGGCACCACCGTGCTGTGGAAGGTGTTCCAGGACTTCCCGGCCTTGCCGGTCGTCGCGTCGACCAGCGTGTGGACGTGGCTGGGCGAGCCGTCGGGGGCGGTGCCGTCGACGACGACCTGCCAGGCGAGCGTCGGCGTGGCCGCGGTCGCGTCGACGACGAGATCGGCCTTGCTGCCCTTCCTGGTGCCCTTGAACTTCGCGACGGCCACGGCCACCGCGCGCTCCTTGCTGACCTTCGGCGTCACCGACAGCGACAGCGGGGCCTTGAGGGTGAGCGAGGTCGAGCTCAGCTCACCGTTGGGGGCCGAGTGCACGATGACGTCACCGCCGAGGACCGGCAGGCCCTGGTAGCGACGGTCCAGGTGGACGTGGCGGGTGCCGTCCTTGTCGACGGTCACGTCGTGCGCCACGAAGGTGTCGTGGACGCCGGCCCGGACCGCATGGGGGCTGGCGGCCACCTCGGCGGTGGCATCCCGCAGGGCCTGCGTCTTGCTCACCTTCGGCGAGACGGCTCGGGGGCCCTTGGCGGCGGAGGCGGGGGTACCCGCACCGGCTATCAGAAGGCCGCTGACCGCGAGGGACAGCGTGCCGACGAACACAGATCGTTTCATGAGGCCGGAGAATGGCGGGATTTGGGTCTCCGGGGCAATGAGATGCCAATACTGTTTAATAAGCAGCCCTGTGAAACGAGCATGACAAGTAACGGGCATGTGTCCCCGCTGTTTCCTGCCCTGATGGGCGTGTGTGCGGAGACCTGACCGAACGGTCGGTGATCCTCCCGGCGCAACCGGGGCCTCCGTCAAGACTGTTCAGATCGTGACCTGCGTCACCCGCCGTTTGGCCGGAAGTCGCTAGCATGTGATAACCCCGCACGGCACGCAGGACGGATCACCTGTGCCCACTCAAGCCCCCCTGCCCGAACTGGCCGACGCCCTGCGCCACGGCCCGTTCGAGACCGCGCTCGACTGTGCGGTGCGCGCCAGTGGCCTCAGTCTGGAACGCATCCAGCACCGGCTGGCGGCCCGCGGGGTCGCGGTCAGCGTGACCACGCTCAGCTACTGGCGACGCGGCCGGAGCCGCCCGGAACGCCCCCAGTCCCGCCAGGCCGTACGGCTCCTGGAGGAACTGCTCGGCCTGCCAACCGACTCCCTGGTCTCCCTGCTCGGCCCGCAGCGCCCGCGCGGACGCTGGGTCAACCGCGCGCCCCAGACCCTGGATACGGAGCACCTGTGGCAGCAGTACAAGAGCCTGCCCGGCCTGCTCGACGCGATGGGCTCCACCGACGACGGACTGACCCGGCTCGCCGTGCACGACCGGTACGAGATCGACGAGAACGGCGCCGAGCGACGGCTGACCGTCACCATGGTGCTGCGCGCCGAGCACGAGCGGGTCGACCGGCTGGTGCTGATCAGCCGGGGCGACGACCCGCAGCGCGACCTGCCCGAGATCGTCGGTATCCGCAATGCCCGTAAAGGGCGGGTGCGTTCAGATACGTCCGTGCCGCTGTCCGTCGCGGAACTGCTCCTCGACCGGGTGCTCACCAAGGGTGAGACCGACGTGATCGAGTACACCTACGCCTTCTCGACCACCGGTGCCCGCACCAGCGAGGTCGGCACCGGCTTCCGCGCGCCCGCCCGGCTCTACACCCTTGAGGTCCAGTTCCACCCCGACGCCGTCCCGGTCCGCTGCCACCGCTACTCCGGCACCACAGCGGGCGGCCCCATGCACCCCGCCGAACAGGTCTGGATCAGCGCGTCGGGCCGCGCCGCGTTCACCGTGGAGGACCCGGGGCCGGGGTTCCAGGCGATGCGCTGGGAGTGGGAGTGAGTGAAGTAGGGGGACGCGTGGGCGGGGGAGTGGCGGCGGTGCCGCGCGCCGTCGGCCATCCGTAGGGGCGCGGCAACGAGCGGGGCGGGCCCGTCGTCGTGGTGACCCGGCGCGCCGCCGCCCACCGGGCGCGCTGCGCCACCGTTCATCCGTTCGGCTCGGTTGGCGGTCCGGGGGCCGGGTACAGAACGCCCCGTCCGACCCCACCACCTCCCCCGGAGGCATCCGTGCCCGACAAAACCGGTCCCTACAAGCCCGGCACCCCCTGCTGGATCGACCTGATGGTCCCCGACCAGCAGGCAGCCCTCGACTTCTACTGCGATCTCTTCGGCTGGCAGGGAGAAATCGGCTCGCCGGAGACCGGCGGCTACTCCGTATGCCTCCTCAAGGGCAAGCCGGTCGCCGGAATCATGAAGGCGATGGGCCCTGACGGCTCCGTGCCCGACCCGATGCCGCCGACCGCGTGGACCACGTACCTGGCCACCGACTCCGTCGACGCCACCGTCAAAGCCGTCACCGACGCGGGCGGCACGGTGGTGATGGGCCCGCAGGACGTCATGGACCTCGGCCGGATGGCCGTCATCGCCGACCCGACCGGCGCCGTCGTCGGCCTGTGGCAGGCCGGCACCTTCGACGGCGCGGGCATCGTCAACGAGCACGGCGCTCTCATCTGGAACGAACTGAACACGGGCGACACCCGCGCCGCCGCCGAGTTCTACGGGGCGGTCCTGCCGCTTGAGGCCGCACCCACCCAGATGGCGGGCGCCGAGGGCTACATCGAGTTCAAGGTCGGCGGACGCGCGATCGGCGGCATGATGGACCTCGCCGCTCTCCCGCCGGGAGTCCCGCCGAACTGGATGCCGTACTTCGGCGTGGACGACGTCGACAGCATCCAGAGCGCCGCCGTGCGCGCGGGTGGATCGGTGCTCGCTCCGGCGTTCGACATGGCCGCCGGCCGTATGGCGGTGCTCGCGGACCCGCAGGGCGGGAGCTTCTCGGTGATCAAGGCCGGGGCGCCGCAGCAGCCGGAGTAGCCCGGCAGGCGCCCGGCCGTCCGACTTGGGGCGGCCGGGCCCTGCCCGCTCCAGGGAGCACGTTCATCACTCGTTCAAAGGGTGACTCTGTCGCGCGTCATTGTGCGCGGTAACCAGCACGCCGACGGTCAGATTTGTGCTGCACCAGGATCGGGCCCGGGATGCGTCACCGTCTTGACCGGTGACGCATCCCGTGCGAAAGTCAGGTCATCGCGCATCGCCGTACACGTGAACGGACGAGGGGGCTTCACATGATCAACAGGCGTGGTTTCAGCAAGGCGATAGGGCTGGGGACGGGTGCGGCTGCCCTCTCCCTCACCGGGCCGCACGGTCCGCAGGCCGCGTCCGCCGCCCCGCTGCACGAGCCCACGGCCCCGGACTCGGCCCCGGACTCCGCCCCGGCGGTGGCGACCGGCCCGCACACCGCGTTCAGTCGGCCGAAGCAGATCAGGGCCGGGTTGCTGAACGTCGGCTATGTCGAGCTGGGGCCCGCCCACGGTCCCGCCGTCATCTGTCTGCACGGCTGGCCGTACGACATCCACAGCTACGTCGATGTCGCGCCGATCCTGGCCGAGGCGGGCTACCGGGTCATCGTCCCGTACCTGCGTGGCCACGGCACGACACGCTTCCTCTCCGGCCGGACGTTCCGCAACGCCCAGCAGTCCGCCATCGCACTCGACATCGTCGCCCTCATGGACGCCCTGAAGATCGAGAAGGCCGTCCTGGCCGGCTTCGACTGGGGCTCGCGGACCGCCGACATCATCGCTGCGCTCTGGCCGGACCGCTGCAAGGCCCTCGTGTCGGTGAGCGGGTACCTCATCACGAGTCGCGAGGCCAACCTGAAGCCGTTGTCCGCGAAGGCCGAACACACCTGGTGGTACCAGTACTACTTCGCCACCGAGCGAGGCCGGCAGGCCATGGAGGACGAGGGCCTGCGACGAGATCTGACCAGACTCGTCTGGGAGACGGTCTCCCCGACCTGGGCCTTCGACGAAGCGACCTTCGAGCGTACGGCCGCGGCCTTCGACAATCCCGACTACGCGGCCGTCGTCATCCACAACTACCGGTGGCGGCTGAGCCTCGCGGACGGGGAACGCCGTTACGACGCGCTGGAGAAGCGGCTCGCCGCCCGGCCGTTCATCGGGGTTCCCACCATCACTCTCGATGCCGAGCGGGATCCCTTCACGGCTCCGGGCAACGGCACCTCGTACCGGGACAGGTTCCCCGGTGCGTACGAGCACCGCACCCTCACGGGGATCGGTCACAACCTGCCGCAGGAGGCGCCCGCCGCCTTCGCCCAGGCCGTCCTCGACGCGGACAGCATGTGACACCACCGTCACCTGACAGCAGGGTGACGCGCGGGACCTGATCCGCGAGCGCCATCTGCCACCGAGGCCACATCCCCACGACCGAACGGAGTCCAGCCATGGAGAGCACCCGCACGACGGACAACGCCGCGGCGGCACGTCGAGCACGGTTCGGCAGCCTGCCCGACCGGATTCGCCAGGAGGACATGGTCGAGGAGAAGGTCGCGACGCCGCCCGACCCGACCCGGTATGCCTTCAATGCGGAGGCCTCGTGGAGGTCCTTCTCCTGCCTCGCCGTCGACCTGGGCCTGTGAGCGGCCCAGTTTCCCGGCGTGCGGCGAGGCTTGCGACGCTCTGTCGTCACCTGTCAAAATGGTGATGTGAATCTCGATCATGTCTTCGTCTGCGGGAACCCGGCACTCGACTTCGTCGCCACCCTCCGGGCGCGCCGCTCGCTGCGTTTCGAGATGTTCGCCGAGCCGGACAGGCTGAACGCGTGGTACGTGGAATCCGGCATCGTCGACGCGGTCTCCCCCTGCCGGGAGGCCGATGTCGAGGAGGCGACCACCGTACGGGAAGCCATGTACCAGCTGGTCACCGCCCGAAGGCTCGCGGAGAAATACGACGGCGCCGCACTGACCGTACTCAACAACGCGGCACGCAGGCCGTCGGCGGTGCCCCAGCTCACCCCCTCGGGGCGATGGACGCAGGCGACCCCGGAGGAAGCTCTCTCCCTGGTGGCGCGGCACGCCATCGAGCTCCTGAACGGGCCGGACGTGCCCCTGCTCAAGGAGTGCGGCAACCCGGAGTGCACCCGCACCTACATCGACCGATCGCGCGGCATGCGTCGGCAGTGGTGCGGGATGGAGTCCTGCGGCAACAAGATCAAGGCAGCGGCATACCGCGCCCGCAAGAAGACCACCCCCGCACAGGCCCTTTGACGCAACCGGTGCCCCCCGCTTGCGCGGCCTGGCTCACCTGCCGCTTGGGCCCCCCACGCCTTCCTGAGCCGATACGGATCAGCACACCCACCGCACCTGACGTATATAACAAGCCCGCTTGGCTGGAAAAGACCTTTCGGCTCCGCCGGACCTGGAGCTGATCCCAACACCTCGGCGCATCCGCCCCTCAGCCCGTCACCCGGTCGCTCCTTCCTCACCGCCGCCGCGTACCCCGGACCCAAACACCCAGCTGAGCACTGCCGTTGGCTCCCCGTGGGTCCCGTTCGTCGCAGGCGCCCCACGCGTCCGTCGGGATTCCTCAACTGCCGGGTATTGCGGCTGCTTTACCCGCGCTCCCTTCCCAAGCCATGTGACATGTGCAATTTTGCTGGCTGCGACCACCCCACGTCGCGTTCAAGCCAACGGAACAACAGTCCGTGGGTCATCGGAGCCTGCGCCGGGACGTCCGTACGTACAGAGGCGGCCCGGCGGAGGAGTCCGGTGGCCTGCGGGCTACCCCCCACCGCCGCGCGCGGCAGCGCGGCTTTCACTCCGCTGGGAGGCGGCACGTGAAGACCCCAACAGTCAGACCAGGACAAAGCCTTGGCGGCCTGCTCATACTCGCGCTCGCGCTGTGTCTCTCGATAGCCGTGCTCACCCCGGCCGGTCACGCCGCCGCGGTCGAGCACCGAGGGCCGGCCCCGCGGCCCGCGGCCGGCGCGCACACCGCCCCGCCGCCGGCCGGATCGAAGACGGCCGTGTCCGACCGCGCCGATGAACGCCGGACCCCGATCGACGCCTCACACCGGCCGCCGCAGAACCCGGTCCCCACCCGTACCGCCCCGTCGAAGCCGAGCCATGCGGAGGGCCTGACCGCGGCCTCCTGCACGCCGGCCGACTTCGGCAGCCGCAGCGGATCGGCCCTCGTGGCGTTCGTCCAGGCATCGACCACGGACTGCGTGAACACCCTGTTCGCCCTCACCGGCACCGACGCCCGCAACGCGTTCCGCGAGGTGCAGATGGTCACCGTCGCCAACGCGTTCCAGAACACCGCACGGACCTACCCCGGCGACAACTCCACCCATGTGTGGCAGCTCGTGCTGTTCCTGCGCGCTGGGTACTACGTGCAGTTCAACCACGCCTCGGACGTCGGGCCGTACGGGGCGACGCTCTCCTCGGCGACCGAGGCCGCGCTGGACACCTTCTTCGCGTCCCCGCACTTCATGGACGTGAGCTCCGCCAACGGCGACGTCATGGGCGAGGTCGTCATCCTGACGGACAGCGCCGACGAGCAGGCCCGCTATCTGAAGACGTACCAGCGGGTGCTCAACGGCTACAACAGCTCCTACGACGCGTACTGGAGCATGGACACCGCCGTCAACGACGTGTTCACCCCGATCTTCCGCGGCCACTGGAACCCGGCGTTCCTCAAGGCCGTGACCGCCGACACGAGCCTCATCGACACGCTGAGCACGTTCGCGCACAACCACCGCGACAAGCTGAACGACACCTGGTTCTACCTCGACTCCAACGCCGGCACCGAGACCGCCCGCTTCCTCGACACCCCGGCGCTACAGGCCAAGGTGAGGCCGCTCGCCAAGGGGCTCCTCGGGGATTCCGCCGTCACCGGTGCGACAGCGCCCCTGTGGGTCGGGGTCGCCGCCATGACCGACACCTACGACAGAGCCCAGTGTTCGTACTACGGGACGTGCGACTTCGTCGGCCGGCTCACCGCCGCCGCGCTGCCGATCACCTACCGGTGCGACGCCGCCCACACCTTCCGCGCCCAGTCCCTCACCAACGCGGCGCTCACCGCCGCCTGTACCAGCCTCCAGGGCCAGGACGCGTACTTCCACAGCATCGTCAAGGACAACGGGCCCGTCGCCGACGACCACAACGCGAACATCGAGATCGTCACGTTCGCGAGCCCCAAGGACTACCGGACCTACTCCGGCTGGATCTTCGGCAACAGCACCGACAACGGGGGTGAATACCTGGAGGGAAACCCCTCCGATCCGGCCAACCAGGCCCGCTTCCTCTCGTACGTCAAGAGCGTCAACGACGGCTTCCCGGGCGACATCTGGAACCTCAACCACGAGTACACCCACTACCTCGACGGACGCTACGACATGGCCGGCGACTTCAAGGCCGGAGACGCCGTGCCGGACATCTGGTGGATCGAGGGCTTCGCGGAGTACGTCTCGTACAGCTACCGCGGGCTGCCCGACACCGAGGCCATCGCCGACGCGGCCCAGCACACCTACGCGCTCAGCACCCTGTGGGAGAGCACCTACACCAACTCGAATCTGTCGCGCACCTACCCATGGGGGTATCTGGCCACCCGCTACATGATCGAGAAGCACCCCGTCGACGTGCAGAACATGCTGGCCAAGTTCCGCGCCGGTGACTACGCCGGGGGATACGCGGTCTACCACACCGGCATCGGCACCCGCTATGACGCCGACTTCGTCACCTGGCTCGACGCCTGCGCCGCCGGAGCCTGCGGCAGTACGGGCAACGGCCCCACCGCCGCCTTCGACGCGAGCGTCTCCGGACTGACCGTGAACCTCACGGACCGCTCCACCGATACCGGTAGCACCATCACTGCCCGTTCGTGGAGCTTCGGCGACGGCACCACGTCCACGGCGGCCGGCCCGTCCAAGACCTACACCGCCCCCGGCACATACACGATCTCCCTGACCGTGACCGACGCCAAAGGCCTGACCTCCACCAGCAGCAAGGCCGTGACCCTCAGCGGCGCCCTGCCGACCTGCACGAACGCCGACAGCCGCGTCCTGGACCGCAACTGCTCCCGCTCCGGGCGCTCCGCGAAGGCGGGCGACCTGGACTACCTGTACCTGTACATGCCGGCCGGCACCGTCACGCTGCGCATCACCACCGCCGGAGGCACGGGCAACGCGGACCTCTACTACAACCCCACCACCTGGGCGGGACCGTCGGCGTACACCGTCCGCTCGACGAACGCGGGGAACACCGAAGCCATCACCGTCACCAACACCACGGCCGGATACCGGTACGTCAGCCTGTACGCGCAGACCGCGTTCAGCGGCGTCACGGTCACCACGGCCTACTGATCCCCTCCCGAACGGCGGCTCGAATCCGCTGTGCCCTCCTCTGTGCCCTCCTCGTCCGTCCGCCTGTGCGGGCGGGCGAGGAGGGCACCACTGCACCCACCGGGAGGGGTGCGGCGTACACCCCGATGGGCGAGCGCAAGCCGCGCGGTGGGGTGGTCGGTGCGGGTGGTGGCGGCTCGCGGGGCCATGGGACCGCTGGCATGGGCCGGTGACACGCGCAGGACAACACCTCCAGGATGAAAAGCATCTCATCAGGTAAGAAGCGAACAAACAGACCCAACTCGCTCAAGCGTGAGATCTAGGGCTTTTCAACTGAGAGGGATCTTCATGGCCATCACCAAGCGGCACTCCCTGTGTATCGCCGCCGTGGGCGTCGTCAGCGCGGCATCCGTCGCGCTCGCGGGAACCGTCGCCTCCGCCGCCGCCCCGGCCACGGCCGGAGCCTCCGCCGCGAAGGCGACCACCGTCAAGGCCGGCATCACCGCGCAGTCCTCGGTGACCTCGGTGAAGGCGTGGCGGCTGTTCCGGGTCACCGGCTCGGCGACCGGTCTGAAGCCGGGCAGCCGGGTCGTCCTCCAGCAGAAGCAGGGCAAGCGGTGGGTCAGCCTGCCCGCTGTGACCCCGCTCAAGTCCAAGGGCACCTACTCGCTCGGCGTCATGCTGGGGCTGAAGGGCAGGAACGACCTGCGCATCGTGAACGGAAACACCGCGTCGCCGGTGTTCCGTGTGGCGGTTCGCTGACCCCTTTCCGCCTCGTGAGGTGGTGCCGGCAGTCAGCGGACCGCGACTGAGGGAAGCGCCCCGGCCGGCTGCGATACCGACCGGGGCCCTTTCGTCGCCCGTCCTCGGGGCCGGCCGTACGGTCCGGCCCGGCTGAGGCGTCCCGCGTACGTGTCGTCGCCCGGCCGCCTACGGCCGTACCTCCCGGCGCGCGTGCTCGCGCAGCGCCATCCGGGCCGCGGGGGAGGGGCCCTCCGGGCCCCAGTGCGGGTGGGCGGCGATGAGGACGGAGAGCCGCTGGAGCCTGCGCCGGGCGGCGGCCGTCCCGCCCGGCGCGGGGTCGGTCAGCCGCCGGTACGCGTCGTACCACGCCACCTGGGCCATCACGAGATCACGGGGGAAGGGGAAGGTTGCCATGGCGGTATTAGACAGTGCGTTCGAATTGGCAGGCAAAAGCGCAGGTGGAATACTCCCGCCGTGACTCCAACCCGCCGTTCCCTCGGCACCGGCCCCCGGGCCCCACAGTCCCCGGCGCCGACCGCCGAAACCCGTCCCCGCCTGCGCGCCACCGAGGCCGACCTCGACACCGGCCCCCTGGACCAGGCCCACCTCCCCGATGTCGACGATCTCCGGGCTCGGGGCGTACTGAACCCCGTACCCCTGGAAGACTCGACTCCGTGAGCACCACGCGCCGCCCCCTGGGCACCGGCCCCCGCACGGCCGACGACGAGCAGTCCCGTACCGACGAGTGCGGCGCGGCCGTCGAGCGCGCGCCGGCCGTCGGCGGCGGCACCCCGCTCCCGTCCCCGAAGCCCGGACCCCCGCCCGGTGGCCGCCGTCGCCCGCTGGGCAGCGGCCCCGACACCGCTGCCGACCGCTAGCCGTCGCGGGTCAGGACGTTGGTGACGTGAGTTGTCGGCAGATCAGTTGGTGAGCAAGTCGCGCCGTCGCGAGCAGGTCCTCGCGAGCCGTGTCGACGTTGGACCGCACTGACAGTCCGTGCCAGACGGATTGGATGAGCCCGGTCAGGACCGCCGCGTTGGTGCCCGCGGTCAGTTCTCCGTCCCGGATCGCTCGCTCGACGCGCACGAGGAGGGCCTGCTCGTTCGAGCTGTGCAGTTCGGCGACGTAGGCGCTGGTGTCGAGCGTGCTCGTGCTGTCGGTCATCACGGCACTGCTGATGAGGCACCCCGGGTGTGTGCCGCTCGGCTGGGTGAACTCGCGGACCGAGTCGGTCAGGACGCGTTCGATGACGGTTTGGATGCGGTCCTCGGCGACAGCCTGCTGGTAGATCTCGCGGTACCGCTCGGCGTAGGTCCGCACCGCTTCCTCGAACAGTCCGGCCTTGCTGCCGAAGGCGGCGTAGAGGCTGGACGTGGAGAGCCCGAGGGCCGCGGTCAGGGTGCGGGTCGAGGTGCCGGAGTAGCCGCGTCGCCAGAAGAGGCGAGCGGCTTCGAGGACCGCACGGTCGCGGTCGAAGGCTCGGGGGCGTCCACGGGTGCGTTCGGTCACGCTTGCATTGTAGATCGTTCGCTCCATAATAGATTTATGGAGCGGACGATTCAGAAAAAGGTCGCAGTCGGCGGGGACAGCTGGGTCACGGTCGATGTATACGGGGAGCCGGACGCTCCGGGCCTCGTCATCGTCCCGGGCGTCATGAGCGATGCGCACACGTGGCGCCGGGTCGTGGGCGCCATCGAGGCCTGGCCCTCGGTGATAGTCGTAAACCGTCGGGGACGCACTCCCTCGGGGCCCTTGACCACTTCCTACTCGCTGCGGACAGAGGTCGAGGACCTGGGCGTGGTCCTCGACGAGTTCGACAGCACGAGGGCGCTCTTCGGCTGGAGCTACGGCGGCTTGATCACCTTGCTGGCCGCCAACGACCGCCCGGTTCCCCAAGTGATCGCCTACGAACCGGTGATGCGGCCGTTCGGACGCCAGGCGGTGCCGGACCTGAAGAGCGCAGCGGAGGCGGCGGACTGGGATCGCAGCGTCGAGATCATCAATCGGCAGATTTCCGGCTTCTCCGCTGCGCATGTCGAGGATCTTCGGGCCGATCGGCACGGTTGGGCGATCTTGCGTCGCTTGAGCGAACCGCTGTACGCCGAACTCGGCGCGCTCAACGCGGCGCCGCCTCCGGAGGTGATGGCGCGACGGGCAGATCAAGTGGACCTGATCATCGGCCGGCGCAACCGCGGAACAGCCCCCTACGGAACGTCGTTCGACCATGTGCGGCAGCATGTCGCTCACGCCGGAGTCCACGAGCTCGCCGGGCAGGGCCATCTGGCCCACATTGAGGCGCCGGCAGAGCTTGGCCACCTGCTCAACAGCCTCGCCGCCATCTGACGGGCACCCATGCCAACGCACCGCTCTCCATTGAGGGCCGCAGACGATTTGTCGAGCGGTGCGAGTCACGTCCGATCGCCCACGTTGCCGCGGAGATGGACATCTCCAGGGCATGCGCCTCCAAGTGGGAGGCGGGTGGTTGTCCGCCGGAAAATCCGGATGCGGGGGCCGCGCGGCCACGTCTAGGCTGCGCTCGCGGCGCGGGTCAGGCACCGTATCGGGCCGTCAAGGATCGGAGTTGTACGGGGTATGAGCAGTCATCTGTCCGCGATCTGCTTCAACGCGACCAGGCCGTCGGACCTGGCGCGTTTCTGGTCCGGCGTCCTGGGCTGGAAGCCGACCGACGACCCGGGCGAGGGCATCGCGATCCTGCCTCCCGATCCCACCGGGTTCCGCATCCGTTTCCTGCCGAGCCAGGAGCCGAAGACCGGCCCGAACCGGGCGCACTTCGACCTGACGAGCACCTTCCCCGAGGACCAGGGGCGGACGGTGGCCAGGGCGCTGGAGCTCGGCGGCCAGCACATCGATGTGGGCCAACTCCCGGAAGAGGGCCATGTGGTGCTCGCCGACCCGGACGGCAACGAGTTCTGCGTGATTCCGGCGGGCAACAAGTTCCTCGCCGACACCGGCTTCATCGGAGCGCTGGCCTGCGACGGTACACAGGAGGTCGGCTACTTCTGGAGTCGTGCGCTCGGGTGGCCGCTGGTCTGGGACCAGGACGAGGAGACCGCGATCCAGTCGCCGGACGGCGGCACGAAGATCACCTGGGGCGGCCCTCCCGTGGCGCCGAAGACGGGTGCGAACCGGCTGTACCTGGAGTTGACGCTTCCCGTGGACGCGGACTGGCAGGCGGAGGTGGCCCGTTTGGTCGCGCTGGGCGCGAGGCGCCCCGACACCGAGGCCGACGCGCACACCGGCGAGCCGGCCGGGGGTCGCACGTTGCTGCTCGACCCGGACGGCAACGAGTTCGCGTTGCGGAGGGGCCGGTAGCGGGACGGCTGTTGGCCGGGATGGTCGGGATCAGTCGTCCGTCAGGGCCGGGCCGCCGCGAGTCTGTACCTACTAGTATGTACGATCAGGAGAGTACTTTGCCGATCCCGCCTCAGGAGGATGTATGCCGCTCGTACGCATCGATGTGCTGGGCGGTGACGCCGAGCGGCTGACGGCGCTGGGGCGGGCGGTCCACGAGGCGTTGGGCGAGGTGATGGGCTTTCCCGACGACGACCGGTTCCAGATCCTGACGGCACACGACGGCCGCGGTGGCGTCCTGCGGCACGGCACCTACCTCGGCGTACGGCGGGACGACGGCATCGTCTACGTGGCGATCACCTTGCGCGAGGGCCGGCCGGCCGCGCAGAAGCGGGCCCTGTACCGGCGCATCGCCGAACTCGCCCAGGAATACGCCGGAACGGAGCCCCGCAACGTTTTCGTGGTGCTGACCGAGAACACCGACGCCGACTGGTCGCTGGGCAACGGCGAGGCACAGTACCTCGATTGACCCGCGGCTGACGGAGGGTCGGCGCGCGGCGAGTTCCCACGGCCCGGTGGCCCGGCTCGTCAGACGGCCGCCGGGTCGTCCACGGGGATGCCCAGGCGCTCGGCGACGGTGGTGAGGGCCGTGCCCAGGGGGAGCGCGACCCGGGTGACGGCGTGCTGGTCGCCGCGGGTGGGATCCCGGTTGACGATCACGACGGGGGTACCGGCCTGCGCGGCCTGGCGTACGAAACGCAGCCCGGACATCACGGTCAGCGATGAGCCCAGGACGAGCAGGGACCTCGCCTCGGCCACCAGCGCGCGGCAGCGCGCGACCCGCCGCGGAGGGACGGTTTCGCCGAAGAACACCACGTCCGGCTTGAGGATGCCGCCGCAGACGGTGCAGGGCACCACGTGGAAGTCCGCGACCTGCGCGTCCGTGAGGTCGGCGTCGCCGTCGGGGTTGATTCCGGCGGCCACCGGCGCGAAACCCGGGTTCGCCTCCTCCAGCCGCCGGGCGAGCTCGCGGCGCGGGCTGACATCGCCGCAGGAGAGGCAGATGACACGGCCGAGGCCGCCGTGCAGCTCGACCACACCCTCGCTGCCCGCGGCCTGGTGCAGACCGTCCACGTTCTGGGTGATCACACCGTTGAGCAGGCCGTGCCGCCCGAACGCGGCCACGGCCCGGTGTCCGGCGTTGGGCCGCGCCCGTCCGAAGGTGCGCCAGCCCAGGTGGCTGCGTGCCCAGTACCGGCGCCTGGCCTGCGCACTGGCGGTGAAGTCCTGGTACGTCATCGGCGTGTGCCGGCTGAGGCTTCCGCCCTCGCCCCGGTAGTCGGGGATGCCCGACTCCGTGGAGAGGCCGGCCCCGCTGAGCACGAGCACACCGCCGGTGCTCAGCGCGTCGGCGACCGGCCCGAGGTCCGTGGTGCCGGGCGGGAGGCTCGTGTCGGGGGTCCAGCTCAGCGTGGGTCGCATGCGCATGCCGCCAGCGTACGAAACCGGCGGGGCGTCGGCACACGGCGGCCGTGTCCGGGTGCCCGGCCGAGCCGCCCCCCCCGCGCCGGGTGAGCTCGCGAGTGTCCGGGGTCGCGGCGCTCAGCGGCCCCCGTCGCGGTGCTCAGCCATCCCGGGCGCCCGGAAACAACCCTCGCACCCCCCGTCGGTATGCTGCGCCCGTGATGATCGACGGGGTGGCGATACGTGAGGTCTCACCCGGGGACGCGGCGGGCCTGGCGGAGACGCTGCGCCGCAACCGGGTGCCGATGCGGCCCTTCGAGCCGTACCGGCCCGAGGAGTTCTATACCGAGCACGGCCAGCGCGACAGGATCAGCGGACTGCTCGCGGAGCGCGCGGCAGGGCGCCTGCGGCCGTACGTACTGATCGAAGCGGCTACCGGCACCCCGGTGGGCGCCATCAACCTCGGCGGTATCGCCCTCGGCCCGTTCCGCAGCGGCGGACTGGGCTACTGGGTGGACCAGGAGTGGGCGGGCAGGGGACTGGCCACCGCCGCGGTGCGGGAGGCCTGCCGCATCGCCCGCGACGAACTCGGTCTGCACCGTGTGGAGGCCGGCACCCTGGTGGACAACATCGCCTCGCAGCGGGTGCTCGCCAAGGCCGGATTCGAGCAGTTCGGCACCGCCCCCAAGTACCTGCACATCAACGGTGCCTGGCGCGACCACCGCCTCTTCCAGCGGCTGCTGCACGACGACCCGCCCCCGCACTGACGGCGGGCGCGAGGCCCGTTCACCGCCCGTCCGGCAGCCGCGGCTCACCCCCGTCCCCAGGGACGGCACGGCCCAGGGTGCGGATCGCCGGGACCGCGAACAGTGCCACACAGCCCGCCAGGCACGCGCCCGCCGACACAAGCATCAGATGCTCGGGGGCGACCAGCGCGGTGGCCGGGCCGGCCAGTATCTGGCCGAGCGCCATACCGGACACCGAACCCGCCTGCTCGTACGCCGTGACGCGGTTGAGCACCGCGGGCGGGGTGTGGGTCTGCACGCTGGTCGCCCACATCACCGACCAGAACGCCCAGGCCCCGCCGCCCAGGACATGGCCCGCCAGCAGGACGGGCAGATCGGCGCCGAGTGCCACGCAGAGCGGGAGTGCCGTGTACAGCACCATCGCCGCCGCGCCGGCGGCCAGCGGCCGGGCGGGACGCAGCCGCAGGGCCAGCAGACCGCCGAGCACCGTTCCGACGCCGAGGAAGGACACCGCCAGGCCGTAGGTCTTCGAACCGTGCCGGGCGCTGATCAGCGTCGAGCCCAGCGGTACGAGGGGGCCGAAGAGCAGCACGCCGTAGCCCACCCAGATCAGGATCACCGCCCACATCCAGGTGCGTGCCCGGAACTCCAGCCATCCCTGGCGCAGGTCGCGCCGGAGCGAACGGCCGGTACGGGCGGGGGAGTCGGAGCCTGCCGGGGACTTGCCGGGAGCGGCGTGCGGGGCGAGCGGGACGAGGCCCAGGCATACGGCGCTGAGCAGGAAGGTCCCGGCGTCGATGGCGTACACGGTCCCGGCGCCCGTCAGCGTGAGCAGTACACCGGCCAGCGTCGGTCCGAGCAGGTGGGCGAGCGCGTCGGCCACCTTGAGCGTGCCGTTCGCCCGCTGTGGCTCGCGGGCGACGAGCGGAACCATCCCGTTCACTCCCGGCAGGAACATCGCTACGGCCGCCCCGGCCAGCGCCGCCATCGACAGGAGCAACCAGAACGGCGGCGTCCCGACGAAGAAGGCCGCCGACAGCGCTCCCTGGGTGAGCACCCTGGCCAGGTCCGCGCCGACCATCATCCGGCGCGCGCCGAACCGGTCGGCGAACACCCCGCCGAACAGGACGAGGAGCACGAACGTCCCGGTCCAGGTGCCGAGGACGTAGCCGACGCCCGACACCCCGTACACCGCGCCGACCGCGAGTGCCGTGGCGACCGGCATCATCGCGTCGCCGACCAGCGAGACGGAGCGGGCGGTGAAGTACAGCGTGAAGCGCCGGTCCCACAACGGGGGGCGGACGGCTGGTGGTTCGGTGGGTGCGGTCTGCTTCTGTGTCTGCGCGGTGGTCACGGTCCCTATATTGGACTGGACCAATCGCTGGGCTCCAGTGGCCCGGTGTCCAACCGCGACGGCTACGACATGCCGGCCACCACGGGCCTGGACGCGTGGGGACGTCCGGACGTCGCGTTGATCGCCGTACCACTCAAGTCCCGCCTCTTGCCCGTTCGTTCGACTTCGGTGAAACTGGCATGCGCTTGACAATCTCTCCATCGAACCTTCCCTTTTTGTGCACAGAAAGGACCGTCATGAGCCCTGTGGCACTGCAGATCCGGGACGCCGGCCCGCTCGACGTGGCCGTGGAGGAAGAAGAGATCACCTTCGAGGAGCAGACAGACCCCTCCCGGGGCCTCCAGGCGTGTCTGGCGGACCCCTGGGTGACGGCGACGACCCGCTTCGCCTGCGACTAGGCGAGCGGCGCGGTGGCGGCCGGACCGGTCCGGGCCGGTGAGGACGGGCCCGGGTCGGCCGCCACCGGCGTGCGTTTCCCGGGGTCAGAGGAGGCCCGGCCCCCCCGGCGCCGGTGGCCCGGGCCCGGAGCGGAACCTCGACGAACACCTCCGGACCCTGGTGGCCGGAGCCGAGCGGCGACTCGTTGCCGACGACCAGTGGCTCTACCTGTTCGCACCACGGTCCCGGGCGGCCGAACTCCCCGCTCACGGCTGGAAACTGCACATATCCGCCCGCGCGGAGGAGCTCGACCAGGTAGCGGGCCTCATCGTCCCCGTGCTGCTGCGCCATGTCTGCGACGCCAAATTCGCACGCGACGCGGCGACCTTGGGTCTGATGAACAGCGGATCGCTCGATGCCGCGCTCGTCGGGAAGGCGGTCACCGTCTATCCGCGCTCCCAGGACGTTGCGGCGCTGGGACGTGAACTGGCGGACCTCCTGGCCGGCCGGACAGGACCCCGGGTACTCAGCGACCGGCAGATCCGCTCCGACGCCCCCGTTTACTACCGGTACGGAACGTTCCGGGCCACGGGCACCGACGACGTCTCACTCGTCATGACCGGCCCCGAGGGGGAGCGCTTCCCGGGCCGGGCGGGCACGCGCTACCGCCAGCCCCCCTGGGCGGCCGACCCGTTCCGCTCCGCCACGGCGCCCACGGGCCGTCCCACTCCCCTGATCGGCGGGCGCTACCGGCTCACCACGGGCGTCGCCCGCTCTCCTCACGGAGACGTCTACCGCGCCGTGGACGACGGCTCCGGCGAGCGGGTGATCGTCAAGCAGGCCAGGGCCCACGTCGGTGAGGGTCCCGACGGTGTGGACGCCCGAGGCCGGCTGCGGCACGAGCACACCGTGCTGGAAACACTGGCGGGTGTCGACGGCGTGCCCCTGGTGCGCGACCACGTCCGGCACGGCGACGACGAGTACCTGGTCATCACCGACTGCGGACCGAGCGACCTCCGCCGCGACGTGCTGGCCCACGGACCGTACGCCGCCGCGAGCGGAGCCGCGACCGCAAGCCCTGCGGTGGCCGACGCGCGTGCGCACACCCGCGAGACGACCGTGCTGGCGCGTCGTCTCCTGGCCGTGCTCGAAGCGGTGCACGCCCGGGGCGTGGTGGTGGGCGACCTCAAACCGTCCAACGTGGTGCTCGCCGAGGACGGCACCGCGTACCTCGTGGACTTCGGCGTCAGCGCCCTGCACGGCGACCGGCCCGCGGGTGCGACGCCGGGCTACTCGATGCCGGTGTACCGCGCGGGCGAGCCCCCCGGTCCCGCCGACGACCTGTACGCGCTCGGCGCGACCCTGTACTTCGCGCTGACCGGCATGGACCCTGTCGTCGTCGACCGCGACGACCGCGTGAACCGGGACCGCACCCTCGCCTGTCTGGCCGCCGTGCTGCCGGGTGGACCACACCGTCCGGTACGCGAACTCGTCGCCGGGCTCCTGGATCCCGAGCCGATACGGCGTGCGGCCTGCGCCCGGCGTTGGCGCGGGCAGCCGCCATCCGCGACCACCGGGCAGCCGCCACCGAAGCCCACCGGGCAGCGGCTCCCCGCACCACCGAGGATCACCCGCGGCCTCCTGGACGATCTGATCGCGCACACGGTGGCGGTCTGTACCACGGCCGCCGCCGAATTGCCGGTGGGGCGGCAACCTCGGGCCGGGCAGCTGCACTTCGGGCTCACCCTCTACGACGGGGCGGCCGGTGTGGGCCTGGAGCTGCTGCACCACACGGCACACCCGGGCGTCCCCGAGGCCGTTGCGGGCCTCGCCCAGCGGACCGCCCGCCACACCGCCCTGCCCACGCTGACCGCCGCGCTGCACACCGGCCGCACCGGCGTCGACCTGTTCCTCAATGCCGCCCAAGTGAGCAGCACACCAGCGGCGTTGACGGCCCCCGTCGGCTCACGGCCCTACGACGATTCCGGTGACCAGATCGGTGGGGCGGCGGGCGCGGGGACGGGACTGCTGGTACTGGCACGGCGTGCGTACGCGGCGGGGCGAGCCGAGGAGGCGGACGTACACCTGGCCGCGGCGGGGGAGTGTGCCCGGGCTCTGCTGGCCGCGGAGAGCGGCCGGGAGCGTCCGCGACCGCAGCGCTCGGCGGCGGCGTCCGAGGCGGCCTTCCCGTTCGGTTTCGCCCACGGCCGGGCCGGTGTCATCCACTTCCTCCACGCCTACCACCGCTTCACCGGCGATCCCGCCTCCGGGGCGGTGGCCCGCTCCGGACTGGCCGAGCTCGCCGGTCACACACCCCGCCTGCTGGAACTCGCGGCCCGCCCCGAGGCCCACCGGCGCTATGGGTCCTGGTGCCGTGGACTCGCCGGGATCGGAACCCTGCTGATCGAGGCGGGCGGTCACGAGCGCGACCCGCACCTGACCGAGCTGGGAGTGCGGTGCGCCTGGGCGTGCCACGGCCTCGCACCCCGTATGAGCCCCGTGTCGCAGTGCTGCGGACTGGCCGGCGTCGGCGAACTGCTCATCGACGCCGGGGCCGCCACCGGCGACCGCGAACCGCACCGCGCCGCCGAGGAGGTGCTGGCCCTGATCCTGTGCCGCAGCGGCGGCACCCCACGCCGACCGCTGTTCCCCGACAACACCCTGGCCGCGTCCGGGCCGGGATGGGCCACGGGCAGCGCGGGCGTCCTGTCCTTCCTGCGCCGCCTGCGCGACCGGGGAGGCCCGCGCCTGTGGAGCGAGGGCACACCGGCGACCGGGCAGGCCCTGCCGGGCCGTTGAGCCCACCGGCGCTCATCGCCGTGCGGGCGGAGGCGGCGCGGTGGACCCGGCCTCGGCAACGACCGGTCCGGACCGCGCCGCCTGCCCGGATGCGTGCCATCCGGGCGAGGTGCCCCGGTCCGTACGGCATGGCGCCCGGGGCCGCCGCGCCCTCGGAGGTGCGTGGGTTCCCCCCGGTACGGCTAGGCCAAACCCAGGCTCCCGGGCACTAGTGCACGCGGTATATCTGCCCCGTCTGCGCACCCTCGATGGAGCGGACGTAAGCCATCGCGGCGCGCGCCGCGGGCACGGCCTCCATGCCCACGAAGAACGGCCCGTAGGCGGGCAGGGACTCCTCGACCACCGTCGGGCTGACCGCGTTGATCCGCTGCGGCGCGAGCTCGATCGCGGCGGCGCGTACGAACGCCTCCACCGCGCCGTTGGCCGCGGACGCCGCCGCTCCGGCCACGATCGGCTCCTCCGTGAGGATGCCGCTGATCAGCGAGAACGAGCCGGTCGGGGCAACGTGCCGGACGCCCTGACGCACCAGGTCCACCTGGCTGAGCGCCTTGCCGCGCAACGTCGCCGCGAAGTCGTCGGCGGTCAGTTCGGCCAGCGGCTTGAACACGGCGGCGCCCGCCGCGACGGCCACCGCGTCCAGCGGACCGGCCTGCTCGTACAGCCGGGCCACCGCCTGCGGGTCGGTGACATCGGCGAGCAGGTCCCCGCTCGTGCGGCCCACGCCGATCACCTCGTGGCCACGCTCCGCGAGCGCCCTGTGCACCGCGGAGCCCAGCGTGCCGGCCGCGCCGACCAGAAGAATCCTCACAACTCACCGTCCCATGCCTGGAAAACGAACACCCGGAGATACCGGGCGGCCCCAGGGGAGTGCCCCGGGGAGTGGAGCCGGGGGCGATCACCCGGCGCATCCGACGCTACGGGTCCCGCTCATCGTCCGGAAATGCCATCTGGACAGGGACTATGCTCTACAGGCATGGATGTGGAACTGCGTCACCTCAGGGCCCTGGCCGCCATCGCCGAGGCGGGTACGGTCACCGCCGCGGCGGCCCGGCTGCACATGACGCAGCCCGCCCTCTCCCGTACGCTCGCCCAGCTGGAGACGCGCGTGGGAGTCGGCCTGGTCGACCGTTCCTCCCGGCATCTGGAGCTCACCGAGGCGGGCGCGACCCTGCTGGGGCACGGGCGCGCCATCCTCGCCCACCTCGACGCGGCGCTGGCCGACACCCGGGCCGTGGACCGGCCACTGCGCCTGGGCTACACCTGCGCGGTCCTCGGGCAGCAGACCGTGCCGCTGCTGCGTACCTGGCGCCAGGCCCACCCGCACGCGCTCCTCGAAGTGGTCCGCCAGGACAACAGCACCGCGGGCCTGGCCACCGGTGACACGGATGTGGCGGTGCTGCGGACCGTCCCCGCCGACCCGCGTATCCACACCGAAGCCCTCTACACCGAGGACCGGGTCGCGGCCCTGCCCGACGACCACCCGCTCGCCGGCCGCGACCGGGTGCGGCTGGCCGAGCTCACCTCCGGCCCGCCCCTCCCGCTGGCGCTGTGGCCGGACACCGGCACTGCCTCGGTGGACCTGTGGCCCCCGGCGCAGCGCCCGCACCGCACGGTCGAGGTGCACAACGTCGACGAGTGGCTGAACCTCATCGCCATCGGCGGCGCGTTCGGCGTGGGGGCCGTGGGCACGGCGGAGAGCCACGGCCACCCCGGCGTGCGCTTCGTCCCGCTCGCGGACGCGCCCGCCACCACGGTCTACCTCGCCCGCCCGGCCCACCCGACACACCCGCGGACGGAGGAGTTCCTCGCGGCGGTACGGGAGGTGGTCAGCGCCTAGGTCCCGGGGCGCCTGCTCGTCACTGACCCGCGGCGCGGGTGTGGACGACCCGGTAGGTGTTGGAGTCGACCGACGTGAGCAGCGACCCGGTGCGGCGCTCGGCGTCCTGGCGGGCGGCGGGCTTGTCGTCCTGTGCGACGGCCTGGTAGGCGTCCCAGGCCTCCTTGTTCTCCCACTGCGAGTAGGAGATCACGAAGGAGCCCTCGAAGCCGCGGGCGGCGATGCCCTTGAGGACCGTGTGGGAGACGAAGCCCGGAACGTCACTGAGGAAGTCCATCGACGGGCCGAGCGCGTCCACCAGTTCGTCCTGGTTCTTCTCCTCGACGCCGAAGACCGTGATGACGGTGTAGTCGCCGCGGGCCGGAGAGATGTCGACCCGATCGCCGGACGCGGAGCGGGAATAGACGATCTCGTTCTGGAGCAGCCGGATCGAGGTGGTCAGCTCACCGAAGAGCGGGAGCGTACGGTGCTCGAACTCCTCGGCGTTGTACCGGTCCTCCAGGTCGGCGCGGCTGCGCCACTGGATGAAGTTGGCCGTGCCCGGCTCGTCCACACCGGCGTGCACGGTCGACGACATCCAGCCCGGGTAGGCCGCCGAGTCGACGATCTCGCGCATCGCGCCGAGCAGACCCTCCTGCTTCTCCGGCGCGTCGGTGGTGAAGATGTTGAGGACGGTGAGGTTCTTGTCTTCGGCGGAAATCTTGGGCATGTCCTTCTACGCCTCCTGTGAGTGGTACGGGCGGGAGGGGGCGGGGGGTGTCGGCCAACGCCCGCCCTCACACTGCCGTGACGCCGTTTCCCGGCGCCGGTGACCACACTGGCCCGGCCGGTACCGCGGCCGGGAGAGACCGGCCGATCCAGGGACTGGCACTCCCTGCACAAGCGTCCGGAGGCCTCGGCGGCGGGCCGACTACCCTGGCGATATGTTCAAGTCTCGCAAAGTACACAAAGAAGATGTCTGGGACGGCGTCGTCATCGACAAGTCCCAGGGGATGACCGACGGCAGCAACCTCTTCCACTACGTCGAGGTCCGCTTGCAGGACGGCACGGCCAAGAAGGTCCGCGTGGAGAAGGCCCTGTGGGAGTCGCTCGGCGCCGGTGACCGTCTCGTCAAGGAACCGGGCACTACCGCTCCGGTGAAAGCGCCGCGGTAGGACGCCCTGGAGCAGCGGTACTTGGAGGTGGGAACATGCAGTACTCACGCGCGCGACGCGCCACGCTGGGCGGGTTCGCCCTGCTCGCCAGCCTTCCCCTGATGGCCTGCGCGCAGGCCGACGGCAAGACGCCGTCCTCGGAACGTCCCACCGCGACGACACGGCCGCAGACGGACGCCAAGCCGCCCCTGGCCGCGTTCAAGGAGCTGGAGCGCACGTACGGGGCGCGGCTCGGGGTGTACGCGGTGAACACCGGCGACGGCCGCGAGGTGGCGTACCGCGACGGTGAACGGTTCGCCTACGCCTCCACGTTCAAGGCGCTCGCCGCCGGGGCCGTCCTGCGGAAGTACTCCCTGGACGGTATGAACAAGGTGATCACCTACTCCAGGGACGATTTGGTGGCCAACTCGCCCGTCACCGAGAAGCACGTCGACACTGGGATGACGCTGAGCGAGCTGTGCGACGCCGCCGTGCGCTACAGCGACAACACGGCCGGGAACCTGCTGTTCGACGCGCTCGGTGGACCGAAGGGTCTGGAGAACGCCCTGCGGGAGGCGGGTGACACGGTGACCCGCGTCGAGCGCCGCGAGCCGGACCTCAACCAGTGGACCCCCGGAGCGGTACGGGACACCACGACACCCCGCGCCCTGGCCCAGGACCTGCGCGCGTTCGCCCTCGGCGACCGCCTCCGTCCCGCCGAACGCGCACGGCTGACGCGGTGGTTGCGGACCAACACCACCGGGGGCGAGCTCATCCGCGCCGGAGTCCCCCGGGGCTGGACGGTCGGTGACAAGACCGGTGCGGGCGGCGTCTACGGCATCCGTAACGACATCGCGGTGGTATGGCGTCCCGACGGCGCGCCGATCGTCATGGCGATCGTGTCGAACCGTGGCGCGAAGGACGCCGACTACGACAACAAGCTGATCGCGGACGCGGCGAGGGTGGTTTCCCGAGCGGTGTCGTAGCGGCAGGAACGGGCTTGCCGCGTCCACGGCTACTGTGCCCACGTCGGTGGCGTCCGCGGCCCGTACACCGGTCTTGCGTGCGCCCGGGGCGGCTTCAGCGGAGCGGTCCCGGATTCCCCGGCGCGGCGATACCGTGGTGAGCGGACAAGGCCTCTTCCGCGCCTCTGGAGCTGTCGATGAGCGAACAGTCGGCCCCCGGTACCGCCGCACGGCAGCAGTTGGAGCCGGCAGCAGCCGAAGCGGTGCGCGCGTACGCGGCCAAGGCCCGCGCCACGGCCGACCGGCTCGCCGCCGTCCTGGAGGACATCGCGGAGAACGGGCTGCCGCCGGTCGAGGGCTGCACGCCCTGGGAGGAGCTGCGCGAGGCTCATCTCACCCGCCTCGCCGCCCAGCGTCCGGGTACGGCCTGATGGCCCCCCGGCACGGGCCGAGCCGCGCCCGGATCGCCTTCTCCGACGCCGCCGCCAAACAGGTGGAGAACACCACCAGTGAGGCCGAGGTGCATGCCCTGGACCGCGCCCTGGTCGTCATCTCCGTCGATCCCGACCTCGGCGAGCCGCTCCCGGGCAGCAGCGCCGGCCCCCGACTGCGGCAGTACATCGACGAGATGGAAGCCGTGCGCGTCCTGTACTACGTGACCGCCCTCAAGACCGTGGTGGTCGTCGCGTACGTCGAGATCTAGGACGCGTCGCGCGAATCTCGCCATAGGAGCCCACCACACCTCCGGGGCCGTCCCGACCCGTACCAGGTGTGCGATATGTGGGAAAACTGTGCCCTTGGATCCAGATTTTGCTCACGAGGATTTGAACAGATCACAACTCGGTCACTAGGGTCAGGTCTCGAACCTTCGCGCGATCGTTCACCCAATCGGGGTGCCGGCGAAGCAGCCGCCATGTCTGCGTAGTTCGGCGGCTCTGAGGAAGAAGGAGCTGCCTACCGTGGGGTCCCACCGTCGTCCCAGAAATCCGAGCCGCGCGCGCGTCAGCGTGTTCACCGCGACGGCCGCCGCGGCTGTCGCGCTCAGCTCCCAGGCCGCCAACGCCGCGCCTGCCAAGCCGAGCAAGGACGAGGTGAAGTCGAAGGTCGACGAGCTCTACCACCAGGCGGAGAAGGCCACCGAGGAGTACAACGGGGCCAACGAGAAGCAGACCGCCCTCCAGAAGGAGGTGACGGCCCTTCAGGACCAGGTGGCCCGTGGCCAGGCCGAGCTCAACGTCCTGCGCAACGGCATCGGTTCGCTCGCCAGCGCCCAGTACCGCACCGGCGGTCTGGACCCCTCCGTCGCCCTCTTCCTCTCCGCCGACCCGGACAGCTACCTCGACAAGGCTTCCGCGATGGACCAGTTGGGCGGAAGGCAGGCCGAGGCCCTCCAGACCATCCAGTCCAAGCAGCGGGCCCTGGCGCAGAAGCGCGCGGAGGCCACGCGCAAGCTCGCCGCCCTCGCGGACGTCCGCAAGACGGCCGGTGAGAAGAAGAAGGCCTTCCAGGGCAAGCTCGCCGAGGCGCAGAAGCTCCTCAACACCCTTACCACCGCCGAGCGCGCCACGATCCAGCAGGACGAGAACCGCGCCAGCCGTGACGCCGGCGAGCGCGTGAACCTGGGCCAGGAGAAGCCGGGTTCCGGGCGTGGATACGCCGCTCTGCAGGCCGCCGCGACACAGATCGGCAAGCCGTACCAGTCCGGCCACGAAGGCCCCGACTCCTACGACTGCTCGGGTCTCACCCAGTGGGCCTTCGCCCAGGTGAACGTCCACATATCGCGGGTCACCTACACGCAGATCAACGACGGCAGCCCGGTCAGCTTCAGCCAGCTCGCCCCCGGCGACCTGGTCTTCTTCAACAACCTTCTGCACGTGGGCATCTACGCGGGCAACGGCATGGTCCTGCACGCCCCGAAGCCGGGAGCCTTCGTCCGCTACGAGAAGATGAGCTACCTCGGCAGCTTCTACGGCGCCAGGAGGATCTGAACGCTCACGCGCGCTCGGCCACCGTCAGCGGGCGGCCGAGCGGTCCGACCGGCGGACGGGCTGCCCCCCTGGCCCGGCGGTCGGTCGCGCGGCCGTCCGTCGCGGACCCGCCGTCCCTCACAGACTGATGTGCAGGGCGCAGATGTCGTCGCGGCGGCCCTCCGGAGTGACCAGCGCGTCCAGGATGCCGTCCAGGACGCGGCTCCCGTTTCCCGCATCGGCGGCGCTTACCAGCCGGGCCAGGCCCTCGGCGAGGTCCTCGCCCGGCTTCTCGACCAGGCCGTCGGTGTACAGCAGCAGATGGTCGCCGGGTACCAGGCGCAGGGAGGCGGCCTCGTAACGCGGTGTGGTCGTCGCCCCCAGAAGGATGCCGTGGGGAGCGGGCAGATAGCTCGCCCGGCCCTCGCGCAGCAGCAGGGGCGGCAGATGGCCGGCCTGCACCCAGGTCAGCTCGGACGTGGCGGGATCGAAATGGGCCATGATCATGGTGGCCGTGCCGAAGCTCCGCTCGGACGTGTGCAGCAGCAGCGTGTTGAGCCGGGCGAGGATCGTGGGCAGGGGCATGCCGGTGATCGCCATGCCCTTGGCGGTGAAGCGGAGCTGGGCCATCGTCGCGACCGCGTCCAGGCCATGGCCGGCGACGTCACCGATGACCAGCAGGGCGCCCCCGTCGGGCAGCTCGATCGCGCTGTACCAGTCGCCGCCGACGTTGAGCCCTTCCTGAAGAGGCTGGTACGCCACTTCCACGGTGAGCCCCGCGAGGCGCAGGGACTGCTGCGGCAGGGGCAGCAGGGCGTGCTGGAGACGGCCGGCGAGGTCGCGTTCGGCGGTCAGGAGGCTCTGCTGGGCCAGGGCGGCCTGCTGGTGTGCCAGCAGCTGCTGCTGGGTCCGCTTCTCGGGGGTGAGGTCCTGGAAGAAGCCGTGGACCTCCACGGGGTGCTCCAGGACGTCCATCTCGGCTTCCGCGACGATCCGTACGTGCCGGATCTCACCCCCGGGCGTGTTGATCCGGAAGGTGTGGTCGGCGGGCCTGCCCTGCCGCAGCAGAGTCCGCACGGCCCGGGCCAGGGCCACACGGTCCTCGGTGACGACCTGGGCGGCCAGGTCCTGAAGCGTCATCGGCTCCAGGGACCGGTCGCGGCCGAACATGGCATAGACCTCGTCCGACCAGGTGATCACGGACTGGGTCAGGTCCCAGTCCGCCCATCCCATCCTGCCCAGCCGCTGCATCACCGTGAGCCGGCGCTGCTCGCGCTCCCCGCTGTCCAGGCGGACCCAGGAGACGATCAGGCCGTCCTGGCAGGGCGCGGCCCGGACGGCGAAGCGGGACAGGCGCGGTATGCCGGCGAGGACCTCCTCGTACTCGAACGGGTCGCCCTCGTAGCGGACACCGCTCCGCAGTACCTGGAGGTATCCCTCCCACAGCTCGGTGCCGGCCACGCTCGGGTAGGTCTCCAGGACGCTCAGCCCGACCAGTTCCTTGCCCCGGCGGGCCCCGATGTCGATCGATTCGGGTGCCGCCGCCATGATCCGGAAGTCCGAGACCTGTCCGTCGTCCCCGTACAGCGGCATCAGGAAGATCGCGGAGCCGGGCAGGCCGTCGAGCACCTGCTGCACGGCGGAGAGCGGCGCGGCGGGCGCCGCGTCGTCTCCGGCAGCCGATGCGCCGGGAAGCGCGTAGCGGCTCGGCGCGAGCACGGGGTCGCCGCCGGGTGCGCCGAAGCCGCTCGTCCCCGCCACCACCAGCTCCTCGTGGTCCGTCATGCAACGAGCATGGCACGCCGCGGGACCTGCTCCCGCCACTACGGATCATCCGCCGACCGTCCCGGCCGGCGCCTCCCGGAGCGCCGGGCGGGCCCCTGCGGGCCCGCGGTCCCGGGATGCGAGGAGGTTACGCGGTTTCCCCGGCGAAGCGAAGCCCGAAGGGCGGTCCGGACCGCCCGTCCAGGTGCCGGTTCTCCCCCGCGGGGAAGGAGCGGCCACCCTCTCCGACCGCCGCACCGCGGGCCTGCCCGGCAGGACGGTGCCCGACGGTGTGTGCCGATGTCATATAGGTGTAAATCAGGACTAATCCCTGCATATCTGACCGCCGTCCGAGGGGAGTTGTCCGCGAACCTTCCCGGAAATGTCCGTGATCCGTAACGGAGGCATCCCTTCGCCCGTGTGCCTCGTCCTGTCAGGTGGTCGCAGGGCGACCGGGTTCGGCGAGGGACTGCGCAAAGGGGCGGACATGGCACGGCACGGCGGCGGGCGGGTTTGGTACGGCAAGGTGGTCGGCGCGGCGATCGGAGTGACGGTGCTCGCCACCGGTGCCTCGGTATGGACCGCCCAGGCCGGCCCCTCGGACGAGCCGTCGCCCAAGGTGTCCGCGCCCGCCACGCGGGCCGGGGACGCCAAGACGGTCGCGACGACCATCGCCCACGCCTCGGAGGCGGGGCCCCACGGCGTCAACATCACCATCGACGACGGCCCCGACCCCCGGTGGACCCCGCAGGTGCTCGACGTGCTGCGGGAGTACGGCGTGAAGGCCACCTTCTGCATGGTGGGCACGCAGGCGCAGGCCCACCCCGACCTCGTGAAGCAGGTCGTCGCGGCCGGGCACCGGCTGTGCGACCACACGGTGTCGCACAACACTGCCATGGACAAGAAGCCCCAGGCCTACCAGTCGCAGCAGATCCTCGACGCCGAACGCATGATCACCAAGGCGTCCGGGGGCGTACGGCCGATGTACTACCGGGCACCCGGTGGCGCCTTCACCCCGTACAGCCGCGAGCTCGCCGCTTCCCGGGGCATGCGTCCGCTGGGCTGGAACGTGGACAGCAAGGACTTCGAGCGTCCGGGTACGAACGCCATCGTCGCCACCGTCGAACGGGAACTGCACAACGGACCGACCATCCTGTTCCACGACGCGGGCGGGGACCGTACCCAGACGGTCCAGGCCCTGCGCCGGATCCTTCCCTGGCTCAAGCAGCAGGGCTACTCCTTCGGCTTCCCGGTGCGCTGAGGGCACACCACTCTGCCCCCAAACCTGTTGTACGAGACGGTATTTCATGCCCTCACGCGGCGGCCGGTACCGTCGGATCCATGGAGCGGAACTATTCGACGGCCGAGCAGCTCACGGCCGCCCTGCGTGCCGGTGAAGTGTCCTCGGCGGAGCTGACCGACGAGGCCATCGCCCGTATCGAGCGGGACGACAGGACCATCAACGCGATCTGCCTGCCGGACTTCGACCGTGCACGGGCCGCCGCGCGCGCCGCCGACGAGGCGCGCGCCCGCGGCGAGGACCGCCCGCTGCTCGGCGTCCCGGTCACGGTCAAGGAGTCCTACAACATCGCCGGTCTGCCCACGACCTGGGGCATGCCGGCGCACCGGGACTACATACCGGACGAGGACGCGGTACAGGTGTCGCGGCTCAAGGCGGCGGGCGCGGTGGTGCTCGGCAAGACGAACGTGCCGGTGGGGCTCCAGGACGTGCAGTCCTTCAACGACCTCTACGGCACCACCAACAACCCCTGGGACCGCGCCCGTACGGCGGGCGGCTCCTCCGGCGGCTCCGCGGCGGCTCTCGCGGCCGGGTTCGGTGCGCTGTCCATCGGCTCCGACATCGGCGGCTCGCTGCGCACCCCCGCGCACTTCTGCGGTGTCTACGCGCACAAGCCGTCGCTCGGACTGGTGGCAGACCGCGGTATGACCCCGCCGCCCGCGCCCGCCCTGCCGGTCACCCACGACCTCGCCGTCGTCGGTCCCATGGCGCGCGGCGCCCGCGACCTCGCGCTCCTGCTCGACGTCATGGCCGGGCCGGACCCGCTGACGTTCGGTGTGGCGTACGACGTGGCCCTGCCGCCCGCGCGCCACGAGCGGCTGGGCGACTTCCGGGTGCTGGTGCTGGAGGAGCATCCGCTCATTCCCACCGGGTCCGCGGTGCGGGCCGGGGTGAACCGGGTGGCCGACGCGCTGGCGGGCGCCGGCGCCCGTGTCGAGCGGCACAGTCCGCTGCTGCCCGACCTGACCGAGAACGCGACGATCTACACGCAGTTGATGTTCGCCGGCACCGGCGCGCGTTTCCCCGTCGAGGCGTACGAGCACTTGCGCGCCCGCGCCGCCCAGCTCGGCGCGGAGGACCAGAGCCTGGACGCGGCGCGGCTGCGCGCGTTGGTGTGCAGCCACCGCGACTGGACGGAGGCGAACAACCGTCGCGAGCTCCACCGCCACGGCTGGCGGCGGCTCTTCGCGGAGTTCGACGCCGTGGTGTGTCCGATCACGCCCACCCCCGCGTTCCCGCACGACCACAACCCCGACTCGCTCGAACGCCGGCTCGACATCGACGGCGTCGACTATCCGTACTTGGACCAGCTCGTCTGGGCCGCTGTGGCCACCATGCCGGGTCTGCCCGCCACCGCCGTACCGGCGGGCCGGTCCCCCGAGGGGCTGCCGGTCGGGGTGCAGCTCATCGGCCCGATGTTCGAGGACCGCACCCCGCTGCGGCTGGCCGAACTGCTGGAGCGGGAGATCGGCGGCTTCGAGGCACCGAGGTAGCCCCGGCCCGGCTGGTGGGGGGTGTCGGGGGCCCGTGATCACGTACGGGCCTCGTCACTGTCGGTGAGGGAAATTTCCGGATAACGGACAGACCAGACAGAAGATCGCTGAATCGTCTCACAATCGGGCGTACTTCGATCTCAGCAACTGGACAGGCTTTCTCCGTCATGAGCCGCACCCTCACCTCCCCCTCCCCACTTCGGAACGAGCACAGCCAGGACACACCGCTCTCCAACGGGCTCAAACAGCGGCACCTTTCGATGATCGCCCTCGGTGGCGTCATCGGGGCCGGGCTCTTCGTCGGCTCCGGCGCCGGGATCGCCGCCGCCGGACCCTCGATCGTGCTGGCCTACGCCGTGTCCGGCGTGCTGGTGATGTGCGTGATGCGCATGCTCGGCGAGATGTCCGCGGCCGACCCGGCCTCCGGATCGTTCTCCGTGCACGCCGACCGCGCGATCGGTCCCTGGGCCGGATTCACCGCCGGCTGGATGTTCTGGACCCTGCTCGTCGTGGGCGTCGGGATCGAGGCGATCGGCGCCGCCCACATCATGCAGGGCTGGTTCCCGGGCACCCCGTCCTGGCTGTGGGTGCTGGTCTTCATGGCGCTCTTCTGCGGCGCCAACCTGGCCGCCGTGTCGAACTTCGGCGAGTTCGAGTTCTGGTTCGCCGCCCTCAAGATCGGCGCCATCGCGCTCTTCCTCGTCCTGTGCGTACTGGCGGTCCTGGGCCTGCTGCCCGGCACCCGTTCCCCCGGCACGGCACACCTCCTGCACGACGGCGGGTTCCTGCCCACCGGCGTCGGCGGACTGCTCGTCGGACTGCTCGCCTCCGTCGTCGCCTACGGCGGCCTGGAGACGGTGACCATCGCGGCTGCCGAGTCCGACGACCCGGTGCGCGGCGTCGCCAGGGCGGTGAGGACGACCATGTGGCGGATCGCCATCGTCTACGTGGGCTCCATGCTGGCCATCGTCACCCTCGTCCCATGGCACGACCCGGCGGTCACCGGCTCCGGCCCGTACGCCGCCGTCCTGGACCGGCTCGGCGTCCCCGGCGGCGCGCGCATCATGGAGGCCGTCATCCTCGTCGCGCTGCTGTCCGCGATGAACGCCAACATCTACGGCTCCTCCCGGATGGCCCACTCACTGGTCTCACGCGGCCAGGGGCCCGCCTTCCTCGGCAGGCTCTCCGGCGGGGTCCCGCGCGCCGCGGTCCTCGTGTCGTGCGCGTTCGGCTTCTTCGCCGTGCTCCTGTCGTACTGGTGGCCCACCACGGTCTTCGCCTGGCTGCTCAACATGGTCGGCGGGGTCGTACTGATCGTGTGGGGTTTCATCGCGGTGTCCCAACTGGTGCTGCGGCGCCGCCTGGAGCGCGAAGCTCCGGAGAAGCTCGCGGTGCGGATGTGGGGCTTCCCGTATCTGACCTGGGTGGCTCTCGCCGGGGTGGTGGGCGTCCTGGTCCTGATGGGCGTCGACTCGGGGACGCGGGTCCAGGTGTACTTCACCGGCGGGCTGGCCCTCGCGCTGGCCGCGACCGGGTATGTGCGCCAGCGGAGGGTCACGGCTCGCTCCGGGCCGGCCGACCCCCGCGCGCGCACCGCGACTGACGACCTGACGATCTGACGGCCTTTCGACTTTTCTCGGCGAGCACGGCAACCATTCGCACCGCGGCGGCAACCAGGTACCGATCGTTACTCCGCACGGAATGGAAACCACCTATGAGTTCGACCCGCCGCACGTCCCGTCACCGCAGACCGCACAAGGCGCTGGTCATCGGCGTGCCGCTGGCGCTGGCCGCGTCCGGCGTCCTGGCGTACGGGTCCGTGTTCGGACTGGGGCTGGGCCACGAGGAGAAGGCCGCGGCGGCGGAGGCCCCGACGTGGGCGACCGCCGCCGCCGACGGGTTCGCCTCCGTCAACGCGCTCGGCCAGAACGGCACCTACGGCGGCCGTGACGGCAGGACCGTCACCGTCAGGACGCTCGCCGACCTCGAAAGGTATGCCACCGCCCCGGAGCCGTACGTCATCGTCGTCGCCGGCACGATCGACATGGCCCCCGTCGGCAAGGAGATCAAGGTCGCCTCGCACAAGACGATCATCGGCTCCGGGACGCTGGGACGCATCCTCGGCGGCGGCTTCTTCCTCGGCCAGGGCGTGCACAACGTCATCATCCGCAACCTGACGATCGGGGACTCCTACCAGGGCGTCTGGAACGACAAGAAGCACGACTTCGACGCCGTCCAGATGGATGGCGCCCACCATGTGTGGATCGACCACAACGACCTGCGGCACACCGCCGACGGACTGATCGACGTCCGCAAGGACAGCACCTACGTGACGGTGTCCTGGAACAGGCTCAGCAACGCCAACAAGGCCTTCGGCATCGGATGGACCCCGAACGTCGTCACCGACATCACGGTCCACCACAACTGGATCCGCGAGACCGAGCAGCGCAACCCGTCGACGGACAACGCCGCCCACGCGCACCTCTACAACAACTTCCTGGAAGACGTCCCCGGCACCGCCATCAAGTCCTCCTACGGCAACTACGCCCGCGGCAGGACGCGGATGGTGCTGGAGAACTCCTACTTCCAGGGCATGAACAACCCCGTCATCAAGGACTCCGGCGCCGCCCTCGTCCAGCGCGGCAACATCTTCTCCGGCACGAGCGGGCGCAACGAGAGCGGCGGCGGTACGGCCTTCGACCCGAAGACGTACTACCGCTACACCGCGGACGCGGCCGGCAACGTGCCCGCGCTGGTGAAGTCCGGAGCCGGCCCGAGGAGTTCCCTGGGCGGGACGGCCACGAACGCCGCCGCGGCCACCAGGACCCTCACCGTCGCCAAGGACGGCACCGGCCAGTACAGGACGGTCCAGGCCGCGGTGGACGCCGTACCCGCCGGCAACTCCTCCCGGGTGGTCATCTCGGTCAAGCCGGGTACGTACCGCGAGACGGTCGACGTTCCGGCGAACAAGCCGCACCTGACCATCCAGGGCTCGGGCAAGAGCCGCAAGGACACGGTGATCGTGTACGGCAACGCGGCCGGTATGCGCAAGCCGGACGGTTCGGGCACGTACGGCACTCCGGGCAGTGCCACCGTCGCCGTGCGCGCGGACGACTCCCAGTTGCGCAACCTCACCGTCTCCAACGACTTCGACGAGGCCTCGCACCAGTCCCTCAAGGACCACCAGGCTGTGGCCCTGCTCACGACCGCGGACCGGATCGTGCTGGACGGCCTCATCGTCACCGGCGACCAGGACACCCTGGAGATGGAGACCGCGGCGAAGGACAAGCCCGGGCGCGTGTACGTCACCCGCTCCTACATCGTCGGCAACGTCGACTTCATCTTCGGCCGTGCCACCGCCGTGGTCGACCAGTCGGTCATCACCCTCAAGAAGCGCTGGAACGGCAGCTCGGCCGGGTACATCACCGCCCCGAGCACCCCGGCGGGCCGCCACGGCATCCTGATCAACCGCTCCACGGTCAACGGTGATGTCACCGCGTCCTCCTTCGCCCTCGGCCGGAACTGGCACCCCGGCGGTGACAAGACCGTCGACCCCCAGACCACCGTCCGCGACTCACGCCTCAGCGCCGCGATCAAGCGGACTCCCTGGAGCGACATGGGCGGCTTCTCCTGGAAGGAGGACCGGTTCGCCGAGTACGCGAACACCGGTCCCGGCGCCGGTCCCAAGAGCGCCGACCGGCCCATCCTGACCGACGCCCAGGCCGCGAACCAGCAGGTCGCGGAGTGGCTCGGCGACTGGACCCCGTAACCGCAAGGAAGAGCAAGGAGCCCGGCAGCCGCGCCCTCGCGCGACTCCCGGGCTCCCTGCCCCCGGCGTGACGGCACACCGCGTTCCCGGCCGCTTCAGCCCTTCGCGGCCGGCGCCGGGCGGAACTTTCCCGTGACGGTGTACGGCTTCCCCTTCGACGTGGTGGCCGAGGCGGTGTAGACGTCGGCGGTCACCGCTCGCCGGCCGGGGGCGTGGTTGTACTGCACGGCGAAGACATGTTGTCCCGGTGGGACGGTCCGGCCCGGCTTGAGGGTCCACCGGTAGATGAGGGCGCCCTCCCCGTCGACGGTGGTCAGGGTGAAGTCCTGGGCGGGCAGGGTCCGCCACGCGCCGGTGGAGGCCACACCGCCCGTCTGGGCGATGCGGACCTCCACCGTGAGCGCGCCCAGGGACACACCGGTGTGGAAGGTGACGTTGCTCTGGGCCCAGTAGGCGTTGGCGTGCGGGTCGACGACCGCCTCGGACCGCAGCGGCCCGTCCTGCGAACGGGGAGGCGCGGCCGGGGCGGAGGAGTGAGGGGTACGGTCCGGCGTGGACGGGGGAGAGGGCGCGGCCGGGGCGGAGGACTGAGGGGTGCGGTCCGGGGTGGACGGGGGAGAGGGCGCCGCCGGGACCGTGGCGACCTCGCGTCCGGGACCGCCGCCGTGGACGATGCCGGCGATCGCGAATCCGCCCCCCGCGAGCGCTGCCGTCGCGGCGACCGTGGCGAGGGTGACACGGGGCCAGGAAAGCGGCCCTGCGGCCCGGCGCCGGGGACGGGGACCGGGAGCGATGCCCTGGTGGACGCGGGACAACATACCGTCCCGGTCGGGCTCGTGAGCCGCCGCCGCGTCCCGCAGCCGGCGCTTCAGGTCCTCCATCAGTTCCTCGTTCCGCTCAGTTCCTCGGCGGCCTGCGCCCCCAGGATGCGCTGCAGCTCGGCCATGCCCTTGGAGGTCTGGCTCTTCACAGTACCGACGGACGTCCCGAGGGCGAGGGCGGTGTCCTTCTCCGACAGGTCCAGGGCGTGGCGAAGGACGACGCAGGCACGCTTGCGGAACGGCAGTCGGGCCAGCGCGCGGCGCACGTCCACGACCGCGTCCACGTCCGGGTGGTGCGCGCGGCCGGGGAGGGTTGCCCAGAAGAGGTGGATCCGGCGCCGTTCACGGGTGAGGGCACGGATGCGGGCGCGCGCCATGTTGGTGACCACGCCGCGCGCGTAGGCCACCGGGTGGTCGGCGCCCCGGACACGGTCCCAGCGGTGCCAGAGCGCGACGAAGGCGTCGGCCGCCAGGTCGTCGGCGGTGTCCGCCTCGCCGGTCAACAGGTACGCGAGACGCGCCAGTTCGGCATGGTGACGCTCGAAGAAGTCGTGGAACTCCGCGGATGCGTCATCAAGGGCCATGCCGAAGTCTCCGTGGGGTGTGCCCGTGCTCGGCCCGAGCCAGCGCCGGTGTTCGTGCCCGTCGTTGGTGACGGGGCCGGTGAGCATACCAAGCATTCGGTCAGCTCTCTCCATGTCATGCGGGGACCGCTTTCTCCGCGCGGGCCCGCCCCGGTGCCCGGGCGGCGTCATAACGCCCGGGCACCGGGGCGACGGATCACTTCAGGACGCCCGAACCCGCGCGGTGCGTCAGGGAGGTGGGCAGGCCGGCCGCGGACGACTCCAGCCCGGCGGACAGGACGGGCTGCCACTTCACTTCGGACTTGATCTTCTTGCTGTTCGAGGCGTTGTGGACCGCGACGAGGTCGGTGACCGAGCCGTTGACCATGTTCCCGCTGCCGGCGAAGGCGCCCGTCCCGTCGCCCGACAGAAGCTGGGAGGCCTTGCGGTCCGAGGACAGGGTCCAGTAGTTGTTCTGCGCCACGATCTGGACGCCGGCCCGCGCGTTCACGCTGTAGCTGTGGGTGTAGCCGTCGCGCGCGGTCGTGTCGAAGTGGTTGTTGTAGAGGTGGACCTGCCCGACCCGGGCCAGCGGCGCGCGCTGCACGATGCCCTGGAAGACGTTGTGGTGCAGGGTGACGCGCAGCTTCGTGTCCTTGTCGCTGCTGCCGATGAGCATGGTCTTGTCGTGGTCGGTGAAGCGGTTGTACGAGACGGTCACCAGGTCCGAGGCGTTGGTGATGTCGAGAGCACCGTCGTGGACCTGGTACTCGCGGCCGTAGTAGCGCGGGTTCGACGCGTCGAAGTGCGGGCTGTCGGTGAACGTGTTGTGGTCGGCCCACACGTGCGTCGCCCCTCGCAGGGTGACGGCGTCGTAGGCGGAGTTCCAGTTGCCCTCGGAGCCGTCCTTGGGGTCCCACTGGGGGAAGCAGTCACGGGTGTCGGCGAAGGTCAGGTTGCGGACGATGACGTTGTCCGCCTTCTGGACCAGCAGGCTGCCGCCGTTGATGCCCGCGTCGGTGCCGGGTACGCCGATGACCGTGGTGTTCGAGGGCACGGCGAGGCCCACCCGCTCGGCCTGCCGCGCCTGCGCCACGGCCCGGGCGGACTCCTGCGCGCCGGACGGCCGCTTGGACCGCCCCCACACCGAGGGGTCGTAGGCCTTGAGGTAGGCGGCGAGCGAGTAGCCCGTGCCCTTGGCGTAGTCGGCGCAGGTCAACGGACGGTCCTGGTCATCGGTGTTGGCGTTGATGCGGCCCTTCACCCGGATGATCCTGGGGGCGCCGGACGGGCCCGCGCGGAGCGCCTTGACCAGTTCGGCCCGGGTGGTGACGGTGATGTCGTGGGCCGCGTCGGCGGCCTGTCCGCCCGTGGTGCCGGAACCGCTCGACGCCCAGCCGTCCTTGGCGGCCAGGCCGGCGTGCGCGAGGTCGACGGCCCCCGCGTCGGCCTGCATGGCGAACGGCAGGAAGCCGAGACCCGCCGCCGTGACGAGTCCGGTGGAGAGCAGGGCGATGCGACGGCGGCCGGTGAGGCGGCGGTGCGAGGAAGGGCGCATGGGGTGGTGTTCCTTGTGCGGAAATGGAAGCGGAGTACTGCTCTGTCGCCCCCTCAGTTGCCGCCGTGGCCACCGGGGTTGCCGCAGAAGGAGAAGAAGGCCGTGCGATCTGGATCACACCTGGTCGGTGCCGACGCAGATGAGACCGCGGACGTCGTGCCGGCCCCGCATCCTCTCTCCGGGCGAGTCACCTCTCGCGCTCCGCCGCTTCCGCGCTCAGTTGTCGGTGAACACCTTCCTCGCCTGGCGACGGCGCAACTCTTCCAGCGTGCTCAGCTGACGTGTCGCTCGATCGGTCAAGACGTTGAGCTGCTGCCCGTCGAGACGCTCCTCGCTGTCGGTGAGCTCGCGCAGGGTCTGCCAGGCGGCGGCCTTGCCCTCCACCCCGAGACGCAGGAACTCCAGTTCCACCAGGGTGGTCAGGGGGGACCGGCGTACCAGGCCGCCGTTGCTCTTCAGCCGTCCCACCCGTTCGGCCAGCCGTCCCGCGTAGACCTTGTAGCGGCGTACGGGGATGTCGAGCCGCCGCATGATGCCCACCAGGCTCTTCCGGTCCTCGGCGATCTCCTTGGCGATGGGCTCCAGGCTCTTGGTGACCTCCGGGTCCGTGCATTCCTCGGCCAGATAGCGGGCCCGCTCGACACCGACGGTGGCACCGAGCAGGTGATCGTTGAGGTAGATGGCGAGCAGGTCGGCACCTGTGCCGTGTGCCTGACGCTGGCGTGGGGTGCGGGAGCTCATCAGGGGTTTCCCTTCGGTGCGGGGCGCGGCCGGAACGAGGCCGTCGGCCGTCTTCCGGCGGCGCCCGGTGACAGCCGTACTGCTCTGCTCCGGGATTTCCAAGGTGTCCGGGCGCGTCACGAGTACCCGGGGGAGTGCCGCTCGACACCCCCGGCCTCCCCCGGGAGTGCATGCCCGCCACTGCCGGGGGATTGTCCGGCGGACAACCCCCATTGTCCTCCTCTCCACCCGGGCTGACCTGCGGGGCCGCGGTTCGCGCTTGCGGCCAATTGGCTCACGACGAAGGCTCCCGGTGGACGGAGTGCCGAACGACGTACTGCCCCCCACCGGCGCCCGCCCGCCTTGCCGCACCACGCAGTACTCCCGGTCGCCCCTGCGGGTTTCGGGCGGCCATCGAGACCGGAAGGAGCACATATGCGTATACGTAAGGCATTAATGGCGCTGGTCATGGCCATCCTCGCGCTCGTGGCCGCCCCCAGCGTCGCCGGCGCGGCACAAGGAGCCGGCAGCGGCGGACACGGAGACTTCTCGGCCCAGGCCAGAAGCGCCGGGCTGAGCGGCCCCCAGGCGAAGAGCCTCCAGAACCGCGTCGACGGCTACCTCGCGAAGACGCACGGTACGCAGATCGGGGCCAACAAGATCGCCCTGGACAACGGCGTTCTGCTGCTCGCCCTGCCCGGGGAGCAGCGAGCCCGCGATCTGGCCGCACCGTACGCCCCCAGCGGTGCGGCGGCCAACTGCGCGTACACCTACGTCTGTGCCTACAGCGGCGAGGACTTCGCGGGTGACGAGATGATCCTCTTCACCTGCAACCACCTGAACCGTATCTACTGGTCCGGGACCGGCTCCTGGATCAACAACCAGCGCTCGACCCTGTACGCCAGGTTCTACGACGTCAACGGCAACCTGGGCTGGACCTCGCCCGGTGGTTACAGCGAGGACCGCCACGCCCCCTGGGGCTGGGTGTACTGGCTCAGCCCGTGCTGACCAAGTACTGATGACGGCCTCGGACGAGAGCTGAGGAGGCGGGGTGGGGGTGGCTTGGTGCCGCTCCCACCCGGCCGCGTCCGCGGGCAGCGGTCGCGGGGTCAGCCCCGGACCGACTCCGCCGCCTCGACGATCACCTCGGCCACCCGTGCCGGCTGCTCCACCAGTACCGCGTGCCCCGCGTCCGCGATCGTCACCATCGTGATCTGCGGGTCCGCCTCCAGTTGCCGGCGCTCCTCGTCCTTCAGGCCGATGTCGTCGCGGTCGCCGCGTACGACCCAGGAGCGCACTCCCGACGCGTGCAGACGGGCCACCAGTGAGGGGTGCCGGGCGAGGTACTCGTAGTAGTGCCGGGTGACATGGCGGCAGAACTCCGGATCGTTGTTGCCCAGGTCCGCCGCCAGCGTCTCCGCGCGGTCCTCGGGGATGTCTCCCTTCAGCATCTCCTTCTTCATCATCGGGGGCAGCGCCTTCAGCATGGCCGTCCAGGCCAGGGGCCCCAGCGCGGGCACCCGTCCCACCTGGTCCAGGACCCCGAGGAACTTGGCCTCGTCCGCCCGCGAGAACGTCGGTGACAGAAGGACCAGGGGGCCGGGGGAGACACCGAGGGCGGCCATCTCGATGGCGACGTTCGCGCCCAGACTGTGCCCCACCACCACCTGGCAGCCCTCCGTGGCTGCCAGCTCACCCATCAGCCGTGCGTAGTTCTCCATCGACAGGTCGGCCGGTGGCGTGGTCCGGCCGAACCCCGGCAAGGTGGCCGCCACCATGCCCAGTCCCGCTTCGGCCGGCGCCGCCTGGCCCATCACGTCCGCGAAGAACTCGGCGGTGCACATGCCGCCCGGGAGCAGCAGCACCCGACGCGCCGCGTTCGCCGGGCCCGCTCTGCGTAGGTCCAGACTTTGGTCCATAGGTCCAGACTGAGCTTGTCGTGGGGTTCCCGCGACATGTTCGGGGGCCTGTGTCCCGGAGGGCCAGGGAGGTGCCTGGAGCCACAGGAATCAAACAGATGTACGAGTAAGAAATCAAGGGGTCTCCTCGGTGCACGTCTGTTACCGTCACGTCGGCGCGGATGGCGCGCGAACGCGGGCACGGATTCGGGAGGTTGATGAATATGGCCGTCAACGGCCGTTCTCAGCATGCCCTTTTCCGGTCCACCCGCTGACGCGACGCGGGACGGACCGTCCACCATGACCAGGAGACATCCGTGCATACCGCCACTTCCCATGGCTTCAGCGAGCTCGCCAGCGACCGGCTCGCGCTCCGCGCTTGGACCACGGCAGACGCCGCGGCCGTTCTCGACGAGACCGTCCATCCGAAGGACTGGGCCGAGGACTTCCCCGCCGACGGCGACCGCGTCATCGCGGGTCTCTTCGGTGAAAACCCGGCCTGGCTCGATGCGTACGGTCACCGGTTGATCGTCGAACGGGACAGCGGCCTCGTCGTCGGCTCGATCGGACTGTTCTGGCCGCCCGCCGAGGGAGTCGTCGAGATCGGGTACGGCGTCGTCGCCTCCCGGCGGGGCCGGGGTTACGCCACCGAGGCCACCCGGGCGCTCTCCGCGTTCGCCCTGACCGCGCCCGGCGTCCACACCGTGGTCGCAGGGGTCGAACTGTCCAACCCCGCCTCCGTGCGCGTGCTGGAGAAGGCCGGGTTCGAGCAGTACGACACCAGCGCCGTCGAGGCCGGGGACGGTGTGGTCCGGTTCAGGCTGACCAACTTGCCCGGCCACGAGCAGAGGTGACCCTCCGGGCCGGCGGCGCACACCGCCGCCGGCCCCCTGGCGGCGGGCACGCCGTCCTCGAACGGTGTGTCCGGGTGCGGCTATCGTCGGCACGCATGAACGACACCAGAATGGACGTCACCGCGGAGCTGGTCCGTGATCTGCTGCGTGAGCAGCGTCCCGACCTGGCCGACCACCCGGTGCGGCTCGGCGCTCGGGGCTGGGACAACCAGCTGTGGCGCGTCGGCGACGAGCTCGCCGTCCGGCTGCCCTGGGCGACGCGGTCCGCGGACGCGCTGCTGCGTAAAGAGCACACCTGGATACCCGCCCTCGCCCCACACCTGCCTCTCCCGGTTCCCGTACCGCAGTACCTCGGCGAGCCCTCCGAGCTCTTTCCACGGCCGTGGATCGTCACCACCTGGGTGCCGGGAACACCCGCCGACCAGGCCCCAGCCACAGACCCCGAGGCGGCAGCCACCCTCGCCGGATTCCTGACGGCCCTTCATCGGGCCGCCCCCGAGGGTGCGCCGATGGGCCGTGACCGTGGCGGGCCGCTGGCCGGCCAGACCCAGGGGTTCGCCCAAGCGCTGGCCTCGGCCACCGAGTTGGGTTTGGTCACCGATCCGGACGCCGTCCGTTCCGTCTGGGAAGACGCCGTCGCGGCGCCCGAATGGGCGGGGCCGCTCGTGTGGCTCCACGGTGATCTGCATCCGGCCAACGTCCTCACCGCGGACGGTACTCTCTGCGGCGTCATCGACTTCGGCGACCTCTTCGCGGGCGATCCGGCCTGCGACCTCGCCGGGGCGTGGCTACTGCTGCCGGACGGCGCCGTCGACCGTTTCCATGACGGCTACCGGCCGGGCGCGGACGCGGCGACGCGGCGCCGCGCCCGTGGCTGGGCGGTGTTGAAAGCCCTCTCCTGCGCTCTCATCGGAGAGGCCGGCGTGCGGGGCCGTCCCGGCGGCAAACCCACCTGGGGGCCGCCCGCACACGCCGCGTTGCGACGCCTCATCGCGGCAGACCGGCCGTGACGGTGAGGGTGACAGTGACTGTGTCCCTCCTGCGACCCCCGTGGTCCCGCGTGTACGCGGGCCCCGGTGGCGGGACGGCGTCAGGGTGTCGTGTCAGGAGGCGCCAGGACACAGAACTCGTGGCCCTCCGGGTCGGCCAGGCACGTCCACGGGACGTCCCCCTGGCCGACGTCGAGATCCGTGGCGCCGAGGGCCCGTACCCGGGCCACCTCCGCTGCCGTGTCGTCACCGGGGTACGGCAGCAGGTCGAGGTGGACGCGGTCCGGCACGGTCTTCACGTCCGGTGTGCGGAGGAATTCGAGGTACGGGCCGACACCTCCGGCGGAACGCAACACGGCTTGGTCATCCGTCACCGAGTGGACGGTCCAGTCGACCGCCCGGCCCCAGAACCGGGCCATGGCGCGGGGATCCGAGCAGTCGACCACCACAGCGGCGATCGGCCCGGTGTCGCGGTAGGTCTCCCGGGGCTCCAGCACACAGAACTCATTGCCCTCCGGATCGGCGAGGACGGTCCACGGCACATCGCCCTGGCCCACGTGGACCGGCCTCGCGCCGAGGGCCGTCAGACGTGCGACCAACTCCGTCTGATGCGCCGCGGAGGTGGTCGCGAGATCCAGGTGCACTCGGTTCTTGGTTGTTGATTTGGGGTCGGGGACGGGGACGAGATCGATCCCGAGGGCGACCGGGTGCGGCCAGACGAAGTCGCCGCCGGGCCCGACGTAAGTGGTCACACCGGGTTCCCGGACACTCCAGCCGAGCGCCTCTCCCCAGAACCGGCCGACCGCCGACGGATCAAGCGCTTTGATGTTCACCATGACGGGTCGCAGTGGCATGGCGACAACCCTATGCAGTGCCTCCGCGACCGCGGGGGCGCCCCGCCCGGCACCCGCAGAGGAGGTCCTCAGGGCAGGCCGTGGGGATTGTCACCGCGCTCCGCCGCAACCAAAACCCCAGTTCAGGCGTCCCGCCCCACATGCGACGCGAATGGTTCATCGCCCTCCTCCCGCTCACGCTCGGCGTGAGTTTCCTCAGCATCGGCGTATACGGACTGCGCCGCGCCAAGGCGCTGCGCCTGAACGGTGTCACCGCCAAGGGCCGGATCGTCCGCCACAAGGTTGTGCGCAGCGACGACGGCGCCAAGTTCACTCACCCGGTCGTCGCCTGGACGACCGCGGACGGGCAATCCTGCGAGCACTCGTCCAGGTTCGGCCGGGTACGCGTCGGTAACCGTTTCGGCGTGGGGGTGGGCGTCACGATCCGGTACGACCCGCAGACGCCCCGGCGGTTCGAAATCGAGGGCTGGGACACGCCGGTGATCGACCGGCTGTTCACCGTGCTCGGGGCGGTGCTCACCGGGGGGACGGTGGTGGCCGTCCTGATCGGGTGGCTTGTCACTCTCTGAGCCACCCTGTGCCCCGGCGGCCGGAGCGCGCGGGCGAGTGTCTTTCCGGGCGCCGTACGGGCCGCCGGGGCCCGGCGCGGAGTGGGACGTATCAGGTCGCGGATCCGGCCGCCGCGCCCGTCTTGAGGTCCGGCCCCCAGCGCTTGAGGGCTTCTTCGAGGTCGAGCGCACCGAGGCGGGCCTTCTCGGTCGCGGGCGGCCAGTCCTCACGCGGTACGCGCCACATGATCTCGAACTCGTTGCCGTCGGGGTCCTTGGCGTACAGGGACTTCGACACGAGGTGGTCGGTGGCCCCGACCATGGCACCGCGCTTGTTGATCTTGTCGGCGATCTCGACGAGCTCGCCGAGCGTGCCGACCTCCCAGGCCAGGTGGTAGAGGCCGACACGGCCGTGTTCGGGTCCGGGTGCGTCCGCGCCGACCGAGAACAGACCGAGGTCGTGGTCGTTGAGGGTGTCCTCGGCGCTGAGGAACGCGGCGCGGCCCGGGATGTCGACGTCGAGTCGGAAGCCGAAGACGTCCGTGTAGAACTCGACGGCTCGCGCGACATCGCGTACGTAGAGCACTGCGTGGTTGAGGCGGCGTACCGGCATGGGGTCTCCCTGAGGGGCGGCGAGGCGCGTGGTGGCGGCCTCGGGAGCGACGATAAAACAATGTGAGACTTCAAGTAAACACCTCGGATCCTGTTGGCGCCCGTTTGGCCGGTCTTCGCCGTTCAGGTCACGTGTCGTCCCGGTTCCGCACCGGGGGCGGCACCGGCCACGGCCGCGCGGCGGATCTTGCCCAGGGAGGTCTTGGGCAGGGACGCCACGAAGTCGATCTTCGCGGGCACCTGGTGGGCCAGGAGGCGGTCCCGGCAGTGCGCGGTGATCGCGGCGGCGCCGAGGGGGGCGCACGGCACGACGGCGGCCCGTACGCGTTCGCTGCTCTGCCCCGCCACCTGCTCGCCCCAGACCACGGCCTCGGCGACGGCCGGGTGAGCCAGCAGCGCTGCCTCGACCTCAAGGGGGTTGACCTTCTTGCCGCCGACGTTGACGAACGACTCCTTGCGGCCCACCAGGTGCAGCCGGCCGTCACCGTCGAGACGCGCCAGGTCACCGGTGACGTACCAGCCGTCACGGAAGGCACGTTCGGACGGTCCCGGGTGCCCCAGGTAGCGCGTGAACATGGCGGGCGTGCGCACCAGCAGGGCGCCCGTGCCGCCCGGGGGGACGGGCCGGTCCTCCTCGTCCACGAGACGGACGCGTACGCCCCGCACCGGCTTGCCCACACCCGCGTCGGCCGCGCCGTCCGGCTGGGGGAGCTGCGCCGCGATGACACCCGCCTCGGTGCTCCCGTAGACCTGCTGGACGGCCGGGCCGCAGTGCCGGGCGAAGCGGTCCGCCACCTCCGGGGGCAGCGCCGCCCCGGAGGACAGGCACAGCCGTACGGTCTCGCCCGGGAGGGTCGCCTCGCGCCGCGAGGCCGCCGAACGGGCCGCCAGGTCGTACGCGAGTGGGGTGCCCACCACGATCGTGCAGGCGTTTGCGCGCATGGTCCGCAGCATGCCGGCGGGTGTGAACCGGCCGAGCAGGACGAGCTCTGCGCGGGTGTGCAGCGCGGTGGCGAGCGCGGCGACCATGCCGAAGGAGTGCAGCAGGGGCACGGCGGCGAGAACACGGTCGGCGGAAGTGACGGCGTAGGTGTGGGCGTAGATCTCACCGCCCCGCACCAGGTCGCGCTGGGAGTGCACGGCGGCCCGGGGCTCGCCGGTGGAGCCGGAGGTGTACTGGTAGAGCGCGGGGGCGTCGGGCGGCGGCGCGGGCAGCGGTGCCGGGTCGGCCACGGTGCCGGGCCGGGCGGTCAGCTCGTGCACGTCGATGAGGACACCGCCCTGCCATCGGTCCGGTTGGGCGGCACCGGCGGCACCGGCGAGAGTGCGCAGCCGGTCCTGGCGGCCGACGAGGTGGAGGGGCCCGAGGTCCCGGTGGACGCCGACCAGGGCGGCTTCGGCGCTGTCGGGTTCGAGCGGTGTGAGCGGCACACCCGCGCGCAGCGCGCCCAGGAACGCCACGGCGCCCTCCACGGTGTTCTCGAAGAGCAGGCCCACTGTTCCTTCGCCGTCGGCCGGCACAAGCGCGCGCAGGCGGTGGGCCGTGGCCCGGACCTGCTCGGCGAGTTCGCCGAAGGTGAGCGTCCGCGTCCCCTGACGTATCGCGGTGGCCGAGGGGGAGAGGTGTACGGCGCGCTCGATGAGCTCCCACAGCGTGGCGGGGGATTCAGTGGTCGACGGCATCGCTGGCCTCCGCTGGATGCGCCCCCGCGCTCACGGGTGCCCGTTCGCCGCCGAACGGCTCGTCGGCGGGGTCGTGGTCGGGGTGCTGGTGGTGGAAGTACTGCCGGTAGAGGCGGCTGTAGGCGCCGTTGCGCCGCATGAGCGTGGCGTGGTCGCCCTGCTCGACGAGCCGTCCGCCGTCGACGACGACGATGCGGTCGGCCTTGCGGACGGTGGGGAGGCGGTGGGCCACCACGATGGTGGTGCGCCCCGCCGAGAGCGCGTCGAGCCCTTCCTGGATCTGGGCCTCGGTGAGCGGGTCGATACTGGCGGTGGCCTCGTCCAGGATGAAGATCGGGGCGTCCTGGAGGAAGACGCGGGCCAGTGCCACGATCTGCCGCTGGCCGGTCGACAGGTTGCGCCCGCCTTCGTCGGTCGGTGTGTCCAGACCGTCGGACAGTTGCCGCAGCCAGGCGCCGGAGGCCACCGCGCGGGCTGCGGCCTCGATCTCCGCGCGGTCGGCGCCCGGCCGGCCCAGCGCGATGTTCTCCGCGACGGTGCCCGAGAAGAGGAAGGGCGTCTGGGTGACCACGCCGAGGCAGCGCCGGTACTGCGCCAGGTCGAAGGTGCGCACGTCCTGACCGTCGACCAGCAGGCTGCCTTCCTGGAAGTCGTACGAGCGGGTCAGCAGCCGCACCAGGCTGGACTTGCCCGCCCCCGTGTGACCGACCAGTGCGACGGTCTCCCCGGCCGCGACGGTCAGGTTGATGCCGTGCAGCACGGGGCGCTCGGGGGTGTAGCGGAAACTGACGCCGCGCAGTTCCAGTTCGCCGCGCAGGCGGGGCGGGGGCAGCTGGGCGCTCTGGTGTACGGCCGGTTCCCGGTCGATCAGTGCGAAGATCCGCTCACCGGCCGAGAGCCCCTGCTGGAGCTGCTGCCAGAAGGAGGCGATGGCGGCGACCGGTGACCAGAAGAGGGCCAGTGCCTCCAGGAAGAGGACCCATTCACCGGCCGAGAGGTCGCCGGAGGCGACGTTGTGGCCGCCGACCAGCACGACCGCCGCGGTGCCCAGCCCCGTCAGCGAGATGAGCAGCGGGAAGATGCCGCTGAAGAGGCGGTTGAGGCGCACACTCGCCTGGTACCAGCGGTCGTTGACCGTCCGCAGCCCCGCCTCGGCCGCCGCTTCGCCGCGGTGGTTGCGTGCCACGGTGATGCCGCGCAGGGTCTCCTGGACGTAGCCGCTGACCTCGGCGAGGGCCTGCTGCTGACGCGTGGAGGCGGTCCGCGCGCGTTTCCTGAAGGCCAGGCTGACCGCGACGATCAGTGCGGCGACCGCGGTGGTGAGCAGTGCCAGCGGCACGTTGATCACGAAGAGCGCGGTCAGGATCAGCAGGACGACGAGGACCTGGCCGATGAGGGAGAGCACCAGGGACAGCAGCGCCCCGAACGTCTGGGTGTCGTTGGTGACGCGGCTGACCACCAGGCCGGTGGGATGGGTGTCGTAGAACGCGAGGTCCTGGCGCATGGCCGCGGCGAAGGCGTCCTCGCGCAGTCTCAGCACCGCGTCGCCGACCAGCGTGCCGGTGACGCGCTGCTGGAGGACGGTGAACAGCCAGGCCGCGGCGCCGGCCAGGAGCACGGCCGCGGCCAGCAGCGCCATCGCGGAGCGGGTGTCGTCGTCCAGGGCGGAGTCGACGGTGCGGGCCAGGAGGACCGGTACGGCGCTGCCCGCGGCGGCGGCCACGACCACGGCCGCGGTGACGAAGGCCACCGCGCCGCCGCGGCCCCGGAAGTAGGCGGTGATGCGGCGCAGCAGCTGCCGGTCGCCGTAGTGGCGGTCGTAGGTGTCCTCGGCGCCCGCCTCGATGCCGTCCAGGAGTGCCATCAGCCGGTTCCTTCCTCTGCTGGGGCCTCTGCTAGGGCCTCGGTACGGGCCGGGACAGGGGCGGTGGTGGTTCCCTTCGCGGCGGAGGTCGCGTACGGCGCGAAGATGGTGCGGTAGAACGAGCAGGTGCGCAGCAGGTGCTCGTGGGTGCCCTGGCCGACGACGCGGCCGGCGTCGAGGACGACGATGTGGTCGGCGGCGCGGATACGGGAGAGCCGGGGCGTGACGAGGAAGGTGGTGCGGCCCGCGGCGGCGCGCCGCATGGCGAGTTGCAGTTCGTGCTCGGTCACGCTGTCGACGGCGCTGGTCGCGTCGTCCACGGCAAGGATGCGCGGGTCGGTCACCAACGCGCGGGCGATGGCCAGGCGTTGGCGCTGGCCGCCGGAGAGGGTGATGCCGCGCTCGCCCAGCACGGTGTCGTAGCCGTGTTCGCTCGCCATGACGAAGTCGTGTGCCTGGGCGGTGCGGGCCGCCTCCTCCAGCTTGTCCCGGCCGGTGTCCGGCGCGGCGCCGAAGGCGAGGTTCTCGGCGATGGTGCGGGAGAACAGGACCACGTCCTGCTCGACGACCGCGACCTGGCCGCGCAGCGCCTTCGGGTCCCAGGCGGTGGTGGCCACACCGTCGACGAGGACACGTCCCTCGGTCGGCACATAGGTGCGGTTGAGCAGGTGCAGAAGGGTGGACTTGCCGCTGCCGGTGGCCCCGACGACCGCGACGGTGGTGCCGGGGGCGGCGCGGAAGGAGATGTCGTGCAGGACGGGCTTGCCGTTGCCGTAGGCGAAGGTGACGTTGTCGAAGACGACCTCGCCGGTGATGGCCGCCGTGTGCCGGCCTCCTTCCTCGTCCTCTCCCGCCCGGTCGTTGATGATCTCCAGGATGCGCTGCGCTCCGGAGAACCCGAAGAAGATGAGCCCGATGCTGAAGGAGGCGAGCTGGGTGGGGGCGCGCAGGCTGCTCATCAGGCCGAGGACGGCGACCAGTTGGCCGACGCTCAGTGAGCCGTCGCGCAGCAGGAGGACGGCGTGGAGCAGGGTCGCCGCGGTGGCCACCGCCAGCAGCAGCGGGGGGAAGGACAGGGCCTGCACGTGTGCCTGGCGCACGGCGGCGTCCCGGTAGGCCGTGGCGGTCCGGCGGAAGCGGTCCTGCTCGCGTTCGGCTCCGTCGGTGGCCTCGACCGCCTCGATTCCGGTGATGCTCTCGGCGGCCTGGGCGGACATCGCGCCGAACTCCTCGCGGGTGAGGTCGGAGACCGGTTCGAGGCGGCGCCCGTGATCCATGAGGGCGATCACGAACAGGACGACGAAGATGCCGGGGGAGAGCAGGAGCCGCCAGTCGACGGCCGCGATGAAGACCAGCGGGATGAGCGTGTTGAGCGCCATGTCGAGGGTCATGTCGAAGCCCGGCGACACCATGAGTCCGAGAGCTTCGGCGTCGCCGGTGGCGCGGGTGGACAGGTCGCCGGTGCGGTGCCGGTTGAAGAAGCCCTGCTTCTTGCGGAGCATGCTGGCGAACACGCCCGCACGGGCGTCGCGTTCCAGACCGCTGGCGAAGGCCTCCAGGGCGTAGGTGGAGGCGATGCCGCAGATGCCCCGGACGAGGACCAGGCCGAGCAGGGCGGCGCACACGGCGTGCAGCGCCCCGAGGTCCGGTTCCTGCCCGTTCTTCTTCAGTACGGCGTCGAAGGCCAGCCCGATGACCAGGGGGAGGGCCGCGGTGAGGGTCTGCCAGAGCAGGCTTCCGGCCAGATGGACGGCGATGTGCCGGCGGAAGTGACGCATATGCAGGCGGAGCCAGGGCCCCACGGCGATCTCGGGTCCGGTGGCCGGCGCCGGTGCGGACGTGGAACGGGTCTGCGCGGCGGTCTCGGTGGTCATCGGTCTCTCCCGTGCGGTGTCACGGAGCCGGCGGTGTGGGCGGTCAACGGTTCGGTGCTCCCTCTGCTCCTGGGGGTTGTCCTCGGACTGTTCCTCGGGGCGGTGAATTACCCACGGGAATGCGACGCCGTGACGGGAGCCGCCGCGGATGTTTTTTCGGGCAGGCTTCCGGTATTTCCGGCTCCTGCGGTGTGCCCTTTAGGGCAGGATCGCGAGCCGGGCGGGTAACCGGTGCGTCAGAAGGGGAAGTTAGCTGTTTTTTCCGAAAAACGAAACCGGGGCCGGGCGGCCGTGTGGCCGGTAAAGTTCGATATCTCGACCACGAAGGTCATGTCCACGCCATGTCCTTTATGGCATGATCTGTTCGGTTTATTAACTTTGTTGGTCTGTAAAATCGGATGATGGCTCGTTGCTGGGGCAATTGGCCGGATGGTACTGGTTCTCCTGAGTCCCTGTTGTTATAGTCAAGGCAAATTCGCGACATGAGTCGACGGTGGCGAATTAGTCCGGACGCATACGCTCGCCGCGTCCGGGGAATGCCCACTTACAGCCTTGATCCGGAGGAGTACGGTGAGCGATTTAGCATGCAAACCCCCCACCCCGTCGCGGCGGCTGGTCGTCGCGACACTTGTCCACGACCGCGTGGCACGCCAGGAACTGCAGGCCGCCCTCTCGGAGGCGGCCCTCGTGCGCGAGGCCCGGCACTGTGCCGACCGGCGCGAGGCGCGCCAGGTGCTGGGCTCCGGTCGCGTCGACGTGTTCGTCGTCGCCAGGACCGACTACGACGCCCATGCCGACCTGCTTGACGATTTCCGATCCCCTATGCCGAGCACGCTCGTACTGCTGAGCCACGCCGATCCGGACGAGGCCATGCTGACCGGCCCCCCGGCGCCCGACGGGTTCCTGATGCAGGGGGGTCTGAGCGCGGCGGCCGTGGACAGCACCCTGCGCCGCATGGCCGCCGGCGAGGTGCCCATGCCCGCCCCCGTCGCCCGCGCGCTGATGGACCGCGCCGGCGCGACCCGTCTTCCCCATGGCAGAGGTGACATCGCTGTCACCGCCCGCGAGACCGAGGCGCTGCTGCTGCTCGCCGAAGGGCTGAGCAACAAACAGATGGCCCGGCGCCTGGAGATCACCAGCCACGGCGTCAAACGGCTCGTGGCCAGCCTGTTGCTCAAGCTCGGCGCGCCGAACCGGACGGCCGCCGTGGTCCTGGCCATCCACGCGGGCCTGATCCGCACGACGCGGCCGGATCAGGGCACCACCGACCGTCGTGTCGTACGGGTCCAGCTCGCCGGCGCCGGAGCCGATGTCCGCCTCCCGGTGCCCGCCGGGCGCCTTGCCGCTGAGGAGGCGGAGCCGGGAGCGCGCTTCCTGGCCGACGGCCGGCACCGCTGACCCGACGGCCGGCACCCCCGGCCGAGCGCACCGGCACGGGCCGCGCCGCGACCGGCGGTACACGCCGCCGCGGACCGGCGCCCTGCCCGTCCGGCCATGCCCCAATGGGCAGGTCTTCTTCGTGGGATTCCCCGGCTAGCGTGAAAACGCGAAAGCCCCAGGGTGTCGACCGAAGGAAAGCCTGTCGTGGAAAAATTCGAGACACGTCACGTCCCCTTTTACGGCCGTCGTTCGGCCACGGCACCGGCCACCTGTGCCCAGCGGCACATGCGGGACCTGATCCGCCGTGAAATGCCGGACGGCGCCTTCTATGATTTCTGCCACGAGGTCGTTCTTCCCGGTCGCGGAACCGTGGAAGACGTTCTCGCCGTGTGCGGAGAACTCGTCGCCCGACACGAGTCCCTGCGCACGGCGTTTTTCCACGACGCGGACGACCGTCTCGTCCAGGCGGTCGCACGGTCCGGTTCCTTTGAGGCGCAGATATGCGCCACCGGACCCGGCGAGAGTGCGCAATTCGTATACGAGGCCTGGCGGCGCCGGATGCGGGACAGGGCGTTCGACCTACGCAACGGGCCGCCGCTGCGGGCGCTCGTCGTCGTCACCGACCGGGTACCCGTGCTGGCGGCCTTCTGTGTCTCGCACCTCGCCGCGGACCTCATGTCCATGCGCACCCTCGCCGGAGAGGCCCTGACCCTGCTGGCCGCGCGGACCGCCCACACCGCGGCCCCGCCACCCGCCGTGACCCGCCGGCCGGTCGAACAGGCCGCGTTCGAGCGCTCCCCCCAGGGCCGTGCCCTGCTGGCCCGCGCCCATACGTACTGGCGGCGGCAGCTGGCGAACGCCCCCCTCACGATGTTTCCCGGCCGCCCCGCCCCCCAGGGCCCCGGCCGGCCGGAGCGCTACAGCGCCGCCATGGACTCCTCGGCCGCCTTCCTGGCCGTCCGCGCCCTGGCCGGACAGTGGCGGGTGAGTACCTCCGCGGTGCTCCTCACGGCAGTCGCGCTCCTGCTCGGCGCCCGCTCCGGGCAACCCGTGTGCGCCGTGCGGCTGCTGGCCGCCAACCGTACGCACCCCGCACTCCAGCAAGCCGTGGCCAACCTGCACCAGGAAGTCCTCACCACCCTCGATCTGCGCGCGGAGGACGTACGGACCGTCGCCCGCCGTGCCTTCGCCGCGGGCACCCTCGCGTACGCCAACGGCCTGTTCGACCCCGACGAGGCCAACGAGCTGATCCGGGCCGAAGGACGCAGGAGGGGCGAGCCGCTCCATCTGTCGTGCTGCTTCAACGACATCCGCACCGACCACGATCTGCGGACCCTGGGCCCGACGGCGTCCGCCGAGGAGATCCGCGCCGCCCTGCCCCGTACCGTCGTCGCCCCCTCCGACTTCGAGGAGGCCGAGACCTTCTTCCTGGTCGTCGTCGACACCGACCCCGGCTGGCTGAGATTCGTCCTGTGCGCCGAGACCGCGGCCCTGCCGCCCGAGGAGGTGCACACCTTCCTCCGGCGGCTCGAACGGTTCCTCGTGGACTGCGCCGAGCAGCCCGGACGCCCCTGCCCACGCCTCGAACAGGCGCAGCGGCCGAACACCGCGCCGCCACCGCGGACGGCCGCCAGGGGGTGACCGGATCTTGGCCGTAGCCGAACGGGCATGCCCCAAAGCGGAGGCTGCCTCAGGCACTTGCGCGTGGTGAGACTGGGACCTGTCCGAACAGGGGTGCGGGATATCGCGGCACCGGGTGACGGGGGAGTCGACTGTGTTCACGGAAGCACCGGCACGAGAGACCGCCATGGGCGTGGAGAACCCCGCGCACGGCACGGTCTTCGCCCACGCCCCCCGCCACACCGCCGCCGAACTCGACGCGGTGGTGGCCGAGGTGGCCGGGGCGTTCCCCCGGTGGGCTGCCCAGCCGCTGGAGATCCGCCGCCGGCACCTGCTCGCCTGCCGGGACGCGCTGCGGGACGCCGAGGACGACATGGCGGACCTCCTCACCCGGGAACAGGGCAAGCCGCTGCGGCACGCACACGCCGAAGTGCGCCTGGCCGCAGACTGGTTCGCCCACACCGCCGGCCTCGCGCTGCACCCGGACCGCATCGTGGACGAGCCCACCGCCCGGGTCACCCTGGAGCGGGTGCCGCACGGCGTCGTCGCGGCGATCGCCCCGTCCAACTACCCCGTCCTGCTGGCCGTGTGCAAGATCGCCCCGGCGCTCCTCGCGGGCAACACCGTCGTCCTCAAACCCTCGCCCGCCACACCGCTGTCCAGCCTGCTCATGGGTGAGGTGCTGGGCCGGGTCCTGCCGCCGGGCGTTCTGCGCGTGGTCAGCGGCGACTCCGCGCTGGGCGCCCGGCTCACCGCACACCCGGCGGTCCGGCTCGTGTCCTTCACCGGCTCGATCGCCGCCGGGCGCGCCATCGCCCGCTCCGCGGCCGAGGACTTCAAACGGACCGTTCTCGAACTCGGCGGCAACGACCCGGCCATCGTGCTGCCCGGTACGGACGTACAGGACCTGGCGCGCCACCTGTTCGACCGGGCGATGGTCAACAGCGGCCAGTTCTGCGCCGCGGTCAAACGCGTCTACGTGCCACGCCCGCAGCACGCCCGGCTCACCGAGGCGCTGGCCGCGCTGGCCGGGGCCGCCGTCGTCGGCGACGGCCTCGACGCCGCGACCGAGCTGGGGCCGCTGGTCAGCGCCGGGCAACTGGGCCACGTGGACGCGCTGGTGGCCGACGCGGTGCGCCGCGGGGCCCGGCTCGTCACCGGCGGACGCCCCCTGGAGCGGGCCGGCCACTTCTATCCGCCCACCGTCGTCACGGACCTGCCGGAGGGAACGCGGCTGGAGGAGGAGGAGCAGTTCGGTCCCGTGATCCCCGTGATCCCCTACGACGACCTCGACGCCGTGACGGCCCGTGTCAACGCCTCGCCCTACGGCCTGGGCTGCTCCCTGTGGGGCGACCCGGAGCAGGGCGCCGCGGCGGCCCGGCGGCTGCACTGCGGAACGGTGTGGACCAACACCCACGGCGACCTCCGGCACGACGTGCCGTTCGGCGGCCACCGGCACTCGGGCACCGGCGTCGAGTACGGACCGTGGGGCCTCCTGGAATACACCCAGATCACCATCCACCACCTCGCGCTCCGCGGGAAAGATGAGGGGAAGGCATGAGCGATACCGTTTCCGGCGGCGACCCCGGCACCGGCCTGGTCGATCTGTCGGGGCTGCGTGTGTTCGTCGGCGGCCCCATCCAGCACGCGCTGGGGCACAACAGCTTCCACCGGCCGCTGCGCGAGACGATCCAGGCCGTCATCACCGCTGTCACGCAGGCCGGGGCCACCGTCTTCTCCGCCCATGTCGTGGAGAAGTTCGGCCAGGACACACCGCTCTTCTCGCCGGAGGACGTCAGCGCACGGGACCTGGAGTGGATGCGCCGGTGCGACGTGTTCGTACCCGTACTGCCGACGGACGCCGACGGCGGACTGATGCGCACCGACGGCACACACATCGAACTGGGCTGGGCCTCGGCGCTGGGCCGCCCCATCGTCATGGTGACCGCCCTGCCGGTCCCTGCCGGGGCCAGCCATCTGCTGCGCGGACTGCCGTCCGTGGCCGACGTCGGCGTCGTCGACCTGGCCGAGCTGCACCGCGGCGGCCCCGGCGAACTGCTGCTGCGGCTGGGCAAGGTCGGCCGTGACGCGGTGGTGACACCATGACGACCGTCGAGCACACCGCGTCGGCCACCGAGATCCTCGGGCTACGGCTGCTCAGCCCCCTCGTCGTCGGCTCGGGCCTGCTCACCGACCAGGAGCGCAACATCCGCCGCCTGCTCGCCGGGGGCGCGGGCGCCGTGGTCACCAAGACCATCCATCCCGGACCGCTCCCCGGCGGCGACGAACGTCTGCTGCATCTGCCCACGGGGATGATCAACAGCACCACGTACTCCCGCCGAGGCGTGGACGCCTGGTGCGCCATGCTGAGCCGGTTCGCCGAGGACGGCCTGCCGGTCATCGCCTCCCTGCACGCCGACTCTCCCGCCGCGCTGGCCGACCTGGCCGCGCGCGTCGCCGACACCGGCTGCCGCGCCCTGGAGCTCGGCATCTCGTGTCTCAACGAGGACGGCGGACTGGCCGACAGCGCACAGCGGGTCGCCGACTACACCGCCGCCGTGCGCCGGGCCACCGGACTGCCGTTCAGCGTGAAACTCGCGGTGGGGGAGCAGGTGGGCGAACGCGTCGCCGCCGCCGTGGAGGCGGGCGCGGACGCGATCACCCTCAGCGACACCATCGCCGGGCTCGCGGTGTCCGCCGACACCGGGGAAGTCCTCCTGGGCCGCCCCTTCGGTTACTCGGGGGCCGGGATCAAACCGCTGGTGCTCGCCGCGATCTACGAGCTGCGGCGCGGCGGCCTCTCCGTTCCCGTACTGGGCAGCGGCGGGGTGCGCAGCGGCACCGACGTGGCGGAGTACCTCACCGTGGGCGCCGACGCCGTACAGGTCTACACGGCACTGCACACGCACATGCACGAGACCCTGGCCGAGATCCGCCGGGGCTTCGACACCTGGCTCGGCGCACGCGGTGAATCCGTAACCGACGTGGTGGGACGGGCACTTGAGGGCGGAAGGGGTGAGGTGCGTGCGACAGCGGGCCACGAACGTCAGGGCGTACGGTGATCTGACGAGCCCCGGGACACCCGCGGCGCTCAGCGGCACCACCCTGGTGTGGCCGGTGGGCGGACTGGAGCAGCACGGCCCCCATCTGCCGCTGTCGGTGGACTACGACATCGCCGACGCGTTCGCCCGCCAACTGGTGGCGGACGCCGACGGTGTGCTCTTCCCCGGGCAGCCGCTCTCCGCCAGATCACTGCCGCAGAGCGGGGGCGGACTGCGCTTCCCCGGCACCGTCCACATCGACGGGGGAACCTTCATCGACTACGTCGCCCAGTGCCTGCGGGGACTGGCCCGGCTCGCCCCGGCCCGGTTGGTGGTGGTCAACGGGCACTACGAGAACGAGGCGCTGCTGTTCGAGGCGATCGACGGACTCGATCCGGCGCACACCTTCCCCGCCACCGAGATCGTCGCCTTCAGCTGGTGGAGCCTGGTGGAGGAGGAGTGGCTGCGCAAACGGCTCCCCCGGTTCCCGGGCTGGCACGCCGAGCACGCCGGGGTGACCGAGACCAGTCTCATGATGTACCTGCGTCCCGAGGTGGTGCGCCCGATACGGGTCGACCACCCCACTCCGCCCGCCGCCGGCGTGTACCGCCATCCCGTCGACGCGGACCGCATGTCCACCCAGGGAGTGCTGACCACGACCTCCGGCGCCGACGGCGACCTGGGGGAGGAGCTCTTCTGGCACGTGATGGACGGTGTGACACGGACCCTCGCGGACGGGGCCTCCCCGCGCACCGAGCGGCGAGCGAGCGAGTGACGAATTCCAGCGGAAGGGGATCCATGCGCCTGCCGACGACCGAACGCGACGCCTTCGAAGCCCGGCTGCAAAGCCTCTTCGGCGACAAACTGCGGCCCGTGGAGGAGTGTTTCGAGGCCATCCAGAACTTCAAGGACGGGTCCTTCGCGGTGGGGCAGCTCGGGCTCATGCTCTACACCAACGGATACAACTTGCGGGGCACCAGCACCCGCCATCCCAACGGCATGGTCTTCCACGACGGGCAGAACCTCTTCGGAGTCGGCTACTTCAGCAAGGAGCACGACGAGCGCAAGCATCTGCACATCGTCGCGCCCAAGGGGAAGGACCGCATCGCCGCCGTCAAGTCGTTCATCTCCGCGACGCGCGAAGCGGGCCTGGCGCAGACCTCCGTATACGTCCGTCACCTCTCGCCGAGCGACCACGAACTGTTCCTGGCGGCCGGTTTCGCCCCGGTGACCGCCGACCCCTGGCACCCCGAGGCCCCGGAGGAGGACGAGACCTACCCCAACCGGGTCTACCGACTGGACGAACTGCTGGCGGTGGACGCCGACGGCCGTCCGGTGGTGAAGAACCTGGAGGGGGATGGCAACCGGCGGCACAGGAACAAGAACCGGCTCGCCTACCGCCGTTTCGAGAACTTCCTCGCCCGCAACGACCATCTGGAGCTCCGCATACGGCCCTACGGCTACGGCCCCGAGGAGTCCAAGATGGCCAGGTCCGTCGTCGAGGGTTACTTCGAGGCGCGCCGGGAGCAGGGCGAGGTCGTCGGTTCCACCCCCGAGGACTACACGGCGATCGTCACCCAGCGGCCGGGAGGCCGCAACGAACACGACTACTTCGCCTACCTCGGCGTCCTGGCGCACAGCGGCGGCGAGGAGGTGCCGGTGATGTTCTTCGCCGGCGAGCGCACCGCGCCGGACCGGGCATCGCTGTACTGCACGATGTCGATGCGCTTCGCGGACCGGCTGAGCGGGCTGTTCAAGGACGCCACCGGTTTCACCGCCATACCGCAGTACATCTGGCTCACCGTGTTCAAGAAGCTCATGGACCACGGCATCCGCGAGGTCGACGCGGGCGGATCCGAGGTCAAGGGCCTCGACGACCAGAAACGGCAGTTGGGCGGACGGCCCGAAAAAACCCACTGGGTCGTGGGCTGAACCGCCCCGACCCGGACCTTCCCAAGTCGCGCCCAGGGGGTACGTACATGCAATCGCGCACCGATCACGAGGACTTCAGCCAGTTCGACGTCTGCGTCGTGGGGATGGGATACGTCGGTGTCACCCTCGCCGCCGCCCTCCTGTCCACCGGCAAGCGGGTGCTCGGCTACGAGAGCGACCCGGCGGTCGCCGGCGCCCTGGCACAAGGGCGCCTCCAGCTCGCGGAACCCGGCGTCGCCGAGCTGATCGAGCGCGGAGCCGGCGACGGCACGCTCGCGGTCACGGCCGACATCAGCGGGCACCGGCTGCCGCCCGTCGTCGTCATCTGCGTCGGCACACCCATCACGCCCGGGGGCACCACGCCCGAACTCGGCCATCTGTCGGCCGCCGCCGAAGCCGTCGCGGCAGGCGCGGACGAGGACACCCTGGTGATCGTGCGCAGCACCGTCCCCGTCGGCACCACCCGCGAACTGGTCCTGCCGGCCCTCGCGCGCCGGATACCCGAACCCCTGCTCGCCTTCTGCCCCGAACGCACCATCCAGGGGCGGGCGCTGGCGGAACTGCTGTCCCTGCCGCAGATCGTCGGCGGCCTCGACGAAGAGGCGACGAAGCTGGCGGCGGGATTCTTCACCACCATCAGCGGACGGGTGGTCCCCGTCTCCTCGCTGGAGGCCGCCGAACTGGTCAAACTGGTCAACAACTGCCACACGGACCTCATCTACGGCTTCGGCAACGAGATCGCCCTCATGGCCGAGAAGCTCGGCCTGGACGCGATGGAGGTCATCGACTCCGCCAACGCGGACTATCCGCGCCCCGATCTGAGCAAGCCGGGATTCGTCGGCGGCAGCTGCCTCACCAAGGACCCGTATCTGCTCAGCCACTCCCTGGCCCGCCACGACCACACCCCGCGGATGGTCATGGCGGCCCGCGCCCTCAACGAGTCCCTCCCGCGACAGGTCGGCGAGCGCGTGCTCGACGCGCTGCGGCGGGCGGGCCAGGACCCGCAGCGGTCCACCGTCCTGGTCTCCGGATTCGCCTACAAGGGCCGCCCCGAGACGGACGACATGCGCGGCGCCCCCTGTGTGCCGCTCCTGGAGTTCCTGCGCGGCAAGGTCGCCCGGGTGGTCGGCCACGACTTCGTGATCCCGCCCGAACGCATCGAGGCACTGGGGGTGGAGCCCGTCACGCTGACCGACGGCTTCACCGGCGCCCATGCCGCCATCCTGCTCAACGACCACGCCCGGTACGGCGAGTCGCCGGCCGCCGAGCTCATCGCCCGGATGAGCCCACCGGCGCTGGTGTACGACGCCTGGCGGGTGTTCCCGCGGACGACGAAGACAATGAGGCTCGGCAGTGCCTGAGAAGATCCTGATCACCGGGGGAGCGGGGTTCATCGGGCTGCACCTGGCCGCCGAACTCGCCTCCCACCACGACGTCACCCTCCTCGACGACTTCAGCAGGGGCCGGCGCGACACACTGCTCGACTCCCTGCTCGACCGCGTCACGCTCGTCGAGCACGACCTGACCACCCCCGTTCCCGACACCCTCCTGCCCGACGACTTCGACACCGTCCACCACCTGGCGGCGGTCGTCGGCGTCGTCCACTCCAACGAGGATCCGCAACGGGTGCTGCGGACCAACCTCCTGTCCACCGTGCACGTCCTCGACTGGTTCACCGGGCGGCCCGGCATGTTCGGCGCCACCTTCTGCTTCGCCTCCTCCAGCGAGGCGTACGCGGGAAGCGTCGCCGCCGGTCTCGCCGCGCTGCCCACCGGCGAGGACGTCCCCCTGCTGGTCCCCGACCCCGAGGTGCCCCGCTCCTCGTACGGCTTCAGCAAGATCACCGGCGAGCTGCTGTGCCGCACATACGCCCGCGCCCACGGCTTCGCCCTGCGCATGGTGCGCTTCCACAACGTCTACGGACCGCGTATGGGCTACGACCACGTCATCCCGCAGTTCATCGAACGCGTCCTCACCGGCGCCGACCCCTTCGCCGTCTACGGCGCCGACCAGACCCGGGCCTTCTGCCACGTCGACGACGCGGTGGCCGCCCTGATCGCGCTGGCCGGGCTGCCCACCAAGGAGACCCTGCTCGTCAACATCGGCAACGACAGTGAGGAAGTCCGTATGGACGACCTCGCCCGCATGGTCTTCGAGACCGCCGGGCGGACGCCCGGCATCGCCGCCCACCCGGCACCGCCCCTGTCCCCGGCCCGCCGCCTGCCCGACCTGACCCGGCTGCGCGAACTCACCGGCTACCGCCCCGCGGTCGACCTGCGCGAGGGCCTGCGCCGCACCTACGCCTGGTACGCGCACGACCTCGCCACCCGCGGGGCGCAGCGGTGAACGGCCTCCGGGTGCGGTATGTGCACCAGGGGTACTTCCCCGCCCGCGCGGGCGCCGAGCTGATGACCCGGTCCCTCGCCGTGGCCATGAGCCGCCGGGGAGTGCGCGTGGGCCTGTACGGCGGCGAGGGCGACCCGGAGGACGCGCGGCTGATGACGGCCGCCGGGATCGGCGTCGAACCACTGCCGGACGGGGAGGGCGAGGCGCGCGCGGCGGACCTAGTGCACGCCGTCGACGCCTTCCAGCCCGAGAACATCCGCACCGGGCTGCGCCTCGCCCGCGCCTGGGGTGTGCCGTTCGCCGTGACACCGGCCTCGGCACCGGAGGTGTGGCCCGACCGGGCGGCGGTGGTGGAGGGCTGCCGCCGGGCGGACGCCGTGTTCGTCCTGACCGACGCCGAACGCGAGGCGCTGCGCGCCGACGGTGTGGCGGACTCCGTCCTGCACCGGATCGGGCAGGGGGCGCACCTGCCGGGCACCGCCGACCCGGAGGGTTTCCGCGCCGCGCACGGCATCACCGGGCCCCTGGTGCTCTTCCTCGGCCGCAAGATGCGCTCCAAGGGATACGGGGTGCTGCTGGAGGCGACGCGGCACGTGTGGGAGCGGCACCCCGAGGCGCACTTCGTCTTTCTCGGCCCGCGCTGGGACGAGGACTGCGGGGAGCTCTTCGCCGCCCACGCCGACCCCCGTATCACCGAACTGGACCGGGTGGACGAGGACACCAAACTCAGTGCCCTCATGGCGAGCGACCTGGTCTGTCTGCCGTCGACGGTCGACATCTTCCCGCTGGTGTTCGTGGAGGCGTGGATGTGCGGCAAGCCGGTGATCGGCTCCGCGTTCATGGGCAGCGCCGAGGTGATCGCCGACGGCCGGGACGGGCTGATCGTCCCGCCCGCCGCCCGGCCGGTGGCCGAGGCGGTGAGCCGTCTGCTCGCCGACCCCGCCGAACGGGAGCGGTTGGGGCGCGCGGGCCACGCCAGGGCACGCCGCGAACTCACCTGGGACGCCGTCGCCGCACAGGTGCACCGCGTCTACACCGAACTGGTCCCGGCCCGGAGTTGAGCGGAGGAAGTCCCGTGAAAGCAGTCATACTGGCCGGCGGCGAGGGGCGGCGCCTGAGGCCCGCCACCTTCACCGTCCCCAAACCCCTCATCGAGGTCGACGGCACCCCGATCCTGCACATCATCCTCCGACAGCTCCAGAGCGCCGGATTCACCGAAGTCACGCTTTCGCTGGGCTACCGCGCCCAGCTGATCGAGGCCAGCTTCGACGACCCCCGCTGGACGGGCCTCGACCTGCGCTTCTCCCTGGAGCACGAACCGCTGGGCACCGCGGGACCGCTGGGCCTGCTCCCTCCCCTGGAGGACTCCACCCTGGTGATGAACGCGGACCTGCTCACCGACATCGACTTCGCCGACCTGTGGAGGCGGCACAAGAAGTCCGAGGCGGCGGCGACGATCGCCCTGGTCCCGCGCCATGTCGACCTCGCCCACGGCGTGGTGGAGGTCGACGGCGAGAACCGGGTGGCCCGCTTCCGGGAGAAACCGCGCATGAGCTTCCTCGCCAGCACCGGCATCTACGTCCTGGAACCCTCGGTCCCGCGCCTGCTGCCCCCGCGTACCCGCTACGACATGCCGGCCCTGCTCACGGACGCCGCCGCCCGGGGCGCCCGCGTCGAGGGCCAGGTCCTCGACGCCGCCTGGCACGACATCGGCACCCCCGCGCAGCTCGCCGCCGCCGACGCCGCGCTCCGCGCCGACCGGGCGCGCTATCTGGGCGCCCTCGGACAGAGCGGCGCCCCCACGACGGGCACCGGCACCCCGACGGACGCCACGCAGCAGGCGGTGCGCCGATGACCGACTGGAAGATCCCCCTGTACGCCCCGTGCACCGGCGAGGCCGAGGCCCGCGCCGTAGCCGAGGTCCTGCGCGCCAACTGGCTGTCCGTGGGCCCGGTGACCGAGGACTTCGAGAAGCGCTACGCGACCGCGCTGGAGGTCGAGGACGCGGTCGCGGTCAGCAGCGGGACCGCGGCGCTGCACCTGGCCGTCCTCGCCCTGGGGATCGGTCCCGGCGACGAGGTCGTCCTGCCGTCGCTCAGCTTCGTCTCGGCCGCCGCCGTGGTCGCCCTGTGCGGGGCCACCCCGGTGTTCGCCGAGGTGAAGGGCGCCCATGACCTCGGCGTGGACCCGGCGGACGTGGCCGCCCGGATCACCCCCCGCACCCGTGCCGTGGTGGCCGTGCACTACGGCGGCCACGCGGCCGACCTGCCGGCCCTGACGACGCTGGCCCGGCGGCACGGCCTGGCCCTCATCGAGGACGCGGCGCACGCCCCGGCCGCCAGGACCGCGCACGGCGTCCTGGGCACGGTCGGTGACATCGGCTGCTTCAGCTTCTTCGCGACCAAGAACCTGGCCATGGGGGAGGGCGGCGCCGTCGTCGCCCGCGATCCCGAGGTGCGCGCCCGGATCAGACGGCTGCGCTCGCACGCGCTGACCGTGGGTGCCGAGCAGCGCCACCGAGGCGGCCCCTCGGGTTACGACGTGGACGGGTTCGGTCTCAACTACCGTCCCACCGAGATCGCCTGCGCACTCGGACGCGTCCAGCTGGAGGCACTGGCGGAGCGCCGCGTCGTACGCCAGGAGGCGGTGCGGTCCTATCGCGCGCTGTTGTCGGGGCTGCCCGGTCTCGAAGTGCCCTATGCGGACCAGCCGGTGGAGGAGGGCGCGCACCACCTGTTCCCGGTCGTGCTGCCCGACGGCCTCGACCGGGAGGACCTTCAGACGGGGCTGCGGGCGGCCGGGGTCCAGAGCGGTGTGCACTATCCGCCCACCCACCTGTTCACCGCCTACCGCGAGCGGTACGGCACGCGCCCCGGCAGCCTCCCGGTCACCGAGAGCGTCGCCGCGCGCCAGTTGTCGCTGCCGCTGCACGCCGCGATCGGGCTCGGGGACGTGCGCCGGGTGGCCGAGGCGGTGAGCCGGGCATGGGCGACGCGGCGGTGAGCACCCCTGGCGGCACCCGGCTCGTCGAGGGAGTGCCGCACCGCGACGGACGCCCCCTGTTCTGCCTGGGCGTCAACTACTTTCCCTCCCGGACGGGCTGCGACTTCTGGCGGGACTGGGACCCGGAAATCCTGGACGCCGACTTCGCCCGGATGGCCGCGCTCGGCTTCAACACCGTACGGATCTTCGTCTTCTGGGCGGATTTCGAGCCCGCCGAGGGTGTGTACGACCCGAGGATGACCGGGCGGCTGCGCGAGCTGGCGGCCCTGGCACGGGGGCACGGACTGCTGTGTCTGCCCTCGCTGCTGACCATCTGGATGAACGGACAGCTCTTCGACCCGCCCTGGCGGGACGGCCGGGACCTGTGGCGCGATCCGGCGATGGTGGAGCGGCAGCGCGCCTTCGTCGCACACATCGCGGGCGCGCTGCGCGACGCGCCCAACATCCTCGCCTACGACATCGGCGACGAGATCCTCCATGTCGACCCGGTCGCGTCCGGCTCGCTGGGCGCCCACGAGGTACGGGCGTGGTGGGCCGGCCTCGCCGAGGCGATCCGGGCGGCCGACCCGGGGGCGCTGGTCCTCCAGGCCAACGAGGGCTCGGCGGTCTTCGGCGACCACGCCTTCCGGCCCGAGTACGCCCGGCCGCTGGACCTCGTCGCGCTGCACGGCTTCCCGCTGTGGACCCCTTTCCACATCGAGTCGGCCGCCGCCGTGAAGGCCACCGCCTATCTGCCCTATCTGGTGCGGCGTGGCCGGGCGCACGGCCCGGTGCTCGTGGACGAGATGGGCAGCTACGGCTGTGACGAGGCAACCGCCGCCCACTATCTGCGCGCGGCGGCCCACAGCGCCTTCGCCGCGGGGGCCGTCGGCATCGTCGTGTGGTGCTGGCAGGACTTCACCTCCGAGAGCAAGCCGTACGCGCTGCGGCCCGGCGAACGCTTCGTGGGGCTGCTGGACATGGACGGCCGCGAGAAACCCGCCATGGACGCCTTCCGCGGCTTCGCCCGCCGGGTGAGCGGAGAACTCGCCGGTTTCCGCCCCGTGCCCGGCCGGGTGGGTGTGTTCCTGCCCGAGCGGGCCCCGGAGCACGACGGCGGCTACCTGGCGTCGGAGGCGGACACCGAGGCCGCCGCCTTCTACACCCACTGTCTGCTCCAACAGGCCGATCTGCCCTACGAGTTCACCGGCACCGAGGACCTGGAACGGTACGCCATGGTGATCTGCCCCTCCGTACGGCCGCTGCCGCTGGCCGCGCAACGGCGGCTGGGGGAGTACACCGTCGCGGGCGGGGTCCTGCTGTACTCGACCGGCGATCTCCTGGGCCCGGCCGGTCTGGAAGAGCTCTTCGGCGTACGGATCCGCGACTTCACCCTCGACGCGACCGAACAGGACAGCTTCACCTGGGCCGACACCCCCTTCCCGGTGCACTGGCCCGCCGGGCGGATCCCCGTGGTCGACAGCACGATCGCGGAGACGCTCGCCCGCTACCCCAACGGCGCGCCCGCACTGACCCGGCAGCAACGGGGCAGCGGAGTCGCCTACTTCCTCAACGCCCCGCTGGAGGCGCTGCTGAACGCCCCCTACCGGCTCCAGGAGACGCCCTGGCACCGGCTGTACGCGGCGATCGGGGAGAAGGAGGGGATACGGCCGGAGGTGTCCGCCGACGAGCCGCTGGTGGAGACCACCGTCCTGGCACGCGGCGACGAACGCTGCGCCGTGGTCGTCAACCACGCCACCACGCCCGTGACGACGACCGTGTACCGCACGTCCCCCTCCGGCGACGCGCGGGCGGTACGGCACCTGAGCCTGGAGCCCAAGGGCGTCGCCCTCGTGCGCTTCCCCGAAGCCGAAGCCGAAGCCGAAACCCGGGACCGCGCCGCGGTCCCCGGCGGCAGGCAGGAGGGCCGGCAGTGATCATCGACTCCCATGTCCACGCCGGCGAGTACTACCGCCACTTCACCGCCCGCTTCGCCGACCAGATGATGGCCACCACCGGACTGCCCCCCGAGGCGCTGTCCGCCCCGGAGGACAAGCTCCTCGCCGAGATGGACGCCGCCGGGGTCGACCACGCCTTCCTGCTCGCCTTCGACGTACGGCGCGTCGAGGGGTTCTCGGTACCCAACACCTTCGTCGCCGAGCTGTGCGCCCGCCATCCCCGGCGGTTCACCGGCTTCGCCTCCGTCGACGCCGGCCGCCCGGGCGCGGCCGACGAACTGCGGCACGCGGTGACCGTACTGGGCCTGCGCGGACTGAAGATCGCCCCCTGCTACCTGCGCATGTCCCCGGCGGACCCCCGCTGGTTCGAGGTGTACGAGCTGGCCCAGGAACTGGACATCCCGGTCCTCGTACACACCGGTTACACCCCCGCGAAGAACGCCGACGCCCGCTTCTTCTCGCCCCTGCTGCTGGAGCCGGTCGCGCGCCGGTTCCCGCGACTGCGCCTGATCCTGGCGCATCTGGGCACCCCGTGGACGACCCCGTGCATCGACCTGCTGGCCCGCCACCCCCACCTGTACGCGGACCTGTCGATCTTCGGCTCCTACCAGTCGCCCCGGACGGTGGCGGCGGCGCTCGCCCACGCCCGCGCGCGGGGAGTGCTGGACCGTCTGCTGTGGGGCACCGACTTCCCCTTCGCCACCATGTCCGCCGCCGTGGCCCGGATGGCGCGACTCACCACCGACGCCACGGCGTGGCCGTCGGACAGCTCCCCCCTGACACCAGACGAACACCGGGCGGTCATGGGCGGCACCGCCGCCCGACTGACCCAGAAATGAGGAGACGGTGGCCTTCATCCAGGGATACGAATTCGACGCCATGTCGCGCCGCCCGCTGTACGGGGACGTGACCCAGCGGCTCGTCGACCTGTGCGCGTGCGCCCCCGGCAGCGTCGTCGCGGACGTCGGCTGCGGCTCCGGCCGGGCCACCGAGCTGCTGCTCGAACGCTTCCCGCAGCTCGGCTCAGTCGTGGGCATCGACCCCTCCGCCCACGAACTGGCCCTGGCCGAGGAACGGCTGCGCGACAACCCCCGGGCCCGTTTCGTCACCGGCCGGGCCCAGGACGTGGGCGCCCTCGTCGGGCCGGTGGACGCCGTGGTGCTCAGCAACGTCATGCACCAGATCCCCCGGAACGAGCGCCCCTCGGTGCTGCGCGGCTGCCACGAGCTGCTCGCGCCCGGCGGCAGGCTCGCCCTGAACACCCTGTTCTACGAGGGTGCCGTGCTGCCCGAGAGCCGCCGCTTCTACGCCGCGTGGCTGCACGCGACCCGCGTCTGGCTGCGCCGCCACGGCGGTGACCTCGTCCTTGAGCGCGAGGCCCCCGTCGCCCTGGAGACACTGACCCCCGCCGACCACGAAGCCCTCATGACCGAGGCGGGCTTCGCCTCCGTCACCTCCGAGGAGGACGTCTACCCGTGGACCCTGGAGGACTGGCAGGCCCTGTGCGGCTACTCGGTCTTCGTCGAGGGCGCCACCGGGCTCACGGACGTCGAGCTCGGCTCCCGGGCGCTGACCGCCGCCCTGCACACCGTCTTCCGCGACCTGGGACTGAGTCAGGTGCCCCGGCGCTGGCTGTTCGTCCACGGCACGAGGCAGCGGTGATCGCGGCGACCCGGCACGCGGTGGGCGCCGCCACCGGCCCCCTCTCCCAAGCCCAACTGGGCATGTGGTTCCTGGAACGGCGCGCGGGGACGACGCTGTACGCCGAACCGATGACCTTCCGTCTGACCGGCGAGGTGGACGTGCGCGCCCTGCACGCCGCCGTCGAGGAGGTGGTACGCCGCCACGACGCCCTGCGCACCCGCTTCACCGTGGTCGACGGGGCGCCGCGCCAGTACGTCGTCCGCGACGCGAGGGTGCCGCTGGCCCGGGTCGACCTGGCGTATCTGCCCCCCGACCAGCGCCACCGGCGCGCCGAGCGGCTGCTGCGCGCCGAACTCGGCCGCCCCATCGACCTGGCCGCGGGCCCGCTGGCGCGGGCCACGCTGATCCGGCTCGCCCCGCACGACCATCTCTTCCGCCTCACCCTGCACCATCTCGTCTGCGACGCCTGGTCCTGGTGGATGGTCGTCCTGCGCGAGCTGGAGGAGCTCTACGCCCGACGCGTCGGCGGCGTACCGGGACCCCTGGAGCCGGTCGGCACCCACTACGCGGACTTCGTCGACTGGCAGGAGCGCTGGCTGAACAGCCCCGCGCACACCCGGCAGGCCGACCACTGGCGCCGGGCCCTCGCCGGGGTCACCCCGCTGCCCGAACTCACCCTGGCGACCACCACCGCGCCGGTACCCCACACCGCGAGCGCGACCGAGTGGACGGCCTTCCCGCAACCGCTCCACGACCGGCTTCGCGCCCTCGGCCGCCGCGAACACGTCACCCTGTACATGCTGCTGCTGACCGCCTTCGCACGGGTGCTGCGCCGCCATGTGCCGGGCGACGACATCCTGGTCGGCACCCGCGGCGGTTTCCGCAGCAGACCCGAGTTCGAGAAGACCGTCGGCCTGTTCGTCAACATGCTCCCCATCCGCACCCGCGTCGCCGAAGACACCGGGTTCCACGAGCTGCTGCCCCAGGTGCGCGACACCCTCCTCGGCACCTACCTCAACCGGGACCTGCCCTTCGAACGCCTCGTGGCGGAGCTCGGCCTGCGCCGCACGGGCGCGCGCCCGGTGATCAACGTATGCGTCTCCTTCCAGACCACCCCCGAGGTCATGCCGCGACTGCCGGGCCTGGAGGTCACGTTGGTCAACCACGACCCGTACTCGCCCTTCGACCTCGATCTCGGCTTCTACACCGAGGACGGCGGCCTGCGCGCCCTGATGATCTACAACCCGGTCCGGTACACCCCCGAAGCGGTCCGCCACCTGCTCGACGCGCTGAGCCGGGAGCTGTGGGACGCCACCCAACACGCGGGCACGCACCGCACGGCCGGGCCCGTCCGCCCCCACGACGCGAAGGAGACCACCGCATGAGGGCTTTGCAGTGGCAGGGCGCCCACCGGGTGGCCCTGTCCGACGACGTGCCGCCGCCGCGCGTCGAGGCCCCGGACGACGCGGTCGTACGGGTCGTCACCAGCGCGATCTGCGGCACCGACCTGCATCCCTACCGGGGCGAGATCTCCTCCTTCTCCCCGGGCACCGTCACCGGCCACGAGTTCACCGGAGTCGTCGAGGCAGTCGGCCCCGAGGTGCGCGGCCTGCGGGTCGGACAGCGGGTCCTCGCCTCGGACATCATCGCCTGTGGCCGCTGCTGGTGGTGCCGGCACGGCGGCCACTACCAGTGCGAGCAGGTCGGACTGTTCGGCTACGACACGGTGGTGGGTGCGCGCCCGGTCGCGGGCGGCCACGCCGAGTTCGTCCGCGTCCCCTTCGCCGACACGGTCCTCTTCCCGGTCCCCGACGACGTCCCCGACGAGCGCGCGCTGCTCATCGGGGACGCGCTGGCCACCGGGTACGCCTGCGCCCTCGGCGGCCAGGTGCGGCCCGGCGACACCGTCGCGGTGATCGGCTGCGGCGCGGTGGGCCTGCTGGCCGCCGAGGCAGCCCGGCTCCTGGGAGCCGCCCGTGTCCTGGCCGTCGACCCCGTGGCCGCCCGCCGCGACGCGGCCACCGGGCGCGGCGCCGAGGCCCTGGCCCCCGGAGACGGCCTCCCGGGGCGGATACGCGAGCTGACGGGCGGACGCGGCGCCGACGCCGTGCTGGAGGCGGTCGGGACGGACGCCGCCCTGCTGAGCGCCCTGGAGATCGTGCGACCGCGCGGTGTGGTGTGCGCGGTCGGCGCCCACGCGTCCACCGCGATGCCGCTGCCGACCATCACCGCCTTCGCCAAGGAGGTGACCCTGCGGTTCGCCGTCGGCAACCCCATCGCCACCCGTGAGCCGCTGATGGAGCTCGTTCGCCAGGGCCGTATCGACCCCTCCTTCGTCATCACCCACCGCCTGCCGCTCGCCGAAGCCCCCGAGGCCTTCCGGCTGTTCGACGCGGGCGAGGCCATCAAGGTGGTGCTCCTCCCGTGACCACCCGCCGCCTCGCCCCACCGGCACACCCGGCCGCCCCGGACCCGCTCACCGGTGCCGTACACCGTCTCGTCGAGGAGCGGGCGGCGCGCACACCGAACGCCGACGCCGTGCTGTGCGGCACCGAACGCCTCAGCTATGCCCGGTTGGACCAGCGGGCCGAGCGTCTCGCCCGCCGGCTGCGCCACCACGGGGTGGGCCCCGAGGTCCCGGTGGGGGTGCATCTGACGCGCTCGCCCGAGCTGGCCGTGGCCTGCCTGGCGGTGCTCAAGGCGGGCGGCGCCTGCGTCCCGCTGGACCCCGCCCATCCGCCCGGCCGGCTGGCCCAGGCCCTGCACGACGCGGGCGCCCCGCTGGTCCTGAGCCGGCGGGCACTGGCGCGGGGCCTGGGCCCGCACACGGCGACCGTCCTGTACGTGGACCCGGAGAGCGCCGACCCGGCGGCACCGGAGCCCCGCGCCGGCGAACGCCCCGCGGCACCGGAGTCCCACGCCAACGGTCGCCTGGCAGCACCGGGGCCCCACACCGACGAACACCCGGCGCCCCCGCCCCAGCCGGGCACCCATCCGTCGCGGGACACCGCCCCACGGTGGCCCGCCGACGCCGGATCGCCCCCTCACCCGCCCCTCGCGCGCCGTCTCGCGTGGATCGCGTACACCTCGGGATCCACCGGCCGGCCCAAGCCCGTGGGCCTCGAACACGGGCCGCTCACCAACCTCGCCGTGCAGATCGGCCGCCGTCTGGACCTGGGCCCCGACGACCGCGTCCTGCAGTTCGCCTCCCCCGGCTTCTCCGTCGCCGCCGAGGAGATGTTCTCGACCTGGGCCGCCGGAGCCTGTCTCGTCATGGACCCGGACGACGCCCTCGCCGACAGCGCGGGCCTGCGTACCGCCGTCGACACCTACGCCGTCACCGTCCTCCAGCTCACCCCGACCCTCTGGTACGAGTGGCTGCGCGAGCTGAGCCGGGACGGCACCCTGCGCCCGCCCGCCTCGCTGCGGCTGCTCGTGGTGGGCAGCGAGCAGGCCGCGCCCGACCGGGCGGCGGACTGGCTGGCCGCCGGGGTGCGCCTGGTGCACGAGTACGGCGCCACCGAGGGCACGGTCTCCCAACTGCTGTACGAACCCGACGTCTCCCCGGACGAGTTGCGGACCTGGACGCGGCTGCCCGTCGGCACCCCGCTGCCCGGCGTACGCGTCCACATCCTCGACCCCGGGGGCCGGCCGGTGGCCCCGGGCGAGCCCGGCGAGCTCCACCTCGCCGGAGAGACGCTGGCGCGCGGCTATGTGGGGCAGCCCGAGCTCACCGCCGAGCGCTTCCCGCCCGATCCGTTCACCGACCGGCCAGGCGCGCGCATGTACCGCACGGGCGACCTCGCCCGGGAGCGCGCCGACGGCAACATCGAGTTCCTGGGGCGCGTCGACCACCAGATCACCCTGCGGGGCGTACGCATCGAACCGGGCGAGATCGAGGCGGCGATCGGCCGCTACCCGGGCGTCACCGAGAGCGCCGTGCTGGCCCGCACCACCGCACGGGGGGACGACCAGCTCTGTGCCTGTGTGGTCTGGCACCACGGGCGCGACGAAGCCGGGCTGCGCGCCCATCTGCGCGCCACGCTGCCGCCCGCACTCGTCCCCGCCCGTCTGACGGCCCTGCCCGACCTGCCGCGTACCGCCCACGGCAAGGTGGACCGTCGGGCGCTGCGGGCCATGCCCTGGGACGGTGACCCTGCCGGCCCGCCGGGGGACACCCCGAGGACCGCGCTGGAGGCCGCCCTCGCCGCGCTCTGGGCGTGGGCGCTCGACGTGCCGTTGATCGGCCTCGACGACAGCCTCTTCGACCGGGGCGGCGACTCCCTGACGGCCACCCGGCTGGCGGCCCATCTGCGCGAGGTCCTGGGAGCGGACGTACGGCAGCGGACCGTGTTCGACGCGCCGACCGTACGGGCGATGGCCGACGTGATCTCGCGCCGCCGCCACGGCACGCCCGCCGACGGCCCGGTGAAGGCGGCGGACACGGGCGCCGAGTCCCCGCTGTCATCGGCGCAGTGGCGCATGTGGCTGCACCACCGCCGGAACCCGGCGAGCGCCGCGTACCACGAGCCGGTGGCGCTGCGTCTGCGCGGCCCGCTCGACCCCGGCCACCTCCTGCGGGCACTTCGGCGGACGGTGGGACGGCACGCCGCCCTGCGCGCCACCATCGCCACCACGGCGAGCGGGCCCGTCCAGCGGACAGCGCCGCCCGCCACCGCCGAGGCCTTCCCTCTGGACCGCCGGGATCTGGGCGGCCACTCCGAAGGCGAACTGGAGCGGGTCCTCCAGGAGTTGGCCTCCGTGCCGTTCGACCTGCGGCGCGGCCCGCTCGTCCGCGCGCATCTGCTGCGGGTCGCCGCCGACGACCACGTCCTGGTGCTGGTCCTGCACCACATCGTCTTCGACGGATGGTCGATGGACGTGCTCTTCCGGGACCTGGCGGCGTTCCACGACGAGGCCGTGACCGGAGTCGCCGCGGCGCTGCCGCCGCTGCCCTCCCTGCCGCCGAGCAGTGTGCCGCCACCCGGAGACGACCCGGGCGCCGAACGCCGGACGCGCGAGCAGCGCGCCTACTGGGAGCGGCAGTTGGCGGGGGCACCGCCCGTGACCCGGCTGCCGGCCGGCCCTCCCACGGGCCGGCAGGGCACGGTGCGCTGCCCGTTCGCGGTCCCGGCCGGCTCCGCCGCACGGCTGCGGGAGCTGGCCGTGGAGGAGGGCGCCACCCCGTTCATGGTGCTGCTCGCCGTCTTCACGGCGCTCGTCCACCGCCGCTCCGGCACCCGGGACATCGTGGTGGGCACACTGCTGGCGGGCCGCGACAGCCCGGACACCGCCGACCGGATCGGCCTGTTCACGCATACCGTTCCGCTGCGCACCCAGGTGCCCGAGGGCACCACCTTCCGCCGGCTCGTGCAACGGGTGCGCGAGACGGTTCTGGGCGCGGTGGCCGCACAGGACGTCCCGTTCGAGCACATCGTGGCGCACCTCGCCCCACCCCGCGACCCCCGGCACAACCCCGTGTTCCAGATGGTGTTCTGCCACGGCGCCGCGTCCGCCCCCGCCCCGCGCCTGCGCGGCCTGAGCGTGACACCCGTGGAGGTCGCCGTGCCGTACGCCAAGTTCGACGTCACCGTCATGGTGGAGGAGGACCGGCAGGGCGGATTCACCATCGACCTCGCCTACGATCGCGCGCTGTACGACGAGACGACCGCTCACCAGCACACCGCCGCGTTCCGGGCCCTGCTGGAGGCCGTGGCGGACCGGCCGGACGCGGTGGTGTGAATGAGGAGGCCTGCCGCGAGAGCGCGCGCCCCATAACGCCCCTCTGCCCGTACGAGTTCCCTTCGACGGCCGCCCGCCGGTGCGGCCCCTCCGTAACGGAGCCGCCCCGCCGGCCGGCGGCCCGGCCCGCACAGACGCCATCCGACCCCCTGGGGGAGACGTGTCCACAGAATCGACCGCCCGTACCGCTGAGTCCCTGGCCGCAGCCGCCACCCCGAACGCCGACGCGCCCCCGACAACCGAGGCCGTGTCGGTGCGGGTGGCCGACTCGGTTCGCCGGATCTGGGCCGAACTCCTGCAGATCGACGCCGAAACCATCGACATCCGCCGCAGCGACTTCTTCGAGCTCGGCGGCTACTCGCTGCTCGCCCTCCAGGCCATCGGCAGGCTGCTGGAGGAGCGCGGCCTCGACGAGTTCGAGGCGGCGGAGCTGGAGGGCGCGCTGCTCAACCGGCTCTTCGAGGATCCCACGGCTCTGGCCCAGGCGGAGTGCTTGCTGTCCTCTTCGGCCGACGGCTGACCGGCCGGGCCAAGGATACCTCCGCCCCTTACTTGGATTCGATCCGGCCCACGGGACCGGCGGCGGTCGCCAGCGCGTCTTTCGCCGCCGGCCAGGCGGGGTCCCCGGGATACAGCTCGCTGCGCAGATAGGCGGAGGTGAGCCGGGCGACCCAGGCGACCCGCTCGGGGTTCTCGTCCGTGGTCTCGGCGACGTCGTATCCGGAGATCCCGCCGAGGCCGTGCCCCGCGTCGAACAGGGTGAGCAGGGATTTGGGCCCCGGGGCGAGGAGGTAGGGGTCGGCGTGCCAGTCCGGGCCCCGGACCGTCAGGAAGGCGGAGTCGTCCTGGTCGCCGGCGACCACGAGCGCGGGCGTCGTCATCCCCGAGAAGTCCGTGGTCAGGAAGAAGGAGTAGTTGTCGACGGTGAACTCGGTGAGGGCGTCACCGCCCCGGCCGGGAGCGGCGAGGAGCACACCCGCCTTGATCCGGCGGTCGGACAGGTCCACTTCCGTTCCGTCGTGCGGATCGGTGAGCCGGGCGCCGAGCAGCAGGCTCGCGGTGTGCCCGCCCATCGAGTGCCCCGCGACGGCGACCCTGTTCGGGTCGAGGCGGCCGGCGAGCTGGGGGACGGAGGCCTCGATCTCGTCGAGTCGGTCGAGGACGCGCGTCATGTCCTCGGCCCGGGTGCGCCAGTGCTCGTCGGACTCCAGGCTGAGCGTCCGGGAGTCCAGGTGGGTGGGCTGGATCACGACGAAGCCGTGTGCGGCCCAGTGGTCGGCGAGCGGGGCGTAACCGTTCAGTGAGGAGAGGTTGTTGGAGTGGCCGAGGCCGTGGGAGAGGAGGATGACCGGCAGCTCGCTCCCCGTCGTCGGGGCGGAGACGCGCAAGTGCAGGTCCACCGCGCGGCCGGGCGCCGGCAGCACCACCGGGCTGACGGAGAGGACCGGAGCGGGCGCGGGGGAGGTGGCGGTGGTGGAAGCGGGTTCACGCATGAGGAGCATGCCCTTCGATGGCTCCTGCCGCCGGTCGCGTACGACCGGCGGGCAGGTACGGCGGAGTGCCGCGGTCAGCTATGCTGAAAGCGGATCGTTGTTCCACTTACGATACGGATCAGTGATCCGTTTAGTCAATGACCGGCGGAAGGTGAGACGTGCCCACTACAGCCCAGCCCGGCGGAACACCCGCCCGCAGCAAGCGGGCGGACGCGGTACGCAACCAGCGGACACTGCTCGACGCCGCCGCGGAGGTGTTCGTGACCTCCGGGATCGACGCGCCGATCCGGGAGATCGCGGCCCGTGCGGGGGTCGGACTGGGAACGCTCTACCGGCACTTCCCGACCCGGGCCGACCTCGTCGCCGCCGTCTACAGCCACCAGATCGAGGCGTGCGCCGAAGCCGGTCCGAAGCTGCTGGCCGAGGCCGGTTCCCCGTTCGAGGCGCTGCGCCGGTGGGTCGACCTCTTCGTCGACTTCCTGGTGACCAAGCACGGACTCGCCGACGCGTTGCGGTCCGACAGCGACCGCTTCGCCGCGCTGCACACCCGCTTCCTCGACCGTCTGATGCCCGTCTGCGCCGAACTGCTCGACGCCGCGGTCGATGCCGGTGAGATCAGGCCCGGCATGCGGCCCTACGAGCTGATGCGCGGCATCGGCAACCTCTGCGTCGGACGGGACGACGATCCCCGCTACGACCCCCGCCGGTTGATCGAACCGCTCCTCCAGGGACTGCGCAACCCCCACCCGGACGGGGACGCCGCCACCCGCTGACCCCACCACTGGTCTGCCCGACGCCGTCACCGCCGCGCGGGAGCGCGCCGAGGCGGCTTCGGCGGCCGGCGGCAGGGACCTCGACGTCGTCCTCATGGGCGGCGGCGCCACGATCGCCTCGGCGCTGGAGGCCGGACTGGTCGACGTGCTGTCGCTGCACCTCGCCCCCGTCGTACTGGGCGCCGGGACGCCCCTGTTCACCGGGGGAGCGCCGCGCTCGCTGGTGCGGCGAAGCGTGATCGCGACACCGTCCGCGACCCATCTGACCTACGACGTCCTCTGACGGGACGGCCCGGGGTGCACCGGGCGGGGCCGGGCCGGGGGGAGAGTTCCCGGCGAAGTGGCCCGAAGGCCACGCTATTTGGCCTAGGGTCGGACCCGTACCGACGGCCTTCCGCCCGCGGGGGAGCGGGTCGCGACGACGGCGGGGCGTGAGCGGTCGCGGGAGCTCGACTCGCCTGCCGGAACGAGGGGATCGGGCGTGAGCGGAGGCGAGGCGGACCGCCGGAGTACGGAGGTGGGGCGCCGCTACCTGGTGGCCCTCGGCGTCTCCGAGTACCACTCGCCCCGCCTGCCGGACCTTCCCCGCGCGGGCGCGGACGCGGAGCATGTGGCCGAACTGCTCGCGGGCTTCGGGTACCAGCGCGTCCTTTCCGGCCTCGGGAACGCGCCCACCACCGAGCAGCTGTGGTCCGGCCTGGCGCACTGGACGCGAGAGGCCCGGCTCGGGCCGGACGACGTGCTGGTCGTGTACTTCAACGGCCACGGCATCGGCGACGGCCAGCGTCTCCGTCTGCTCGCGTCGGACGGCGAACCGGGGCACGCTCTCACGGCGCCGGCCGCCGACGACCTCACCGCCCTGGTCGCGGAGAGCGGTGTGGGAAGCGCCCTGACCGTTCTCGACGTGTGTACGGGGCCGGAAGGTGCCCCCGCCTCGACCCCCTGGTGCCTGCCCCCTCTCCACGCGCGACTTCCCTACCGCGCCTATGACTTGATCCTGCACCGCCGGGACGCCGAGGACGACACGGGGTCCCTGGCGGACGCCTGGACGTACGCGCTCACCCACGCGAACGCCGGGATGCGGCAGCGCTACCTCCTCGTCACCGACGTGCTGCAGGGCATGCGAAACCACCTCGGGTCCCACGGGGCGACGGGCAAGGGGCCCCTCTATGCCGGACAGCGGACGGGAGGGACGGAATCCTTCTTCCCGAATCCCCGCTACGTACCGGATCTGCCGCCCGACGCCCTCGATCCCGTGGGTGTGGCCCGGCTGCGGCACAAGTACCGCGACCACTTCGAGCCGCGCGGCCGTGGCGTCGCGCACGCCGCCGAACCCGGTGACTTCTTCGTCGGCCGAACCGAAGCCCTGGCGCGGATCGCCTCCTGGGTGCGGGCGGCACCCGGCGCCGCGGTGCCGCCACTGGCTGTCGTGGGTGCGCCCGGCACCGGCAAGTCCGCCCTGCTCGGCCGCTTCCTGGCTCTGACCGACCCGGACAGCCCGGCGAGGATGAACACCGCGCCCGAGACGCTGCCGCCACCAGGTCTGGCCGTCATTCCGCTGAGCGGCCACGGTGTCAGCGGGCTTCAGTCCCTCTGCGAGGACCTGGCCGGCGCGCTGGGCCTGCGCCGGGGCTCGGGCGCGTCGGACGTACGACAGGCGTTGCGTGCCCGGACGGACCCCGTCGTCATCGTCCTCGACGGGCTGGACGAGATCGACCCGTCCTCGTACGACGCGAGGCTCGCCCATTTCGTCCGCACACTTGGCCGCGTTCCCGCGGTACGGCTCCTCGTCGGAACACGCGCGGACCGACTGGCGTCCCTGGGCCCGAACGTGCAGATCCTCGACCTCGACTCGTCCCGGTACCGCGACGACGACGCGCTGCACCAGGTCGCCCACCGCCTGGCCCGGGACCCCGGCCGGGCCGGAGAGGTCCTTGCGGAGATCAGGGAAGACGTCACCCGCGACGTGGAGCACTCCTTCCTGATGCTGCACCTGCTGGCGGCGGGTGCGCTGACAGCCGACGGCTTACCACCGGCCACCGGAGACCTGTCCTCGCTGTTTCAAGGTGTGCTCCAGGGACTCGGCCCCGACGAGGCCCGCACGCGGCGTCTGCTGTCGCCGCTCGCCCACGCGCAGGGAACGGGCCTTCCGTACGGGCTGTGGGCGCCCCTGGTGGAAGCCCTTACCGGCGAGGTGTGCGCGCCCGAGGAGCTCCGGCGGTTCCGCGACCGGGCGGACAGCCTCGTGGTCGACAGCCTCCGGCCCGACGGCACCCCCGTCCACCGGCTCTTCCATATCGCCCTCGCCGAGTACCTGCGGCCGTCCGCCGAGGAACGGGAACAGCAGCGGCGCATGGCCCGGGGACTGATCGCCCTGGTGCCGCGCACGGCCGACGGGCGGCGTGACTGGGCCGCGGCGGACCCGTACATCCTCGAACACCTCGCCACCCACGCCACGGCCGGCGGGATCCTGCGTGAAGTGGTGCGCGACAGCGTCTACTTGAGTCACGCGGTGCCCGGACCGCTGCTGCGGGCGCTCGCCGACAGCGCCGCCGTCGAGCCGGCCACCGCGGCGCCCGAGGACCAGGACCTGGGCACCGACACCGACACCGACACCGACGCCCGGCCGGCGGCGGACGAGGACCTGGGTGTCGACGGGCGGCCCGACGAGGGCATCGGCACGGATGAGGACGTCGGCACGGACGCCCACGCGGCCGAGGAAGAGGGCTTCGACGGCGACCATGACGGTGACTACGACGTCGAGGACGACTTCGAGTTCGACCCCGTCGACCTCACCGAACTCGCCGCCACCCGGATCCTGTCGGAGCGGCCCCGCGTCCTGGTCGTCGCCACCGAGTGGTCCTCGGGGCGCGGGGGCCTGAGCACCTTCAACCGCCACCTGTGCGTGGCGATGGCGACGGCCGGCGCCCAGGTCTTCTGCGTCGTGCTGGACGCCGACGCCTCGGAGGTGACCGACGCCAAGGAGAAGGGCGTCACCCTGCTCACCCACCCGGGCGCGCCGGGCGCCCCGGACTACGGGCGGCTCACCCGCCGGCCCACCCTCCCGCACGGCGTCCTGCCCGATCTGGTCATCGGGCACGCCCGCATCACCGGACCGGCCGCCGCCCATCTCACGGAGGACTTCTTCCCGCACGCCCGCCGGCTGCACTTCGTCCACATGGCACCCGACGAGATCGAATGGCACAAAATGGGGGACGGCGTCGACCGCGCGCGGCAGGCGGAGGAGCGTACCGAGATCGAACGCGAACTCGGGCGGACGGCCCACCGGGTGGTCGCGGTCGGCCCTGCCCTGAAACGCCGTTTCACCAACGAGCTCTGGGACTCCGACGTGCCCGAACCACTGCGCCTGGACCCGGGCTTCGACTCGCCCAGGTCCACCGCGGAGCCCGGCGCGGAAGCGCCGACCGCGTTCGCGCGCCGCAGACCCCCTCCGGCCGGGCTGCACAAGGTGCTGTTCGTCGGCCGTACCGAGGACGTCCGGCTCAAGGGCGTCGACCTCGCCGCCCGGGCCTGCGGAATGGTGCACGAACTGCGGGCCAGAACAGCGGGAGAGCCCATCGAACTGCTCGTGCGCGGCGCACCACCGGAGAAGGCGGACGAACAGCAGCAGCTCATCCGGGACTGGTCGGGCTGTCCCGGCCTGCGTGTGGTGGTACGCCCCTACTCCGCCGACCCGCGCAAACTGGAGTCCGACATGCTCCGCGCCGGACTGGTCGTGATGCCGTCCCGGTCCGAGGCCTTCGGTCTGGTCGGACAGGAGGCCATCCTGCGCGGTGTGCCGGTGCTCGTCAGCGACCAGAGCGGACTGGCACAGCTCCTGCGTGAACAACTCCGCGCCGACGCCGACCATTTGATCGTCCCTGTCACGGGCGACTACGAGGACGACACCCGGGAATGGGCCGCGCGGATCGAGAAGTGTCTGACCGGCCGCGACGAGGCGTTCGAACGGATGCATGCCGTACGCGATCGCCTGGCCGCCACGGTCACCTGGACAGCCGCCGCCCGCCGGGTCCTGGCCGAAGTCCGCCGCCCGGCCGGATGAGGCCGACGGGGCTGCCGTTCCGGGCGGCTCGCGGGCCGGGCGGACCCGGAACAGGGCGGTCATTGCCGGATGCCGACGCTCACGTACGCCCGGCCAAGTCCCGCGCGGTGCCTACGCGTCGCGGCGCAACCGCGAACGGATCTGGAGGAGCGTCGAACTGTACGTCCACACGACCGGCACCACCAACACGACCTTGATCCAGAACCACACCGATCCGGGCTCCGGGTGGGCGAGCAGGTCATACGCCCACCCGGCGCCGAGCAGGCACATGGCCGCGGTCGGGATCACCTGGGCGCGCGCCGCGCGGCTCGTACGTCCCGGATTGTCGGCCAGCCGCAGCGCGTACACCTCGACAGGACCGAACTCGTCCGCCGCGCCGCCGCCGGACGCCAGCAGATGGTCCCGGGCCTCCTCCCGGCAGCGGGCCGCCGCGGCCGGCGGGTAGCCGTGCCGCCCTCTGAGCAGCGTTTCCAGGCGCGCCAGCCAGGCGTCGTCACCCACCGGCTCCGCCGCGGCACGCCGCCCGAGGAACCAGCGTGCCGCCCGCTCGTCGGACAGTTTGAAACCCGCGACGGCCAGGAGCGCGCCGATCCCGAACAAGGCGGGCGCGGGCACTTCGACGAGCGGCCCGGAGGGGACCGAGACGAACAGGACAGCGGTCGTCACGATGAGGACGCAGACCAGGGCCAGTGCGATGCGCCAGGCCCGCAGCCGCGCGGCGGCCCGCAGTTCGGGCAGCACGCCGGACACCGTCACCGAAACCAGCGCCAGCAGCGCCCCGCCCGTCAGATCCGGCCACCCCGCCGACAGCCAGAACCCGTCACCGACCCAGAGCATGATGCCGAACAGCACCGCCTGAACACCTGCCAGGACCAGCCCGGCCGTGAACCGGCCGCCCGGCGCGAACCCGTCCAGGCCGTCGGCGCTGCGCCGCGTCTCGCTGATGCGCTCCGCCGCGACCGTCTCGGCGTAGGTGTCGGGATCGCCGACCGCCTCCCGTACGGGCCGCCCCGCCTCCGCCGCGATCTCGTACACCTCGGCGAGTACCTCGCCCACCAGCCCGGGCGGCGGGTTGTGGTGGCCGACCAGTGCGAGTTCGAACCGCGCCGCCCACCGCTCGTCGTCCTTGTACGTCCAGACCGGCCGCTGTTCGGCAGCGCGCGTCATCGGTCCTCGCCCCCTTGGTTCGCGTGTGTCGTGGGTGCGGGAAGGCGGTCCCCGGCCAGCGTGCTCACCACCTCGTCCAGAGCGCGCCAGGACCGGTACTCCTCGGCGAGCCGGGTGTGTCCGGCGGCGGTGAGACGGTAGTACTTCCGCCCGGGTCCGCCGTCTCCCGCGCTCCAGCGCACCTCGACCGCCCCCTCTTCCTCCAGCCTGCCGAGGGCCGGGTAGAGGGTGGCCGCCTTGAGGCCACCGAGCCCGGCTTCGCCGAGGCGCTGGATCAGTGCGTAGCCGTAGCTCTCGCCCTCGGCGGCCAGCACGCCGAGCAGACACAACGGCAAGGACGCGCGCAGCCACGCGGCTTGGATGTCCGGCACAGCCCCCCACCCCGACTAGTTGGATTTCCAGAATAGTCGAAGAATCCGAAGAGGCGTCCCAGGGGGGCGGCGGGGGTCAGGGCTGAGGAAGCACACCGCAGCCCGCGACGAGGGATGGGCGGGCCTGCCGTGGGGCCGGGCTCTCACGGGCCCGGCCCCGGGAGTCTGTCATCGGAAGAGGCGGTCACCGCTGGTGGCCATGCGGTGGGTGGCGCTGTGGCGGTTCACCCAGTCCCGGACGAGGTTGACGGCGTTGGCGCACTGCCAGCTGTCGTCGTACTCGCGTACTCCAGTGAAAGCGCCGTAACCCGCGATGATGCCGTCCACCCGGGCATCGCCCAGGAGCTTGTCGACGTACCACGGGTCGTTGTACGTGGTCGTCCAGGACAGCGTGGCCGCGAGCCGCCCGGCGGCACGGTCCTGGGCGCCCTTCTTGAGCTCCGCGCAGGTGTTGTAGGTCGGTTCGGTGCAGTTGCCGAACCCCTTGGTGATGTCGCTGTCGCCGTAGTCCATGGCCCGGCGTCCGGTAGGAAAACCGGAACCGGACCGGTTGAAAGCGCCCGTGACCTGGTCGCGGGTTCCGGTCGTCGTGATGCCCTCCAGGTTGCCGAGCCGGCCCTCCAGGCTCTTCCAGCCCCGGCCGCCGACGTCGGGGGTGCTGCCGCCGTGGTACTCGTAGAAGCCGTACAGCACCTGGATCCCGGCAGCCGTCAGCCGCTGAGCCTTGTCGCGGAGCCCGGCGACGCCGCACCCGCGGTTCTGCGCTTCGCCGCAGTAGTTCGGGTCCTTGATGTCCAGCCAGACAAGCGACAGCCTGCGCCCCGCGTTGGCGTGCGAGACGATACGGTCGATCATGCTGTCGAAGCTGGGGCCCCGCCGGTTGTCACCCGCTGAGGAACAGTCGTGGTACGCACGCCACTCGTTCGGGTTCCACCAGGCGCAGACGTCGATCTCGATGCCGTTGGCGCCGTGCTTGAGTGCGGCGTCCACGCCGTCCAGGGTGTCGACCCGGTGTGCGATGGCGTAGATCGCCTGACGCTGATCGGCCGCAGCCGCAGGGGTCGTGCCGAACGCGGTGGCACCGACGAGGCCGCAGACCGCCGCCATCAGCGCGAGTACCGTTCGCAGGCGGGTCCCAGGTCGAAGGTGAGTGGTCAAGAAAGGTTCCCCCTCATGTCATTTGGGTGTCGTGGAGCGCGGAGCGTTGGTTCCGCCGCTCGCCCCCCGGCCCGCCGACCCGCCCGCCTGGTCAGGGCGGCGGGTGCGGTGCCCGGACCCTCCGAGCCTGCGGGAGGCTCCGCCCGGCCCGCCAGGGGAAAGTGACACTTGAGGACGTGGGAACGCCCAAGACGGCGTGTTCGGGCAGTCGGTTGTGCCCTCGCGGGCCCGACGGCGGTGGCCCGCGCGCCTGCCGCGCGGGCCACGAACCGTGATCCGCGCCCGACACGGCCGACTCCGGCGTTGTCGGCCGCGCCGGACTCGCCCTAGGCTCGGAGGCACACACAGGCATGTGTCGAGCAGCCATTCCCTGGGGGCGGTTGACGTGCTGTACGCATTCGGCTTCGAGCGGCTCGGCGTCGTGGTGGGCGACCTGTACTTCGTCGACCCCGAACCGTTGCCCGGGCAGGAGTCCCCCGAGCGCGGGGTGCGGCTGGAGCTGCGGATCCTCGAACGCGGCGAGCTGCCCGGATCCATCTACGCCGCACGCCCCATCACCATCGGCCGCCCCCTGTGGCGCGTGGATCTCCTCCAGGACGCGAACGCCGCCCCGCGCACCTTCGACCGTACGCACCACCACCCGGGCTTCGACGACTGGAATCCCGGCCCCCGGGTCTTCGTGGACGAGCTGACCCGCGACCCGCTGGCGTGGCTGACCGGCAGACTCACCGATCTGACGGCCCTGTTGAAGGAGAACGGCGTCAGCTCCGACGACATCCCGGCGGCCGACGCGGACGCCCTGCGCACGGCGGCACCCGAGATCACGGACACCGTGCGGCGACTTCTGGAGCGTGTGTGGTCCGGCGAGCTCGGCCGCCCACCGGGCGACACGGGCCCGCACGCCACCAGCGTGCGCGCCAGCTGGCTCTGACGCCCGGCCCTCGAAGCCCGGCCCTTGGAGCACTCCCCGTTGAGCACCGTGTTCCGGCCACGCCGTCGCGCCCCCCTTGCCCGGAAGACCGGAAGGGAGATCTTTTAGCATGGCAGCATGGTTGCCAATGACGCCCAGAAGCCCGGGGAACCACGAGCAGCGGTGTCCCCCGGCGCCACGGAAAACACGGCGGAGACGGTGGACCACCCGGTCGCCGCGCTGGTGGAACGCGCGGCCGACCTGGCCGAGCCGATCAAACCGAAGCTGCGCGGCTGGCTCCACGCCGGCATGGTCCCCGCCGCACTGATCGCGGGCATCGTCCTCATCTGCCTGGCCCCCACGCCGCGGGCGACCCTGGCCTGTACCGCGTACGCGGTCACCGCCTGGCTGCTGTTCACCACGAGCGCCGTCTACCACCTCGGCACCTGGGGACCGCTGGGCGAGGCGCTTCTCCGCCGCCTCGACCACGCCAACATCTTCCTCATCATCGCGGGTACGTGCACCCCGCTGGCCGTGCTGCTCCTCCCGCCGGACCAGCGGTCGGTGCTGCTGTGGATCGTGTGGGCGGGCGCGCTGGCGGGAGTCGCGTTCCGGGTCCTGTGGGTCGGGGCTCCGCGCTGGCTGTACACGCCGTGCTACCTGGCCCTGGGCTGGGCGCCGGTGAGCTACCTTCCCGACTTCCAGCGCGCCGGCGGCACGGCCGTGGTCGTCCTGGTCGTCGTCGGCGGTCTCCTCTACAGCGCGGGCGCCGTCGTCTACGCCCTGCGGCGGCCCGACCCCTCACCCCTCTGGTTCGGCTACCACGAGGTCTTCCACGCCCTGACCGTGGCGGCTTTCGCCGCGCATTACGTCGCCATCTCCCTGGCCGCCTACTGACCGCGACAGCGTTTCGGGCCCGCGCCGCCCGTCACCCACGTCACCGCGCGCCGGTCCGCCAAGGGGCGGAGGCGTCGGCGAGGTCGGCGCCGGTGTCGGCGTCCCGCCGGGAGTTGCCGACACCGTGCCAGTCCAGGCACATGACGGTCGCGTCGTCCTGGAGGTGGCTGTCGTTCGCGTCGACGACCGCCGCGATCAGGGCGCGAGCGGCCTCGCGTGGATGCAGGTCGCGGGTGCGGACGATCAGCTCCGACAGATCGAGGTTCCTGGCGTTGCGTTCGAGCATGCCGTCGGTCAGCATCACCAGCCGGTCGCCCGGCCGCAGGTCCAGCGACTGGATCCGGTAGCCGTGGGTGACGGGGAAGCCGAACGGCATATCGATCTCCGGGGCGATCTCCCGCACCCGGCCGCCCCGCATCCGCAGCGGCCAGGGGTGCCCGGCGTTGACGAACTCGGTCCTGCCGTCGACCAGGCTGATACGCAGGAGCTGGCCGGTGACATAGCTCTGGCGGCCGTGCCGGAGCATGGCCTCGTTGGCCTGGCGAGCCTGTTCGGCGAGGTCGGCACCGGCCCGCCGGGCCCGACGCAGGGCACCCACCAGGAGCGTTGCCAGCAGTGCCGCTTCGACGTCGTGCCCCATGGCGTCGGTGACGGAGAGCTGCACCGTGTCCCGGTCGATCACGTAGTCGAAGGTGTCGCCCCCGACGTGGTCGGCCGGCTCCAGCGCCCCGGCCACCGCGAACTGCGCCGCCTCGCACGCCAGCGACGCCGGGAGCAGCCGGTGCTGGATCTCCGCGGCCAGGCTCAGCGGCTTGGTGCGGCGCCCCCACTGGTACACGTCGGTGAAGGACCGGTTCGCGATGACGATGTACGCCAGGGCGTGCGCGGTCTCGCCGATCTCCCGCATCACCCTGGCGTCCGGCGCCTTGGGCAGGAAGAGTTCGAGGAGCCCGATGGCGTCCCCGCGGTTGGTCACCGGGGCGACGACCCGCACCAGCGCGCCGTGGCCCCTGTCCTGCACCCTCAGCCGCTGGGTACGGATGACGTCGTCGTACAGGGTGCCCCGCAGCGGGATGCGCCGGGCGGGTTCATCGGTCTCGACGCTGCCCGCGGCGCCCAGCCGTACGACCGAGCCGCCGGTGAAGTCGGTGATGAGGAACGACACGGACGCGGCCCCGATGTGCTCCTTGAGCATGCGCGCGACCACGTCGAGCGACTCCACGGGCGCCGCGGTCTCCGCCGCCGCCAGTGTCGTGGCCAGGGCCGTCGCCGCGCTCGGGCCGTCCCCGTTCTCCGCAGTGCGAGCGGTCGGTTCGCCGCCCCCGTAGGGTCCGTGTCCGGTCACGGTCGCTCCTCGCCGCATCGCCGATGCTCAGGGTCCGTCCCGGGCGCGCGAGGGGCTCGCGCCGGGATGTGGTCATTGCACCACAGAGCCTGTCCGGCCCGCGAACAGGAGTAACCCGTGAAGTTCTTGGTGGCGTTACGGTGATGCGTGGCGCGGCTCAGAGGCGCTGGGCGCGGTGCAGCAGGGTACGCACGGCCTCGGGCCGCAGCGCGGCCCGCGCCGCGTTCGCCCCCGGGGCGCCGTGCACCCCGCCGCCGGGATGGGCTGCCGCCGACGCCAGATACAGCCTCTTCACCGGCGTCTCCGGCCGGCCGGTGCCCGGTACGGGCCGGAAGATCGCCTGCTGGTGCAGGGCGGCGGTGCCGTTGTTGATGGCCCCGTTGCGCAGGTTCTCGTTCATGGCCTGGAGCGTGGTGGGGGCCAGGATCCGGCGGGCCCGGATCAGGGAGCGGAAGCCGGGGGCGAACCGTTCCACCTGCACCTCGATCCGGTCCGCCATGGCCTCCTGCTCATGGGCGTCCCAGCGGCCGGTGATGCCGTCGGGCCCGGCGTCGCCGGTGACGCGCTGCGGGAGGTGGGTATAGGCCCAGGCCGATTCCGTGCCCGCGGGGGAGCGGCTGGGGTCGGCCGTGGTCATCTGGCCGAACAGGGCGAAGGGCTCGTCCGGCACCTGCCCGACGGCGAGCCGGCAGGCGTACCGGGTCAGGGCGTCGACGCCGTCGCTGAGGTGGACCGTTCCCGCCCCGGCGGCCTGCGGCGCCGTCCAGGGCACGGGTCCGGACAGCGCCCAGTCGACCTTGAAGGTCGCGAAGTCCCACTGGAAGCGCTCCAGGTCCCGCACCAGCCGGGACGGAAGGTGTTCCTCGCCCACGAGGTCCCGGTACAGGGCCGGTGCCGAGACGTCCGCCAGCACCGCCCGGCGCGCACCGACCGTCTCCCCGGCGGCGGTCCTGACCCCCACCGCGGCACCGCCGCGTACGACGACGGCTTCGACGCGCTCCCCGCAGCGCAGCACTCCGCCGCGGCGCCGCAGCCGGCGGACGAGCGCCGCGGTGAGGGCCCCGGCGCCGCCGACCGGCACGGGGAAGCCGTGGCTCTGCGCCAGCATCGACATCAGCCATCCGAACCCGCCGCTTCCGGCCGCCTCGGGCCCCAGGTCGGCGTGGAGGGCGTTCCCGGCCAGCAGCAGCCGGCCTCCCTCGCCCTGGAACTGCTCCTCGCCCAGCCGGCGCACCGGCAGCGCGAGGCTGCGAGCCAGCCGCAGTCCGGCGGGCCCCCGCAGCCGCGCGGCCAGCCGCAGCCCGGAGCGGACCGGCGGGAACGGCGTGAACAGGGTCCGTACGAGCTCCGGCCCGACCCGGCACCACCCCGCGTACATGTCCTGCCAGGCGTCCGCGTCGGCCGGGGCGAACTCGGCCAGCCCGGCGCAGGTGTCCGGCGCACGCCGTTCCAGCACGGCACACCGGCCGTCGCGAAGGGGGTGGGCCAGCACGCGCGGGGCGTGGCTCCAGCGCAGGCCCTCGGCGGCGAGGTCGAGGCGGGCGAGCACCGGAGAGGCGGCTGCGAGGGGGTAGAAGGCGCTGAAGAGGTCCGAGACGTAGTCGGGATGGACACCCCTGTCGCTGCGGACGGCGCCGCCCGGCTCGCTCTGCGCCTCCAGGACTTCCACGCTCCATCCGGCGTCGACCAGCACGTTGGCCGCCACCAGCCCGTTGGGGCCGGCGCCGATCACCACGGCGTCAGGCATGGCGTGCTTCGGCTGGACGCCTCTCCACGAGCGCGGCCAGACGGCTCAGCATGCCCCGGTGCCGCAGCTGGAGCACCGCCTCGACGACGGGGTTGTGGAAGGTGCCGCCCAAACCGTGCAGGGGATGCTCGTCGCAGACGATCAGGGTCTCCTCGCCCCAGGGCCGCAGCTGGAGCAGGATCCTCGCCGTGCCCAGGGACTTGACCACCGCCTCCAGCTCCAGCTCTTTCGCCGGTTCCTGGTGGCGGACGACCGTCATGCCCTTGGTGGACCACGGGCCCAGCTTCAGGGTGAAGCTCAACCGCGATCCGACCTCGGGCCACGTGTGGTCGAGGGGGGCGGAGTGGGAAGGCCCCACCACCCACTCGCCGTAGCGACTCGGATCGCTCAGCACGTCCCACACCGCCTGCGGGGGGCGTCGGACCAACCGGTGACGGACGGCCATGAGGGAGTCCTTCCAGGAAGGTTTCTACCGGCCACGAAAGCTTCTCCAGGCCAGTGAAGCACCCGGGGAGGTTTTTCGATCACCGGGCCGACGAGCTCCGGCCACGCCAGGGGAAAGGGGAGGTGAGGGCGTCACCGGGTCCGGTTGCCGTGGTTCGGGCTTCGAGGCACTGTGTGGAAGAGGTCGAGCGGTTGGTGCAAACGGGTGTCGAGGGTCGCACGGTTACACCGTGCGTTCCGGGGCACACGCGGGACATCGAACAAACCTCCGTACACGTTCCGTGGTTCAAGTAAGGAGAGGCCTCTCATGCTGATGGCGCACCCCGCGGTACTGAAGGACCTGGTCGAGCGGTACGAGACGCTGCGGACCCAGTACGCGAAGGAGGGTTCGGCCGAGGTGGGGCGGCGGATCGAGGACGTGACCTACACCTTGTGCGTGTCCACGGGCACCCGCGACATCGAGGCCGCTCTGGCCGCTGCCCGCCGTCGGCTGAGCAGCGTCCGTGCCGAGGGCGACTTCGCGCTCGTCGGCTGAACCACATCCGCTCGCGCACCATGGATCCGGTCTCCCTGCCGACCCTCACCGGGCTCGATGCCGTCACCGCGCTGGTGGCCGACCGCCAGGACCTCTATGTGCGCTGGTCCTGCGGGCCCGAGCGGGACCTCCGGAGCGTCTCCAGCACCGACGACCTGACCGGCATCCAGCTACCGGGACTGTCGGCCAGCGCCCTCGGTGTGGAGAAGTGGTGGGGCGACCGCCCCGCCCGCGTATGGGTCGCCCGGCGTCTGTACGACTACTGTCACCTGCCCGCGGTGAAGGCCCCGGCCACCCGGCCCTGGGTGCTGCGCGGCAGGGAGGTGGGCCGGGGGCCGGACAACGAGCCGCTCGTCATCGACGTAGAGCCGCTCGCCTGGATCACCGACGACGTCATCACCGAAGCCGTGGACATCATCAAGCACCTGCCCGGCCGCTGGGGGCCCATGGACCGGGACGTGGCGCACTAGGAACGTGCGGGAACTGGGAACGTGCGGACGGGGCTGACGGTCGCGGACTCACTCCTCGGTCTGCTCCACCAGAGCCGCGTGCGCGAACTGCAGGGCGTCCGCCACCGCCAGAGCGGTCAGGCCCCCGGTCACCGTGCGGGTGGCCCGGGGCCAGATCCCCTTGGCGCCGGTGAACGTGGTCACGATCCACACGCTCAGACAGAACGGGCAGCTGATCAGCTCTCCGACGGTCCGCCGGCCGGGCTTGTCGAGGGGAGTCTCGTTCAACTCGCTGGGTGCGCCGGCCCCGTCCACCTCCGTGAACGGGGCGCGCAGCGGCCGGGTGACCGTCGCTTTGCCGATCAGACGGCTGAGCCGGAACGTCGCCGCCGCGGTGAGCAGGACGTCCCACGGCTCGGGGGAGGCGGGCAGCGGTCGCCCTCGGCGCCGCAGCAGTACGGCCCAGCCGGCTGTGTACCCGCCCCAGGCCGCCAGTGCCCCCAGATGGCCGACATGGGGCCGCAGACCCTGGAACTTTGCCATCGAACGCCGCCTCATTACGCCTGGTGTACAACTTCGATTTCGCTACAGCGCGGGCCCTTGCCACGCGCACACGCCGTGTACCCGGTCCGGTTCCCCGTACGCACCTCCTGGGTGCGGGGGTTCGAGACGGCACGGGTGAGGGCCAACCGAGTTATCCGCGGGGCGAAGCCTTCGTTTCCCGTCACTTTCCGTAGTACATCTGTAGGCCGGGCGTAGGACCCGCCGCGGTGGGTACTGACGCCTCCGCCCAAGCCCCCTGGCGGCAGATCCGACCAAAGGAAGCGTCCATGGAGACTTCGACCGAGTCCGTCGCGTCGCCCCCGGTGAGGGGCCGTACGCGAGGACAGGTGCTGGTTTCGTGGCTGACCACCACGGACCACAAGAAGATCGGTCATCTGTATCTGATCGCGTCGTTCGGGTTCTTCCTCGTCGGCGGGATCATGGCGCTGGTGCTCCGCGCGGAGCTGGCCCGCCCCGGTCTCCAGATCGTCTCCAGCGAGCAGTACAACCAGGTGTTCACCCTGCACGGCACGATCATGCTGCTTTTCTTCGCGACACCGACTTTCGCGGGTTTCGCCAACGCGATCATGCCCTTGCAGATCGGTGCACCCGATGTGGCGTTTCCACGGCTGAACATGCTCGCGTTCTGGCTCTTTCTGTTCGGTGGACTCATCGTGGTGGGCAGTCTGCTCACATCGGAGGGAGCGGCCGACTTCGGCTGGACCGCCTATACGCCCCTCAGTGGCGGCGAGCGCACCCCGTTCGTGGGCGGCGATATGTGGATCATGGGGCTGGCGTTGTCCGGATTCGGCACGATCCTCGGGTCGGTCAACTTCGTGACCACCATCATCTGTATGCGCATGCCCGGCATGACCATGTTCCGGATGCCGATCTTCACCTGGAACGTCCTGCTCACGTCGGTGCTGGTCCTGTTCGCCTTCCCCGTGCTCGCGGCGGCGCTCCTGGTGCTGGAGGCGGACCGGCGTTTCGGGGCGCAGGTGTTCAACGCGGAGAACGGCGGCGCCGTCCTGTGGCAGCACCTGTTCTGGTTCTTCGGGCATCCGGAGGTCTACATCATCGCGCTGCCGTTCTTCGGCATCATCACGGAAATCATTCCGGTGTTCTCCCGCAAACCCATCTTCGGATACATCGGGCTGGTAGGCGCCACCGTGTCGATCGCCGGTCTCTCCGTGACCGTGTGGGCCCACCACATGTTCGCCACCCAGGCCGTACTTCTGCCGTTCTTCTCCTTCATGACGTTCCTGATCGCCGTGCCCACGGGGGTGAAGTTCTTCAACTGGATCGGCACGATGTGGAACGGATCCCTGTCGTTCGAGACACCCATGCTGTGGTCGATCGGCTTCCTCGTCACATTCCTCTTCGGCGGCCTCACCGGCATCATCCTGGCCTCCCCGCCGATGGATTTCCATGTCACCGACTCGTATTTCGTCGTGGCGCATTTCCACTACGTGGTGTTCGGGACCGTCGTCTTCGCCACCTTCGCCGGCTTCTACTTCTGGTGGCCGAAGTTCACGGGCAAACTCCTCGACGAACGCCTGGGGAAAATCCACTTCTGGACCCTGTTCGTCGGCTTCCACCTCACCTTCCTCGTACAGCACTGGCTCGGCGCCGAAGGCATGCCCCGCCGCTACGCCGACTACCTGGCGGCCGACGGCTTCACCGCCCTCAACACGCTTTCGTCCATCGGCGCGTTCCTGCTCGGGGCCTCGACACTGCCCTTCTTCTACAACGTGTGGAAGACAGCGAAATACGCGCCGCGCGTCACGGTGGACGACCCGTGGGGCTTCGGCCGGTCCCTGGAGTGGGCCACGTCCTGCCCGCCGCCGCGGCACAACTTCTCCACCCTGCCCCGGGTCCGCTCCGAATCCCCCGCCTTCGACCTCCACCACCCGGAGATCACCGCCCTGGACCCCGCGCGCCACACCGGGCGTGACGTCATCGACGACAGCGACGCCGTCCGGCACCCGTCCGGCCCGGACGACGGCAAGTAGGGGCGGAAACGCGCCGTTGACGGGGGTGCGCGTCCGATCGTGGACGAGGCGGACATGGAGCGTGGTCTCGGGGGTACCTCGCCCACCCACGCCTCAATGAGGAGAACCCAAGTGACCTTCAACCCGCTCGAACAGCGCGGCATCCCGCTGGACCGCCAGCTCCGCAACTGGCGTGAGCTGAACGTCAAGCCCATCGACCCCGACCACTGCGACCCCGTACACCCGTTGCCGCATCATCACCATGAACGGCATCGAGGTCGAAGCGATCATGTTCAGCCACCAACTGGCCCGCAACACAGTGGATCCCGAGGTGAAACGGCAGCTGGCCAAGACCCGCTACATCGAGGCGCAGCAGCAGAAGGTCGTCAACTGGCTGCTGCCCGGCGTGTCATCGGTGCTGGAGACGACCATCGCCTACGAGCAGGTGGCGGTCGACCTGACGGCATGGGTGGCACGGATGGAGCCCGACCCGTATCTGCGCCAGGCGTACCAGTTCGGCGTGCTGGAGGACTTCGACCATCTGTACCGGTACGCGAATCTGTACGAGATGATCGAGCACCGCAAGGCGGAGTCGATCGTGGACGGGCTGACCGAGGTCATGCCGGGCAGGCCGACGCGTTTCCACCACCGTGACGCGTACGACAACGTCCGCGACCCCTACGCCAAGGACGAGACGAATCCGCTGTCGAAGCTGCACGCGTTGACGATCATGTCGGCGGAGCAGCAGACGATGAACTTCTACATGAACACCGGCCCCACCTACATGGAGCCGATCGCACGCCAGCTCTACCAGGAGATCGGACTCATCGAGGAGGAGCACGTCACGCACTACGAGTCGCTGGTCGACCCGGGTGAGACGTGGTGGGAGCAGTTGGTCAACCACGAGTACAACGAGTGCTACCTCTACTACTCCTTCATGGAGCAGGAGAGCGATCCCCGGGTGAAGGCGATCTGGGAGCTGCATCTGAACATGGAGCTGGAGCATCTGCACCTCGCCTGCGACCTGATGCGCCGGCACGACGGCCGCGACCCCGAATCGGTGCTGGCGCCCGAACTGCCGAAGGTACTGACCTTCGAGCCGAACAAGGCCTATCTGCGTGAGCTGCTGGACACCCAGATGGATCTGACGACGCTGGGCGCGGGATATGTGCGCGAGGCACATGAGCGGTTCGACCAGATGCAGGAGCGGATCCACGGCGGTGAGGCACCCCCGAGCGACCGGGTCATGGTGGAACACGACGCGATGTTCGGCCGCGAGTACCGCCTCCAGACCGAGGGTGAGCACCCCGACCCCTCCCAGCGCGAGAAGTGAGGACCAGCGGATGAGCGAGCTCACCACCCCGCAGGCCGGAGACGACCACGCTCCCGACACCGACGTGGTGTCGTTGCTGATGCGTCAGCACGGCGACATTCGCAATCTGTTCGACGAGGTCGAGGCCGGTACGGGAGAGGAGCGCCGCGACGCGTTCCGCCGCCTCGTGCGGCTGCTCGCGGTGCACGAGACGGCCGAGGAGGAGGTCGTGCACCCCTTCCTCCGAGGCACGATCGTCGGCGGCAAGCAGATCGTGGAAGACCGGCTCGCCGAGGAGAAGGCGGCCAAGGAGGTGCTGGCGGAACTGGACGACCGCGACACCGACGATCCGAAATTCATGCCGCAGCTCCTGAAGCTGCGCAGGGACGTCCAGGAACACGCACGCGCGGAGGAGCGCTACGAGTTCACGCACCTGCGCCGCAGCACCGACATCACCCAACTGGTGGCGATGGCCAAAGCCGTCAGGGCGGCGGAGGCCATGGCACCCACGCGCCCTCACCCCGGGGTGGAGTCACGCGCGGCCAACATGGCCCTGGGGCCCGTCGCGGCGTTGGTGGACCGCACCAGGGACGCCGTGCGCAAGGCCATGGGCTAGGACGGCTGAGCCGCGCATCGGGCGACAGCCGCCGTGTCGCTGCCGACCGTGACGAATGGCGGAGCGGAGCATGGGGCCCCTGACCGAGGGGCGGATCGAGGGGCCCCTGACGGCTGACTCCGTACACAGGACCGGTTCGCGAGCTTGGAGAAGGTGTTGACGAGGACGTCACCCCCACGTGTTCCCGCGCCTGTCGCCTTCCCGCTCCTGACGATGCGGTGGGAGCGGCTCGCGATGGTGCACTGGAGTTACGAGGCCGATGCCGTCCAGCGTCTGCTGCCCGCCGGGCTGCTGGTGGACCGGTTCGAGGAACGGGCCTGGGTCAGTCTGACGCCGTTCGAGATGGCTTCGGTCCGCGGCTTGCGGGTCGTACCGCTGCCTCCCGCCGTCTTCCCCGAGACCAACTTGCGGACGTATGTACGTCTCCCGGACGGGCGCAGTGGGCTGTGGTTCTTCTCCCTCGATGTCAGCGCACCCCACATGCTGGCGGCGCGGGCCATCGGGGTGCCCTACCGGCTCGCCGAGTTGTCGGTGCGTGCGCGCGGCGGCGGCATGGTCTATGCCGGACGACGCCGGGGAGCACAGGGCGTCGGATACCGGCTGGGCATCCAAGCGGGCGCGCCGGTCGATGACGTCACTCCCCTCGACGACTGGCTCACCGCGCGATGGGGCGCCTTCTCCCGGCGGGCCGGCCGGTTGCTGCTCACCCCGGTGCACCACGAGCCCTGGACGCTCCGACGCGGGACGATCACGGAGCTGCGCCAGACGCTGACCCGTGCCGCCGGTCTTCCCGACCCGGGGCCCGCTTCGCTCGTACACCTGTCCCCGGGGGTGGGTCCCGTTCGCCTCGGTCCTCCCCGGCCGGTTTCCTGAGAGTGCCGGTGCCGGTGCTGGTGCCGGTGCGGGTCAGGCGAGCAGGCGTACGGCGCTCTCGAACAGCCGGGGGAACCGGGCGGCTGCCGGGGTGACCAGGGGCGCCAGGCGCGGCTGGTTGCGGACCCACAGGAGGGACCGGGTCAGCAGGCGGTAGCTGCGGGACAGGCGGCACCAAGCGCGTTCGTACGCCTGCGGACGGCCCTCGCGAAGGCAGCGTACGAGGGCGTCCGCCCCCGTCAGGGCGAGCGTCAGCCCCTCACCCGTCAAGGCGTCGACGTACCCCGCCGCGTCCCCCACGAGCAGCACGCGGCCGGCCACCCGGCAACGGGCCTGCTGGCGCAGCGGCCCGGCGCCCCGGACCGGCGTCCTGTCGGCCTGGGGGAGCCGGGCGGCCAGGACGGGGAAGCGGGTCAGCTGTTCGTCGTAGGGCAGTTGGCGTGAGGTGAGGATGGCGACGCCGACCTGCCGGGGGCCGAGTGGGGTGACGTACGCCTCGCAGTCGGCGGACCAGTGCACCTCCACCAGATCGGTCCACGGCTCCACGGCGTAGTGGCGCCGCAGACCGTATCGGGGGCTGCTTCGCCCGGTGGTGGGCGGGCGGACGGTCAGACCGAGCGCCCGCCGGGTGGGGGAGTGCAGCCCGTCGGCCGCCACGAGATAGCGGGCGCGGATGCCGTCGGCGGTCACATACGCGTCGGACTGCGTCACCTGGCGGACGCGGTGTGCGATGACGGGAACGCCGAGTTCGGCGGCCCGGGCGCCGAGCGCCTCGTGGAGTACGGTCCGGCGGGTGCCGAGACCGGGCCCCGCGGGGAACCGGGCTTCGGCCTGCCGGCCGCCGGTGGCGTCGAGGTAGCGGATGCCGTGGAGGGGCCGGCCGGGCACGTCCACGCCGAGGGCGTGCAGGGCGTGTACTGCCGAGGGCATCAGCCCCTCGCCGCACGCCTTGTCGACGGGGGAGGGGCGCGGCTCGGCCACCACGACCTCGAAACCGCACCGCACGGCGTGGATGGCCACGGCCAGACCCGCCGGACCGCCGCCCACGACGAGAAGGTCGATCACGACACGGCACCGGGGCCCGGCAGAGCGCGTGACGGCGCCAACGCGGCGCTCTCACAGCGGATGCGTACGGTCAGCAGCGCCGCGTTCAGCAGCGTGAAGCCCAGGGCGGTGAGCCAGGCGGTGTGCACCAGCGGGAGGGCGAGGCCCTCGACGACGACGGCCACGTAGTTGGGGTGCCGCAGATACCGGTAGGGGCCCGAGGTGACCAGGGCGAGACCGGGGACGATCAGTACGCGGGTGTGCCAACGGGGGCCGAGGGTGGCCACGCACCACCAGCGCAGCGCCTGCGCGACCAGGGTGAGGGCGAGGGCGGGCCAGCCGAGCCAGGGCAGGAACGGCCGGTGCGCCGCCCACGGCTCCACCAGGCAGCCGAGGAGGAACAGCGTGTGCAGGCCGACCATCACCGGATAGTGGCCGCCGCCGTACTCACGTCCGCCCCGGGCCCGGCTCCAGGCGCCGTTGCGCCGCGCCACGGCGAGCTCCACGAGCCGCTCGGCGACGACCAGCAGGATCAGTACGGTGTACGGCGTCACGGGAGACTCACCAGTCCAGAAGGACGAGTTCGGAGGAGAAACCGGGCCCGAAACCGATCATGAGACCGGTCGAGCCGGGCGGGGGCCGGTTGTTCTGGGTGTCCTTGAGGATGTGCAGCACCGACGCGGAGGACAGGTTTCCGTGGGCGGCGAGCGCGCGGCGGCTCGCGCCGAGGGCCGCGTCCGGAAGGCCGAGTTCTTCGGCGAGCGCGTCGAGGATCTTGGGACCGCCCGGGTGGCAGATCCATGCCGTGACATCCCCGGGCTTGAGGTCGTGTGCGGCGAGGAAGGACTCGACCTCCTCGCTCACATGCAGCCTGACCAGTTCGGGGAGTTCCGGACCCAGCACCAGGCGGAAACCCCAGTCGCCCACGTCCCAGCCCAGCAGGTGCCCACTGCCCGGATACAGACGGCTGCGCGCCGCTCGCACCGTCGGCCCCGACGGTCCGAAACCGGACGACGCCGCCGCTGAGGGTGGACGGGAACCGTCATGGCCGACGGCCACCAGCGCGGCGGCTCCGTCCCCGAACAGACTGCCCGCCACGAGGTTCGCCATCGACGTGTCGGAGCGCTGCAAGGTGAGCGAGCACAGTTCGGTGGACAGCAGGAGCGCGATGCCGTCCGGCCGGCTGCCGAGGAAGTCGTGGACGCGGGCCAGACCGGCCGCGCCCGCGGCGCACCCGAGCCCGAACAGGGGCATCCGCCTGACGTCGGGCCGCAGACCGGTCCGTTCGGCCAGCCGGGCGTCCAGGGACGGTGTCGCGATACCCGTGACGGTCGTCGAGACGACCAGATCGACGTCCTGCGGGCGCACACCGGCTTCGGCCAGGGCCCGCTCGACGGCTTCGGCGCCCAGGGCGGTGGCCAGTTCCACGAAGACGCGGTTGCTCTCACCGAACCCGCCGAGGTCACGGTACCGGTCGAGGGGCAGAGCGAGATGGCGGCTCTCCACGCCCGCTGCCGCGTGCAGCCGGCGCACGAGGTCCCTGTGCGATCCGGGCGGCAGGGTGGAGACGAGGTCTTCGGTGATCTCGTGCTGCATATAGCGGTGCGGTGGGAAGACCGTGCTCACCGCAAGGACGCGGGTCATTGCTCCAACATAGGGACAGTGCGACGCCGGTGCCCTCAACCCGGCGCTCGTGGGCGCGCCGTCGCCTAGCGTGGGGCGATGCCCTCCACCACCGATGAAGGAGACTCCCGCCTCGTCGGCCCGGCCGTGCCCGGTCCGGCGGAACACCGGGCTGTCGCGGGCCTGCTGAAGACGTGTCACCCGGTGCCCGCGGCGGGGGTGACCGTCCTCGCGGCGCTGCTGGCCGCCGCGTTCGGCCTCGACCTCGCCTCGGCGGTGCGGGCGGTGACGGCGGTGGCCGCGGGTCAGTTGTCGGTGGGCTGGTGCAACGACCGGCTGGACCTGCGGCGTGACCGGGCCGCCGGACGGCGGGACAAACCGCTCGCCACGGGGGCGCTACGGCCGGTCACGGTGGGCACGGCGGCCTGTGCGGCCCTGCTCGTGTGCATCGCCCTGTCGCTGGCCTGCGGGGTGCCGGCCGGCGCGGTCCACCTCATCTGCGTCGCCGCCGCCTGGGCTTACAACCTGTGGCTCAAACGCACCGCCCTGTCCTGGCTGCCGTACGCCCTCGCCTTCGGTCTGCTCCCGGCGTTCTTGACGCTGACTCTCCCGGGCAGCCCCTGGCCGCCGCTGTGGCTGACCGTCGCGGCGGCGCTCCTCGGCACCAGCGCCCACTTCGCCAATGTGCTGCCGGACATGGAGGACGACATCGCAGGCGGGGTGCTCGGACTCCCGCAGAGGATCGGCCGCCGTGGGTCCGTGGCGTCGGCGGCGGTCCTGGCCCTCGCCTCCTGTGTGGTGCTGACGGTGGGTCCGACCGGCCGGGTGGCTCCGGCGGGCGCGGGTGTCGTCGCGGTGACCCTCGCGCTCTGCCTCTACGCGGCGGCCGGCCCGCCCGCCCTGACACGTGGCCGCGGGCCGTTCGTCGTCGTCCTTGCCATGGCCGGTCTCGACGCGGCGCTCCTGGTGCTGGCGGGAGGCGCGCCGCTCACCGGGCGGCCCTGGCCGTGAACGCGGCCTGATGCGGCGGCTCGCGCCCCGGACATCGCGGACGGCCCGGAGCGGTGGCCTGAGCCTCCGGTCCGGACCGTCAACCGCCGTACGTCACCGCCGGGCGAGCAACTCCAGTGTGTCGATCACACGGTTGGAGAAGCCCCACTCGTTGTCGTACCAGGCGACCACCTTGACATGGCGGCCGTCCACCCGGGTCAGCGCCGAGTCGAAGATCGACGAGGCCGGGTTGCCGGTGATGTCGGACGACACCAGCGGGTCTTCGGAGTACTCCAGCACGCCCGCGAGCGGTCCCTCGGCCGCGGCGCGGTAGGCGGCCAGCACGTCCTCACGCGTCACGTCACGCGCGACCGTGGTGTTCAGCTCGACGATGGAACCCACCGGGACGGGCACCCGGATCGAGTCGCCCGACAGCTTGCCGTCGAGGTTCGGCAGGACGTGACCGATCGCCTTGGCCGCGCCCGTGGTGGTCGGCACGATGTTGACCCCGGCGGCGCGGGCGCGGCGGGGGTCGCGGTGCGGGCCGTCCTGGAGGTTCTGCTCCTGGGTGTACGCGTGCACGGTCGTCATGAACCCGTGCTCGATCCCGGCGAGTTCGTCCAGCACCGAGGCCAGCGGGGCGAGCGCGTTCGTGGTGCACGAGGCGTTGGAGACGATGGTGTGCGTGTCGGCGTCGTACGCGTCGTTGTTGACCCCGAACGCGAGGGTGACGTCGGCCCCCTCCGAAGGCGCGCTGACCAGGACCTTCCGCGCGCCCGCGTCCAGATGGGCACGGGCGGCCTTGGCCGAGGTGAAGCGGCCCGTCGCCTCCAGTACGAGGTCCACGTCCAGCTCGGCCCACGGCAGCGAGGCCGGCTCGCGCTCGGCCAGCACCTTGATGCGGTGGCCGTCGACGACCAGCGTGTCCCCGTCCACGGTCACCGGGCGGCCGAGCCGGCCGGCCGTCGAGTCGAACGCGAGCAGCCGCGCCAGGGCGACGGGCTCGGTGAGGTCGTTGACGGCGACGACCTCCAGACCACTGTCGCGTTCGAGCAGCGCGCGCAGCACATTGCGTCCGATACGGCCGAATCCGTTGATGGCGATACGAGTCATGAGTGTTGTCCGTCCCTTCGGTTCGCCTCCAGCCTCGCGCGCGAGGCCCGACGGTGGCAGTGGCGTGAGCGCCACGGTTCGCAAGGATCCCGCCACGGGCCCGGGGGAGGCCCCCGAAGCCCGGGCACGGTCAGACCCTGCCCCTACTGGCCGCGTGTGAACGTCCGCCGGTACTCCGTGGGTGTGGTCCCCAGCACGCGCTGGAAATGCAGCCGCAGATTCGCCCCCGTGCCCAGCCCCACATCGGTCGCGATCTGCTCCACGCTGTGCTCCGAACGCTCCAGCAGCTCACGCGCCATGTCGATACGGGCACGCATGACCCATTGCATGGGTGTGTACCCGGTGTCCTCCGCGAAGCGCCGCGAGAACGTCCGCGCCGACACCGCCGCGTGACGTGCCAGCGCCTCCAGCGTGAGGGGCTCGTCCAGGCGGTGCAGCGCCCACTCCCGGGTGGCGGCGAACCGCTCGCCCAACGGCTCGGGCACACTGCGCGGCACGTACTGCGCCTGTCCGCCGCTGCGGTACGGGGCCGCGACCAGGCGGCGGGCCGCGTGGTTGGACGCGGCCACGCCGAGGTCGCGGCGCAGGATGTGCAGGCACAGGTCGATGCCCGAGGCGGCACCCGCCGAGGTGAGCACCGTGCCCTCGTCCACGAACAGGACGTTCTCGTCCACCCTCACCCGGGGGTGTTTCTCGGCGAGGGCCCGTGTGTAGTGCCAGTGCGTGGTCGCCCGCCGCCCGTCGAGCAGTCCCGTGGCGGCGAGCGCGAAGGCGCCCGTGGAGATCGCGGCGAGCCGGGCACCCCGGGTGTGGGCGGCGACCAGCGCGTCGAGGACGTCCCGCGGTGGATCGGCGCGGCCGGGGAACCGGTAGCCGGGGACGAAGACGAGATCGGCCCAGCTGAGCGCGGAGAGGCCGTGGGCGACGGAGTAGGACAGCCCGTCGCCCCCGGTCACGAGCCCGGGCACCGCCCCGCACACCCGTACTTCGTACGGCATGCTCGCGCGGGTCGTGAACACCTGCGCGGGAATGCCGACATCGAGTGGCTTGGCGCCTTCGAGCACGAGGACGGCGACGCGTCGCAGGGGGGAGGAGGGTGGCACGGGACAAGCGTACGAGGGTGGTTGGCGCCGGGCGGCCAGGAGGTGCCCCGGCGCGGGAGTCCGAGCGCGGATGGCCGAAAGGGTTTTCCGGGTGTGTGAGTGCGAGGCGGCTCGGTGTCGTCCGAGGGTGCGTACCCTGCGCTCCATGCGCGCGCCGCTCGCCGCTCAGGGGCGGCGCCAGTCGTCGCCGGTCAGGTGGGAGCCGGCCATCGGGCCCATCCGGAGCATGCCGCCGTCCACGGCGTAGGACGCGCCGGTGACGTAGGAGGCGTCCGGGCCGGCGAGGAAGGCGATGACGGCGGCGACCTCCCGGGCGTCACCGGGGCGGCCGAGCGGAACGCCGGGCCGGTGCGTGGCGTGCACGTCCGAGTCCTCCTGGCCGGTCATCGGGGTGGCGATCTCGCCCGGCGCGACCGCGTTCACCGTGATGCCGTGCTCGGCCAGTTCCAGCGCCATCGTCTGGGTGAGCAGACCCAGACCGCCCTTGGCCGCGCAGTACGGGGCCGCGCCCACCCGTGGCTGGTGTTCGTGGACCGACGTCACATTGATGATCCGGCCGCCGTCGCCCTGCTCGATCATCCGCCGCGCCGCCTTCTGCCCGCACAGGAACGGGCCCACCAGGTCCACGTCCAGGACCCGGCGCAGATCCTGCTCGCTCAGGTCGAGGAACGGTGTGGCCGTCCCCGTACCGGCGTTGTTCACGAGGACGTCCAGACGGCCGAGTTCGGCGCACAGCTCGTCCATCGTCTCCAGGGCCTCCGGCAGGCGGGTGAGGTCCATCTGGCCCACCACGGCCCGGCGGCCCGTGGCACGGACCTCCTCGGCGGTCTCCTGGGCGCCCTTCTCGTCGCTGTGCCAGGTGATGGCGACGTCCATACCGGCCTCGGCCAGGCGGACGGCGGTGGCGCGCCCGATCCCCGAGTCGGATCCGGTCACCAGGGCGGTCTTGGTCGCGGGCGAGGTGGGGGCGGACATGCGGATCTCCTCGTGGTCGTGCTTCGGCCTCACTTCTCACGTGATGCATCGCTGTACCCGGCAGGCATACCGGGCAAACGCGGCACGTGTCGGCGCCGGGGCCGGCCCACGTCGGCGCGACGCCCCGGCCGGCGGACGGCACCGGCCGGCGCGAAGCGCTTTCCGTGAGACGTCACACGGTCAGATGCGCGATGTCCTGCGGGTCCAGCCCGGTCAACTGCGCGATGCGCGCGGCCGGAACACCCGCTGTCAGCGCCCGGTGGACGAGCGCCTGCCAGTCCTCGGTCGTCTCGCGGAACTCCAGCAGCTCGGTCTCCAGGTCCGTGACGGACTGCGGAGCGCACTCCTGCTGGACTCGTACGGTCTCCTCCTCGCTCAAGGGCACCGGCAGGCGTTCGGCGTCCTCCGGGATGAACGCCTCCGCGCCGGCGGGCAGGATCCGGACGTGTTCGGAGGAGGCGGAGACCCCGTGGGCCTGGAGCCAGCCGTGGACGGCCGGAGTCTGTGAGCATTCGAGCTCTCCGACGGCGGCCAGGGCGGCCCCCAGCCGGGGGTGCCGCTCGGGAAGGAGGAAGAGGTAGGCGTCGTCGGCCATCGAGGGCAATCGCTTTCTCTAACGGACAGCAGCGTCCCACGATGCTAACGCCCCACGATGTCCGGCTCCTTGCCGCCGGGTGCCCTCACGGTGTGGGTGCGGCGCAGCGGGGGAGGGAGGGGCGGTCCTTCGTACGAACGGCGGGCAACCATGCGGTGGCGGACCGCGCCGCGGCGGTCCCGGCGCGCGGCAGCCGGACCCGGAACCACAGAGTGGAACTCAGGTCCTCCTCGTCGACGATCGGCAGTCCCCGCGGCAGCCGGCACTCCGCGTCGAGGACGTCGCCGTGCCACACCCGGGTGCCCACGACGTTGTCGGCGGTGTAGGGCCGCAGCGGGTCGATCGCGAGGCCCAGGCTGCACTGCCCCTCGCGGTCCGCACGCTCCTGGCACCCCCGCTCGGCGTTGAACACCCTTATACGGGCGGACCCTTGCTCCTCGCCGCCGTCCCCCGCCGGGTACGCCCAGAGCGCGGCGCCCGCCGCCGCGCACCCGGTGACGGTCAGCAGCGCGGCCCGGCGCAGGCGGCGCCGGACGCGGGACCGGCGGGGGAGTGCGGTGCGGGGCGGCCCGGTGGTGTCTTCGGGGGTGTGGGCCCGGATGCGTTCGAGGAGGCTCTCGGCCGTGTGCGGGGCGCGGGCCGCGTGGGTGGGGGCGAGGCAGTCGACGGCGAGGGCCCGCCAGAACTCGGGCAGGGCGCCGTCCAGCCGTAACGCCGCCCGGCCCGCCGCGTACTCCTGTACGGCCGCGCCGCGCGCGGTCGGTGTGGCGCCGGGGAAGGGGTAGGCGCCATGGGCGAAGATCTCGTGGACGACGATGCCGAGCGCCCAGATGTCGGCGCTGGGACGCATCTGTATGCCGCGCTCCGCGAGCGGCTCGCGCCACCGCTCGGGCGGAAGGTAGTCCAGGGTGCCCATCGGCGCCGTCCAGCCGTGGGTGCCGGTCAGTTCGATGGCGAAGCCGAAGTCCGACAGGCGCACCTCGCCGTCCCGGCCGATCAGGATGTTCTCGGGCTTGAGGTCGGCGTGCACCCAGCCGCTGCGGTGCATGTGCTCCAGTCCCTCGCAGATCCCCGTGACGAGCCGGGCGCCCTCGGCCTCGGTCACCGGTGCAGCGAGCAGTTCACGCAGGCTGCCCCGGGCCCGCTCCATGACCAGGACGATCGCGCCGTCCAGGGACGGCCGGTCCGGCGCGCTGAGGACCAGCGAGTCGAGGAGCCGGATGAGCCTCGGGTGGCCCGCCTCACGGCCCAGTTCGAGTTCACGGCGGGCGGACGCGGCCACGCTGCGCGCCTGACGGGGCGCCAGCCCGGCGGTCGGCATGACCTTGAGGGCGACCCCGTGCCCGTCCGCGTCCGCGTCCACGCCGTCCACCGGGCGCTCACCGGCGGGTTCCGCCGCCCGCCCGGCGTAGACGGTGGCCCAGGCGCCCGCTCCGATGGGCTCGCCGACGATCCAGGAACCGATCCGGTGGCCCACCGGCAGGAGTTCCGGCTCGCCACTGTCCGCCGCGAGCGCCCTGCTCCGTGCCGTCACCGCGTCCTACCGTCCACGCTCGGCCGGCTCGGTACGCGGGGGCAACAGGGCGAGGTGCTCCTCCCGCACGATCCCGAACTTCAGGGCGAGAGCGACAACGGCCTCGCGCTTGCCGTTGCGGCGCGCCGCCCGGTCAACGTCTTCGGAAGCCGTCGGCACGGCGATGCGCAGCTTCTCGTCGGCGAGGTAGTCGATGTGCGAACTGACCGCTCGGGCCGTCAGACCGGCGCCGTCGCCATGGCCGCGGAGCCGCTCGACGATCTGCGGGGTGGTCGGCACGGCCACCGGCGACCGGTCGCGCAGCCACGGCTCACAGAGCGCGACGAGCACCAGGAAGTACGTGGCGCTCTCGTCCAGCGAGTACGCGGTGAGGGTACGGCTCTCCCAGGAGCCACCGCCCAGCGCGTGCGGGTCCAGATAGACGTGGTCGGGCGCGAACACCTGGAAGGAGAGCGGGGTTTCGCGGCGGGAGGGCAGGACCACCCGGGCGAACTCGAACGGGATGGGCGCGCCGACGCGGCGCGGCGGCACGCGTAAGTACTCTCCGGCGCCCTCCGGATTCTCGACCAGATAGCCGTGGGTGGCGCTGAGGTTGCTGAGCTGCCAGTGGTCGTCCGTCGCCCGGATCTCCCCCGCGAGACGGGACACCGACTCGTCGGTGAGCCGTAGTTCGACGGGTGCGCGGGCCGAACCACGCCCGAAACGGACGCGTTCCCCGGGGCCCAGCCGCAGCGTCACCGCGTCGTCGCCGTCCCCTTCCGGCAGATGGATGACTATCCCGCTCACCGCTCCCCCGTCCCGCGTGCCGACCGTCCCCGTTGTCCGACAGAGGGAACGTTACCGTCTGTCCACGGCGTTTCACCGCGCGGCTTGCGCCACTTCGGCGCGCCGCCGCGAAGGGCCGGAACAGGGGCGATGCGGTACGGGGAGGGCGGGCGCGGCCGGCCGGCCGGTCGCGTCGGCCGCCGCCGACGGAGCCCCGGCGCCGACGGCCGGCTCGAATGTTTCGACGAACAGCGGGGCCGCGGCGGACCAGCCGGACAGTGCCTGCCAGTCGTCCCAGCCGCCGCTGGGCACCGACTGGCGCCGTTGGAAGGCCGCCGTACCGGGCGGGGCGATAGCGGCGACGGTCAACCGCCCGCCGCCGTCGCGGCTCACCCGCGGGGCGGCACCGGCAGCCGTACCGAAGCGGTCCCAGGACGACCAGGCGCCGTCTCGGCGCCGCTGTCCGGGGCCTCGCCGGGCGGCGCGCTGTCGCCGACGATGGCGAACAGGTGCCGGCGGCCGTCCGCCCGGAGCAGGATGTGGTCGTTGAGGTAGCGGCGCCGGCCGGGCGTGGACGGGTCGTGGACGGGTGTGAAGGGACCGGCGCCGATCCACTGGTGGGGCGGTGGGCCGGCGGCGGCTGAGGACGAGACGGCGGTACGGGCCGCGAGCGGGAGCACGAGTGCTCCCGCCCCGGCCGTACGCAGCAGGCGCCCGCCTGCTGATCGGATGCATGGCTCTTCCCCGAAGGGACCGTTCGCGCGGTGAAGGGACCGTTCGTGCGCTCAGTTGACTGCCGGGCCGGGACCGGTGTTGAGCCAGGACCATTCGGACCAGGTCGACATACCGGTCTGCCACTTGTGGTAGACGCCGGCGTGGCTTGTTCCGAACACCTCGATGCGGCCGTCGGCGTTGGTGGCGGCGGTGACTTCCGTACCGCCGCCGCCGAAGGTGTCCCACTGGCCGTATGGAGCGTTCACGCCGGTCTGCCACAGGTGCTGGGCCACGGTGCCGTTGATGGCGAAGACCTCCACCCGGCCGTCGGGCGAGCGTTCGCTGCTCACCTGGGAGTCGGCGGGGCCGCCGGTGGGTTCCCACCCGGACCAGCTGGCGCGGTCGGTCTGGTAGCGGTGGAAGACTCCGGCGGGTCCGGAGGCGAAGACCTCCAGGCGTCCGTCCTGGTTGTGGTCCACGGTGAGATCGTGCCCGCCGCCGCCGAAGTCCTCCCAGGCCGACCAGGCGCCGTTGACGGCTGTCTGGTACTGGTGCTGGAAGGCGTCACCGTTGATCGCGAAGACTTCGAGGCGCCCGTCGGCGGACTTCTCCATCTCGATCCTGCCGTTGGCCGGGCCGCCTCCCGCGGACTCCCACTCCGACCAGCTGCCGTTCGGTGCGGTCTGGTAGCGGTGGAATACGCCGGTGGGTCCGGAGGCGAAGGCTTCCAGGCGGCCGTCGCCGTTGGTGCCGACGGCGATGTCCCGTCCGCCGCCGCCGAAGGTTTCCCAGCCGGACCAGGCGCCGGAGGGGGAGAGTTGGTAGCGGTGCTGGAAGGTGTTGCCGTTGATGGCGAACATCTCCAGGCGTCCGTCGGCGTTGGGGCCGATCGCGAGTTCGGCGCTGCCGGGGCCGCCGAGGGGTTCCCAGTCGGACCAGGTGCCGTTGACGCCTGTCTGCCAGGCGTGGTGGACGCCGTCGGCTCCGGCGGCGAAGACCTCCAGGCGGCCGTCCGACGATCGGGCCGACACCACCCGCCCCGACTCCGCCGGATACACCAGAGGGGCGGGCCCGGGCTCGTGGTGGCCCAGCCGGTCCACCGCCGCCCGCGCCTCGTCCATGTGCCGCAGGTGGGCGCCCGCGTTGTAGGTGGACCAGGGCTGCCAGTTGGTACCGCCGGAGGAGATGGTGTAGGCCGCGTTCGCGTTGCACTGCGGGTCGAAGGCGCAGGCATCGTCCACCTCGCGGTGCCAGTAGCTGTTGATCTGCCACAGGCCGCGGTCGGTGGAGGGAGGCGTGTTGTTCTGTACGTTGGTGGCCGTCGGGTCACAGCTGGACTCGGCGAGCGCGACCGCGACGGCGGTCACCAGGCTCTCGCCCCGGAAGCCCGCGTTGTAGCCGACCTGGGCGCACAGATCGCTCGGCGCGGCGTACGCGGGCGACGCGCCCACCAGGACGCCCGCCCCGAGCAGGAGCGAGGCGGCGGTCGCCAGGACGACGCGATGGGGTGCGCGGTGGGCGCGTTGCACGGTTCTCACGTGCTGTCTCCTCAATTGACGGCGGGGCCGGAAGTGGTGTTGAGCCAGGCCCATTCGGACCAGGTCGCGAAGCCCGTCTGCCACTTGTGGTGGACGCCGGCGCGGCTCGTGCCGAACACCTCGATACGACCGTCCGCGTTGGCCACCGCGGTGACTTCCGTACCGCCCCCGCCGAAGGTGTCCCACGGGCCGTACGGGGCGTTGACGCCGGTCTGCCACAGGTGCTCGGCGACGGTGCTGTTGATCGCGAAGACCTCCACGCGGCCGTCGGCGGTCGGCTGGCTGGTGAGCTGTGAGTCGGCGGGCCCGCCCATCCCTTCCCACCCGGACCAGCTGGCCCGGTCGGTCTGGTAGCGGTGGAAGACTCCGGCGGGTCCGGAGGCGAAGACCTCCAGGCGTCCGTCCTGGTTGTGGTCCACGGTGAGATCATGGCCGCCGCCGCCGAAGTCCTCCCAGGCCGACCAGGCGCCGTTGACGGCTGTCTGGTACTGGTGCTGGAACACCCCGCCGTTGATCGCGAAGGCTTCCAGACGCCCGTCGGGCGACTTCTCCATCTCGATACGGCTGTTGGCGGGACCGCCACCGGTGCTCTCCCACTCCGACCATCCGCTGTTGGGTGCGGTCTGGTAGCGGTGGAATACGCCGGTGGGTCCGGAGGCGAAGGCTTCCAGGCGGCCGTCGCCGTTGGTGCCGACGGCGATGTCCCGTCCGCCGCCGCCGAAGGTTTCCCAGCCGGACCAGGCGCCGGAGGGGGAGAGTTGATAGCGGTGCTGGAAGGTGTCGCCGTTGATGGCGAAGACCTCCAGGCGTCCGTCGGCGTTGGGGCCGATCGCGAGTTCGGCGCTGCCGGGGCCGCCGAGGGGTTCCCAGTCGGACCAGGTGCCGTTGACGCCTGTCTGCCAGGCGTGGTGGACGCCGTCGGCTCCGGCGGCGAAGACCTCCAGGCGGCCGTCCGACGATCGGGCCGACACCACCCGCCCCGACTCCGCCGGATACTCCAGCGGCTTGGGGTGCGGGCCGGTGCCGGGCGTACAGGGCATGTCGATGCCGCGTTCCGCCAGGTACGGGAGGGGGTCCGTCCCCACGCTCGCGCTCGGGTCCGTCCAGACCCGCAGATGCAGATGCGGGCCGGTGGCCTCGCCCTCGCTGCCCATCAGGGCGATCTGTTGGCCGGCCACCACATGGTCGCCCACCTGGACGTCCCGCTCGTACATGTGGCCGTACTCGGTGATGGTGCCGTCGGCGTGCTGGACGCGGATCCACTGCCCGTAGCCCGGTTCGTACCCGGAGATCGTCACCTCGCCGTCACCGACGGCGTAGATCGGGGTGCCGCGGCCGTTGGCGATGTCGATACCGTTGTGTCCGGCGCTGTAGTACTGGGAGATGAAGCCGGTCGTCGGGCAGGCGGCAGCGAAGCCTGATGCCCGGGCGGCCGGCTGGGCACGGGTCTGGGCGGCGGCCGTGGAGGGAGCCGTGACCAGCAGACCGAGCAGCAGGGCCGCGACCGTCGCGCGCCCGGGGCGCCGGGTGCGCCGCGGCGACGTGGTGAGCGACACGGTGCGTCCTCCTGTCACGCCTTGCGCAGGCGGTCGATGATGCCGTCGATGTCGCGCTGCATCAGGTCGTGGCGGATGAAGTGGCCGCCGGGCACCTCATAGGACTCGTGCGGAATCCCGGCCCGGTCGAGCAGACCGCGGAACTCCCGCTGCCCGGCGAGCACCTGGGTCTCGTTGACGGTGTCGAACCAGTTGACCGGGTCGGGACTGGTACCGGCGACGAGGAACACCCGCTTGTTGCGGTAGCTCTCGATCCGCTGGACCGGATTGTCGGCGTTCACCCGGCCCTCGTCCCACAGCGGTGCACCGTAGATGGTGCCGCCGTTCAGGTCCAGGACCGCGGCCGAGGCGTTGGCCCAGTGCACGACGAGTCCACCGTCACGGCGCAGGCTGGCGGGGCCGGAGTGGGCGCTGACGGACGCGAAGTGCCCGTAGTACTTGGCGGCGTACTTGAGCGCGCCGAAGCCGCCCATGGAGAACCCGGCCACGGCGCGCCCCTCGTACTCGGCGAACGTCCGGAAGTTGGCCTCGACCCAGGGGAGCAGCTGGTCGATGTGGAAGTGCTCCCAGTTGCGGGGTCCCACGTTGGAGCTGACGGGGTTGGAGTACCAGCCGGCGTGGCCGCCGTCGGGCATGACCACGATGATGGGCTTTCCGGCGGTCCACTGACGGACGCCCTCCCGGTCGAAGGTGATGAAGTCCTGGTCCGTTCCACCGCCGTGTAAGAGGTACAGGACCGGGTAGGTGCGCCCGCTCACGTGATAGTCGTCCGGCAGCAGCACGTTGACACCGGGGTTCCAGCCGATCGCGTCGGTCTGGAACCGGTAGTACCACATCCTGGGGTCGCTCTCGTTGCGGTCCACGATGTGCAGCCCGAAGCCGTCGTCGGCCGCCGAGGCCGTCGTCGCCGCCGCGAGCACGCCTCCGGCGCCGAGGGCCGTGGCGGCGGTGATCCCGCCGGCGGACTTGAGGATGCTCCTGCGGGTGGGGTGGTGCGCGGTCAACGGGACCTCCTGGGGGAAGCGCGGCGGCGGTCGGGGCGAGCGACCGCTGTGTGACAGGCGCTTCGGAGGGTAGTGACGCGCACTCCGCCCGGAGAATCCGGAACGTTACGGACTGACAGGGGCCGCGCGGATGCGGTACGGCGCGAGGGCGCGAGATGTTCCCCCGGAGAAGGGGGAGACGCGTCAGAGGTCTTCTCCCGACAGCAGCGGTTCGAAGGACCTGTAGGCGTCGTAGTTCCTGAAGTGCCGGGTGTACACCTCGGATCCGTCGTCGAGGTCGCCCTGCCCGACCTCGCTGACGTCCACCACGTGCAGCAGTTTCCAGGAGACGGTGTCACCGAGCTCGTTCTCGTAGCTCGTCTCAAGGCGCCTGCCGTGCGCGAACGCCTTCTCGCGGGCCTCGCCTTCGTCCCCAGCCCGCAGCAGGACGAAGTTCTCCTGGTAGAGCGGGGCCCGGCCGTCGGCCGTGGTCGACGCCGCGCACAGCAGTACGGCGACGTAGAGGCCCCTCTCCACGGTCACCTCCGGCCTACTTCTTGAACCGGTTGTCGTTCAACAGCTTCCAGGCCGTCCTGCACGACTTCTCCCCGCAGTCCTTGATGTACCCGAGGGAGTCCCCGTAGTGCTGCCCCGGGAACACCTGCCGGATGGAGGCCTGGCGGCAGCGCGAGATGAAGTTGGTGGCGATCTCCCCGAGGTTGTCGTTGGCGGCGCACACGTCCGCCGCGGTGACCGGCGTACTCGTCGCGGCGGCGGAGGGGGAGGGGACTCCGGTCAGCAGGGTGGCCGCGAGGAAGGCTGCCACCGACACGGCCCGGCCGATTCCCCGCCGTGCCCGGACCCGCCCGTCGGCCGCTGTCAGCATCCGGCCATCTTCCCGTACGCGATCCACACTTCGCCCTTGTTGTTGAGGCTGACATCGCCACCGGTCTTGTGGAGGTAGGTGTACTTGCCCCGGTACTTCCGCAGCTCGCCGAACTGCGACTCCAGCGTCATGTACGGAGAGTCCAGCTTCCAGTCCCCGGAGAACTTCGCGTACACACCGTCCGTCCCGTCCGTACCGCTCGCCCAGCACACGCGCGAACCCGAGTACAGGACCAGATTGCCGTCGTACTGCATCTCCAGCCGGTAGCCCCCGTTGCGCAGGCACTGCCCGGGGAGCATCCGGTCGGTGAACGACGTGCCGATGCCCCGGCATTCGGCGGCCCTGGCCACGGGGGCTTCGGTGGAAGCGGGGGCTGCGGACACGGGGCACGCGGAGGAGGTGACGGTCGCCAGGAGACCCGCGAAGGCGAGGACGCAGGTACGGGAGAGAGACCGCATGCGGTGCCGGTGCTGCATGGGGTGCCTTTCTGATCAGCTGCACGCTCGCGCCCCGCGATCAGACGCGATTGCGTACGGGGAGTGATCGTAAAGCTACTTGACGTGACCGAGCGGCACCAGTCCCGTCCGTGTACTCCCTTTGGCTGATCCTGGGAGGGCATGGCACGATGCCCCGGTCGGCCGGAACTCGACGAGGTGCCGGCGCCCGTGAACGAGGGGAGCGGACATGGCCGGGAGCAGGCCCGAGCCCTTGTCGGAGGCGGCGATCCAAGCCGCCCTGCGGCATGTGCCCGGCTGGCGCCGGACGGGCGAGGAGATCACCCGGACCTTCGCGATCCGCTATCACGGGGGAGTCGCGCTGATCGTCCATGTCGCGGACGTGGAGCGGCTGATCGGCCATCACGCGGACATCGACCTGCGCTGGGACACGGTGCGGTTCTCCATCACCACCCGCGACGCGGGCCACCGGCTCACGGCGGCCGACTTCAACCTCGCCGCCCGCATCGACTCCATCGCCGCCGCGCACGAGGCGGAACCCCTCGACGACTGAGGAGAGGCGGAGGGGGCGCGTACGCCCTGCGCGGCGCCGGCTCCGCTCGGCGGCTGCCGGCGCCCGCGCACCCGGGCGCGCCCCCGACCGTCACCCCCGCGTCCGCTCCTCCCCGCCGAGCGCCGCCAGCCGCTCGCGGCACCCGGCCGCCGCGATGTCCGCGCCGAGCTCCTCGTAGAGGGCGAGCGCCTCGGTGTACGCGGCCCGTGCCTCGTCGGCCCGGGGCAGTACGCCACCGAGGGCGCACAGGATGTCGGCCAGGCCCCGCCGGGAGCCGACGCGCTCGAAGGCCGCGCGGGCCTCGTCGTACGCGGCGCGGGCCCGGTCCGGGCGCCCGTCGGCGCGTTCGGTGTCACCGAGCGCGCGCAGGGTGAAGCCCAGGCCGCCCGCGTTGCCCAGTTCACGGTGGACGGCGGCGGAGCGGGCCAGGGTCTCGCGGGCCTGCGCGTACTGCCCCCGCAACCGCTGTACGTCGCCCAGCCCGCGAAGCATGTCGGCCTCTCCGCGCCGGTCGCCGATGCGACGGGACAGATCACGGGCCCGTACGAAGAGGTCGGCGGCCTCGTCGTGGCGGCCGTCGACGCGGGCCACATGGCCCAGACCCCGCAGCGCCTGCGCCTGCCCGCGTACGTCACCGATCTCCTCGTACGTCGCCAGCGCGGCCCGGTAGCCCTCGTGGGCCTCCACGCCCCGGCCCCGGTTGCGTGCGATGTCGGCCAGCCCGCGCAGCGCCTGTGCCTCGCCCCGGCGGTCGGTGAGCCCGGCGTACAGTTCACGCGCCTGACGGAAGGCGTCGGTGGCCGTCTCGTAACGGCCCTGCGAGACGCTGACGTTGGCCAGGCCCCAGAGCGCGTCGGCGCGGCCCGCCCGGTCGTCCAGCTCCTCGTAGACGCGCAGCGCGCCGGTGAAGAGCTCACGGGCGTCGTCGTAGCGGCTGCGGGCGCGTTCGGTCTCGGCGAGCCCCCACAGGGCGTCCGCGCGCCCCCGCCGGTCACCGAGCGCCTCGTACAACTCGTGGGCGGCCCGGTAGTCGTCCCGCGCGCCCGCCAGATCGCCTCGGGTACGTTCCGTATCGGCCAGGCCCCGCAGGGCGTCGGCCAGGCTGGGCCGGTCGTGGTCAGCCATGGCTGCGTCCCTCATGGTGGCCCAGATCCTGGCGAGTTCGGTGGTCGCGCCCAGCCCGCCCAGGACGGCGTGTGCCAGGGCGGCGAGGCGTCTGGCGTGCGGGGAGCGGCGTTCGACGGCGGCCACCGTCACGGCGATCAGATTGCCGCGCTCCGCCTCCAGCCAGGCCCGTGCGGCGTCCGGTTCGCCCGCTCCGGTGGCCAGCGCCTCCCGCGCCGCCTCGCCCCGGGTCAGCTGGTGGGTGAAGAGCCGGTCGAGGGCCTCGTCCCAGCGCTCCCGCGGCTCCTGTGCCACCGCCAGGCTCCGGGCGTACGCGAGGAACAGGTCGTGGAAGCCGAAGCGTCCCCGGCCGTGGCGCTGCAACAGATGTCTCTCGGCCAGGTCGGCCATCCGACGGCGGCACTCGCGCACCGTCATACCGTTCATCGTCGCGCACGCCTCCACCTCCAGTTCGGAACCCGGATGCATGGCCAGTACCCGCAACAGGGCGGCCTGCACCGGGTCCGCCGTCTCCAGCGCCTGCCAGGACACCGCGAACGCCGCGCCCACCCGCCGGTCGGCGTCGGGTACCTCGAGGAGCGGCGAGTCCGTCTCCCGCATGGCGAGCAGCAGCTCCTCCGGTTCCTCGAAGCGCAGCCGGGCGGCGACCGCCTGCACGGCCAGCGGCAGGAACCCGCAGGCCCGGCAGATCTCCTCCAGGGCGGGGTCGTCCGCCTCCTCCGCGGCCAGTCCGGCGCCCGCCACCAGGAGCCGTACCGCTTCGTCGGCGGGCAGCACGTCGAGCGCGGTGAGCGTGATGCGGTCGGGGTCGTGCAGCGCGATCCGGCTGGTGATCAGGACGAGACTGCTGTCGTCACCGGGAAGCAGACAGGACACCTGGTCGAGCGATGCCGCGTTGTCGAGGAGCAGCAGGCCGCGTCTGCCGTGCAGCCAGTTCCGCCACAGCGCGGCCTTGGCGTCCAGGGTCGGCGCGTCGTCACCGCGGATGCCCGCCCAGGTCAGCAGCGCCTCCATCGCGGCGTGCGCCTCCATCGGGGCCCGGTCGGGGGTGTGGCCGTACAGGTCGAGTTCGAACTGCGCGTCGGGGAAGTCGGCGGCGAGCTGGTGGGCCAGGTGCCGGGCCAGGGCGGACTTGCCGACGCCCGGCATCCCGACGATGGCGTGCACCAGCTCGGGTCGCCCCGTGAGGCTCCCGGCGACCAGCTCGGGCAGCCGGCGGCGCTCCGCGACCCGGTCCACGATCTGGCGGGGCGGCGCCTTGAGCGTGGTGAGCACCGCCCCGGCGGGACCGGGCGCGGCGGGCAGCCGGGCCGACTCGGCCGGGCGTTCCGGGTCCAGGGCGCGCAACAGCGGGTCATGGCCCGTCAGTTCTCGCAGGGCCTCCCGGAATCCGGTGTCCGCGAGGAGCGCCCGGACCGGAACGGCCGTCAGCCGCCGCCCCTCGTAGGGCCGGTCGCTCCACGCGACGACGCCCAGCAGGGCACCGCTCTTGTGGACCACCGCGCTGCCGGACATGCCCGACCACTGGTCCCAGCCGGCCGGCCACGCGGTCGACACGTCGATGGCGTAACGGTCGCTGCGCGTGTACGTCAGTGGGTCCAGCACCCCGCGTACCGTCTCGGTCTCCGTGCCGTCGCCCGTGCTGCGTGCCGCGGCGGCCGACATACCGGTCACGGCGACGGCGACCGGTTCGGTCCCCGTCACCTCGGCCCAGCGCGGCTCGGGAACGCCGGGCGGCTCGGTGAAGCCGCTGCCGTCGGCCCCGAGGCGCAGCAGCGCCGCGTCGAGACCGGCGTCCCCCTGCCAGAGGACGGTGCACGGCACGGGGCCGGTGAGACGCACCGCCCCCCGCCCTCCGACGACGGCCCTGACGGTGATGTCCGGCCGGTGCTGGCCGTCGGGGAACGTCACGCCATGGCGGGAGGTGAGCACCAGCGCGGGCGCGAGCAGCCGCCCGGACGAGAACTCCCTGCGCCCCTCGGCGTCCACCGGGCCCGCCGTGACGGCCACGAGCCCCGGGTGCAACTGCGCCCCGTCGTGGGGGCCTTCGGCCGGTGGAGCCGTCATCGCCGGTCGGAGACCGCGGCCAGATCCCCGGTCAGGGTGTCGCGCACATCGAGCTTGAGGCGCAGCCGGTGGGTCGTGCCCTGGGACACCTTCGCGTCGGCGCCGAGTTTGACCACGCCGAGGCGCACGCCCCCCGAGCCCCCCGCGTCCTTGCGTACCTCGACGAGGAACTCCATCTCCACCTCGGTGATACGGAATTGGAGCCGTGCGTCCTTGCCGTACTCCTGTGCCTGAGCCAGCTGTGTACGCAACTGCTCGATCGCCTCGGTGATCTCGTTGCCGTCCGTCGTCATCCCGCGCCCCCGTCTTCAATGATCGCTGCCAACCGCATCCTGCCGCAACGGTCCGCCGACCCGCAGACCTGGAGCGGACCGCCGGCGAATCGGCCGCCCGCGTCCGGAGCCGAGCCTATGCTGGGTGCGCAGCGGGAAGAAGGAGAAGGAGCTTCGGGGGTCGTGTGCACGTATCAGCGCAGCCGCGTCCGGGCGACGCGGATCGGCCGTACTTCTTTCTGAGTTACGCGCGCACGCCGAGGTTCGGGGCGGGTGGCCCCGACCCGGACATGTGGGTGGAGCGGTTCTTCCGTGATCTCTGCGGTCATGTGATGGCCATGACCGACCTGCCCGCCGGTGCGCCCGCCGGCTTCATGGACCGGGAGATGCGGTCCGGCGAGGGCTGGTCGGAGTCCCTGGGCGCCGCTCTAGCCTCCTGCCGGGTGTTCGTGCCGCTGTTCTCGCCGCGCTACTTCGCGAGCGAGATGTGCGGTCGCGAGTGGTACGCGTTCGAGCAGCGCACCATCCAGCACCAGGCCTGTACCAACCGCCCGGCCGAGGCGATCGTGCCGACTCTGTGGGTGCCGGTCCCGCCCGAGCAGTTGCCCGGGCCCGCCGAGCGGTTGCAGTTCAACCACCGGGCCTTCGGCGACCGTTATGTCGCCGACGGCCTCTATGGGCTGATCAAGCAGCGTCTATTCGCCGAGGAGTACGAGCGCGCGGTCTACGAGCTCGCCAAGCGCATCATCAGCGTCGCCGAGGCAACCCCCCTCGCCCCCGTCCGGCCCCTCGACTACCGGAAGCTGCCCAGCGCCTTCGGCGCCACCGGGGCACACCTTCGCACGCTGCACATCACGGTCGTGGCGCCGACCCGCAACGCGCTGCCCGAGGGCCGCGACGAGGCGTACTACGGCGACAGCCCGCTCGACTGGAACCCCTACCACCCGTTCTCGGCGCGGCCCTTGGCGCTCGTCGTGGAGGACATGGCCCGGTCGCTCGACTGCCGGACCACCGTCTCCTCGTTCGACGAGGAGGTGCTGCACCTCGACGGCAAGCAGTCCCCCTCACGGCCGGAGATCCTGCTGGTGGACCGGTGGGCGCTGGAGGACGAGGACCGGCGGGCCCGGCTCGCGGCCTTCGACGCCGAACACCGGCCCTGGGTGAGCGTGGTCGTCCCCTGGAACCGCGACGACCAGCAGAGCCGGGCGGCGGAGGCGGAGCTGTCGCGCCGGCTGGAAGAGACCATGCCGTCCAAGATGCGCCAGGGGCCGGCCGCCTGCCGGGCCGCGGCCAACGGCGTGTTGAGCGTCGAAGCCCTCGGGCAGGTCCTGCCCCAGGTCGTCCTGGAGGTCACCCAGCAGTATCTGCGGCATGCGGTGGTCTATGCGCCGACGGGCGGGACACTGACCGAACGGCCGCGTCTCAACGACCCGGCGGGCAGGGGACCGGGTGCCTTCCGGCTGAGCCGCGGAAGCGCGACCGCCGCTCGGTGGGCGGAGGGCGCCGCCGGACTCGGAGCCGTCGCGGACGTCCTCCGTACGGGTGAATCGCCTGGGCTCGGGGGCGCGGCGCCGCCCGGCTGCCGGGTTCGGGTGGTGCTCATGGACGACGATCCGCGCGTCGGGACTCCCGTTCCGCTCGCCGTCGAGGTGGTGGCCGAGTCCGGGCATCCATGGTCCCGCCCGGATTCCCGGCCGCTGCTGGAGATCGTGGCCGTGCCGCTGAGCGGTGCGGAGGTCGTGCCCGCCACGGTTCTGTACAGCCCCGGGGAGACCGGCTCCCCGCAGTTCCGCGTCATGGCGGCGGAGCCCGGGAGGCACCGGATCCGGTTCACCTTTCTGCACCGCCCGTCCGGCGCCGTCCTGCAGCAGGTGGAGACGGACCTGGATGTCGGAGGTCCTGAGCCCACCGGGGCGGGGACCACCGGGGCGGCCGGTCCGCACAAGGGGAGGTCCTGACCGCCATGCCCCGCACCTTGCACACCCGTGTCGTGCAGGACCCCAGCGACGGCTTCCGGTTCCTGCCGCATCTGGAGACGGCACCTCCCGATCTCCGTGTCAGCTTCGACGTTCTCGGCGGTGGCCGGATCCGGGCCCGTATGTCCGGCGGCTGCCTTCCGGCGCTCCATGGCACCGAGCACAAGGCCGACCTGAGCGCGCGCCCCGACGAGGTCCATGGCGCCGCCGCCCGGCTCTGCGCCCACTGGAACAGGAGATTCGTCGACTTCCAGCCGCGCGACGAGCAAGGCCGTGATCTACGGAACCGGCTCCGCCCCTACGCCACGACCGCCGACCTCAGCGCCGAACCGGAGCAACACCTGCTCCCCATCGTGGCCGATCTGGCCCGGGCCGGGGAGTCCCTGCTGTTCGACACGCTGCTGCGCGGCGACGACGTACCGACCAGGACGTTCCGCTCGTATCTGCGCTCCGCGCTGTCCCGGGAAAGGCTACGGGTCCGGTTCGACTCCGATCTGCAACTGCCCTGGCCGATGCTCTGCACGAGTGACCCCGCCATGGAGCCCGCGGCCGACCTGGACGCCCTCTTCGCCCGGTTCCTGGGCCATCGGCACCAGATCGAGCACACCGGCGCCGCGTACGCGTGGATCGGTCCGCCCCGCCCGGCGCCGCCGCGGCCGACGGTCAGCCTCAACCACGACACCCGCGTGGGCCGCGCGACCCGGGCGGAGGAGGTGGCCACGGCGCTGGCCGAGGGCACAAAATGCACGGTGCGCACGACGTACGACGAACTGGTCCGTGACTTCGGAAAGCCGGACCTGGACGAGCAGTTGACGTACTTCTGGTGCCACGGCGAGTTCATCGGCAACGCGCCCGAACCGCCCGTCCTGGCCATCCGGCTCACCGACGGCACCCCGTTCGACGGCTACAGCGTCCGTGAGCTGCGCGCCGCTCACCGGCACAGCCGTTTCCGGCCGCTCGTCCTGCTCAACGCCTGCCACACCGGGATGTCCGCGGCCAACGCGGACCGCGCGTTTCTCGGCCGGATGCTCATCGACCACGGCGCCGAGGGCGTGCTCGGGCCGCACATCGCGATGCCGCAGGCGTTCGCCGCCGAGTACGCGCTCGCCTTCGTCACGCGCTACCTGCGCGGCACGGCGACCGCCGGCAGCATCACCAACGAGCTGGCCCGGCACTTCGCCGCCCGGTACCGCAACCCCCTGGGGTTCGCCTACGGACTCCACAGCGGGATGGACGCACGTCTGGACCTGGCACGCGGAGGCGAGGAATGAACCACAGCGCCCCGGTCGAGACCGTGGACCTCGACGAGACCGGATGGCTGCTGGACGGCGAATCCGGTGAACCGGTGGCCGGGCAGTGGCTGCGCGACTACTTCGCCGAGCGTCTGGCCCCGCCCGCCTGGGCGACGGACATCTTCGTCTACGTCCACGGCTGGCAGACGGCTCCCCGTTCCGCCCTGCGCACCGCGGCACGGCTGCTGGGCCTGGCGCAGAACACCCTGGAGGCGTCGCCGGACCGGTACCCGTCCCTGGCCGCCGGGGGCTTCGACCCCTGGTGTGTCGTGGTGCGCTGGCCGTCCTCCAGCCCGGTCACCCCGGCCGGCTACCGCCGGATCCGGGACCGGGCGCACGCCATGGGCGCCCGCGACGGACACGGTCACGCCGCGCACATCCTGGGCCGGCTGCTCGGCTCTCTGAGCACCGAACGGGCCGACCCGCGGGCCGCGCCTGTGCTGGCCAACCGCGACGGACAGTACCTGCACCTCATGGGGCACTCCTTCGGCTGCCGCCTGCTGTGCGAGGCGGTGCAGTGGGCCGCCGACGCCCGGCTCGACGACACCCTCGGCTGGAGCACGCACACCCCTGTGGCGTCCCGCCCGTTCACCGTGGACAGCATGCTGCTGTTCCAGATGGCCGCGGGCCGCGACGCGTTCGGCTCGCTCTTCTCCCACATCCTGCCGGGCGAGGGGCACGACGGCGCCCCACTCCGTGGCCCGGTGGTCGCGACGTACTCCCGGCACGACCGTGCCACGGGATTCTGGCACCTGAGGGCCGAGCGGCAGCCCGGCATCGGGCACTCCGGTATCGGACCGGCCCCGGCCCCCATGTTCACCACACGGTTGCTGCCGCCCGACGAGCGCTACCCGCTCGCCGCACTCGACCACACCTTCGTCAACATCGACGCCTCCGAGGTGTACGTGCGGGGCCGCCGCCTGAACCCGGCGGGGGCCCACTCCGACCATGTGCGCACGGAGTCGGCCCACCTGCTGCTCACCCTCGCGGACTATTCACGCTGACCGGAACAGCCCGCGGAGAGCACAGCCCTCCGGCACGTCACATCATCTGGCGCCCGGCCGCGTCCCCACCCGGGTCGTCGGCGAGGACGACGGCCGTCCTGACCCGCTTGCCGACGGGCTCCCGGTGCACCTCGAAGCTGCGGCACACCGCCATGACGATCTCCAGCCCGTGCTGGCCCACCCGGGTCGGGTCCGGCGGCAGAATCAGGGGGAGCGTCGTGCTGCTGTCCCAGACGGTCACTTCCACGGCCCCCTGGCTGATTTCCAGTGTCAGCAGACAGGGCCCCGGCGCGTACTTACGGGCGTTGGTGACCAGCTCGCTCACCACCAGCTGGACCATCCCCATGGCCCGCTTCGACACCGGCAGCCCGTGCACGGTCTGCACCTCCACCAGGAAGTCCCTGGCCATGGCGCGGGCAACGGCGATGTCCTCGCTGCTCTCGAACGCGGCCGACACCGATATCGAACGTTCCACCAAGGGCGGCCAGCTCGTGCCCTGTCCAGCTAGGTCCATCCGGTCAGCCTCGCGTCCTGAAGTCGATCCCAGTACTCACGCCGATACCCCCGAAACACCATCGCAATCCGGCTACTTTGGCCTCAGCGGTCGTCACTCCAAGTAATCGCGGCGAGCCGTGATCAAGGGCGGGCCGGCCGTGGCAGATATGCGGTGGCCAGCACCGAGACGGTCACCTCACTGGGCAGCCGAACCCCGTCCATGAGGTCCGCGCCGCTCACATGGCGGGCGCTCGGTGTCATACCCACCAGGTCGAGGGCCCGCTGCCGGGGCAGGGACAGAAGGTACTCGACCTGTTCGGTCACGTCCGCCTCGAAGAAGGGGTCCAGCGCCCGGTGGAGGTGGTGTTCCTTGGCCGGATGGACGGTGACCATCGCCGGTATCCGGCCGCGAAGCTCGACGAGGTGCCGCCGGGTGGGGCGGACCACGATCAGTCGGCCGGTCGGACGCAGTACCCGGTGGAACTCGCTCGGGTTGCGCGGGGCGAACACGTTCAGTACGACGTCGGCCGCCGCGTCGGCCAGGGGAAAGGGGCGAAAGACGTCCCAGGCCACCGCCGCGGCTCGGTCATGGACCCGAGCCGCCGAGCGCAGCGCCCGCACCGAGGTGTCCAGCCCCAGACCACGGGCCCCGGGCAGCCGGTCGAGTACGCCGGCCAGGTAGTAGCCCGTGCCGCAGCCGATGTCCGTGACCGTGGCCGACTCGCGCGCGGAGCCGGCCGCCAGTCGAGCCACTGCCTCGCGGATCGGAGCGTAGGCGTCGGTCGCCAGGAAGCGTGCCCGGGCCTGAGCCATGGCCGCGTCGTCGCCGCTGATCGCTCGTGTGCCCGTCAGCAGGGCGGCGTATCCGTGGCGTCCGATGTCGAAGGTGTGCCCCGCCGGGCAGCGCAGTGCGCCGCGGTCGGGGTGCAGTCGGCCAGTGCGGCACGTGGGGCAGCGCAACAGGTCCAGCGAGAGAGTGAGAGCAGGGGAAAGAGGTATGGGCACGAGGCACTCCTGGCAGGTGTGAAGGGAAGAGACCGTGCCTGCGCACCCGCCCGGAGCGTCATAGCCTGGGGAAAGGCAGCCGCGGGAGCGTGGTTTCAACGGCAGGCACACCAAGGAGGGCGACGCCGTCCGACGTCACCCTCGGTGTCTTCCGCTCAGAGGAAGCAGCAGTGCGGGGTGCTCATGAATGCCACGCGGCCAGTGTACGAGAAGCGGTGGACCTCAAGATCACCCCGCATCCCTGGCATCGGACCCCGTTTCCCGGGTAACGGCGCACAACACGGCAGAGCAGGGCGAAGGAGGATGCGGTGGGAGCGCTGGTTGCTGGGGGCTGGGGCCTACTCGCGGGGAGCGCGCTGCTGGTCGGCGCGGCGGCGGGCACACTCTTCCGGGTGCCCGCCCGGTGGGTCGCTCTGGTGATGGCCTTCGGCAGCGGCGTACTGATCTCGGCGGTCTCCTACGACCTGATCGAGGAAGCGGACAAGCAGGGTGGCCTGGCGCCGACGGCCCTCGGCGCGCTGGCCGGCGCGGGCGTGTACTCGCTGGCGAACGTGGCGCTCGCCGCACGCGGCGCCCGTCACCGCAAGAGGTCGGGCTCCCAGCAGCCGTCCGAAAGCGAACAGCCCGGCTCGGGTGGTGCCATCGCTCTGGGCGCGCTCCTGGACGGTGTACCCGAGTCGGTGGTCATCGGCACCAGCCTGCTGGGCGGGGGAAGTGTGGGGACGGCCACGGTCGTAGCGGTCTTCCTCAGCAATCTCCCCGAGGGGATGGCGAGCGCCGCGGGGATGAAGCAGGCGGGACGCGGTCGCGGCTACGTCTTCGGGCTGTGGACGGCGATCGCGTTGATCTCGGGACTGGCATCGCTGGCCGGCTACACGCTCCTGGGCGGCGCTTCCGACAACGTGATGGCGATGATCACCGCGGTGGCCGCGGGCGCCATTCTGGCGATGATCGCGGACACGATGATCCCGGAGGCATTCGAAGACGCCCACCTGCTCGCCGGCCTCACCACGGTCCTGGGGTTCCTCGCCGCGTTCACGCTCTCGCGGTCGTGACCTCACACGGCCCGGCGGGGGAGGAAGCGCCTCGAAGAGGCGCGCCCGGGTGGGCGGGAACACCTTGCGGCGACTGGGCGAGAGGCTACCGGGAGTTGACCCGCAGGCTGCTCTTCGCCAGTTCGTAGGCCGGGAGCATGTCCTTGTGCTCGTCGGTGTCCATACCTCCCAGGTGGAGGACCACCGCGCCGCTCGGGGTCGCGACGGCGAACGCGTGCTCCTGCTTGGACTCGTCGAGGAGCTCGCTGTAGGTCTCGTAGACCACCTCGGCGGCGGGCAGCGAGCCCGCCTCGATGTCGGTGTACGTCGCCGTCCGCGCGTTCTTCTCGGCGGCGACGAAGGCCTTCAGGGCGGCACGCGGGGTACCGCCCCTGAGGTCGCTGGTCCAGGCGCGCAGAAAACCGATGTTCCCGGCGGGCTTGGCGTCGATCTCGCAGGCCAGGGTGAACGGGCCCTGCTTGGCAAGGGCGTCCAGCGCCGTTCCGTCCAGCTTGAACGGCTTCGCCTTCCAGTGGTCGGCGGTGGCGAAGACCACGGGCAGCGGACATGCCGACCCGGCGGCCCCAACAGTGCCGTGGGACTTGACTGTTGGGGCGCCTGCGGCGTCGGACGCTATCGAGGAGGGTGTCTGCGTGGGCCCTGTGGAACGCGCCTTCGGGTCGTCCGAGGACTCCCTCTCCCCGGCGCACCCCGTCAGCAGCGCTGCCGCCAGTGCGGTCACCACCGCACCGCGTATCACATGCCGCACGACAAGTCCTTCACTGCGCATCGGTCGAGACAGCCGAACGGCCGCCCCGGGGGGAGATTAGTCGACCCCGGCCCTGACCACCGCGCCGGGCCGGACCGGAGCAGCCCCGACCGGAGCGATCGAGCGCCCTCGGCCGGAGCGCCGTATCCCCGGCTCGCTCGCTCACGACAGGATCTCGACGTACCCGTCCGTTCCGTGCACACGGATCCGCTGCCCGTCGCGGATCAGTCGGGTCGCCCCCTCCACGCCCACGACGGCCGGCAATCCGTACTCCCGGGCGATGACCGCGCCGTGGGTCATCAGACCGCCGACCTCCGTCACCAGAGCGGTGATTCCGACGAACAGCGGCGACCAACTGGGGTCCGTGTGGGCCGTGACCAGGATGTCGCCCGCTTCGAGATCGGCCCGGGCCATGTCGAGGATGACGCGGGCCCGTCCCTCGACGGTGCCGGCGGAGACGGGCAGGCCGACCAGGGCGCCGTCCGGTACGTCGTCGCGCCGGTACGCCCCGTTGAGGGTCTCGCCGTCCGAGGTGAGGACCCGCGGCGGCGTCAGCGCGCGGTACGACTCGAACGCCTCCTTGCGCTGCCGGATGACCTGGGCGTCCACCTGGTTCGAGCGTACGGCGTCGTGGAACTCCTGGAACGTGAGGTAGAAGACGTCCTCCTGGTCGGAGATCACATCGGCCCGCACGAGGCGCTCGGCTTCCGCCATCAGGGACTGCTTGTAGAGGAAGTAGCGGCTGATGATGCCGTACTTGGGGTACTCGCGGTACCCGATGAAGGTACGGACGCGGTCGATCATCCGCTTGGTCTCGCCGGCCTTGCGGTCCCCGTCCGGCAGGGCCCGCAGGCGCGACAGCACGTCCTGTTCCTTCTTCAGCGCCTTCTGCCGTCCGTGCTCGAAGCGGCGCGCGGCGGCGCCCGGCTCGGAGTTGCGTACGTGGTCCAGGATGACGGGAACGAGCGTGGTGGGGCGCTCGCGCCAACGCGGCCTCGTGATGTCGATCTCGCCGACGCAGCGCATGCCGTACCGGTCGAGGTAGTCCTCGATGGCGTCGCGCGCCTCGCTTCCGCCCAGGAGCTTCGCCAGCTCGTCGAGGAAGTCCTCGTCCTCGACGCCCTGGAGGAACGCCACCACCTCCGGCCGAGGGCGGATCACATCAGCGACGTCCAGCAGGGCGAGCCCCATCTCCGAGGTGATGTTGCCCGGGGCGGACAGCGTGAGCGTGTCCGCCGCGTTCTTCTCGCCCAGCCACTCCCGCAGGTTGTCGTTGAGCCACCAGGTGGCCTCCATCCCCGCCATGATCACCTGCATGCTCAACCGGTCACTGAGGATCCGCTTGTGCTCCTCGAAGGCCTCCAGCAGGAAGTCGAACAGCGCCGGTCCCGTCCTGGTGCGGATGTCGCGTCCCAGGGCGTCGACGGACGCCCGGTTGCGCTGGATCAGTTCGGTGACCAGGGCCGGATCGGTCTCGATCGGGGCGGGCGCGCCGCCGGGAGGCGGTCCGGCAGGCGGTCCGGCGGGAGCCGTGTCGGGGAGTGAGGGGATGAAGTCGTCGCGGTCGAGTACGGTCTCCAGCGCGTCCCGGACCAGCGGATCGCCCCTGCCGATGAGGTCCAGGAGGGCGGTGCGGCTCGCGGGCGAGGCCAGGCGCGCGGCGACGTCGACGAACAGCCGGCCACCGGCCTGCCGCATCGGCGCCATGGCCGTCAGCTGCCACACCGAGAGCCCCAGGGGCTTCATGGGGTCGGTCATCATCTGCTGATGACCGACGGAGACGTAGAGGTGATTGTCCTGGTCGTCGGCCTCGGGGATCGGGAACAGGGTCGTGATCGGGCGGCTCTGAACGATCTGGAAGTCGTCGTCGACCAGGCACCACTCGATGTCCTGCGGGCAACCGAAGTGCGTCTCGATCCGCCGTCCCAGCTGTACGAGGCGGACGGCCTGCTCATCCGTCAGGGACGGCCGCGCCTGCCGCTCGGCGTCGACGGTCACTTCCCGCGTACCGCCGGCGGGCAGGGCGTGCACGGCCCGCTGTTTGGCGGCGATCGTCCTGGCGATGACCTCGCCGCCTCGCACCTTGAAGACATCCGGGTTCACCAGACCGGAGACCAGGGCCTCACCGAGGCCGAAGCCGGCGTCGACGGTGGCGACCTTCCGGTTGCCCGTGACGGGGTCGGCCGTGAACAGGATGCCGGCCGCGTCCGGGAAAACCATCCGCTGCACCACCACCGCCATATGGACCTTACGGTGGTCGATGCCGTTGCGCCGGCGGTAGGTGACGGCCCGCTCGGTGAACAGCGAGGCCCAGCACCGGCTGATGTGCTCGAGGATCGCGGCCGGTCCCATGACGTTCAGGTACGTGTCCTGCTGGCCGGCGAAGGAGGCGGTCGGCAGGTCCTCGGCCGTACCGCTGGATCGGACGGCGTACGCGGCCTGCTCGCCGAACCGGGCGAGCGCGCGGGTGATCTGCGCCGCGATGTCGGCCGGGACGGTGACGTCCTCGATGGTCCGCCGGATCTCCGCGCTGAGCGTCCGGGTCGTCTCCCGGTCGTCCGGGCCGACGTGGGACAGCCGTTCGAGCTGGTCCGTGAGCGACGGCGCTTCCGTCACGATCCGGCGGAAGGCGTCCGTCGTCACACAGAAGCCGTCCGGCACCCGGACGCCCTCGATCCTCGACAGGCCACCCAGATGGGCTCCCTTGCCGCCGACGACCGCCCCCTGCGTCTCATCAGCCGCCTGAAGATCCCATACGTACTGCTCGTTCATCGCGATACCTTCCCGGCAGCCGTGCCGCGTCGCCCTGCAAGCGCCGATCCAACCACCGGCGCTTGCGAATCTGCCGTATTCCGTGTCAGGCAAGCCCTCGGTCCGGGCTGCCCTTTCACGGACCGTCCTGCCGGTCCCACTCCTGGTTCGACGTCACCGCGTCCCCCGCTCGTCGACAACAACACACGCACGTCGTGCCCTCAATCCCGCAGGTTGTGGCCTCGGCCGACGATTGTGCGCCCTGCCCGGGGCCTTGCGGCAAGCCCCCCGGTGCGCTATATCTTGATAGTGGCAAGGAGAAGTATTTCTCCTTGCCTTTGTTTTTCCGCGTACGTGGGCCTGGGATCAGCCCAGTTGGAGGACGCCCAACGTACGTTCGGCCATGCGCTGTTCTCCCAGCGCGTTGGGGTGGACGGGCACCACGTTCTGTCCGAAGAGCAACGGCTCGATCCAGCGCGTCCCGACGGCCTTGCAGGCGTCGTGCCCCTCGGACACCTGGGAGAAGTCCACGTAGGTGGCTCCGGTCTCCTGGGCCGCCCGCCTCACGGCGTCGTTCAGATGCTGCTGGATGTCCCGCAGATACGGCACGTCCCCGGCGGCGATCGGGAGCTTCACGAAGCAGGACGGGTCGGCGGTGGCCGGCATGATCCAGGGGTAGCCCAGAGCCGCCACACGGGCCCCCGGTGACTTGGCGCGGATGTTCTGCAACCCCTTCTTGAGCGCGGGGTAGGTGTTCGCGTCGATCTGGTCCTGGAAGGAGGTGCCGTTCTTGTCCTTGCAGGGGCTGCCCTTCCCGCCGCTGAGGATGCCCGCCGTGCCGCAGGCCGTCACGGCGTTGATGAAGGTGTTGTTGTCGTTGCCGCCCATGGTGAAGGTCACCAGATCGGTGTCGGCGCTCAGCGCGTCCAACTGGGGTGCCACGCCCGGGTACTGGGACGCGGTGAAGTCCTTGGTCTGGGCCGCGCCGCAGGTCACGTCCTTGAGATGGGCGCCGGTCCGGGAGGCGAGGACGTGCGGGTAGTTCACCGTGGAGCGCAGGCACAGCAGATTGCTCGGATCGACGGGCAGGACACCCGAGCCGGCGCTGTAGCTGTCACCGAGGGCGACGTAGTCCAGCGGGGAGGCGGCGCGGGCGGTGGTGTGTGCGGTGGCCTGTGCGGTGGTCCCGGTCAAACCGGCTACCAGGACACCTATCGAAATTGACGCGGCCATGACAGAGGGGAGCTCGGGCATGTGCTCACTCTTCTCAGGAGCGGTGCGGGGTGGGGGGAGGCCGCGTCGGACGCGGCCGGGCTTCGAGAGAAAGAAGGATTACCGCCGGTACTACCGATAGGTAATCTGAGCCATCGTCGGCCAGGGGTCAACAATGTTGACAGCGGTTTCTGAACCGGGCACGGAGTGCCGTAACGCGTCAGGGCCCCTGTTGCCAGGGGCCCTGTTCGAGTAACGCGTCATTCGGAGTCGGCAGTTCGGAGCCCCCTTGATCCGGGTCCGGTACGGACGGACGGTGAGCAGCCGGCGCCCCCTGTCGGTTCAGGCAGCGGGCGGGGCGTGGGGGCAGGGTGTCAGGGAGGTGGTGGCGGGGATGCGCATGCGGAGCAGGAGGTCGCGTGTGATGCCCGAGCCCGATGTGCTGTGCCACGCGATATCCGGGTTGCGTGCCCGCAGGTGTGACAGCGCCCGGGTGTCCAGACCGGTGTTGTCGAAAGGCTCGTTGATCGCGACGGCGGTGATGACTCCCTGGGCGCAGGGGGAGCAGATCCGGTAGCGGACCTGTCCGACGACCTGGCGGACATGGACCAGGAGCAGGCATTCCTCGCTGGAGTCCGCGGCGCCCGGGATGTGCGTGGACAGGAAATCGATCGCGCTGTAGGCGAGGATCCGGCGCTGCAGCCGGGCGGTGAGCCGACTGGGGCGCGCGTGCTTGGCACCGGCCGAACCGGACGGCGATGAGCGGGCCGTTACGGCCGGACCGAACAGAGTGCTCGTGGGACGCGCGTGTCGCTGCATGGAATCCGTGTGCCCCCACCTCACGGTCGTACCCCTCCGGGACCCGAACTCGTATCTCCCCAAGGCTTGTGGCGGCGGTGGCCAAGCAGACGGCGACGGGCCGTCCGGGGCATCGAACCGCTAGAACAGCCAGCGCCGCAGGATCACCCGCAGGGAGCGGCGGGTCACCCATGCGCTGGCCAGCCCGACGACGGCCCCGGCGGCCACGTCGCTGGGATAGTGGGCGCCGCTCTGCACCCGCTCGACCGCCACCAGTGCGGCGGGCACCGCACACGCCGCGCCCACGGCCGGCCACCGATGGTGCACCGCGGCGGTGAACGCCACCGCGGCGGCGGTGTGGCCGGACGGGAACGAGGAGGAGTCGGGGCGGTCGTCGACCTCGTCGTGGGGGAACCAGTCCTTGGGAGGACGGGGCCGCCCCGCCAGCTGCTTGCACAGGCCGTTCGACACGAGCTGGGCCAGCGTCAGGGCGGTCAGACCGGCGACCGCCGCTCTGCGGCCCCGCCATCCGCCCAGTGACGCCATCGCCACGGCCGCGCCGCACCACAGCTTCGTACTCTCCGCGGTCTCCTCCACCGCCGAGAGCACCATGCCGACGCGGGGAGGAATGCCGGAAGCAGTCTTCTTGGTGAGCGATCGCTCAGCGTCACGCAAACCTACGAAATCCTTCATGAACGACAGATATCCCGAGGTCACCGGCGTACACCCAAGTTCTCCGGTTGCGGGTCACCCGTCGCCCATGCGGCGGCGGTCCTCCTCGTCCCAGGTCCGGGTGTCGCGCGGCTCGGTGTACGGCTCCTCTTCCGGCGGCAGGCCGCCGGCGATGGCCCGCTGGCGCGCGGTCTCGGCGTCGAACTCCAGCCCGAGCAGGATGGCCAGGTTGGTGATCCACAGCCACAGAAGGAAGACGATGACGCCGGCCATGGTGCCGTAGGTCTTGTTGTAGCTGGCGAAGTTGGCGACGTAGAACGCGAAGCCCGCGGAGGCGATCATCCAGATGACCAGGGCGAGGAAACTGCCCGGCGTGATCCACTTGAGCCCCCTCACCTTCGCGTTCGGGGTCGCCCAGTAGAGGATCGCGATCATGATGGTGACGAGGAGAACGAGCACGGGCCATTTGGCGATCGACCACGCCGTCAGCGCGGAGTCCCCGAAGCCCAGCGCGGTGCCCGCCTGGTGGGCCAGACCGCCGGTGAAAACGACGATCAGCGCACTGGCGACGGCCAGCAGCATCAGGATGATCGTCACCCCGACCCGGATCGGAAGGATCTTCCACACCGGGCGGCCCTCGGGCATGTCGTAGACGGCGTTCGCCGCGCGGATGAAGGCGGCCACGTAGCCGGAGGCCGACCACACCGCCAGCACGAGGCCGACCACCGCCATCAAGGAGCCGACGCCCGCGTTGCTCTGCAACTGCTCCACGGCGTGCGTGATGATGTCCCTGGCCGAGCCGGGGGCGAACTTCTTGATGTTCGCCAGCACCGAGTCGGTCGCCGACTTGCCGGTGATGCCCAGCAGCGACACGAGGACCAGCAGGGCCGGGAACAGCGACAGCACTCCGTAGTACGTCAGAGCCGCGGCGCGGTCGGTCAGCTCATCGTCCTTGAACTCCCGCAGCGCCCCCTTGAGCACGGCGCCCCAGGCCTGTTTGGGCAGTTTCGTCGGCGTGTCCGGCTCGCGCCGCTCCACCTCCGGTCCGGGCCCGGCCTCCTCCGGCGTGACCCTGTCGTGTTCTCGCGCCTCGTCGCCGCCGTGGCGCGCTTTCCGCCCTGGAAGATGGAGCTTCGTCATGGGCGCCGGGTACCCCTTGAAACCGCGCTCATGTCATGGGCGCCCCATCCGGCCGACCTCAGGCGTCGAGGGCCTCGCGGACGGCGGGGTAACAGTCGATGATCTTGTCGAGTCCGACGAGTTGCAGCGTACGCAGCACGGATCCGGTGGCGCCTGCCAGACGCAGCCAACCGTTCGCTTCGCAGACCGCGGCGCGTGCGGCGATGAGCACGTTGATGCCGCTGGAGTCCATGAACGTCACCCCGCTGAGATCCACCACCATCCGGGGGACGGCCGTGTCCTCGGGGAGGCTGAGGGCTTGCCGGAGATGGACGCCGGTGTGGTAGTCGATCTCTCCCCGTACGGTGACGACCCCGACGCCGTCCACGGTCGCGGAAGTGATCGCCAAGCCGTCCGGCTCCGGTGTTTCCTTCTTGTCGGTCACGCTTGCCTCCACAACGCTCGGTGACTCGGGCCGGCGGCTGCCTCTCGGCCTGGATCCTACGGCGCCTCCCCGACGGGGAAGCCGTGCCGCCCGGGGACCACGGGTGTACAAAGAGCGGTCGGGGGTACGCGCGGGCATATGAACGGGGGACGGACGTGGTGGGGGTGGAGTCGGTCCCTCTCGATGGGGAGGGTCCCATAGTGCGGCATCCCGAGCCCTGGCAGGTGTCGGCGGCGCTGGACGGCGACGGCGCCTGTATCGCCGAGGCCCGCCACTTCGCGGCGGACTTCCTCACCCGGCTCCGGAGCGAGCACGGCATAGCCGTCTCGGCGCGCGCGATGGACCTCACGCAGCTCGTGGTCAGCGAACTGGTCACCAACGCCCGCAAGTACGCCCCCGGCCCGGTCCTCCTCGATCTGCGGGTCACCGGCGCGGTGGTGGAGGTGGTGGTCTGGGACAGCGATCCGGTGCTGCCGGTGGCCCGGGCCGCCGACGCCGGCCGGGTGGGCCAGCACGGGCTGGAGATCGTCATGGCGGTGGCCCAGGGCTTCGAGGCACGCCGGGAGCCGGTCGGCAAACGCATCACCGCCCGGGTGGCGCTCCTGGACGAGCCGGACGGCGGCGGGTCCGGGCCGCGCCCCACCTGACCGGCCGGGCCCGCCCGTTACGAAGGTCCAGTGACGACCGTGCGCACATCGGCCCGGCGCGGCAGACCTTTTCCCTCCGGGGAGGCATGGAATCCGGCGGCGGAAGCATGCGAGGGGGCATGGAGTGCGTGATCTATCAGGAGCAGACGGGCGAGTGCGAGCAGATGGACTGCCGGCAGGCGGACACGGGATGTGAGACCGTCCTCGACCGGCTGGCCGCGCTGAAGCCGGAGGAGTTCGCCTGGATACGTATGGACGAACCCCGCGAGGAGGAGTTGCAGCGGCTGGGCCGGTATCTGAATCTGCATCCACTGGCCGTCGAGGACGCGGTCCACGCCCACCAGCGTCCCAAACAGGAGCGTTACGGTGATGTGCTGGCCGTCGCGGTGAAAACGCTGTGGTTCGTCGAGCGGACTGCGGACGTGGAGACCGGCGAAGTAATGGTCTTCATCGGACCGTCGTTCGCGCTGACCGTACGGCACGGGGCGAACGACCCCACCGCGGAGGCGGCGCGCAGGCTCGCGAAGCAGCCCCATATGCGGGAGCTCGGGCCGGTCAGCGTCCTGCACGCGGTGACCGATGTGATCGTCGACGCCTACGCCGAGGCCGCCGCCCAAGTACGGACGGACCTGACGGAGCTGGAGCGGTGCGTGTTCTCACCCTCCCGCGACGATCTGACGGAGCAGATCTACTCACTCAAGCGCGAGGTGGTGGAGTTCCGCGACGCGGTCCAGCCGCTGGTCCCGGTGGTGCGGCCGTTCGCCACGGAAGCGGAGGACTGGCCGAGGCAGATCGTGCCGTACTTCCGTGACGTGGTCGACCATCTGAGCCGTACCGACACCGAAGTGCGCGCACTGGACGACCTGCTCGCCTCCGTTCTGGACGCTCATCTCGCGAAGGTCGGCACCTGGCAGAACGACGACATGCGCCGCATCAGCGCGTGGGCGGCCATCCTCGCCATACCCACCATGATCGCCGGTATCTACGGTATGAACTTCGCCCACATGCCGGAACTGGACTGGCGCTACGGCTACCCGTGCGCACTCGCCCTGATGGCCCTGGGCGCGGGGCTGCTGTACCGGGCCTTCCGGCGCAACGGCTGGCTGTAGGGGCGGGTGCCCACGAAACATCAGGCAGTGTCGGGAAGCGGGTCCTCGGCGGGCCGGCCCGGTGACGTAGAGGCCGTGTCGTGGGGTGGGCGGCGGGTGCGTTCCGCCCACGCGGCCACCGGCGGCCCCGCGGCCCCCAGGACCGCGAAGAACGCGCCGAGCAGCAGCCAGCCCCCGTGGCCCAGTCCGAGGACCACGGTCGTGAGGACCACCGGGGCCAGGGCCTGCCCCGCGTCGAAGCCCATGCCGAAAAGTCCCTGGTACTGGCCCTGGGCGTGGTCGGGGGCGAGACCGAAGCCGAGCGCGTAACCGCCCGAGGACTCCCATACCTCCCCGAGACTGTGCACACAGACCGCGAGGACGGCGAGACCCGGCGCGATCCAGGCCGGGACGTCCGCGGTCAGAGCCATCAGGGGGCAGCTGACCAAGAAGAACAGACCCGCGAGACGGAACGCCCGGCCACCCTGGCGCGGTGTCTCCACCCGGGAGCCGATCCTGCTCTGGAGCAGCACGCACACCCCGCTGTTGACCGCGTAGACCGCCGCCACCGTCCAGCGGGGCGCGTCGGTGTGGGCGGAGAGCCAGATCGGCAGCAGGAGCGAAACGGTCTGGTACTGCAGTCCCATCGCCCCGTAGAGCACCACGAAGGACACATACGGCCGGTCGGACAGGACGGCCCCGCGGTGGTGCTCCGTCGGCCGGGGCAGCGGCCGGTAGTTGGGCACACCGGCCAGGGCGATCAGGCCGGCGCAGGCGAAGCTGGCGGCATTGGCGAGGATGAGCGCGGTGTACGCCGCGCGCGTGCCGGCCGAGACGGCGAAGGCGGCACCGAGGGTGCCCAGGACCACGCCCAGGTTGACGAACGTGCGGAGCCTCGCCCTGAAGGCGGCGGGGCGTTCACCGCCCGCACGGGCGATGAGCGCACCGCCCGCCGCGCCGCTCGCCGTCGCTGCCAGCCGGTCCAGGGAGGCGATGAGCGTGAACGTCAGCCATCCGTGGATGAAGACGAAGGCGGCCATCGTCACGGCCTGCACCGCGAGGGCCGTCAGCCAGACCGTGCGCGGCCCGTACCGGTCGGCCAGGTTCCCCGCCGGGATTCCGGCGAGCAGCCCCACGAGCCCGGCGATCGTGAGGCCGGCACCGACCCGCGCCGCGGGCAGGTGCACGACCAGCGTGAAGTAGAGCACCGCGGCGGTGTTGAAGAGCCCGTTGCCGACCCGGCTGACGAAGGCGGCGACGATGAGCGCACGCTGCGGACCGGACGTCGACAGGCCGGATATCCGTGGCCCGGCGCTCTTTTCGATCATGCGGCCGAGGCTAGCAGCGCCCCCCTGCCGGGCCTCCGCGACGGTCAGGACCGCCGATGGAGCCCCGCCGGACCGCCGACGGGGCTCCCCTTTCAGGACACCTGATCCCCGGTCGGCCGGAGATCAGGTGCAGGCGCTGCCGTTGAGTGCGAAACCGGTGGGGGAGGGATTCGTGCCGGTGTGTGTCCCCTGGACTCCGAAGCTCGCCGTCGCGCCGGGGGCGATCGTCCGGTTCCAGTCGGCGTTGCGGGCGCTCACGGTGGTGCCGTTCTGGGTGACGGTGGCGTTCCAGGCGCTCGTGGCCCGCTGGCCGCCCGGATACGTCCAGGTCAGCTGCCAGCCGTCCACGGGGGCCGCGCTCGTGTTCTTGACGGTGAGCGTCGCCGTGAAGCCGTTGCTCCACACGTTGTCGACCTTGTACGCCACCGAGCAGGCCGCGGTCGGCGGCTCACCTGCCGAGGTTCCCTCGGCGGCGTAGGCGGCGAGCCAGGCCAGCGGGGCGTTCCAGTTGACCGCCACCTCGTTGGTGGAGTACGAGCCGATGTCGTCGATGTAGCAGGCGGCCGGTGCGCAGCCCGGCAGTTTCGCCTGTGCCACCGGGTCCTGGAGCGCGCTGTCCGGACCGCCCGCGAGCGAACCCGCCGGAGGGTGCGGCAGCGAGGCGTCCAACTGGTGCGCCCAGAAGCGGTGGTGCTGGTTCTGCGAGGACGTCTCACCGTAGCCGGAGACATAGGACTGGCCGAGGGCGTTGCGGCCGAGGAGGTAGTCCATCGCCTCCAGCGCGCCGGTACGGTAGCGCGCGTCGCCCGTCAGCTCACCCGCGACGGCCAGGATGATCGCGTTGTCGGCGACCTCGCTGTTCGAGCCCCAGAAGTACCCGTCCGCCGGGGCCGGCACCGCATAGCCCTGGGCGGCCATCCTGGACAGATGGGTGTCGGCCGCCGCGGTCACCGAGGAACGCACCCGGGCCAGGTCCGAGGCGGGCAGTCCGTTGGGCACCGTGGCCAGGGTGAGTCGGCCGAGCGCGGCCGTGTCCGCCCAGCCGAAGCCGTACGGGGAGAAGGCATTGGCCGAGGTGTGCCAGGACGACGACGTGACCGCGTCCCGGAAGGCGCTCTCCCCGGTCGTCGCGTACAGCTCGGCCGCCGCCCAGTAGAACTCGTCGCCGACCTGCGCATCGCCGTAGGCGCCACCGCCCGTGCTGTCGGAATCCGGAGCGAACAGGGCGGGGTTGGCCTGGGCCGCGCTCCAGGCGCGGCGGGCGGCCGAGAGGCAGCGGTCGGCGAATGCGGCGTCGTAGGGCCGGAAGACCCGGGCGCACTGAGCGGCCGACGCGGCCAGGTTGAGCGTCGCCGCCGTGGAGGGCCGGTGCAGCTCACGGGGCTGGGGGTCCTGGTCGGGCCGCATCGGCATCCCGGTCCAGGCCGCGTCATGGACCTTGTGGAACGCCATCCCCGCGTACGGCCTGCCCGCGGGCACCTGCATCCTCATCAGGAAGTCGAGCTCCCAGCGCGCCTCGTCCAGGACGTCCGGCACGCCGTTGCCGCGCTCGGGGACGCGCAGGGTGGAGTCACCCAGCGCCGCGTCCCGGCCCGCCCGCTTGGCCCGCTCGAAGGAATTGACGACCAGCCAGGTGGAGATACCGCCGTTCACCACGTACTTGCCCTGGTCGCCCGCGTCGTACCAGCCGCCCCTGACGTCCTGGGTGTAGTCGCACACCCCCGCCTGACAGGGGACGGAGACGTCGCCCTTGTTGGGTGCGACGCCCAGGTGTCCGGCCGGGCGCGCGTACGCCGAGCCCACCAGGGAGGCGTCTATGGCGACGCCGCTGCGCTGGTGGTAGAAGAAGGCCATCGAGTCGGAGCGCAGCCCGTCGTAGAGGTTGGCGCGGACGTCGAAGGGCACGCTGCTGCTGCCGTCCACCGTCAGGACGTATCCCGAGCCCGTCCCTTGGTACGAGGAGAAGTCGGCCACCTGGACGGACTGTCCGGAGGGGGTGTCCGCGCCGCGCGGAACGGTCGCGCCGGAGGCGACCACCGTCCCGGACGCGTTGCGCAGCTGCCAGGTGAGCGACTGGGTCGCGGTGGTGACGACGGTGGCGCGCTTGGGGCCGTCCGGCAAGTAGCCGACCTGGTTGACGCGTACGGCTGTCGTGGCGGTCGTGGAAGCCGACGCGGCGGGTGCGGCGAGGATGCCACCGGCGAGGAGGCAGCCGGTCAGCAGGGCGGCGGCGATGCTTCTGGGCCGGGCTGACGGCGGGGTGGGGGGCATGAGCGGCTCCTTGGGGTCAGCGGATGGAGTTGGTCCGAGTCCAGCGACCGTCGGCGCCGTGCCGCCAAGGACTACCGGTCCGGTTTCTTGTTTCCCGTCGCCTGCCCTGGAGGACGACAGGGTCGGGGGAGCGCTCCCACTGGTCGAAGTATCGAACACTGGTCGATGGATCGGAGATTCGAGGCGGACAGTAATAAGGTGAGGGGCAGCCGTCAACAGGTGAGGACGTATACGAGAGTTGAGGAGTCGAGGCGAAGGGGTTCCCGTGAATCTGGCCGTATCCGCTCTTGACCGCCCCGAGTGACTGTGGGGTGGGCAAGGGCGGATACGGCCCGGGGGCCGCACCGGACGACGGGACGAAATGCGGCGCCACCGGCTGCGCCCGGGGTCACGGCGCCGTGTCGGGCTCAGCCGGCACAGGCGCATCCAGCGGCGGCCTTGGCTTCGGCGGCCGTCCGGGCCGGGTCGACGGCCTGCTCGTCGGGAGTGCAGCACGCGGTGGTGCCGCAGCAGGCGTCCGGGGCGCTGCCGGCCTTCGCCCGGGTGTCGGCGTCGGCCTTGACGACGTAGACCTCCCACGGCTCCTTGCCGGGAGCGGAGACCCACACCTTGTCCTGTACGGCGTAGCAGCAGGAGGTGTCGTTCTCCTCGAAGGTCGCCAGGCCCGCGTCCTTGAGCCGCCCGGTCGCCGCGGCGAACTCGTCGGTGGACATGACCTCCACGCCGAGGTGGTCCAGGCGGGTGTCCTCGCCCCCGTCGCCCTCGATGAGGACGAGCTTGAGCGGGGGCTCGGTGATGGCGAAGTTGGCGTATCCCTCGCGACGCTTGGCCGGCTCGGCCCCGAAGAGCTTGGAGTAGAAGGCGATCGAGGCTTTGAGGTCGGCAACGCGCAGGGCGAGCTGAACACGGGACATGGCGGTCTCCCAACCGTGAAAACGGCTTGTATCGACAGCTGTCGATATTGATAACCTTGCCGCCGGATTAGATCGCTGTCAACATAGAGGCATGTCGAAACAAGCTGGTCTGCCGCTGCTCGCCCCTGACGCGGAGGCGTGCTGCACCCCGATGGTCCACGAGCCGCTGGGGGAGGAGGCCGCGGCCGACCTCTCGCGGATGTTCAAGGCGCTGTCGGACCCGATCCGGCTGCGGCTGCTCTCGCTGATCGCCTCCCACGAGGGCGGTGAAGCGTGCGTGTGCGACCTCATCGGCCCGTTCGACGTGTCCCAGCCGACGATCTCCCATCATCTGAAGGTGCTCCGGGAGGCCGGCCTGGTCGGCTCCGAGCGGCGTGGGACCTGGGTGTACTACTGGGTGCTGCCCGAGGCCCTGGCGAAGCTGTCCGCGCTGCTCCAGATCCCCGTCGCCGCGAAGATGTCGGCGTGAGCGCGCCCGCGCCGCTGGGGCGGCGGACGGCCGTCGAAGGGCTCGGCACGGCCGCGCTGGTCGCGGTGGTGGTCGGCTCCGGCATCCAGGCCACCGCACTGACCCACGACATCGGGCTGCAACTCCTGGCCAACTCCCTCGCCACCGTCTTCGGCCTCGGCGTGCTGATCGCCCTGCTCGGCCCCGTGTCGGGAGCACACTTCAACCCGGCGGTCACCCTCGCCGCCTGGTTCACCGGCCGCCGCACCGGCGACACCACGACCACCCTGCGTGACGTCCTCGCGTACGTGCCCGCTCAGATCGCCGGGGCGATCACCGGCGCGGTGCTGGCCGACGCCATGTTCGCCAAGCCGCTGGTGCACTTCGCCACCCACGACCGGTCCGCCGGACATCTGTGGCTGAGCGAGGTCGTGGCCACCGCCGGGCTGGTCTGGCTCATCTTCGGCCTGGCCCGCGCGGGCCGCGCGCACCTGGCGCCGCTGCTGGTCGCCTCCTACATCGGGGCGGCGTACTGGTTCACCTCCTCGACCAGCTTCGCCAACCCGGCCGTGACGATGGGCCGGGCGTTCACCGACACCTTCGCCGGAATCGCCCCGGCGTCCGTACTGCCCTTCGTCGCCGCCCAGCTGGTGGGCGCCGCCATCGGGCTCGGTCTGGTCGCGCTCTGCTTCGGCCGTCCGGCCTCCGCGAACGAGGACGAGGTCATCGTCCCCCACGGCAGGCAGCAGGCCTGCGCCCCCGCCCTCTCCGCCTCCGCCGAAGAAAGCGCCCTGACCTGATGAGCACCTCCGCCGTACCCTCCGTGCTGTTCGTCTGCGTGCACAACGCCGGACGGTCCCAGATGGGCGCCGCCTTCCTCACCCATCTCGGCGCGGACCGCGTCCAGGTCCGCTCCGCCGGATCAGCGCCCGCCGACGCGGTGAACCCGGCCGTGCTGGAGGCCATGAAGGAGGTGGGCATCGATCTCTCGGCCCAGAGCCCCAAGATCCTCACCACCGAGGCGGTGCGGTCCTCGGACGTGGTGATCACCATGGGCTGCGGCGACGCCTGCCCGTACTTCCCCGGCAAGCGGTACCTGGACTGGCAGCTCGACGACCCGGCCGGCCAGGGCGTCGCGGCGGTCCGCCCGATCCGCGACGAGATCGAGCGGCGCGTCCGCGGCCTGCTGACCGAACTCGGTATCGAGACGACGGCGTGAAGCCCACCGAACCGGCATGAGTATCGCCGCGCCACGGCCGGAACACGCTGAGCGGGTCTAGTCGGTCTGCCGGCGCGGTGTCGACGCCGCCCAGCCCAGGACCCGGTTTCCGTCGAGGACGACCGGGCGGTGGGCGACCGTGGTCCCGCCGTCCGACCGTTGCGCGTACCTGCTCATGGATGTGCGGAGCCGGCCTGGGGGCGGCCGAAGAGAAGGTCGTAGCCGGTGGGCAACTGAAGCAGGATCTGGTGCATGAGATCGTCGCCGGCCGCGTCGGCGGCGGTGCTGAGGACGGCGCTGACGTCCCAGGTGGCGGTCGTCTCGGTGGCCCCCTCGATCCAGGCCGCCGTCGCCCGTACGAACCGTTCGGGCGAGAGCGGTTCGGCGCTCTGCAGCGGGTTGAGGAGGATCAGGGCGAACGCCTCCGGCAGACACGCGGCCAGCTCGGCACGGACCCGGCCGACCAAGTGGGCGCCGAGAAGGGCGAGAACGACACGGGCCGCCCGCTCGGCCTCCTGGATGTTCTTGTACTCGCCACGTTCCTTCACCTGGTCGAGGAACGCTTCCCTCCGTAGAGACACGTCGGCCACCGCCTCTCTGGGCTGAGGGGGACTGAGGGGAGCGCAGGACGGGTGGAGGGGGGGAGACCGGGTCCCGTCCTGCGCCTCTGTTCGGCTCCCGGCGCCGGGTTCAGCCGGAGATCTCCTTGCGGGAGGAGTCCCCGCTGATGGTGATCTTGCGGGGCTTGGCGCGTTCGGCGATCGGGATGCGCAGGGTGAGCACCCCGGCCTCGTAGTCGGCCTTGATGCGTTCGGTGTCGAGGGTGTCGGCCAGCACGAGCTGACGTGAGAAGACGCCCAGGGGCCGTTCCGACAGCTCCATCTGCACGTTCTCGGCCTTTGCGACCGGTCGGCGCTCGGCCTTGACGGTCAGCATGTTCCGCTCGACGTCGATGTCGATCGCCTCCGGGCTGACACCCGGAAGGTCGAAGGCCACCACGTACTCGTCGCCCTCGCGGTAGGCGTCCATCGCCATCGCGGACGGCCGGGTCCAGGTGCCGGTACCGGTCCCGGTCAGCTGCTGGGCGAGGCGGTCCAGCTCACGGAAGGGGTCGGTGCGCATCAACATCGTGAAACACCTCCAGAAGGTTCGGGTCGTACCCGCCAATGCGCTTCAACACCACCGTTGTAGCAGGTCATCCAATCGATGACAAACATGTCGTCGTCGAAAGGATGACGTGGCGGCTCCACTGTCGGACGCCAGAAAATCTATGCTGGCCGGAGTAGACATTGGGTGCTGATGTGGCTATGGTTTCTCTTGTAGCTCAGATCGGACAAGGCCCGGCAGAGACGAACTGCCGGGCAGTAGTACCAGCAGTAGTGCAGTACCGCAGTAGCAGTTCGACAAGTGCAGTCCGCAGTACCAGCAGTACGCAAGTGATTGATCCAGAGGGAAGGACGGAGGAGCGAGCGCCATCAGGATCGCCCGGGCGGATGTCTGACCCCGGGTACCGCAGGACATCGATAGTGAGGTGGTCTCCGGTCAAGCAACCGCGATCCCCGCACCTCCGACAGCAATCGGGTCGGAACGGCGGAAACAGAAGGCCGGCGCAGTACCAGGGCCGGCAGATGGTGTAGCAGTTCCTTCGGGGCCCGGGTGCCGGTACGGCATCCGGGCCCCTCGACGCGTGCCACAGAGAGGTGCAAATGACAGTAGAGGACTCCAACAGCCGTCTCGACGACGACGACTATCCCGCCTACACCATGGGCCGGGCCGCCGAGATGCTCGGCACCACCCAGGGCTTCCTTCGCGCCATTGGCGAAGCCCGTCTCATCACGCCGCTGCGCTCCGCCGGTGGCCACCGCCGTTACTCCCGTTACCAACTGCGTATCGCCGCCCGCGCGCGCGAACTCGTCGACCAGGGCACCCCCATCGAGGCCGCCTGCCGCATCGTCATCCTTGAGGACCAGCTCGAAGAAGCCCAGCGCATCAACGCCGAATACCGTCGCGCCGCCGAACCGACGAACCCGTAGGTGAGCCCGAAACCGACGGCCGATCATGGGGTGCGCTCTCCGCTCAGCGCACCGCACCGCACGAGGAACGGGTGTAGCGGGCCGCCAGGACGCGTACCGTCTCGGCGACGCGCTCGCGGAGTTCGGCCGGTGCCATGACCTCGACGTCGGTGCCCAGCCGCAGGAACTCCTGGGGGGCGTGGTCGAGGGACTCGATGGGCACCCGGGCCTCGGTCCACTCGCCGCCCCCGTGCGGCACGCCGAGGCGGCGGGCCCCCTCCTCGGTGAGCCGCACCACCGCCTCCCCGGTGTGCAGCCGGGCCCGGAAGTCGGCCAGATAGCCGTCCCAGTACGCGGCCAGGCCGAACCCGTCCGGCATCGCGAACTCCTCGTCCAGCGGCCGGAGTTCGTCGATCTGGTCGACCCGGTAGGTGCGGACCCCGGACGGTCCGGCGGCGACCAGATACCAGCGGCCCGCCTTGAGTACCAGCCCGTACGGCTCCACCCGCCGCTCGATCTCCTCCGGCGCCCGCCAGCGCCGATACCGCAGGACCACCGCCCGCCGTGCCCACACCGCGGTGGCGACCGCGGCCAGATGAGGCGTACGGCCGCCGTCGCCGTACCAGCCGGGGGCGTCGAGCAGGAAGCGTTCCTGGATCCGGCCGGCGTGCTCGCGGAGCTCCGCCGGAAGGGCCGCCCGCAGTTTGAGCTGGGCCGTGGCGAGCGCCTCGCCGAGGCCGAGTTCGGCGGCGGTGCCGGGGAGCGCCGCGAGGAACGCGGCCTGCGCCTCGTCCGCCGTCAGCCCGGTGAGCCGGGTCCGGTAGCCGTCCACCAGCCGGTAACCCCCTGCGTGCCCGGCATCGCCGTACAGCGGAATACCAGCGGCGCTGAGCGCCTCGACGTCCCGGTAGACCGTACGGACGGAGACCTCCAACTCGTCGGCCAGTTGCCGTGCCGTCATCCGGCCCCGGTTCTGGAGCAGCAGAAGCAGGGTGACCAGTCGGCTCGCGCGCATACGCCTCGGTATCCACTGACAGTGGATGTCAGGGGAGTCTCCCTAGCCTGCGCATATGAACGACTTCGACTTCCTGCACGGCTCCTGGGACGTGGCCAACCGCCGTCTCACCGCCCCGCTCGGCACCGGCCCGGACACCTGGGTGGAGTTCCCCGGGCACGCGGTGGTCCGGCCGCTGTTCGCGGGCGGCGGCAACATCGACGAGATCACCTTTCCCACCCTCGGACACCAGGGCGTGACCCTGCGGCTGTTCGACCGCACGACGGAGCGCTGGTCGATCCACTGGTCCGACAGCCGCACCGGCCGACTGGATCCCCCCGTGGTCGGTGGCTTCACCGGCGACCGCGGCGACTTTTTCGGCGAGGACACCTACGACGGCCGCCCCGTCCGGGTGCACTTCACCTGGTCCCGCCTCGGCGCGGACGCCGCCCGCTGGGAGCAGGAGTTCTCCGCCGACGACGGCCGCACCTGGGAACTCAACTGGACGATGGACTTCACCCGTGCCGCGGTGGGCGCCGCATGAGCATCGTCGAGCTCCGGCAGTACACCCTGCGTCCCGGCACCCGGGAGACGCTGGTCGAGCTCTTCGAGCGCGAGTTCGTGACCGGTCAGCAGGCGGTCGGCATCACGGTGGGCGGCCGGTTCCGAGACCTCGACGACCCGGACCGCTTCGTCTGGCTGCGGGCGTTTCCCGACATGGCACACCGTCGCCGCGCGCTGGAGGCGTTCTACACCGGTCCCGTCTGGCGGAAGCACCGCGACGCGGCCAACGCCACCATGATCGACAGTGATGACGTCCTGCTGCTGCGCGGCCCCGGTTTCCCCTCGCGGCCGGGCACCGGCGAGGTGGTCGCCACCGTCTGCCACCCGTCCGACGCCACGGCCTTCGACGCGTACGCCGCCCAGCATCTGGGCCCGGACCACGCACTGCACCGCACCGAGCACGCCGAGAACGACTACCCCCTCCTGCCCGTCCGCACCGGGGAGGAGGTCCGGGTCTGGTTCGGCCGGACGGAACCACCGCCCTGGCCGGTCCGGCGACTGCGGCTGGAACCCGTCCCCGGGCTGCCAACCCCCTGAACCGCAGGGGTTGGCAGCCCGCGCCGAGGCTCAGCGGATCGCTGGGCTCATGCGGTGTGGACCTCCAAGGAGGCACGCACCGCGGACTCCACCGCGCCCTCGATCCAGGCCGGCTTCACGGACGTGTGATCGCCGGCGAAGTGCAACGGCCCCTCGTGGGTGGGGATGGAGGGCAGCAACTCGGTGTGCTGTCCGGGCAGGAGCACGGACGCCTCCCCGAAGGCGTAGGGGTCGCGCGACCAGCTCTGGGTGCGGCCCGCGCCGGTGTAGAAGACCTCGACGCGCTGTCCGTAGACCTCCTGGAGGCCGCACAGGGCGTACGGGTAGCGGGCCTCGTCGTCCACGGCGTCCCAGCGCCGGGCGTCGTCCGCCCAGCTGTACGAGGCCAGGACCACTCCTCCGGCGCTGTTCGGGACCGGATGGGAGGGGTGGAACATGAACCGGTTGGCGTTGTCCGACACCGAGCCGCCACCCACGACGTGGACCGCCTCCGGCTGGTCCCGTGCCACCGAGCGGTTGGCGGCGTAGTGGGTGCGCTGATCGTCGGTGATGTATCCGCCGGGCACGGAGGGGTGGGCGCCGAGCAGGCTGCCGTCCGCGGCGGCGCGGCCGGTGCGGTAGGCGTCGTACAGGCCGGGATCGATCGCGTGCAGTTCGCGCTTCCAGTCGGCCTCGTCGAACTCCCACCACCGGCGGCTGAACTCCAGCAGGACCTTGGTCGCGCTGTCGTAGTGGAGTTCGCAGACCGCGCGCCGCTTGGTGTACGACATGGGCGGGTCGATCCGTACGTGGCGCAGTCCGGCGAAGGGCACCGTGATCACGGCGACGTCCGCGCTGAAGTGCTCCCGTACGACGGGACCGTCGCGGCCCTCGGACACGGTGTCCACCCACACGTGCGGGCCCTTGCTCCGTACGTGCTCGGTGTCCGACGAGGGGTGCTCGGGGTCGTGGTACTCGATGCGCGTGACACGGCGGTCGAACCGCACCTCCCCGCGCACGCGCTCCAGGAGGGCGTCCGGCAGTACGGCCGTGCCGCCCGCCAGCTCGTAGAAGGGCGTGTCGGGGCTGATGAGGGAGGAGCCGATGAAACTGTGGATGAACGACAGCGGCAGGCGTGAGGTGAGGTTCTCCACGGTGCCGATCAGGTCGACGGTCCGCTCGTCGAGGCGGGCGTGCTCCGTCAGGAAGCGGAACATCGACCAGTCGCCGAACCGCTGCACCACCCGCGCCCAGCCCTCCAAGCGCTCGTGGAGAGGCTTGTCGATCCGCTTGCCGTCGCGGCCGAGGTAGCTGAACTCGTCGCGGACCGGGTCCAGCACGGAGCGCACGATGGCCGCGGCGGGGGTGTCCCAGTAGGCCCGGGGGACCCCGAAGGACCGGTTGACGCGCCGGGGCGCGCGGGCGTAGTCCGCGCGCCGCATGCGGATGCCGTTGACGTGGATCCAGGTGTGGTTGGCGGGGTGTCCCTCGTGGTCGATGTCGACGTAGTGGAACGGGCGCTTCTTCAGACCGAACCGGTCGATCAGTTCCATCACCAGGGAGTGGCTGCCGGGGATGCGCATGGCGCCCGCCTCGGCGTACTGGTGGGGATCGGCGAAGGGCTGCTCGCCCTGTTCGTGGCCCCCCTTGCGGAAGGTCTTGATGCGTCCGCCGGCTCGGTTGCCGTTCGCCTCCAGGACCGTCACCCGGTGCCCCGCTCGCTTCAGCAGCCAGGCGGTCACCAGCCCGGCGGGGCCGGCGCCGACCACCAGGACGTTCTTGGGGCGCGCCCGCCGCTGGGCGGGCAGCCCCTCGCGGAGGACGTGCTGGTAACGCGGGACGAGGGGGTGGTTGTCGGAGTCCAGTACGAGCAGCGCGCGAGCGACGGCGAGGCACCGGTCGAAGTCGGCACCACGGCTCTGGACCGGGCCGGCCGGGGCCGGCAGGGCCGCGGCGGCGGGGCCGGTGAGGGCTGTCGCGACCGTGGCCGCGCCGGCCGCCGTCGCGAAGGTCCGCCGGGAGAAACCGCTGTCTGGGGCCACCGCGTGATCTTCAGTCATGGCGCCCTTTGTAGTGGCGGCCGTGACCCGGGGCCCGCACATCGCACCGCCATTGACTCGAAGGAGCGACGCGGCGAGAAACCCTGACGACGCGGCACGTCCGCTGAGGGGGACGGGCCCGGGAACAGGCCCGGAACAGGCCGGGGCGCCTGGGGGAAGACCCGAAGGGATGAATGCCGGGCGATCTCGGTCTGCCGTCGCGACCGATCCCGCACACTGCCAAAGGCATATCCATATCCGTGCTCTCGGCCGAGTCCGCGCGGCGCATTCCGTACGCGGCGCCGAGGCGGCCTCAGGAGAGTGCGGCGCGACGGAGGGAGCAGTGTGCCGCATGGGCGTACGGGGCTCGGTGAACGAGCCCGTTACTGGTTCGACAGCACGCTGGCCCGTGGTGCCTTCGCGCTGGTCGGCTGGATGGCGGTGCTGTGCCTGGCCATCGTCGTCCCCGTCAGCGCCGTCATGGTGTGGACCGACCCCGCCGCGCCGAGGCCCCTGAGGGGTCGGCTGGTCCAGGTCTGGCACGTCACCGGGGAGACGCTGCGGCTGGGCGGGGCGACGGGCAGACCGTTGCGGGTCGCCCTGTCGGTGCTTCTCGCCCTGATCGCGCTCCTGTACGTCTCGACGCTCGTCAGCTTGATCACCGCGGCCATCACGGAACGGCTCGCGGCGCTACGGCGGGGCCGTTCCACCGTGCTCGAACAGGGGCACGTCGTGGTCCTCGGGTGGTCGGAGCAGGTGTTCACGGTGGTGAGCGAACTGGTGGCCGCCAACGCCAACCAGCGGCGTGCCGCGGTGGTGGTGCTGGCCGACCGGGACAAGAGCGCCATGGAGGAGGCCCTGAGGACGAAGGTGGGTCCCCTGGGCCGTACGCGGCTGATCTGCCGCAGCGGTCCCCCCACCGACCCGGCGGTGCTGGCCCTGACCAACGCGGACTCCGCCGGGGTCGTGCTCGTTCTGCCCCATGACGAACCCGGTGCCGACGCCGAGGTGGTCAAGACACTGCTGGCGCTCAGGGCGGCCCCGGCCGCGGAGGGAGCCCGTGCCCGTCCCCCTGTCGTCGCCGCCGTCCGGGACGACCGGTACCGCCTGGCCGCCCGTCTGGCCGCGGGGCCCGACGGGGTGGTCCTGGAGAGCGACACCATCACGGCACGGCTGATCGTCCAGGCGGCCCGCCGTCCGGGGCTCTCCCTGGTCCACCAGGAACTCATGGACTTCGCCGGCGACGAGTTCTACCTGTTCAACGAACCGACCTTGACCGGCCGCCCCTTCGGTGACGCACTCCTCGCCTATCGGACGTCGAGCGTCGTCGGGATCGTACGAGAGAACGCGGCCCTGCTGAACCCGCCACCGCAGACCCCGCTCGCTCCCGACGACCTGCTCATCGGCATCTCCCGCGACGACGACACGGTCTGGCTGGACGACTGCACGGAGCTGGTCGAGAACACCGCGATGGTGTCCGCCCCTTCGGCTCCCGCGGCGGCGGAGCGGGTGCTGCTGCTGGGCTGGAACCGCCGAGCGCCGCTCCTGGTGAACCAGTTACGCCGCTGTACCCGGCCAGGCTCGGTCATCGACGTGGTGACCGGGGGTGGGGGAGCGACAGCCCGACAGGTGAACGCGGCCGACGCGCACAGCGGCACCAACCTCACCGTGACCCTGCACGACGCGGACATCACCCGTCCCGAAACGTTCAAACGCCTGGACGTGCACTCGTACGACAGCATCATCGTGCTGGGCCAGGACCCCGCCCCGGGGCCGTCGCCGGACGACCCCGACAACCGGACGCTCGTCACCCTCCTGCTGCTGCGCCAGCTCGAAGAGGCCACCGGGCACGAACTGCCGGTCGTCACCGAACTGGTCGACGACCGCAACCGGCCACTGGCGCCCATCAGCCCCGGCGCCGACGTGATCATCAGTGGCAAGCTCATCGGCCTGCTCATGGCCCAGATCTCCCAGAACCGGCACTTGGCGGCGGTGTTCGAGGAACTGTTCTCCGCCGACGGCACCGGGGTGCGCCTACGGCCGGCCCCGCACTATGTGCGGCCAGGGGTCGAGACGTCCTTCGCCACCATCGTGGCAGCGGCACGGCAGCACGGCGAATGCGCCATCGGCTACCGCAGTCACGACGGCTCGTCGACGCGGCTGGGCTACGGCGTGCGGATCAACCCGCCCAAGGACGAGCGGCGCCGCTGGACGGACAACGACGAAGTGGTCGTCGTCAGCAAGGAGTGACGGCGCGGGGAAGGGCGGTGTGCCCGGTTCGCCCGTCCCGCCCGCCTCGGGGGTTTGAGGTCGGCGGATACGAGCAGGAGCGGGTCACGACCAATCCGGTACGTCACGAGGAGGTCCCCGATGTCGGGCGAGCAGAAGACCAAGGCGCATGCCGAGCAGGCCAAGGGCAAGGCGAAGGAGACCCTCGGCCGCGTGGTCGGCAATGAACGTATGACCGCCGAAGGCCGTGCCGAGCAGGCCAAGGGCGATGCCCGCCAGGCCAAGGAGAAGACGAAGGACGCGTTCCGCCACTAGTACGGCAGCCGTCTCTCGCACGGTCGGCCCCCGACCCCCGCGAAGGGGTCGGGGGCCGACCGTGTTTCTCGTCGCCGCCCACCGAGGTGACACTGGTCAGGCCGGAGTTGCGCGCCGTGGAGGCGGAGGCACTCGGCACGGGGCGGCACAACCGTTCGTGGAACGCGTGATTCAATGACGGCATGGTGAAGGACCACACATGCTTGGGGCCGTTGGAACTGGTCAGCGGTCGTTGGGGAGTCGGGGACGCCACGCGGCCGGACACCCACTGGGTCGAGTTCCGTCCCGACGGGCTCTACCAGCACGAGCCGGACTCCGAGGGACGGTTGATCCCGTGGTCCAGGATCATGTCGGGCATATGGATCACCTGGGGCAAGCACTCCTGGAGCGTCAACAGCCGGGGGACGTATACGTGGAAGGGCATGGTCGCCGGGCGCGACGGCGGGTGGCTGCACATGACACTGCGCCACCCCTACGAGGACGACCAACTGCGCTTCGACCGGCACGCGCGACCGTACCGCGCGGTGGACGCCCTGCGGCTTGAGCATCTGCTGCGGCAGCTCGTCGGCGAGGGGAATGCGCACCTGCTCGGCGACCCGGAATGGGTGGGCCGCGCCCTGACACACCTGGCCGGCGGGGACAACCGCTGGGTCACTCAGCGTGCGCTGCAACGGGTGGCGGCGGAGGCCGTGGCGGCGGCCGGGCCGGACGGCCCCTGACCCGCACCCATCACCACGCCGTCCGGTGGGCACCGGTGTCACAGGCACTCGGGCGTCAGCCAAGTCCGGTCGTAGTTCACCCCGTTCACCGTGACGCGGCCGAAGAAGTGCACACACTTGGTGGCCGCGCCGTAGACGTCGATATAGCCGGCGTAGTCGTTGTAGGTGCCCGAGTCGGACCAGGAAGTCTGCCAGTCCCCGCGGCGCACGACGATCTCCATGTGATGTGCGCCGGCGATCGACTCGCCGGCCCGTGCGCAGTAGGTGCCTCCCTTGTAACTGCCGGAGTACCAGATCTGCATGTAGCCGAGTTCCGTGGTCCCGTTGCGCAGGGTCACCGTTTTATACGTTTCGCCGGGACACGAACTGAACGGCCCGCCGTAGCCCGGGGGAGCGGCTGCCGTATCGCTCGCCGACGCGGCCGGTACCTGTAGCAGGCCCGCGAGCATCACGAAGGTCCCCAGCACGAATGCCCTTCGTTTCGACGTGTGCCCCTTGAGAATCCTCATCCCGTCCCCCTGCTTCTGCGTTGCCCGGGCTCTCGTACCGGGCGCAGGTTCCGACGATGACAGTCGGCGACCCCGGGGACAAGAAGCGCGGCCCGGTCGAGGAAAACCCCCTCCGAATCCCCACCGGAGCCTCGCCGGGGAACACCGCGCAACAGGCCCGGCTCGCGCCGGTCTTGTGCGCCTGGCGCGCCTCCGCGCCCCCCGCATCGCCACGAGATCTTGCCCACAAGGGGTAAGGGGCGCGGCGACCGGGGGTACATGAACGCCGTGTGAGAGAGTGGCAGAGAGTGAATAGTTGCCTTCCGACAACTATGGGGGAGGGCAATCAAGTGGCCGTGCGGACCGTGCACGGGAAGGGACCTGGAATGTTCCGGTGGGCGGAGACCGCTCCGTGCGCTGATCGTCGGCAGCCTACGGCGATCAGGGACCGCATGCTGCGGCAGGGCGCTCAGGCCGTGCGGCTGTCGGTGTCCTCCGAGGCCTCGGAGCCGTCGTGTATCTGTGCCTCGGCGGCGATACAGAACGCTTCCAGGCCTCGCAGAAGCGCGGCCCGCTCGGCGTGGGGCATCTGCTCCAGGACGGCCTGTACGGCCTGCTGCCTGCGGACACGCAGGTCGGTGAGGAAGGCCTGGCCGCGGCTGCTGAGGTGCAGACGCACTTCGCGCCGGTCGACCGGGCTCACTTCCCGCTCGACGAACCCGGCGGCCTGCAGACGGTCGCACAGACGGCTGGTCGAGGGCGGGGTCGAGGCCAGGAAGTCGGCGAGGGTGCGCAGGTTGATGCCGCCGTTGTGCTCAAGGATGAGCAGGACGCGCAGCTGCGACGCGGACGCCGGTGCGGTTGAGGCCCTGCCCCACAGGACCTCCAGCAGCTCCGCGGCCGTGGAAGTCACGCGCGCGACCTCGTTCGGCACTGAGCGGGGGCGGAAGTCTGTCACGGTCACACTCTCGCAGGCACTGGGACGGCTGCCAGCCTACTAGGCGCGGGCGTCGGCGGAGCTGTCGTGGCGACCGGCGCGGCCGGACCGGACGGCCGCATCGCTTGAGTGAGGTATACGACCTTCCGGTGAAGGATTGGTGATTTCCATCGTGAACAGATATATGGCAGCAGAGCGTGCGTTGCGCACGGCGGCGCCTCACGAGGTGCTCGACGCTGTCCGTCGTGTGCTGATCGAGCAGTACGCGGCGGACTCCGTCGAGCTCTTCATGGCCGACTACGGTCTGACGGTGCTGCAGCCGGTGTCCGTGCTTCCGCACACGCTGGAGCCGGTGTCGGCGCACAGCAGCCCGGCCGGGCGGGCCTTCGGTTCCCAGGAACCCTTCGTCGAGGAGGGCGTGGAGGGCGGCCCGGTGCGGGTCCATCTGCCCGTCACCGTGCGCGGCGACCGGCTCGGTGTGCTGACGGTGACGTACGCGAGCCGGAAGCTTGTGGCCGACGGTCTGGCAGAACTGGCGCAGATCGCGGAAATGCTCGGGCACGAGGTGATCGTCGCCGAGCGGGACACCGACCTGTACCTCCAGGCGCGGCGCAAGGACCGGCTCACCCTGGCCGCGGAGATGCAGTGGCAACTGCTGCCGGGCCGCTCCTGCGCGCGCCCGGAGTACGAGCTGGGTGCGCAGTTGGAGCCGGCGTACGGGATCTTCGGCGACAACTTCGACTGGTCGGCGACGGCCGACCGGTTCATGTTGTACGTCTCCAACGGCATGGGCGAGGGGATAGAGGCCTCGCTGCTGACGAATCTGGCCGTCAACGCCCTGCGCAACGCGCGACGGGCGGGGATCGAGCTCGCCGACCAGGCCGCGCTGGCCGACCAGGCGGTCTACGCCCACTACCGGGGGCGCTGCTACCTGTCGGTGCTGATGTTCGACTTCGACCTGGCCACCGGCCGGGCGCGGGTGGTGGACGCCGGTTCCCCGCAGATGCTGCGGCTGCGTGACGGCGTGGTGGAACGTGTCCGCTTCGAGGCCCAGCTTCCGCTGGGCATGTTCGAGGAGACCGACTACGTGGCTCAGGACTTCCAGGCCGAGCCGGGGGACCGTTTCATCTTCGTGAGCGACGGGGTGTACTCGGTCGCCTCGCCGGTGGGCGAGACCTACGGGGACGCGGCGCTCGCTCGGGCGATGACGGCCACCCGGCTGCTGCCCGCCGCGGAGGTTCCCCGGGCCATCCTGCGTGAACTGGCCGGCTACCGCGGCAAGTCCGCGCCGGACGACGACGCCCTGGTGATCTGTCTGGACTGGCGGGGGCGGTCGACGTGACCGGGCTCTCGCGTCCGGGCCCCTCCGGAGGTGATCACGCAGTTGTTTGCACTACACCCCGCCGCTAATGTTTGTCATGCGGCAATGATTGTCGGAAGGCCTGCCGTGCGGCGGGCCACAGAGCCCACGGGCACGAGGGAGACGTATGCAGGTGTCGGAACAGGACGCGGCCCCGGAGCCGGCGGCGAAGCAGACAGCCGACTTCCTTGAGCGCAGGCGGGAGCAGATCGCCCAGCGGTGGGCCGACGCGGCCCTGTTCCGCACGGTGTTCACCCTCTCCCGTGAGGAGGCCGTGGAAGCGGGCAAGGCCGTCGTGGACGCGCTGTCCACGGTGGCCGCCTCCCGGCGGCTGGAGGACATCGCCGCGCCCGGCTTCGCCCCCGTACGCGAACAGCTGCAGCGGATGGCGGCCTCCCTGGCGCGCACGGGAGCCACCGCGGCGCAGATCGCCGACGAGGTCGCGGCGCTGCGCGAGCCCGTCGCCGCCCTGCTCCGCGACGAGTTCGAGGACCCCGCCGACGACCAGGCACAGCAGTGCGCGCTGGCACTGGCCGTACTGATGGGCACCCTGCGCCTGGTGGTGATGGAGACGGCGCTCAGCGCCGGGCAGGAGCTGATCGAGCGGCAGCGCCAGCAGCTGATGGAAGTAGCCACGCCGGTGATCCAGCTGTGGGAGAACGTCGTCGCGGTGCCGCTGATCGGCACCCTCGACAGCGCGCGCAGCCAGGTGGTGATGGAGAACCTGCTGAACGCGATCGTCGCGCAGCGCGCCCGGTACGCCATCCTTGACATCACCGGTGTGCCCACGGTCGACTCCCTGGTGGCCCAGCACCTGATGAAGACGGTGGCCGCGGCCCGGCTGATGGGCGCCGAATGCCTGGTGTCGGGTATCCGGCCGGCCATCGCGCAGACCATCGTCCACCTCGGCATCGACCTCGGCAGCGTCGTCACCCACGCCACCCTCGCCGACGCCCTGGCCTACGCGCTGCGGAGGCAGGGTGTCGCGGTCAGCGCCGGTACGCCCGGCGGAGCGAGCCCGCGATGAACGGACCACCCTTGGGCGCCTCGCCCCAGGTGCCGGTCCTGGCGCTGGGCAGTCTCCTGCTGGTCACGCTCCAGAGCGAGCTGTACGACGGGGCGGCCGAGCAGCTCCAGCACGACCTCACCGAGCGCATCGCGAGCAGCCCGGTGACCGGGGTGGTGATCGACCTGTCCGGAGTGGAGATCGTCGACTCGTTCCTCGGCCGGGTCCTGGCGGAGATCGCCTCAAGCGCCCGCCTGCTGGCCGCGCGGACCGTTCTGGCCGGGATGCGTCCCGCCGTGGCCATCACCATGGTCGAGCTCGGACTGACCCTGCCCGGGCTGGCCACCGCCCTGGACGTCGAGCGGGCGTTGGCCCTGCTGGGGCACGACCCGGCGACCGCTCTGCCCGTGCGTGCGGGGGAGGACGCGTGACACATGCCCCTCGCCCCACCGGCACCACCTGCCTGCCCATCGGCTCGGACGCGGACCTGGCCTGGGTCAGGCAGGAGGTGCGGCAGGCGGCGGCCGAGCTCGGCTTCGGACTCGTGCAGCAGACCAAGCTGGTGACCGCGGCCAGCGAGCTGGCCCGCAACACCCTCATCCACGGGGGCGGCGGCCACGCGGAGGTGACCCCGCTGACCGGCGGTCCCGTACGCGGGCTGAAGGTGACCTTCACGGACTCCGGGCCCGGCATCCGCGACCTGGAACAGGCGATGACCGACGGCTACACCTCCGGCGGCGGCCTGGGCCTGGGGCTGAGCGGCGCCAAACGCCTCGTCCAGGAGTTCACCATCGACAGCCGACCCGGCGAGGGCACCACCGTCACCGTCATCGCCTGGGTCACTCCCATGGGCCGACCACGTGCGGGGCTCGGATGAGCCGGGTGTGGGACATCCCCGTGCAGGACTCGACCCGCGTGCGGGACGTCCGGGTCGCCGCCGAAGCTGCCTGCGCCCACGCCGGGCTCGCGCCGCGCCGCACCGAGGCCGCCGCCCTGGTCGCCACCGAGCTGGCCACCAACCTCCTCAAGCACGCGGGCGGAGGCCGCATCACCATCGACCTGGTCGACGGTGCGGACACCTCGGCCGCCCGGGGCGAACCCTCCGTGCAGATGGTCTCCATGGACCACGGCCCGGGCATCCCCGACGTCGAGACCGCCCTGCGCGACGGGCACACCACCAGCCACTCCTCACTCGGCGCCGGACTGGGCACGTGCCGACGCATATCCGACGACTTCGACCTGCACAGCACACCCGGGCGGGGGACGGTCGCGGTCGCCCGCATCCGCGACCTGCCCCCACCGGCGCCACCGCGGAGCGACCCCGGTGCCGGGCTGCGGGTGGGAGGGATCAACGTCCCCCTGGCCGAGGCGGAGTGCTCCGGCGACGCCTGGTACTGGGCACGCTCCGGCACACATCTGACCCTGCTCCTCGCCGACGGCCTCGGCCACGGCCCCGAAGCCGCCCGGGCCTCCACCGCCGCGACGCGTGAACTGCGCGCGAACCCCCATCTGCCGCCCGCCGACCTCCTGCGACGCCTGGACGCGCCGCTGCGGCCCACCCGCGGCGCGGCCGTCGCCGTGGCCCAACTCGACCTGGAATCACGCCAGTTGTCGTTCGCCGGGATCGGTAACATCGGCGCCCGCCTGTACACCGCCGGAGGCTGGCGCCCGCTCCTGTCCCACCCCGGAATCGTCGGCGTCCAGCGTCCCGCCACCGTCCCCGTACACCGCGTGCCGTGGCAGCCCGACAGCCTTCTCGTTCTGCACAGCGACGGACTGCCCAGCCGCTGGACACCGCCGCACGACACCCATCTGTTCACCCACGACCCCGCGGTGGTGGCCGCGGCGATCCTGCGGGACGCCGCCAGCGCCGCCAGCCCCCTGCGTGACGACACCAGCGTGGCCGTACTGGCCCCCGACCGCCGGACAGGCGACCATGACCGACATCTCTGAGTTCTGGAAGATCGCCTCGGCCCAGGACGCGGTCCGCGCCCGGGCGACGCTGGCCCGCCTGGCGGTGGACGCCGCGGCGCCGCCTTTCCAGCGCACGCGCTTCCTGACCGACCTCACCGCCCGCCTGCGCGACTGCCTCGCCCAGGGCGGTGTCTGGGAACTCCTCCTCCACACGCGGCAGCCCGCGGCCGGACACCGCCCGCACCTGCGGATCACGCTGCGCCCGGCCGGCCACCAGCCGGGCGACGGCACACCGTGGCAGCGCTCGCTCGACTGCGCCGAGACACCGCGCCTCTTCCGCGCCCACCCGGCCGCCCTGGACGACGACGCGTTCGCCGCGGCCGTCCTGGCCTCCGACGAGGACACCGCCGCCATCCTGGACCGGCTGGAGGAGGCGGAGAGCCTGCTCAGCTTCCACCGCGAGGAGCTGCACCAGACCAACCAGGGCGTCGTGGCGATCCACGCGGAACTGGAGGCCGCGGCGCTGGTGCAGAAGGAACTCCTCGCCGCGGAACAGGCCGCCCGGGCGGAGGCGGAGAACGCTCGGCGCCTGCTGACCTTCCTGGCCGACGCCAGCGACGCCGTGGCCGCCTCACTCGACCAGGAGGACATCCTCGGGCGGCTGCCCGACCTCCTCGTCCCCAGCCACGCCGCCCGCGTCGACGTCTGGCTCTTCGACGACGAGCACACCCCGCACCACGACAGCCACCCGGCCGCCGCGGTCGCCGCCGCCCGTACCGGCCGCCCGCAGCACGCCGCCGCCCACCCAGGTGGCCTGCCCGGCGTCGAGGACCTGCCGCCCTCGGTCCTCGCCCCGGACCGGACGGTGCTGTGCATTCCCCTCACCGCGCGCCGGCTCCTGGGCGTCCTCATCCTCACCGCCGACCGCCGCTTCGCTCCCGACGAGAGCGTCATGCTCGTCGAACTCGCCCGCCGCACCGCCACCGCCCTGGACAACGCCCGCCGCTACGAACAGCACCGCGACACGGCCGAAGCACTCCAGCGTGCCCAGCTCACCGACCTGCCCGCGACCTCCCATCTCCGCCTCGCCGCCCGCTATCTGCCCGCCACCCACGGCCTGAACATCGGCGGCGACTGGTACGACGCTTTCCCCCAGCCCGACGGCAGCCTGCTGGCCGTCATCGGCGACGTCACCGGCCACGGTCTGCGTGCGGCCGTCATGATGGGACAGTTGCGCACCGCCCTGCGCGCCTACGCCTTCGAAGGCGACGGCCCCGGCCAGATCCTCACCCGTCTGCACGGCATGCTCCGCCACCTGCAGCCCGAGCTGTACGCGACCGCCGCCGTCGTCCGTTTCCGTCCCGGCGACCCCACCGTCGTATGGGCCGCCGCCGGACATCCGCCGCCGGTCGTGCGCGCGCCCGACGGTTCGGTGCACATCCTGGACTCGCGCCCGGGGATCATGCTCGGCATCCCGATGTCGTACGAGTACCAGGACCACACCGCCCACCTGCCGCCCGGCTCGACGCTGGCCCTCTACACGGACGGGCTGGTCGAGCGCCGCAGCGCGGGCATCGACGTCGGCATCGGCCGTCTCACCGAGGCCCTCGGCGCGCTGGCCGCCACGGATCTGCGGGAGGATCTGGACACGGCGGCCGAAGCCCTGCTGGAGCCGATGCTGTACGACTCCGAACGCGACGACGACGTCTGCCTGCTGCTGTGCCACACCCCGGTCGACGGCCCCTCGGCCGTGGGCTGCGAAGTGCCCTCACCCCGAACGCGGTCCACCGGGGTCGAAGTCACCAGCAGGGAAGGCGGACGCTGGTGAACGCCGCCGACCGCGTTCCGGCCGCGGAGAACCGGCGCGTGCTCTTCCGCGGGCGTCATGTGAGCCCAGGACCGTCCGTACGCGTCCGTGCGGCATCCCGGGCCGCGAGGAAGGCACGCAGGCCGCGGCTCAGGGCCAGCCGCTCGGCCCGCGTCATCTCCTCCAGCGCGCACGCCAGCATCTGGACCCGCCGGTCGGCCACGTCCTGAAGCACATGTCCGCCGTGCGGGGTGAGGCTCAGCCGCACCTCGCGCCGGCTGTGGGGATGAAGCGTCCGCTCCAGCAGGCCGGCCGCCTCCAGCCGGTCGCACAGACGACTGGCGGTGGGGAGCCCGATGTCCAGCCGTTCCGCCAGCCCTGTCAGGTTCAGCTCCCGTGCCGACTCCAGGAAGCGAAGGGCCCTCAGCTGGTGCAGGGACAACCGTACGGGTGCCTCGTGGGCGGCCAGTGACCACAGGTTGGTCAACTGGTCCACGGCATCAGCGATGTCCCGCGCGACGGCGTCAGCGCCGTCGTCCGCTCCCTTCGCAGCGTCGTCGCCGGGGCCGCCGAGATGGGTCACAAGCGCGTCTCTTTCAGTAATCTCCGGGCTGCGCGGATGTCCCGCTCATTCAGACGCCCTACCCGGAGGACCGACGCGCAAGCCACCCCCGTTGCGGATCCCCGCCTCATCCGCCCCGCGATCTTCACGTACCCGGCGCGGGGGCGCCGGTAACGCGGCGGAAGAGCCGCGCGACCGGCGCCCTGCCCGCTGCGCGCCCCTACGTCATGATCGGGCCCCGTCATCCCGGACGTAGGCGTTGATCAGGTTGTTGATGGTGTTGTCGGTGTTGTCGGCGTTGGCGGTTTCGGCGGAGTCGCCGCCGTGACCGTCTCCGTGTGCGACGAGGGCGGCTTCGGCGCTGCGGGGGAACAGGGCCTGTTCGTATGCGGCGAGCGCGGTCTCGATGTCGCCGGGGTGCGCGGCGAGGGCCGCGGCGAGTTCGGCGCCGTCGAGCATGGCCAGGTTGGCGCCTTCGCCGTTCGGGGCAGACAGGTGTGCCGCGTCGCCGAGCAGGGTCACGCCAGGTACCCGGTCCCACCGGTGCCCGGTCGGCAGGGCGAAGAGGGGACGCAGTACGGGTGCGATGTCGCCGTCGGTGATCAGCGCGAGGAGTTCCGGCGCCCAGCCGTCGAACTCCCGCGCGATGCGTGCGGTGGCCGCGGCGGCATCGGTGAAATCAACGGCGGCGAACCACTCCTGGGGTTCCGACACACCCACGTAGACGTGGAGCGCGTTGTCCTTCTCGCGGTGGGCGAAGAGCTCCCTGCCCGGCGAGTGCGCGACCATCGCGCCGCCGCCGACCGTCTTGGCGGCGGCGGGGTGGCGGGTGTCGGCGTCGAAAAGGTAGGTCTCGACGACCGATTTCCCGATGTACTCGGGTGTGGCGGGGGAGAGCAACGGACGGACCCGTGACCACGCGCCGTCCGCGCCGACCAGCAGACCGCTGACGGCGGTGCTGCCGTCCGCGAACGTCACCTCGTGGCGCCCGTCGCCGAGGCTGCGGCTGCCGGTGGCCTTGTGCCCCCACCGGACGGTGCCGGGCGGGAGGGAGTCGAGCAGGATCCGGCGCAGTTCGCCGCGCTGTACCTCGGGGCGTCCCCCGGTCCCGTCGTCGGCCTGGTCGAACTGGACGGTCCCGTCCGGCCGCAGGACCCGCATCGCCTGGCGGCCCGCGAGAATGATGCCGCGGAACTCGTCCACCAAGTCGGCTGCTTCAACGGCCAGTTGGCCGTTGTAGTCGTGGATGTCCAGCATGCCGCCCTGCGAGCGCGCGGCGGGAGAGGGTTCCGCCTCGTAGATCGTGGCCGGTATTCCGTGGACGTGCAGGACGCGGGCGAGCGTGAGGCCGCCGAGTCCGGCGCCGATGATCGTGATGTCGGTGGTCATCGAGGGTTCCTTGCTGGTCGTGGCCTGCTGGGCGTACTCCGGCCAGGTGTGCCGGGTACGCGGGCCGCTGGGCCGGGACGTTGGCGACCGGTGCCGTGGTGCGGGTGCCGGTTTCCACCAATGTCCCGTCAGCCGTCGACAGATCACCGACACGGCACCGACACGGCGTCGACGGCGAGAAGTCGCTCCCTCCGGCTGACCGCCCCCTCCCCACGGATCGACCGCCGCCGCTGAAGGCAGCAGGTGGGACCGGATTTCCCCGCCACTTCGTCCAGAATTCACAACAGCCCTTGCAACCCCCATACACCCCGGGGATATTGCTCCTCCGCTGGTGCCACACCGTGGTGGTACCGGACCGTGGGTAGGGGGGCCAATGCCGCGGGAGTGGGCGGGGCAGTCCGAGCGTGACCGGCTGGTGCAGAGCTACGTCGAGTCGCAGCTGTTGCCCGGCGAGGGCGGCCGAGCGGCCGGGCAGCACCCTGTCACGCTGCTGCTCGGGCCGCGGGGCAGCGGCAAGACGACTCTGCTGCGGGCGCTCGGCACATGGGCGGCCGTGGGCCCGGTGGTCCGGCTCGACCTGGCCGAACTGGCCCGCCACGAGCAACGGCCCGTCGACGTCCTGCAAGCGATGGCGTACGGCATCGAACCACGCAAGAAGCATGTGCCGCGTATCTCGCTGCCCGCCTTCCACCTCATGTGTGCGGCGCTCGCGCTCGAACTCGACCCCCAGGACCGGGCGGTGGCCCGCCGCCGGCTGAGCCAGGAGCTGTCCGGGCCGCCGTCCCACTGGCTGCCGCACATCATCCAGGTCGGGCAGGCAGCGGGGTCCATGGCCGGGCTGCCGTCCCCGTTCACCGAGCTGTTCCGGGTGCTGCCCACCATCGAACGGGTGCTGAGGCACGGCCAGATGCTCCGCCGGCTCTCCAGGATCCGGCGGGCCTCGGCCGTCGCCTCCGCCCTCGACATCCTCGTCGAGCTCAACCACGCCTACCACGGCGCCGCCGCCGAGGACCGAGCCACCACCGAGCGCATCGTCTGCGGCCTGTTCCTCCAGGAACTCCGGCGCTGCTACACCAGGAAGGGCTGGGCCGTGCGCTGCCTGGTCCTGCTGGACAACGCCGACAACAAGCTCGGCGGCGAAGTGCTGCGCCTGCTCGTCCAGGAGCGCCGGGCCGCCGACCCCGACCCCCTGGTGGTCGTGGCCATGGCCGGCAGCTACCCGAAGGCACTCCAGGACGTCGACTTCGGCCGGCAGTACGCGGCCGACGGCTATCCCGGGCCGTGGCCGCCTGGCACGGCCTTCGCCCCGCAGGAGGTGACGGCGGGACTGCGGGTGGGCCGACTGCGCGACTTGACGCGCGCCGAGGTGGAGCAGCAGGCCAAGGACGTCTTCCAGTCGGCTTCCGCACCCCCGCCCCGCAGCCATGCGGGGGCACGGTGGCTGGGCTGGACGGTGTACGAGATCACCCGGGGACAGCCCGAGGCGACCGCCCGCGTCCTGGCCGCGCTGCACGGGGGCGAGCCCCTGGAGCCCTGGGAGGAGCGGCTGCGCCGCGTCCTGGAACCACGGGGCGACTTCAGTACCGCCCTGCTGGACCGCCTGCTGCCCATCGACCCGCCGCAGGGGCTGCGCGGCGCGCTGGCCAGGGCCGCCGCCGCACCGGACCTCGCCCAGGCCACCGTCGCCCACTGGTTACAGGCCGAGACCGAGACCAGGGCCCATCTGGGCCAGGAGTTCCACGCGTTCACCCGGGACCGGCTGCGCACCATGCACATCGATACCGCCACCCCGCTCGCCGACGGCCCCGCGGGCACCCCGCATCCCCTCCTGCGCCGCCTGCTCCTGAACACCCTGGAGGACCCGGCCGCACTGCACGCCGCGCTGCGCGCCGAGGCGGAGGCGCGGGGGGAGCCGGATCTCGCGGCGTACCACGCCCTGGCACGAGGCGACCTGCCCGCCGCCGCGGCTCACCTGGACGCGACCTTCGAGCAGGACACCCCGGAGCAGTGGTGTGCCCAACTGTGCCGGCTGCGCCGCGCGCCCCTGCCCCGCTCCGTCAGCGGCACCGGCAGCGATCCCTGGGAGCGTTACGAGGCGCTGGTGCGGCATCTGCGCGATGACACCGCACCCCGGCTGCGCACCGTCACGCGCCTGCTCGCCGCGAGCTGGATAGCCCCGGAGCCCGGCGAGGATCCGGCCACCGACCTGATCGGGGACCCCTACCGGGACCCGCTCGGCGATCCGTACGCCTCGCTCTACCGCGAGGTCTACGCCCGCTTCCACACCCTCGCGGCAGCCCACACCCAGCGGGTCTCCTGGGCGAACGTGCTGCAGGACAAGGCGCAGCAGTACACCGAGGAGCCCTGGCGATGAGCACACCCACCCCGAGCCTCACCCTGCCCAGACCGCCCAGCCGCAAGGTGCTGTGGTCGGCACTCGGCGTCGCGCTCGCGGCGCTGCTCACCCTCGTACTGGTCAGGGCCTGCGCGCCCGAGACGGACTGCGCGCGGGGCGTCGCCAAGAAGTCCGGCGGCGAGTGCGTCGGGGTGACCGACGGCTCCTACGCCTTCCCCGCCCTCGGCGACCTCAGCGCGCGGATCCGTGACGAGAACCGCGAGGTCGAGAAGGCCGGGGAGAAGTCGGTGGCCATCGCCTATCTGGAGTCGATGTCCGGCGGCTCGGAGGACCGCGGCCCGGAAGGCACCCGCCAGTCCGTCACCGGTGCGCTGATCGCCCAGCAGGAGATCAACGACGAGCGCGGCACCCTGCCCCGCGTCCGGCTGCTGCTCGCCAACACCGGCCGCAACGACACGTACGCCGGTGAAGTGGTCGACCAGCTCCTGAAGATGAAGGACGAGCAGCATCTCGTGGCCGTGGCGGGGATCGGGCAGAGCAACGCCCGCACGCTCGCCGCGGTCGAGAAACTGCGTGCCGCCGGGGTGCCGGTCGTGGGCGCGACGGTCGCCGGGGACGAGATGCGCTCACCCGCGCCCGGTTTCTTCCGGGTCTCCTTCCCGGCCGGGGAGCAGGCCTCGGCCGCGGCACGCTACTTCAAGCAGCAGCAGGACAGCCGGCCCGGATACCGCCTCCAGGTCGTCAAGGACAACAAGGCGGGCGACATCTACAACGCCTCGCTGTACTCGGGGTTCATGACCGCCGCGCGGCGTATGGGCCTCAAGGTCGAGACGGTGGTCCCGTTCACCTCGGGCGCGGCACCGGGCAGCGGCAACGCGCTCCGGGTGGTCGCGGAGAAGATCTGTGTTCCCGGCGCCACACCGGACGGCGTCTACTTCGCCGCGCGCGGGCGGGAGTTGCGCAGCTTCGTGGAGGCGGCGGGCGAGAACCGGCGCAGCTGTCCGGTGACCGTGCTCTCCGGGTCGAGCGCCGTGGGCATGTACTTCGGCACCAGCGGCCGTACCGACACGGCCGAACTCGACGAGCTGGGCAGACGCTGGAAGGCCAGCGGGCTGCGGGCGTACTACACGGCGTACGCCCACCCCGATGCCTCCGCCCGGATATACGGGGGCCAGGAACGCGGCCCGTTCCCCGACTTCCGGCGCCGCTACCTCGCCCTGCGCGGCGGCAGCGCGGGCGAACTCACCAACGGGCAGGCCATGGTGGGCCACGACGCGGTGTACACGGCCAGTATCGCGGCCCGCCGGGCCGTGGACACCTACGGCGTGGAGAAGGTCACCGCGGGCACAGTCCTCGACCTGCTCGGGCAGACCAACGGGACGTACAAGATACGCGGCGTCAGCGGTGAGATCGCGTTCACCCCCGACACGGGCGAGCCGTCCGACCGCCCGATGGCCCTGGTCGAACTCGGACCGCCCTCGGCGCGCGACGACGGCGGCGGACGGTACCGGTTCGTCGACACGCTGAAGCCCTGAGACTGGGCGCCAGGGTTCGTTAGACAGTCGAAGGTTTTCCTCGCATAATCCTTAGATATGGGAAAGACCTACGAACGCATCGACGGCCGGCTGCGCAGCTTCATCGAGCAGCAGCCGATCTTCTTCACCGCGACCGCCCCGCTGGACGGCGACGGTACGGTCAACCTCTCCCCGAAGGGGCTCAAGGGCTCCTTCGCGGTGCTCGACGAGGAACGGATCGCCTATCTCGACTTCGCCGGCAGCACGGCCGAGACCATCGCACATCTGAGGGAGAACGGCCGGATCACGGTGATGTGGTGCGCCTTCCAGGGGCCGCCCAACATCGTGCGGGTACACGGCCGGGGGGAGCCGGTCTTCCGTGACGACCCGCGCTTCACGGAACTGCTCGCCCACTTCCCGGACATCGACCCGGCCCTGCACGGGCTGCGTGCGATCATCGTGGTGACAGCCGAACTGGTCCGTGACTCCTGCGGATACGCGGTGCCCTTCATGTCGTACGACGAAGACCGCGACCTGCACGGCAAGCGCTTCGCGCGCGAGGACGACGCCTCGCTGAGCGCGTACTTCGCCAAGAAGGAACACATCGCGCAGAGCATGGACGGTCTGCCCGGGCTGCCTCTTCCCCTGCCGCCCAGCAACTTCTGAGCAACCGTCCTGCCCCCTGGGGAGTCGCCGACGCCTCCGCCGGGAGCAGGACGCTTCGTCGGTCACCGGCGCGCGGCTACGGGTGGTCGGCGGCAGGCTCCACGAACACCAGGACGGACGCCACCTGCGCGCCTTGTTTGTCGTCGCCGTGCTGTCCGATCCCGTAGTGCGTCTCGACCCGGGTCACGACCAGGGGATTGCCGGTGGTCCAGAGCGTCACGGACTGGCCCACGGCGGGAATGGGCAGAGGGCCTTCGAAGAGGCCGAGGTCGATGGCCTCGTCACCGCGTTGGTAGAGGAAGGTCATGACCTGGCGGGTGTGGTCGTAGGACCGCGTTTCGCTCATCTTGTTGAGGGCGACGAGAGTCTGCTCGATGGCGGTGGGGAGTCGTTCGTCCATGTGGCCATCATGCCTTTTCGGTGTGGGGGCGGGGACACGGGGCGAGAGGGTCGGCCTCGGACGGAGCGGCGCCGACGAGTCCTTGGGTTCCGGTCCGGGACCGGCGGGTTGCCGTCGCTCAGGCCTTCTCGAAGCGCCACGTCCGGTTCAGACCCGGGCCGGTGGCCTCCCGGTGGATCAGCGCGGGCCGGTATTCGCCGGTGTTGGGAAGCTGGTAGATCACGACCTGCTGGTCCGGCTTCTCCTCCAGGACCAACGCTCCGTCCCGGGCCGCCCACTTCGACACCGACGAGGTCCCGGCCTCCACCAGCCCGATGCCGCCCAGCAGGTGCGGCACGTCCTGCGGGAGCAGGTCCAAACCCCGCGCCAGACGAAGCTGGGCGCGCAACGACCCCAGACCCAGGAAACCGACGGTTTCGCGCAGATCCTCCAGCTCCTCGTCGGCGGCCAGCTCCTGAAGTCGCCGTACGGCCTCGTCCTCCTTCTCCGGGTCCGTGGTCATCGCCTCCAGCCTGGCCTGTTCCTCCTCCGCCCGGATGAGCCGGCTCAGCATGTCCGCCCGGGCCTCGTCCTTCTCCGCGGCATACAGATCGGCCTGCCCGGCGTCGAGTGCGTACCGGTTGTGCGTCGCTTGCACGACGGCGCTGATCAGCTGGTTGACGGGGCTGGTGTCCCCCTGGTCACGGCGCGTGTCGAAGTACCACGTCTCGTCCTCCGTTCCCTGCGGTTTGCGGATGGCGAGCTCGGGGATGTTGCCGGCGGCCGTCTCCCGGCCGGAAACCGCGTCGCTGCGGCTCACCCGGTGTGCCTCGTGGGGCCCGTCGGTGTCGTGGAGAACCGTCTGTTCCTCATAGAGCTCACGCGGGGCGTACAGGCATAGCCCGGTCTCGTCGTTGATGATCCGGAAGTCCCCGCTCGGAAAGCCGTTTTCCATGAGTCCTCTTCCTCGGGTACTGGGGGCAGCGCATTCGCGTGCTCTCAGGCCCCGTGCCCCGATGCGATCACCACACACGTACAGGATCGCGCCATGCGTGGGCGTCGATGGGACAACCGCCCTGGTGGCGGACCGTTTGACCCGCGCGTACGGACAGCATGCCCGGGCATCCTTGCGACCGTCCGTGGTGTCGTCGGAGCCCGCGCCCTAGACCGTTCGACGTCGTACGGCGTCGGCGATGACTGCTGTCACGAGTTTGTTGACGACGGACGTGGCCGGTGGGCCGGGGTCCCGGTCCGCGAACAGGAGATGTCCGCCGCCGACCAAGGAGAGGGTGAGTGAGCTGATGTCGGCGTCTGCCGCGATGCGCCCCAGGTCGCGCTCATCGGCCAGATAGGCCGAAATCTCGGCTGTGGCCTCGGCCAGGATCGCTATGCCGCCGCCCGGCCTCGCCTTCCGCAGTCGTGCGCGCAACTCGTCCCGAAAGGTGATGAGGGGAATGAGCGCTAGCGGAAGGGGCCCGAACAGGGTGGTCAGCGCGCTGGTGAGGTTGTCGGCGACCGTGCCGGTGCCGGCGGACTCGCGCAGTGCACGCGCCTGCTGCTCAAGCCGCGCGGCCCGATCCAGTACGAGATCGGTGAGGAAGGCGTCGAAGTCACTGAAGTGCCGGTGGAGAACGCCCTTGGCGCAGCCCGCCTCGTCGGTGATCGCGCGGCTGGTCAGGCCGTTCGCTCCGTCCCTGAGAAGCACGCGTTCGGCGGCGTCGAACAGTTGCTGTCGTACGTCGCGAAGGTGTACCCCCGTCGGCATTCGTCGTTCCTCTCGTGCGGCGGCCCGCCGGCATTCGTTGCCGAGTGGGCGCACGCCCACTAAGGTGGGCGCATGCCCACCTTACCGCGAGAGCAGCCAGAACCGCCCCCACTGGAGCCGCACAAGGCCCGGGGGATGGCCGAGTCGTTCGGCGCGGACGCGCAGCGCTACGACCAGTCCCGACCCGCCTACCCGGACGCACTGGTGAAGCGGATCATCGCCGGAAGTCCCGGGACCGACGTGCTCGACGTCGGCTGCGGCACCGGCATCGCGGCCCGCCAGTTCCAAGCCGCCGGCTGCGCCGTGCTCGGCGTCGAGCCGGATGTGCGGATGGCGGACTTCGCGCGAGCCCATGGCGTGGAGGTCGAGGTGGCGGCCTTTGAGGCCTGGCAGTCTTCCGGTCGGACGTTTGACACGGTCATCGCCGCCCAGTCGTGGCACTGGGTGGACCCGGTCGTCGGCGCCGCGAAGGCGGCCCGTGTGCTGCGTTCCGAGGGAAGGCTGGCGATCTTCGGACATGTGTACGAGCCGCCTGTTGAGGTGGCCGAAGCATTCGCCGCGGCCTATCGGCGGGCGGCGCCGGACTCGCCGCTCAACGGCCAACCGTCCCGTCGTCCGCTGGACGTATACCAGGCGGCATACGCGAAGTTCGCCGACAGGATCCGCGAGACCGGACAGTTCAACGGTCCCGAACAGTGGCGATTCGACTGGGAGCAGTCCTACACGCGCGAGCAGTGGCTGGATCTGCTGCCCACTACCGGCGGTGTGACGCGACTCCGCTCCGATCAGCTCGCCGAAATACTGGAGGCGGTCGGGCGTGCCATCGACTCCCTGGGTGGACGCTTCACGATGCACTACACCACCCTGGCCACGACCGCTGTGCTCGTCGGAACATCCTGAATCCATCCCGGTGCGGGGGGAGACGGTCGCTCACGACCGAAGGGGGCACCTCCCGCGCTCCGCGCCCCCCTCACACCCCGCAGAACTCGGCCTCCACGACCCGCTGTTCGTGGACGTTCCAGTCGCCGTTGAAGTTCAGCGACAGCACATGCCCGCCGTCCGCGGTCGACATGGTCTGCGACACGGAGCCCTGGATGCCGCCGTTGTGCCCCCATACGTCGATGCCACAGGACAGTTTGATCTTCATCAGACCCAGGCCGTAGGAGACGGTGGGCATACCCTCGATCGGCTCTGTCGTGGTCATCTCCGCCAGTCGGCGCTTGTCGAGGAGCCGACCGGAGAGCAGGGCCCGGTAGAACCGGTTGAGATCACCGGTGGTGGAGATGACTTCTCCGGCCGCGCCTGCGAGGGAGGGGTTGAACTCGGTGACGTCGTAGGTGGGACTGTTCGGTTCCGCGGGCCCGGCGAGTTCCCCGGTCAGTTTTGAGTACGCCCGCCCGCTGGGTCCCGGCACGCGGGACCGGGTGCTCGGCAGTGTGGTGGAGTCCATGTGCAGGGGGCGCAGGATCCGCCGCTCGATCTCGCGGGCGTACGAGTGCCCGGTGGCCTTCTCGATCACCATTGCGGCAAGGGTGTAGTTGGTGTCGGAGTAGCTCCACCCCGTGCCGGGGGCGAAGGCCGGCTGGTGGGTCATGGCGAGCCGGACGATCTGCTCCGGCGTCCAGGTGTCGTAGCGGTGCCGGAGGAAGTCGGTGCTGAACTCCTTCCGCTTGAAGTCCGCGTCGTCGGTGTAGCTGTAGATGCCGCTGGTGTGGTTGAGGAGCCGACGCAGGGTGATCTTCGTGCCGTCGTGGCCGTTGCCGCGTACCGCGCCCGGCAGCCAGTGGTCCACGGTGTCGTCCAGGCTCAGCCTGCCCTCGGCTTCGAGCTGGAGGACCACGGTGGCGACGAATGTCTTGGTGATCGAGCCCACCCGGAACCGGTCATCGGCCCGCGGCGGTCGGCCTGTTGTCAGGTCGGAGGTGCCCGAACGGCCTGCCCAGACGTCATGTCCCCGCTGGGCGAGCGCGATGCCACCGGGCGGGCCGCCCTGGACCACTCCGTCCAAGGCGGCCTGCGTGGCCGCGTGGTCGCCGCGTTCGGACGACATCCGACCGGTGTGCTCGGTACCCGCCGCCGACGCGGGCAGAGTGAACCCGGCGCCCAGCACGGCCATCGCGACCGCACCGACCGCCGCCACCCGCAACCTCGGCCCCCCGGGCGCGCCGGCCGCCTTCCCCCGGGGCGGTCGAGTTCCGTCTGCTGTATGCGTGTGCTCGTTCACGAAAGGCTCCTGCGAGGCCGGTGGGTGACAACTGATCTCCGTGAGCCCAGTATTTTCGGTCCGGCCTGCATCCGGGATCCCGTCAGCCACCTGCTTTGGGGTGGGGCTACCCCCCGTACCCCAGCCGTCAGCCTCCTGGCGCCGACCGGTTGGCCGAGCGGCGGTGGTGGTGTCAGCGCCCGAGCTGGGCGTCGAGCCAGGTGGTGACTTCGGGGGTCACGGGGTCGGCGATGTCGGCGAACTCGTCGTGCTTCGTCAGGAACTTGGCGACGTATGGGCAGACGGGGACGATGCGCATACCGGCGGCGCGGACGTCACTCAGTGCGTGCTCGACGAGGAGCGAGGCGAGGCCCTGTCCGGCGTACGCGTCGTCGATCTCGGTGTGGAAGAAGACCCGCTGGTCGTCGCGGTCGCGGTACGCGGTCAGACCGGCGCGGTTGTCGTCGACGAGGATCTCGTAGCGGTGCCGGGCGTCGACCCGACGGACGACGGGGGTGGTGGTGTGCTCGCTCATGGTGGGCTCTTTCGATAGGGGTCAGCGGTGGGAGGGGTTCTTGCGGGGTGCGATGACGGCGTTCGGCAGGGCGGGAGCGGGCAGCCGGTCGCCGGGGTAACCGTCGACGGTGCCGAAACGGTCGGAGGACTGCTCCCATGCCTGGCGCGCCTCGACGATGTCCTGGTGGCTGCGGCCGATGAAGTTCCACCACATCACGATCTCCTCCTCGAACGGCGGCCCGCCCAGGAGGATCGTCCGCGCCGGGCCGTCGGAGGCGTTGGCCAGCGTCAGTCGGGTGCGTCCGGGGCCCGCGTAGCCGAGTTCGGCGGGCAGGAGGGGGGTGTTGTCGAGGCGCACGTCGCCCTCGTCGACCAGCAGACCGTGTTCGAAGTCGGGGTCTACGTCGAGAGTGATGGTGGCGCCGGGATCGAGGGTGATTTCGGCGCCGAGCAGCGGGGTGAAGGTGCGGACCGGGGAGGTCTCGCCCGCGAGTGCGCCCAGAAAGACCTTGAGCTCCGCGCCGTCGACGCGCAGGGGTTCGGGGGCGTGGTGCTGGAAGTCGCGCGGGGCGTGGCGGTGTTCGGCCGGGAGCGCAACCCACAGCTGGACGCCGTGCAGCACGGTGGTGTCCGGTGCGGAGACCTCGGTATGGGCGATGCCGTGGCCGCCGGTCATGAGGTTGAGTTCGCCGGGGCGTACGAAGGCGTGGGTGCCGAGGCTGTCGCGGTGCTCGATCTCACCGCTGAAGAGCCAACTGACCGTCTGCAGGCCGGTGTGCGGGTGCGGGGCGACGTCCATGCCGCCGGTGTCGGCGACCCGGTCGGGACCGTAGTGGTCGGCGAAGCACCAGGCGCCGATGAGCGTCCGGGCCCGCTGCGGCAGGGTTCGCCGTACGGTCATCGCTCGCGGTCCGCCCAGCGGGACGTCCCGCGCGGTGAGGACCTCGACTTCCGTGTCGCCCATGTCCCCGACCCCTCTCCACCCATGTATTTTCACTTTCAACAAGCATGGGTGATCATAGTCCTGGTGACAACAGGCAAGGGGCGCAGGAACAGGCGTACGAGGAGGCGCGCGGCGTACTGGACGACGACGAGATCTTTGCGGTGGTGTGGGTGGGCATCACCATCAACGCCTGGTGCGCGCGGCGGCGGGCGGCGCCGGGCATGCGGGGGCCCGGCCACGTCGAGGGCTGGTAGCCCCGTCCTCGCCGTGGCCGGGCATCTCGTTCGTCCGGGCCGTCACACAGCTGCGGCCCGACAGCTCGCCGCGGGTGGTTCAGTGCCGCGGACCGCGCCGGTCGCCACGGCCCGGCTCGTTGCCCCGGCGGTCGCGCCTGCCGGTGCCGTCGTCGTACTGGATCTGCTCCTTGCGGACGCTCTCGGAGATCTCCTTCTGCTCGGTGACCTTGTCGGTCTCCAAGCGGACGCGCTCGACGGCGACCTTCTCCTTGCCGACGACAGGGCGTTCCGCGTGCAGGGTCACCTCGGACTCCGCCTCGCCGATGTCGGCGCGGACCTTCTCGCCGTCGCGGATCGGCTCGCGCACGACACGGACTTCCTCATGGCTGACCGGCACGGTGGTGGTCACGTTCTCCGTCACCACGACCTTGCGCAGACGCGCCCGACCGACCTCCTGCTCCTCGGTCCCGACGTGCAGACGCTCCTCGGAACGGACCAGCTCGTCCTCACTCCGCGTCTCCCGCGTGCCCGCCGCTCCCTTGCGGGCCCGGTCGGTGCGCCCGGTGCCGGGGGCACCGTCGCCGGACAGGCCGTAGTGGAGGTAGAGGGTGCGCTCCTCCTCCGCGTCCAGGTGCTGGTCCGCGTCCACATGGGGGGCGTCGTGCACATGCGCCTTGGGGTGGACGACGGTGAGGGTGTCACCGTCGCTGCGCGCCCCGGACAGCGGCACGAAGGTCTCCTTCGTGCCGAAGAGACCAGTCTTCACGGTGACCCATTCGGGGCGGCCGGTGTGGTCGTCGAGCCAGACCTGTTCGACGGTCCCGATCTTGTCGCCCTTCGGGTCGCGGACGGTGAGGTCCTTGAGCTCGCCGGTATGGAGGAATCCTGCAGTCATGCTTCATCGCTCCTTTGGAGGATGCGGCCCAGGGGATTCGGTGCGCCCCAGGGGAAAGGCCGCGCCCTGCCTCTCATTCCGGCCCCTACCAGGCAGTCCCGCAAACGGGGTCGCACTCCGTGGCGTCGGCGCGCCACGCGCTGCTGCGCCGCGCAGAGCCGTTTCGGCTCACCCTTCCGACTGGGCCGCGTTAGACCATGCGAGCGAGGCGGGTAGCCGTGCCGACGTGCAGGCATCAGGTGCGCCATGCGTGGAACACGGCTGCGTGAGACCGGCCCGGACAGCCGGGCACCCAGCACAGCAGGGCAGGGAGAGACGTGCCGGACACCCTCGAACCGACGTACGACCGTATAGGACGCAGCATTACCGCCCGCGCGGACCGGTTGTGGGACGTGAGCTCGCTTCTGCACAAGGACCCCGAACCGTCCTACGAGGAGTACCGGGCCGCGGCGACACTGAGCGGGGAACTGGAGGACGCCGGGTTCCGGGTGGAGCGTGGCGTGGCCGGTCTGCCGACGGCGTTCCTCGCGCGCACCGGCACCGGCGACGGGCCGTGCGTGGCGCTGCTCCTGGAGTACGACGCGCTGCCCGGCCTCGGTCACGCCTGTGGGCACAATCTGATCGCCGGAGCGGGTCTCGGCGCGGCGCTCGCGCTGCGTGACGCGTTCGAGGAGGTCCCGGGCACCGTGCTGGCGGTCGGCACGCCCGCGGAGGAGCGGGGCGGGGGCAAGGTGGCCGAGGTCGCCGCCGGGCTGTTCGAGGGGGTGGACTGCGCGCTGATGTTCCACCCCGGGGCGCAGAACTGGTCGTGGGCGCCGCTGACCGCCCAGCGGCAGTTGCGGGTCGCCTTCCACGGCCGGTCGGCGCACCCCACGGGCAACCCGACCGAGGGCATCGACGCCCTGGCCGCGCTGATCCAGTTCTTCAACACCGTCTCCGTACTGAGCAGGCGCCTGCCGTCCGGTTCCCACATCCAGGGCATCGTGACGCGGGGCGGCGAGGCCACCAACATCGTCCCCGAGTACGCCGAGGGGCTCTTCGGGTTGCGCGGGGCCACGACCGCCGCCCTGGAGAACCTGGTGGCCGAAGTGGGCTCCGCTGCCCGTGGTGTGGCCCTGGCCACCGGCACGAGGGCGGTGGTGGAGCCGGTGGGGGAGACGTACGAGCACTTCCGCGACAACGACGTGCTGTCGCGGCGGTTCGCCCGCCACATCGCCCGGCGCGGGATCGAGCTGACCGAGCCCGTCGCCGGGGTGTATCTGGGCTCGTCCGACATCGGCAACGTCAGTACGCGTCTGCCCGCGATCCACCCGTTCGTCGCGATCATGGGCGCCGGCGGTACGGACCACACGCCCGAGTTCGCCGAGGCGGCGGGTGGACCGCGGGCTCGCGAGGTGATGCCGGCCGCCGCCGAGGCGCTGGCCCGTACGGCGGCCGACGTACTGATCGTGCCCGGTGTCCGGGAGGAGGCGTGGGCGCGGCTGCGGGAGATGGCGACGGCCGGGCTGTGACCGGCGACGCGGGCGGAAGCGGGCCGTGCGACCGTCTTCCGCGTCGGGCGGCCCGATCCGGCCCGATCCCGCCCGTTCTCCCACCCCGTCCTGCCCGGTCCCGCGCGGGGCAGGGCAACGCCCCCGGTGCGGGACCCGGGCCCAGGTACCTCACTCCTCCACGGCCACCCGCACCGACGTGAGTTCCGCGTCGGCGGCGTCCGGGACGACCATGCCCGCGTCCACGCCGGTCCGCAGATAGCGCACCACGGCGTCGTTCAGCCGCTCGCCGGGCAGGGCCGCGGGGATCCCCGGCGGGTACGGAGTCAGCATCTCGGCGGAGATCCGGCCCACGGCCTTCTGCAACGGCACCTGTTCGACAGGCCCGAAGTAGGCGTCGCGCGGCAGGACCGCCTGCTCCAGCCGCAGCTCCTGCGGGTCGGGCACCTCCACCTGGGGGGCGGGACGCAGATCCGCGGCATGGGCCACCATGTCCGACAGCGCCGTCAGCAGCTTGTCCACACTGCGCTCGTCGTCGGCGTGGGTCAGCTGGGCGCTGATCCGCCGGTGGTCCGCCAGGTGCAGATTGACGCGGTGGTGCTCGCGCAGCCAGTCCGCCAGTCGGTACCCGGTCGTTCCCAGAGCCGTGACATCCATGGTGATCTGGAGCGGGTCGAGGTCGAAGGCGCGCCCCGGGCCGCAGAAGTCCTCCCTCCCATGCACATGCAGTCCGTCCAGCTCCCCGATGCGGGCGCGCGTCCGCATGGCCAGGGCGAGCGTGGCGTCATACAGTTCGCGCCCGTGCTCGACCATCTGCCGGCGCCAGCCGTCGAGTGCGGCGTACAGCAGTACGGAGGGGCTGGTGGTGCCCAGCAGGTCCTCGCGGCTCTGGAGGACGTGCGCCTGGACCAGATCGCCCTGGAGGTGGAAGACGGAGCCCTGTTCCAGTCCGGAGCCCATCTTGTGCACCGAGGTGACACACACGTCCGCACCGGCGTCCATGGCCCAGGTCGGCAGATCCGGGTGGAAGGGCAGGTGCGCGCCCCACGCCTCGTCGACGATGAGCGGGACACCGTGCTCATGGCAGGTGTCGGCGATCGCGGCCAGGTCCGAGCAGGTGCCGTACGGGGTGGGGGTCGTCACCAGCGCGCCGCGGGCGTCGGGGTGCTCGGTCAGTGCCGCCCGGTACGCGTCCGGCGACGGTGGGTGCGCCAGGTGGCGGTCCGGGTCCCACTGCGGATCCACCCAGACCGGGCGGATGCCGGCGAGGACGAGCCCGGAGACCACCGCCTTGTGCGCGTCCCGTCCGACGAGCAGCTTCTCGTGCGGGCCCGCGACGGACAGCATGGCCGACTTGATCGACAGGGAGCTGCCACAGGTGGAGAAGAACGTGTGCTGGGCTCCGACGGCGTCCGCCATCAGCTCCTGGGCCCGTTCGATGACACCGTGCGACGAGGTGCGGTCGTCCAGGCCGCTGGTGGCGAGCACGTCCGAGCGGAAGACGGCGTCACCGAGCACGGCGCGCACGCGTGGATCGGCGCCGCGTCCCTGCTTGTGGCCGGGCGGGGTGAACGGTGTCTGCCCCTCGGCGTGGTAGGCGGCCAGCGCTTCCAGTACGGGAGCCTTCGAGTGGTCCATGAGTGATGTGTTCTTGCGAAGGTGCCTTCCTAAACGCCTCAAGACGTGGTTTTACGGCGTGGTCTCCCACACCCGGACCAGGATCCGGAGAACGCGGGCGATCTCGCGGTGGCGCGTTTGCAGGAGTGTGGCGCGGGCACTTCGAGGATCTACGCGCGACGATCAGAGGGCGAAGCGCGATCTCAACGAGACCCCTGACGCGAGGTAGTCATGAGCGACCAGAACATGGCGGACGACGCCTACCAGCCCACCGGTACCAACGAGGAGCAGGAGGACGCGTCCCCGCTGGACCTCCAGGACGCGTTGGACGAGCGTACGTACGACGACATGCTCGACGAGGGCTATTCGCCGCCCGAGAAGCCCCTGGGCGTCACCAAGACGGGCACCACGGCCCGGGAGCAGCGCGAGGGCGAGACGCTCGACGAGCGGCTGGAGCAGGAGGTCCCGGACGTGCAGCCACCGCCGGGAGACGGCATCGGCGACCTTCCCGGGGGAGAGGGCGAGCCCCTCGATCCCGAGTCCGGCGAGAGGCGCGCGGGACGGCTCGTGGCCCCGGACGAGGGCGCCCATCCGGATACCACCAAGGAGGTCGTCGCCACCGACGAGGGCATCGACGGTGGTGCGGCCGGCGCCGAGGAGGCCGCGATGCACATCATCCGCGACGAGGACCTGCCACCGGCCGACGAGAACCGGGAGTGAGAACACGTTCCGTCCCACGGGCAGCGGGGGGGGGGGGGGGGGGGGGGGGGGGGGGGGGGGGGGGGGGGGGGGGGGGGGGGGGGGGGGGGGGGGGGGGGGGGGGGGGGGGGGGGGGGG
>NZ_JBVILC010000003.1:0-530526 GCF_055580545.1 Streptomyces sp. NPDC031670 | reverse complement strand
ATCACCGGAATCTGCGACTTCTTCGCGATCACCGCCAACGCGTCCGCGTCATCCTGCGTCGGACACGCCACCCGCACGATCTGACAGCCCGACGCCGTCAGCTCCGCGATCTGCTGCAACGTCGCCCCGACATCCGACGTCCGCGTCGTCGTCATCGACTGCACCGACACAGGAGCATCACCGCCGATGGCCACCGACCCGACCTGGATGCGCCGCGAGGGGCGGCGCGTCGCCAGTGGCCGGGCCGGCGGCGCGGGGAGGCCCAGCGGGACGGGCTCTCCGGTCCTCATCACGTCACCCGCGGTTTCCCTGCACGGTCTCGCGGACCGCGCGCAGCGACTCCTTGAGCGACCCCATGGTCGCGAGGACGGCGGTGGGCTCGTAGCCGCAGTGCGCCATGCAGTTGGCGCACCGGTCGTCCTTGCCCCGGCCGTACTTGTCCCAGTCGGTCTCCTCGACGAGCTCCCGGTACGTGGGGACGTACCCGTCGCTCATCAGGTAGCAGGGCCGCTGCCAGCCGAAGAGCGAGTAGTTGGGGATCGCCCAGGCCGTGCACGGGAAGTCCGCCTTGCCCTCCAGGAAGTCCAGGAAGAGCGGCGAGTGGTTGAGCCGCCAGCGGCGGCGGTTGCCGCCGGAGAACGCCTTCCTGAACAGCTCGCGGGTCTGCTCGACGCCGAGGAAGTGCTCCTGGTCGGGCGCCTTCTCGTAGGCGTACGCGGGCGAGATCATCATCTCGTCGACCTGGAGGTCGTCGTTGAGGAAGTTGAGCACCTCGATGATCGTCTGCGGGGTGTCGGTGTTGAAGAAGGTGGAGTTGGTCGTGACCCGGAAGCCGCGCCGCTTGGCCTCCTTGATCGCCGCCACCGCCTCGTCGAACACGCCCTCCTTCGCCACCGACTCGTCGTGCCGCTCGCGCAGCCCGTCGATGTGCACGGCGAACGCGAAGTAGGGGGACGGGGTGAACTTCTCCAGCTTCTTGCGCAGCAGCAGGGCGTTGGTGCAGAGGAAGACGTACTTCCTCTTCGCCACCAACTGCCGCACGATCTCGTCGATCTGAGGGTGCATCAGGGGCTCGCCGCCCGCGATGGAGACCATGGGGGCACCCGACTCCAGAACGGCGCCCACGGCCTGGGCCACCGGCATGCGCTGCTTCAGGACCCCGGCCGGGTGCTGGATCTTCCCGCAGCCCTCACACTTCAGATTGCACGCGAAGAGCGGCTCCAGCTCGACGATCAGCGGGAACTTCTCACGCTTGCGGAGCTTCTGTTCAAAAAGATAGGTCCCGACCCTGATGGACTGGCGAAGCGGCATGGCCATCTGGCTCACCTCCTGGGGAGCGGCAAAGAACGGTGCCATTCAAAAAAAGCGGGAAGGACGGCACGAAGAACGCGGAAAGCCGATATTCCACCGCGTACCGTGCCGATCCGGACGAGTTCATGTTCTGGAGCGTCCACGACCACCCGTACGGCCGCAACCGGACGCTCTCCGGCCCCGACGGCGCTCCACAGCGTCGCCGCGGACTCCATGTCCACGGCGATCGCCCCGGTCGCGCGCAGCTCGGCCCGTTCGTGGCCACGCACCACGTGGTCGGAGCCGATGAGCGGACCGGTGTGCACGGTGCGACCGGGCAGCGCCGCGCTCAGCGCCTTGGCCAGCACCTCCGTACCCACGCAAGGCGTCGTGCCGCGCGGGTCGCGGGTCTCTTGGGCGACGACCAGGTCCCCGGGGTGCATCCCCGGTGACAGGCCGGCGCAGAACCCGGAGGCGATCACGGCCGCCTCCCGGTTCGCCGCCGTGCCCAGGCCGCGCAGCACGGCCCGTTCGGCGGCCTTGGGCCCCATGCCGCTGCGCAGCACGGTCACCACCTGGCCGGGCGTCCGGCCCCGGCCGCCGCTGCGCAGCGCCAGCTCCTCGATGGTGAGCGCGCAGGCGACCAGCAGCGGTACGGGCTCCGGGACGGCGGCGGGGTGCAGCTCCATCACTTCCCCTTGCGGCCGTTGAGGGAGAACGGTTCTCCATGGACGTAGCGGCCGAGGGCGGTGAGCGGGAACACCTGCCGGTAGAGGTGGTAGTTGATCGAGAAGTCCCAGGGGAAGCCGGTGCCGGTGAAGTACGGCTCGTCCCAGGAACCGTCCGCCAGCTGGGTCCGGGCGAGCCAGGCGACGCCCCGCTCGACCGCCCTGCTCTCCCGCTGCCCGGCCGCCAGCAGCGCCAGCAGCGCCCAGGCGGTCTGGGAGGCGGTCGAGACACCGTGCCCGATCCACTCCTCCTCGCGGTAGGAGCGCAGGTCCTCGCCCCAGCCGCCGTCCTCGTTCTGCACCGACTCCAGCCAGCCGACGGCCCGGCGGATCGCCGGGTGCGAGGCGGGCAGTCCGGCGGCGGTCAGCGCCGGGACCACCGAGCCGGTGCCGTAGACGTAGTTGACGCCCCAGCGCCCGAACCAGGCGCCGCTCGCCTCCTGTTCGGCCAGCAGCCACTCGATGCCGCGCCGCGCTCGCGGTTCGTGGGCCCGGCCCTCGACGGCCAGCATCTCCACGACATGCGCGGTGACGTCGGCCGACGGCGGGTCGATGACCTCGCCGAAGTCGCAGAACGGCAGCCGGTTGGGGAACGGGCTGGTGTTGTCGGCGTCGAAGGCGCCCCACGCCCCGTTCCTCGACTGCATCCCGAGCGTCCAGCGCGCGGCCCGGCGGATCGCCCCCTCGACCCGCTCGGGGTCGGGGTGGCGCACCCGGCGCAGCGCGAGGACCACCTCGGCGGTGTCGTCGATGTCGGGGTAGTTGTCGTTGTGGAACTCGAAGGCCCAGCCGCCGGGGGCGAGTTGGGGCTTCTTCACCGCCCAGTCGCCGGGCCGGACGATCTCCTCGCCGAGCATCCAGTCGACGGCCTTGACCAGCGCGGGGTGGTCGGCGGGCAGCCCCGCGTCGGCGAGCGCGATGGTGGCCAGACAGGTGTCCCACACCGGGGACTGGCAGGCCTCGATCATCCGGGAGCCGTCCTCGCGCCACACCGCGAACCGGTCGAGGGACTCAAGACCGGCCCGCATCACCGGGTGCTGGAGGTCGTATCCGAGCAGATGCAGGGCGATCACCGAGTAGACGGCGGGCGGCTGGATGCCGCCCCAGCAGCCGTCGTTCTCCTGGCGCTCGACGATCCAGCGGGCGGCGGTGTTCATCGCGGCCCGGCGCAGTCGGCGCGGGGCGATGCGGTGGTAGAGGTGGAGCGCCTTGTCGAGCCGCTGGAAGGCGCCGTCCCAGCTGGCGACCGGGGCGAGCGGCCGGGCGGGGGCCGGGTCGCGCGCGTCGGTGTGCAGCTCGTCGAGGGCGAAGGGCGCGGGCCGCACCGGCCGCTTGGCGGAGACGACCGTGAGCGGCACGATCGTCTGCCGGGCCCAGCAGCCGAAGTCGTAGATGTTCAGCGGGAACCACTTGGGCAGGAAGATCAGCTCCGGCGGCAGCTCCGGCAGGTCGTCCCACTTCCACCAGCCGAACAGGGCCAGCCAGATCCGGGTGAAGACCCGGCAGGCGGCCATGCCCCCCTGGCTCCTGACCCACGCCGAGGCCCGCGCCATATGGGGGTCCTCCGGCCGGTCCCCGGCCAGCCGCAGCGCCACGTACGCCTCGACGGTGGCGGAGAGCTCGGGCGGGCCGCCGTAGAACGTGGCCCAGGTGCCGTCCTCGCGCTGCTCGCCCCGGATGTGGAGCGCGGCGGCGGCGACCGTCTTCTCGTCCTGGATGCCGAGGAACTGACGCAGCAGCAGGTCCTCGGCGTCCATGGTGACGTTGGTCTCCAGGTCGCCCTTCCACCACCCGAGGTCGTCCTGCTCGGCGAGCAGGTGCTCCACCGCGCGTTCCGCCGCCCGCCGCGCGGCGTCGAGCACCTGGTCCGCGCCGCGTGGCGGCGCGGTCGTCCCACTGGCCGCGGCGGCGGGGGGCCGCGTGGCCCCGGCGCTTCCGTCGGTCGTCGCTGTCATGGCTTCCCCTTAATGCAAGTGCAGTGCTACTTCTGCTGTGCTGGGGTCTCCGTCGGAGGCGGCCCGGTGGCGGGCCCGCTCCGGCGACGTCGCGTCATATGCGAATGGTGATCATCTCTTCCGTACGACGACGAAGTCGGCCAGGGCGGTCAGCTGCGCGCGCACCCGCTCGGGCATGTCGACGGTGCCCAGTGCCTCGATCGCCACCGCGTGCTGCCTGCGGGCCTCCTGCGAGGTCCACTCCCGGCCGCCCGCCTCCTCGATGAGCGCGGCCCGCGTGGCGAACTCCTCCTCGGAGAAGCTGTCGAAGTCGTTGCTCTTGGCGTCGGCGGCGAGCAGCTCGCCGAGCCGCTCGGAGGCCGGGCCGCCCGCGGCGAGGGCCGCCACCACCGGCAGGGACTTCTTGCGCTGGCGCAGGTCGCTCCAGGTCTGCTTGCCGGTCGCCTCCGGGTCGCCCCAGATGCCGAGGAGGTCGTCGACGGCCTGGAAGGCGAGGCCGAGGTGGTAGCCGTACGCCTCCAGCGTGTCGGCCGTGCGGTCGTCCGCGCCGCCGAGGACGGCGCCGATGGAGCAGGCGCAGGCGAGCAGCGCGCCCGTCTTGTTGCCCTCCATCTCCAGGCACTCCTCGACGGTGACCCGCTCGCGGTGCTCGTAGGAGATGTCCTGGGCCTGGCCGTCGATGAGCTTGCGGGTCGCGGTGGTCAGCCGGCGCGTGGCGCGTCCGGCCTCGACCGTGCCCAGCTCCAGGAGGACCTCGTTGGCCAGCGCGAACAGGGCGTCGCCGACGAGGATCGCCTGCGCCGGGCCGTGCACCTTCCAGACCGTGTCGCGGTGGCGGCGCTGCTCGTCGCCGTCCATCAGGTCGTCGTGGAGCAGCGAGAAGTTGTGGACGAGCTCGACCGCGACCGCGCCGGGCACGCCGACCTCGGGACGGGCCCCGGCCGCCTCGGCGGACAGCAGGGCGAGGGCGGGCCGGACGGCCTTGCCGCCGTCGCCGTCCGCCGGGTTGCCCTGGGCGTCGATCCATCCGAAGTGGTAGGCGGCGACGGTGTCCATGGGAGCGGCGAGCCGCTCCACGGCCGTGCGCAGCACCGGCGCGGACAGCGTCCGTCCGCGCTCCAGAAGCGCGGCGACGTCCACGGTGTCGACAGCCGAGTTCGCCGAAGGCACAGTCGCCACGGTCTCTCCTCTTGTTCCAGTGCTGCTAAGGGTCATGCCGCCTCCTGAAGCGGATGGACGTGGGAGCGGCCGAGTACGCCGAGGGCCGCGCCCGCGGCGCTGAATCCGCTGCGTACGGCGCTCTCCATCGTCGCGGGCCAGCCGGTGGCGGTCCACGCGCCGGCCAGGTACAGGCCGGGCGCCCGGGTGTGCGCGCCGGGGCGCAGCCGTCCGACGCCGGGGGTGGGGGCGAACGTCGCGGTGCGCTCCCGGGTCACGAAGAAGTCCCGCACGCCGGCGCCGCGCGCGGCGGGCAGCAGCCGTTCGAGTTCGGGCAGGTAGCGCGCGCGCAGCGCGGCCACCGGCTCGTCGATCTCGTCCCAGGCGGCCGACTGGGAGACCGCCAGGTACTGGCCGCCGCCGGTGAGCCCGGAGGACTCGGTGCGGTCGAACACCCACTGCACGGGCGAGCCGAGGGCGGTGAAGAAGGGCTGCCGCAGCACCTTGCGGTCGTAGACGACGTGCAGGTTGAGGATGGGCGCGGTGCCGATGTCGAGCAGCTTGCCGGGGTCGTCGAGGGCGCCGTGGGGCAGCAGGTCGTGCGCCTCGCGCTGCGGCACGGCGAGGACCACCACCTCGGCGTCGAGCGTCTCGCCGCTCACCTCGACCCGCCAGGCGCCGTCCTCGGTACGCGCGAGGGACTCGGCCTTGGTACGGGTCTCGACGCGGACCCCGGCCGAGGCGAGCGCCTTGCGGGCCAGCGTGTCGTGGAGTTCGCCCAGCGGTACGTGCGCCCAGCCGATGTCGGCGGCGCCCGGCTCGGAGAGCAGCCCGGTCTTGAAGACCATCGCGGCGAGCCCCAGGGAGGCGTGCGGCGCGGTCGCGTTCAGGGTCGCCACGCCCACGAGGTCCCACAGGGCCTCGACGGTACGGGCGGACTGGCCGTGGCGGCCGAGCCAGGTGGCGAAGTCCACCCCGTCGAGCGCCGGGTCGGCCGGGTCGAGGCCCTTGAGCGCGAGTGCGGCGCGCCCGACGGAGGCCCGCTCGGCGAGCGAGAGGTGCGGATAGGTGGCGAGGCTGCCGGCCAGGTGCAGCGGCACCGGCAGCGCGGTGCGGCGCAGTCTGCCGAGCCGGGGTCCGCGCGGGTGGGCCACGTCCAGGACGGGCACGTCCAGACGGCGCTGGAGCGGCGCGAGGTGGGCGCCGCCGATCCGGTCGAGGAACCAGCGGTAGGCCGTGCAGCAGCGCAGGTAGACGTGCTGGCCGTTGTCGACGGTCAGTTCGCCGCGCCGGAAGGAGAAGGCGAGGCCGCCCAGCCGGGGGCGGCCCTCGACCAGGGTGACGCGCAGGCCGGCGCCGGCCAGTTCCAGCGCGGCGGTGACGCCGGCCAGACCTCCGCCGACGACCACCGCGCGTTCGGGCTGCGGGGTTGTCATGCGCCCTCCCCTTCGACCGTGCCGGTGCGGTGCGCGCGCCCGGCCGCCGTCGCCGTCGCCGTCGCAGTCAGGGACGCCCCGGCCGGAGCGGGGGTTGCACACTCCGGGCACGTAAAGCTCTTCGGCCGCACGTCCAGGTGCCCATGGGCCATCAGGCGCGCCTCCTGGCGGTCTGCCGGGAGACGGTCCGGGTGTCGAGCCCGGACAGCCCGCGTACCGCCACGTACGCCTTCTCCCTGCCGGGCAGCGAGACCCGGCCGCGCAGCACGGCCTCCGGGTCGCGCTCGATGCGGTCGAGCAGCCGGCGGTAGATGCCGGCCATCGCGGCCACGCAGGCGCCGCTGCGGCGGTCGAGCATGGGCAGCAGCCGGTAGCCCTCGGCGAACAGGGCGCGGGCCCGGCGCACTTCGAAGTGGACCAGGCCCGCGAAGTCGGAGCCGGCGGGTGGCACCGGGGTGTGGAAGCCCTCGGCGCACCCGAACTTCGCCAGGTCGTCGGCGGGCAGATAGGTGCGTCCGTTGCCCGCGTCCTCGCGAACGTCCCTGAGGATGTTGGTGAGTTGCAGGGCCAGGCCGAGCGTGTCGGCGTACTCCGCGGCGCGCTCGGCGCCCGGTGCGCCCGGTTGTGTACCGAACACGCCCAGGGAGAGCCGGCCGATCGCGCCCGCGACACACCGGCAGTAGACCTTCAGGTCGTCCCAGGTCTCGTAGGTCTGGCCGTGCACGTCCATGAGGACGCCGTCGATGAGCTCGTCGAGGCCGTCCAGCGGGATCGGGAAGCGGCGCGCCGCGTCCGCGAGCGCCACCGCCACCGGGTCGGTGTCGTCCTCCTCGACCGTGCCCTCGGCGATCCGGCCGAGCAGTGCGCGGGTGTCCTCCAGGCGCTGCTTCTTGGCCTCGGCGGCCAGGGCGCCGTCACCGATGTCGTCGACGCGCCGCGAGAACGCGTAGAGCGCGGACATCGCCTGGCGCTTGTCGGTCGGCAGCAGCCGGATGCCGTACGCGAAGTTGCGCGCCTGCTGTCCGGTCACCGCCTCGCAGTAGCTGTACGCGGCCTGTACCGGCGCGGACGCGTGTGCGTGTGGATCCACGGTCCGGCTCACCCCTCTCTACGCGCTCTACGCAACACGGCTCCCACTTCGCGCAGCAGACTGGATTTGGTGGGCTTGGGCGGTCCAGGGAGTACGTCGTGGCCGGCGGCTGCCACCGCGTCGAGCGCGGCGCGGCCCCCGGCCACGAATCCGGCCAGCAGCAGTCTGAGTCTGCCGTGGACGCTACCCACGAGGGGGGTGCCTTCATTCAGCAGCCGCGCGGCGCGTTCCGCTTCGAACGCGACCAGGGCGCGCACCGACGCGCCCCCGCGCGGGGCGGCCAGATCGGCCGGGGTGACATGGAAGCGCTTCATGTCCTCGGCGGGCAGATAGATCCGGTCCCGGCCGAGGTCCTCGCTCACGTCCTGGAGGTGTTCGACGATCTGGAGGGCGGTGCAGACGGCGTCCGAGCGGCGGACGCGCTCGGGGCTCTCGGTGCCGGTGATCGCCAGCACCAGGCGGCCCACGGGATTGGCCGACAGTTCGCAGTACGCGACCAGGTCGTCATAGGTCTCGTACCGGCTGACCCGCTGGTCCTGCCGGTTCGCCGCGATCAGGGCGAGGAACGGGTCGGGGGTGAGCGAGCGGCGGCGGACGGTGGGCTGCAGGGCCCGGAGCAGCGGGTGGCGCGGGGTGGAGTCGAAGACGCGGCGCAGATCGGCCTCGAAGGCGTCGAGCAGCACGAGGCGGTCGTCCGCGTCGGCGGGGGGCACGCCCAGGTGGCGGGCGTCGGCGCCGCCGGGCGCGAGGTCGCCGTCGCCGATGTCGTCGACCAGGCGCGCGTAGCCGTACACGGCCATCAGGTCGTCGCGCCAGGCGCGCGGCAGAAAGAAGGGGGCCACCGGGAAGTTCTCCGCCGTGGCCTTGTCGAGCGTGGTGCGCGAGGGAGAGTCGGTGCGCACGTCCCGGACACCTGTCACCGGGGGCCGCCCGGCACGGGAACGGCGGAAGCCTCTCGCAGGTGGAGATTTCCCGTAGCCATTGCCGTCACATCTCCCGTTCTACACCGCCGACCCAAAACATCCCATTTCGGACACGCCGCCGAGCCTCCCGAGTGGAGAACGGCTCCCGTGCGGGGTGCCCGGGGCGGTGCCGCCCGTCCGTCACGATCAACACCGGTACAGCTTACGTTGTACAACGCCTGACAACACGTCGGGGTGTTGCGCGCATTACAAGAACACTTCAATCCGCGCCAACCTTCCCCCGGTGCAGGCGACTTGACCCAGCCTTGACATTTCGGTCCGCCATGAGGACCCCCTCCAAGGACGCGAAAGCCCCCGCCGAGGTTGATCGACGGGAGCTTTCGACGGCGTACGGAGGGTGACCGGGTGTCAGCGGCCCGTCTCCTTCTGATACGCCTTCACGACCTCGTCCGTGGGTCCGTCCATCAGGAGCTCGCCCCGCTCCAGCCAGAGCACCCGGTTGCAGGTGTCGCGGATGGATCCGATGCTGTGGCTGACCAGGAACACCGTGCCCGCGTGCTTGCGCAGCTCGCGGATGCGCTCCTCGGAGCGGATCTGGAACTTGCGGTCACCCGTGGCGAGCGCCTCGTCGATCATCAGGACGTCGTGGTCCTTGGCGGCGGCGATGGAGAACCGCAGCCGGGCCGCCATGCCGGACGAGTACGTCCGCATGGGCAGTGTGATGAAGTCGCCCTTCTCGTTGATGCCGGAGAAGTCGACGATCTCCTCGTACCGCTCCTTGATCTCCTCGCGCGACATGCCCATGGCCAGGCCGCCCAGGATGACGTTGCGCTCGCCGGTCAGCTCGTTCATCAGCGCGGCGTTGACGCCGAGCAGCGAGGGCTGGCCGTTGGTGTACACCCGGCCCTTGGCCGGCGGCAGCAGTCCGGCGATCGCCCGCAGCAGGGTCGACTTGCCCGAGCCGTTGGTGCCGATCAGGCCGATCGCCTCGCCGCGGTAGGCGGTGAAGGAGACGCCCCGCACCGCGTGCACCTTGCGCATGCCCCGCGACTCGCCGGTGTCCCGCCGCACTATCCGGCTGAGCGCGGCGGTGGCGCTGCCCCGCCCGCCGCCCGTGCCGTTGACCGTGTACACGATGTGCACGTCGTCGGCGATGACGGTCGGGATGCGCTCGCCGCTCGCGTCGGCGATACGGATGTTGTCCTCAGCCACGACCGTACTGCTCCTCTGCCTTCCAGAAGTACACGAAGCCCGCTGCGCCCACGACGAGCGCCCAGCCGACCGCCAGCGCCCACACGTGCGGCGGCAGGTTGTGGGCGCCGAAGCCGTCGATCATGGAGTACCGCGCCAGGTCCATGTAGACCGCGGCGGGGTTCACCTGGAGGACCTGGGCGACCCAGTGCGGCTTGCCCTGGAGGACGACCTTGATGCTGAACATGACGCCGGAGGCGTACATCCAGGTCCGCAGGACGAACGGCATCAGCTGGGCGAGGTCCGGGGTCTTGCTGCCAAGCCGGGCCATGATCAGCGCCAGGCCGGTGTTGAAGACGAACTGGCACGCCAGGACCGGCACCATCAGCAGCCACGAGGCCATCGGCATGCTGCCCGACGCGACCACCACGAGGACCAGGACGATCATCGAGAAGAGCAGCTGCTGAAGCTGCTGGAGCGCGAAGGAGATCGGCAGCGAGGCGCGCGGGAAGTGCAGCGCGCGCACCAGGCCCAGGTTGCCGGAGATCGCCCGGACGCCCGCCATCACCGAGTTCTGGGTGAAGGTGAAGACGAAGATGCCCGTCACCAGGAACGGGATGTACACGTCCGACGAGATGCCCCGCTTGGCGTTCATCAGCACGCCGAAGATGAAGTAGTAGACCAGTGCGTTGAGCAGCGGGGTGGCCACCTGCCAGATCTGGCCGAGCTTCGCCTGGCTGTACTGGGCGGTCAGCTTCGCCTGCGAGAACGACAGGATGAAGTGGCGCCGCCCCCAGAGCTGGCGGCAGTATTCGCGCAGCCCCGGCCGGGCGCCGCTCACCGCCAGGCCGTGCTTGGCGGCGAGTTCCGCCGGGGACAGAGTTGTGTCACTCACAAGAGGAAACTTTCGCTTTCAAAGAAGTACGCCCGATGGCCGTTGCCCGAAGTGCCCGGGGCCGGACGGCCCCCATCCGATGTGCCCGACCCGAGAGTGTCAGATGACGGGCGGCCGGCCCAGCCGGGTCAGCCGCCAGACCGTGCGCCACTTCATGGGTCGGCGCGGGCCGCAGGGAGTGGTCCAGCCCTCCTTGAAGCCGCCGAACCACGCCTTGAGGGCGGGCCCGGAGGGCTTCCGGGCGAGCGTGAGCAGCATCCAGACCCCCAGATAGACGGGGACCAGGAGGGCCGGCAGGTTCCGCCTGGCCAGCCAGACCCGGTTGCGGGCCACCATCCGGTGGTAGACCGCGTGCCGGGAGGGCGCCGTGGTGGGGTGGTACAGGACCATGTCCGCGCGGTAGTCGATCATCCAGCCGGCGTCCAGCGCCCGCCAGGCCAGATCGGTCTCCTCGTGGGCGTAGAAGAACTCGTCGGGCAGAGCGCCGACCTCCGCGAGGACCCGCGTCCGTACGGCGTTGGCGCCGCCCAGGAAGGTCGTCACACGGGAGGAGCGCATCGGGTCGGAGGCGCGCAGCCGCGGGACGTGGCGGCGCTGGGTGACCCCGGTCTCCGGGTCCGCGATACGGAAGCTGATGATGCCGAGCTTCGGGTCCTCGGTGAACGCCCGGCGGCACAGCTCGGCCGTGTCGGCGTTGGCCAGCAGCCCGTCGTCGTCGAGGAAGAGCAGGATGTCGACCTCGGCGCCGGACGGGCCGAACGCCTCGATGCCGACGTTCCGGCCGCCGGGGATGCCCAGGTTCTCGGGCAGCTCCACGGTCCGTACGCCTTCGGGGACGTCCGGGACCGGGGCGCCGTTGCCGACCACCACGACCTGGACCGGGTCGCCGTCCTGCTTGGCGACCGAGTCGAGCAGCGCGCGCAGTTCGTCGGGCCGGTTGCCCATGGTGATGACGACCGCGCCGACCTTCAGCGGGGCACTCACTTGAGCCTGCTGGAAGCGAGGATGGACACCAGGTGCAGCACGCTCTGGAGGAGTGCGATGCCCGCGAGCACCGCGACGCCGAGCCGGGAGAAGTACAGATCGCCGCGCGCGTGGTCGACCAGCGCCAGGACCAGGATCAGCAGGGACGCCTCGATGCCGAGGATCAGCCGGTGGAACTTGAGCGCCCCGGCGGCCCGGCGGGCCAGCGCCATGCCGGAGGAGCGCGGCTCCGAGGCCGTCTCCTTGACCGGCGGCTTGCCCTGCTGGTGGCGGGCGACGCCGACGAGGTCGGTCTCGGACTTGATCATGACGGCGCCGAGGGCCGCGAGGGTGCCGAGGAAGGCCCAGAGCCAGTCGATCCGCCCCGAGCCCCAGATGTCGGCCGCCCGCAGACCGAAGCCGACCAGGACCGCCGCGTCGCACACATAGGCGGCGACCCGGTCCACGTAGACACCGGTCATCGAGTACTGCTTCTTCCAGCGCGCGACCTCACCGTCGACGCAGTCGAGGAGCAGGTACAGCTGGACCATCACCACGCCGAGCACGGCGCCCCAGATCCCGGGCACCAGCAGGGCCGGGGCCGCGAGGGCGGCGGCGACGGTCATCACATAGGTCAGCTGGTTGGGCGTGACCCGGGTGGTCACCAGGTGCCGGTCCACGCGCAGGGAGACCTCGCGCATGTAGAGCCGGCCGCCCCAGTGCTCGCCGCTCCGCCGGTCCTTGACGCCCGGCGGGTGCACGACCGGGCGGAGTTCAGCTACCGATGGCTTTTGCATAGTCGGCGTAAGCGTCCTTGATCTGGTCTGCGGACAGGTTGAGGTGTTCCAGGATCGTGAAACGGCCCGGCCGGGTCTGCGGCGCGTACGCCACCGCCCGGACGAACTCGTCGGCGGAGAAGCCGATCTCCCGCGGAAGCACGGGCAGGCCGTGCCGCCGCAGTACCTGGGCGAAGAGCCCGGACTGCTCGGCCGCGCCGCGCAGGTGCATGGCGAAGGCGGCGCCGAGGCCGACCTGCTCGCCGTGGAGCGCGGAGCGCTTGGGGTACAGCAGGTCGAAGGCGTGGCTGATCTCGTGGCAGGCGCCGGAGGAGGGGCGGGTGTCGCCGCTGATCGACATGGCGATGCCGGAGAGCACCAGCGCCTCGGACAGGACGGTGAGGAACTCGTCGTCGCCGACGCCGCCGGGGTGGCGCAGCACGGACTCGCCCGCGGTACGGGCCATGGCCGCGGCCAGACCGTCCACCGGCTCGCCGTTGACCCGGTGCGAGAGCTCCCAGTCCGCGATGGCGGAGATGTTGGAGATCACGTCGCCGACGCCCGAGCGGACGAACCGGACCGGGGCCTCGCGGATGACGTCGAGGTCGATGACCATGGCGATGGGCGTGGGCACGCCGTAGGAGCCGCGGCCGTTGTCGTTGTCCAGGATCGAGACCGGCGAGCAGATGCCGTCGTGCGAGAGGTTGGTGGCGACCGCCACCATGGGCAGTCCGACCCGCGCCGCGGCGTACTTCGCCACGTCGATGATCTTTCCGCCGCCGAGGCCGACGACCGCGTCGTACCGCTTGCCCTTGATGTCGTCGGCGAGCCGCACGGCCGAGTCGATCGTGCCGTCCGCGACCGGGTACCAGTCGGCGCCCGGCAGCACCGGCGCCAGCTTCTCGCTCAGCGCCTGGCCCGAGCCGCCGCTGATCGCGATCGCCAGCTTGCCGGAGGCCGAGATCCGCTGGTCGGCCAGGAGCCCCGCCAGATCGTCCAGGGCGCCCCGGCTGATGTCGACGACGACCGGCGACGGGATGAGCCGGGTCAGTACTGGCACGCGATCTCACGGCCCTTCGCGAGGTCGTCGTGGTTGTCGATCTCGACCCAGGAGACCTCGCCGATGGGGGCCACGTCGACGGTGCAGCCGCGGTCGACGAGCTCCTGGTAGCCGTCCTCGTAGTACAGGTCGGGGTCGCGCTCGAAGGTGGCCTTCAGGGCGTCCGCGAGCTCCTCGGCCGCCTCCGGCTCGATGAGGGTGACGCCGATGTACTCGCCGGTGGCGGTCGCCGGGTCCATCAGCTTGGTGATGCGCCGCACGCCCTTGCCGGGCTCGGTGATCACCTTCATCTCCTCGTCGGCGAGGCGCTTGACCGCGTCGAGGGCGAGGATGATCCTCTTGCCCTCGCCGCGCGCGGCGAGCAGCGTCTGCTCGACCGAAACCGGGTGCACGGTGTCGCCGTTGGCGAGGATGACGCCCCGCTTCAGGACCTCACGCGCGCACCACAGGGAGTAGGCGTTGTTCCACTCCTCGGCCTTGTCGTTGTCGATCAGCGTGAGCGTGACGCCGTACTTGGCCTCCAGGGCCTCCTTGCGGTCGTACACGGCTTCCTTGCGGTAGCCGACGACGATCGCGACCTCGGTCAGGCCCACCTCGGCGAAGTTGGCCAGGGTGAGGTCGAGGACGGTGGTCTCGCCGTCGACGGGCACGAGGGCCTTCGGGAGCGTGTCGGTGTAGGGGCGCAGACGCCGTCCTGCACCGGCTGCGAGTACGAGGCCGATCATGCCGTTTCTCCTTCGTCATGTACTGCGGGTGCTCCGGAGGACACCCAGAAGCGGATGGACTCCACGACCACCAGGAGCGCCAGGGCCACCGCGAGGGCGGTGAGCGCCAGGGTGAAGTCCGTGCCGCGGTCGGCGAGGGTCGCGGCCAGCACCGCGACCACCAGCGTCCGCCCCTCGTGGCCGCCGGTGAGGCGGACCAGCAGGCGCGGCGGCGCGCCGGAGCCGCCCTTGATGCGGTAGACCGTGTCGTAGTGATGGTAGGCGACGGCCGCCACCAGCCCGAAGGCCGCGGGCAGCGCCCCGTCCACCTCGGAGCGGGCGGCGAGGACCAGGACCGTGCAGTACTCGGCGGCCCGGAAGAACGGCGGCACCAGCCAGTCGAGGGCGCCCTTGAGGGGCGCGGAGACGGCGAAACCCGAGGTGATCGCGTAGAAGACGGCCGCAATGATCATCTGGCGGCTGCCGAAGGGCTGGGTGAGCGCCGCGCCCACCAGCGCGAGGGCGCCGACCGCGGCCACCACCGGGGCGCTCCAGGCGCCCTTGATCCGGAAGCGGCCGGCCGCCACGAGCTCGGCGAGCGGGCCGCTGTCGGCCAGCTCCGCGAGGGCCCGCGCGGCCCGGTCGGTACGGGTGGCGCGGCCGTTCAGCGAACGCAGCACGCGCCCGGCCGTGGTGTAGCAGGCCGCGAAGGCGCAGCCGGTCAGCAGCGCGTAGAAGACGATCCGGGGGGTCGTGACGGCGGTGAGCACGGCGATCATCGCCCAGCGCTCACCGATCGGCAGCACGATCATGCGGCGCACCCAGACCGTCCAGCCGACCGAGTCGAGCCGGTCGGAGAGGGCCGCGGTGGGGCTGGTGTTGGCGTCCGCGCCCGTGCCCACGACGTGCGCCTCGTTGAAGGAGAAGTCCACGACGTGGCGGCAGGTCTGGAGGACCATCGCGCCGAGCGCGAGCGCCCATACGTCATCGCTGCCGCCGCCGCGCGCAGCCCCGAGCGCCAGGCCCGCGTAGTACGCGTACTCCTTGGCCCGGTCGAAGGTGGCGTCCAGCCAGGCGCCGAGCGTGGAGTACTGGAGCGAGTAGCGGGCGAGCTGCCCGTCGGTGCAGTCCAGGACGAAGGAGAGGAGCAGCAGCACGCCGGCCGCGACGAAGCCGGCCCGGGTGCCGGTCGCCGCGCAGCCGGCCGCTATCAGCGCGGTGAGCAGCGAGGCGGTGGTGACCTGGTTGGGTGTGAGGCCCCGGCGGGCGCACCAGCGGGCGAGGTAGCGCGAGTACGGGCTGATGCAGAAGGTGGTGAAGAACCCGTCGCGGGACTTCACGGCGTTGCGCAGCCGGACGGCCTCGTCGTCCACCGCGTCCACGGCCTTGCGGGCGGCGAAGGCGGCCTCGGGCCCGGCGGGCACGGTGGCCACCAGCGAGCCGAGCTCGGGGCGGTGCACGGCGACGCCGCCCTCCCCGAGGGCTGCGGCGAGGCGGTCGGTGAGGACGCCGGTGCCGGTGGCGGGGGCGTTCACGGCGACGGCCGCGCCTCCGTCGGCCACGGCCGCGGGCCCGGTGCGGTCCGCGAGGGCGCGCACGAGCGCGGGGCGGGCCTCCGCCTGGACGGCCAGGGCGCCGGGGATCGCCGCCGCCGGGAACCGGGGGTCGGTCAGGGCGAGGCGCAGGGCGTGCGTATGGCCCACGAAGGACGGGTCGACGAGGGCGACCCGCTCACCGGGCGGGACCTCGGCGAGCAGGCCGGGCAGATCCTCCGGCCGCCGTGCGGACCGTACGTCAAAGCCCAGCGAGCGCAGTTCGGGCCCGAGCTGCGACCCGGGGACCGGCAGGCCGGTCAGGATGGCGGTCGACAGACGAACTCACTCCTTGGAGCTGGCATGGCTGATGTCCGAGGCCGGCCCGGAATGATGCGGCGGGCGGCGCGTCGGCAGAGGCTATCGGGAGGCTATCGGATGCGTGGAACCGGGAGTTCATCGCCTGTTTACGCCCCGATCGGGCCCTGCGGCAGGGGGCTGCCGCGTGGATCATCATCGTCGATCAAGGCCGCGCCCCACAAACCGCCCCCCGTCCGCCGGACGCGGGGCCGCGCGCCGTCGCCCGCGCCCGCGCACCGCTCTGACCTGCGACGCCTGTGCGAATGGCGTACGCGCCGGGCAGGCAGGACGTTTCCGCAGGTCAGAGCATATGACAACGGTGTTCAGTGCCGTGTTGCCCCATACCCCCCGCCCGTAGTTCACTGACCCCTCGTACGCAGATCGCACAACCATGCCAAGAGTCTGAGAGGTGGCCTTCCATGGGGGCTGGGCACGACCACGGACACGCGCACGGCGGGCCGGCGCCGACCGGGACGGCCGCCGCGGCGTACAAGGGGCGGCTGCGGGTGGCCCTGGGCATCACGCTGGGCGTGATGGTGGTCGAGATCGTCGGCGGCCTGCTCGCGGACTCGCTGGCGCTGGTCGCGGACGCGGCGCACATGGCGACGGACGCCCTGGGGCTGGCGATGGCGCTGCTCGCCATCCACTTCGCCAACCGCCCGGCCGGCCACAACCGGACGTTCGGCTACGCCCGGGCCGAGATCCTGGCCGCGCTCGCCAACTGTCTGCTGCTGCTCGGCGTGGGCGGATACGTGCTGTACGAGGCGGTGCAGCGGTTCGTCGAGCCGGCCGACACCTCGGGTGCCACGACGATCGTTTTCGGCCTGATCGGTCTGGTCGCCAACATGGTCTCGCTCTCGCTGCTGGTCCGCGGCCAGCAGGAGAGCATCAACGTGCGCGGCGCCTTCCTCGAAGTCCTCGCTGACGCGCTCGGGTCCGTGGCCGTACTGCTCTCGGCCGTGGTGATCATGACGACCGGCTGGCAGGCCGCCGACCCCGTCGCCTCGCTGGTGATCGGCCTGATGATCGTCCCGCGTACGGTGAAGCTGCTGCGGGAGACGCTGGACGTCCTGCTGGAGGCCGCCCCCCAGGGCGTCGACATGAGCGAGGTCCGGGCGCACATCGTGGCCCTGCCGGGCGTCGAGGACGTCCATGACCTGCACGCCTGGACGATCACCTCGGGGATGCCGGTGCTCTCCGCCCATGTGGTGGTCAGCCAGGAGGCACTGGACTCGGTGGGCCACGAGCGGCTGCTGCACGATCTCCAGGGCTGCCTGGGTGACCACTTCGACGTGGAGCACTGCACCTTCCAGCTGGAGCCGAGCGGCCACGCGGCCCACGAGGCCCGGCTCTGCCACTGACGGCCGGACACCGCACGGCCATCCTCGTTCGCATGTTCGAAGATTCCGCGGCGGTACGGCTGGGCACGATCCCTTCTTCGACGGTGCCGCACACCCGGCGCATTACGGACATGCGCTGCCCGTCGAAGTGCGGACACGCCGCTTTTGTACGGCAGACTTGGCAGCCGAGGACCGAAGCGAAGGATGGTTATGCCGACCACACCAGCCACTACGGCGAGCAGCTCGTCGAACGGGACCGCCGAAGAGATCATGCTCGAACTGGTCGACGAGAGCGGCAATACCATCGGCACCGCGGAGAAGCTCTCCGCCCACCAGGCACCGGGCCTGCTGCACCGGGCGTTCTCGGTCTTCCTCTTCGACCCGTCGGGCCGGCTGCTGGTCCAGCGCCGCGCGCTCGGCAAGTACCACTCCCCCGGCGTCTGGTCGAACACCTGCTGCGGGCACCCCTACCCCGGTGAGTCCCCCTTCGCGGCGGCGGCCCGGCGCACCCACGAGGAGCTGGGCGTCTCGCCCTCGCTGCTCGCCGAGGGCGGCACGGTCCGCTACAACCACCCGGACCCGGACTCGGGGCTCGTGGAGCAGGAGTACAACCACCTCTTCGTCGGTCTGGTGCAGTCGCCGGTGCGGCCGGACCCGGAGGAGGTCTACGAGACCGCCTTCGTCTCGCCGCAGGAGCTGGCCGCGCTGCACGAGCGGGCCCCGTTCTCCGCCTGGTTCATGACGGTGCTCGACGCGGCCCGGCCCGCCGTCCGTGAGCTCACAGGGCCTGCCGCGGGCTGGTGACCGCACCGGGGGCCGGGGCCAGCGGCAGGGCCACCCAGATGATCTTGCCGCCGCTCGCCGTCTGCTCGACGTCGCAGGCGCCGCCCGCCTCGTAGGTGATCTCGCGCACCAGCAGCAGTCCGCGCCCGCCGGTCTGGCCGTAGTCGGTCTCCAGCGCCTTGGGGCGGTAGGGGTGGTTGTCCTCCACGGAGACCCGGATCCACTCGGCGCCGATGGCGACCTCCACCGCCACCTGCGGGGAGAGCAGGGCCGCGTGCTTGACCGCGTTGGTGACCAGCTCGGAGACGATCAGCAGCAGGCCCTGGAGGAGGTCGTCGGGGACCGGCACGCCCTGGCGGCGCAGCAGGTCGCGCACGGCGTGCCGGGCCTGCGGGACCGAGGCGTCGACGGCCGGGGCGGTGAAGCGCCAGACTCCCTCGTACGGGAACGGCCTGGCCGGTGCGGCGTCGGGTGGCACGCTCCCGCGGATCTCCATGTTCCGGCACCCACCCTCACAGTCGGCAGTCAGGCTCTTGGTCAAGAGTGGGGAGTGACATGGTCCGGACCGGTCGACTGAACAGAAGTCAGCGGGTATCGACGCGTTTTGATCGCTATCGCCCGCAGAAGTCACTTCTCAAAAGGTGCCTGATCGCTATCTGACGGCTTTGCCATGGCTTGCGGGGGTGTCTGCGGTCCGGACGCGCTCCCGCGGACGTCCGCGCCCGCCCCTGACCCGGTGACCAGGCCCACGATGTGCCGGCCGCCGATACCGAGCGCGATCAGACCGAGGCCGTCGAAGAGGAGCGCGAGCGAGAAGAAGCAGCCGATCACATAGCGGCTGCTGCTCGGCCAGCTCGCCAGGACCAGCACCCCGAGCAGCACGCCGAACGCGCCCTGCACCAGCGTCCAGCCCATCTGCGGTCCGCGCACCACCACACTGCCGGCCAGCCGGAAGACCCCGCCGGTGAGGAAGAGGAGCGCGGCGAACATGGTCAGCGCCTCGGCCGAGCCCTCCGGGCGGCGGATGACCACCACACCGGCCGCGATGTTCAGGGCGGCGACCACCACGCCGAGCCAGAAGAAGTTGGCGCCGCGCGACTGGATCGCGTGGGCCAGCCCGACCACACCGCCGACCAGCAGCAGCCAGCCGAACAGGAGCATCGAGGTCAGGGTCGCCACGCCGGTGTAGACGAGGCCGACCAGGCCCGCGAGGGCGAGGACCGCGCCGAGGAAGGTCAGCCGGCCGAAACCGCGGCGGAGCTTCCTGCTGTCACGTGCGGATGCGGGTGCAACCATCAGCGTCTCCTCGTGGCATCGCCGGGTCGGCCCCCTCTTGATCATAGGAGCGGCCCGCCCGGATAGCATCCGGCGCATGGAGCCGCAGCTGGAGCACACCGTGGCCGACGGCGTGGCCACCGTCGTCATCAGCAACCCCGCCAAGCGCAACGCGATGACCGCCGCCATGTGGCGGGCGCTGCCGCCGCTGCTCGACGAGCTGGCCGCCGACCGCGACGTACGGGCCCTGGTGCTGACCGGCGCAGGACCGACGTTCTGCGCGGGCGCCGACATCTCCTCGCTGCGCGCGCCGGGGCCGGGCGAGGACCCCCGGTCGCTCGCGGTGGGGGCCGAGGAGGCGCTCGCCGCCTTCCCCAAGCCGACGCTGGCCGCCGTGCGCGGCCACTGCGTCGGCGGCGGCTGCCAGCTGGCGACCGCCTGCGACCTGCGCTTCGCGGAGGAGGGCGCCTCCTTCGGGATCACGCCCGCCAGGCTCGGCATCGTCTACGCCTCCTCCTCCACCCGGCGGCTGACCGCCCTGGTGGGGCCGGCGACCGCGAAGTACCTGCTGTTTTCGGCCGAGCTGATCGACACGGCACGGGCGCTGCGGACCGGTCTGGTGGACGAGGTGCTGCCGGTGGGCGGACTGGACAAGCGGGTGGCCGAGTTCACGCGCGTCCTCACCGCCCGCTCGCAGCTCACCCAGGCGGCGGCCAAGGAGTTCGCCAACGGCCGCACCGACCGGGACGCCCACTGGACGGAGCAGGCGCGCGGCAGCGGCGACACCGAGGAGGGCGTCGCCGCGTTCCTGGAGCGCAGGGCCCCGCGTTTCGGCTGGACCGCGTCCGGCTGAGCCGGGCGCTCCCCCGGCGCGGCTCCCCCGGCGCGGGCCGCCGCCTCGGTCGCGGCCCGGCCGGTGGCCGTCGGACACGCGCGCCTCACGTGGGGCCCCTCTCCGTCCCCGGCGCACCCGGTCGCCCTCGGGGCTTCACTCCGTACCGACCAGTCGGTAACCTTCGGGTATGACGTCTCTCCCGCCGCGCGCCGGGCGCCGCTGCCACAACTCCGTCAACCCGCTGCACTCGACGGTCTACTTCTCCCCCGACTACACCGACGAGCTCAAGCAGCTCGGTGTCGAGGACGAGCGCGCCGCCTACTTCGCCGGGCGCGCCGCCGCGCTCGGCGCGGTCGGACCCGGCACCATCACCGCCACGTTCTACAACTTCAACCACGAGCTGGTCGCCCGGCACGTGCCCGCCGTGTGGGACATCGCCTCCCCCGAGGCGGTCCTCGACGCCCGGCTGCGGGCCGCCGACCGCACCCTGCGGCGACTGCTCGGCGACGAGCTCGTGGCCTCGCCGGAGATGGCGGAGGCCGCCCGCCTCGCGCTGCGCGCCACCGAGGGCTGCACCCGCCACGCCCGGCCGCTGTACGCCGCCCACGCCGACCTCCCGGTGCCCGAGGAGCCGCACCTGGCGTACTGGCACGCGGCGACGCTGCTGCGTGAGCACCGGGGCGACGGCCACCTCACCGCGCTGCTCGACGCCGGCCTCGACCCGCTGGAGGCCCTGGTCAGCCACACCGCCACCGGCAAGGGGATGGCGCCGCGTTGGGTACTGGGCTCGCGCGGCTGGCGGCGCGCGGACTGGGAGGCGGCCGTCGCCCGGCTGCGCGAGCGCGGCCTGCTGGACGCCGGGGGCGAGCTCACCGAGGCCGGCACCGCCCTGCGCGCCGAGGTCGAGGACCGCACCGACCGGCTGGACTCCGCCCCGTACGAACTGCTCGGCGCGGAGGGCGTGGAGCGGCTGACCGAGCTGGCCCGGGGTCTGCTGATGACGGCGGTGGCCGCGGGGGCGTTCCCGGCCGACCTCGTCGGCAAGGGCTGACCGCCCTTTGTCGGTGCCGCCTGCCACAATGGCGCCTTCAGGCTCTGCGAGAAGGCGGTACGGGAACGTGACGACGTCCATCGAAGGCAGGATCGCCGAGGAACTCGGCGTACGGGAGCGGCAGGTGAAGGCCGCCGTCGAGCTGCTCGACGGCGGGTCGACCGTGCCGTTCATCGCGCGCTACCGCAAGGAAGCGACCGAGATGCTCGACGACGCCCAGCTGCGCACCCTGGAGGAGCGGCTGCGGTATCTGCGCGAGCTGGAGGACCGCCGCACGGCGGTCCTCGACTCCGTCCGCGAGCAGGGCAGCCTCACCGAGGAGCTGGAGCGGCAGATCCGCGCCGCCGACACCAAGGCGCGCCTGGAGGACATCTACCTGCCGTTCAAGCCCAAGCGGCGCACCAAGGCCCAGATCGCCCGTGAGGCGGGCCTCGAACCGCTGGCGCAGGGGCTGCTGACCGACCCGTCGGTGGAGCCGCTCGCCGCCGCGGCGGCGTTCGTCGACGCGGACAAGGGTGTCGCGGACCCGGCGGCGGCCCTGGACGGCGCCCGCGCCATCCTCACCGAGCGGTTCTCCGAGGACGCCGACCTCATCGGCGAGCTGCGCGAGCGCATGTGGACCAGAGGCCGCCTGGTGGCGAAGGTGCGCGACGGCAAGGAGGAGGCTGGCGCCAAGTTCGCCGACTACTTCGACTTCACCGAGCCGTTCACGGCGCTGCCCTCGCACCGCGTCCTGGCGATGCTGCGCGGCGAGAAGGAGGACGTCCTCGACCTCGTCCTGGAGCCCGAGGGCCCGCAGGACGCGGAGATCCCCGGCCCCTCGGCGTACGAGAACATGGTGGCGCGCCGCTTCGGCGTCGCGGACCGGGGCCGCCCGGGCGACAAGTGGCTGGCCGACACCGTCCGCTGGGCATGGCGCACCCGCATCCTGGTCCACCTCGGCATCGACCTGCGGCTGCGGCTGCGCACGGCCGCCGAGGACGAGGCGGTGCGGGTCTTCGCGTCGAACCTGCGCGACCTGCTGCTCGCCGCCCCGGCCGGGACGCGGGCGACGCTGGGCCTCGACCCCGGGTTCCGTACGGGCGTGAAGGTGGCCGTCGTGGACGCCACGGGCAAGGTCGTGGCGACGGACGTGATCCACCCGCACGTCCCGGCGAACCGGTGGGACGAGGCACTCGCCAAGCTGGCCCGGCTCGCGAAGGAGCACGCGGTCGAGCTCATCGCCATCGGCAACGGCACGGCGTCCCGCGAGACCGACAAGCTCGCCGGGGAACTGATCACCAGGCACCCCGAGTTGAAGCTCACCAAGGTGATGGTCTCCGAGGCGGGCGCCTCCGTGTACTCGGCGTCGGCGTTCGCCTCGCAGGAGCTGCCGGACATGGACGTGTCGCTGCGGGGCGCGGTCTCCATCGCCCGCCGCCTGCAGGACCCGCTCGCCGAGCTGGTGAAGATCGACCCCAAGTCGATCGGCGTCGGCCAGTACCAGCACGACCTCTCCGAGGTGAAGCTCTCGCGCTCGCTGGACGCGGTCGTGGAGGACTGTGTGAACGGCGTCGGGGTTGACGTCAACACCGCGTCCGCGCCGCTGCTCTCGCGCGTCTCCGGTATCGGCGCCGGACTCGCCGACAACATCGTGGCGCACCGCGACGCCAACGGCCCGTTCCGCTCCCGCAAGGCGCTCAAGGACGTGGCGCGGCTGGGCCCGAAGGCGTACGAGCAGTGTGCGGGCTTCCTGCGGATCCGCGGCGGCGACGACCCGCTGGACGCCTCCAGCGTGCACCCCGAGGCGTATCCGGTGGTGCGCCGGATGGTGAAGACGACCGGCAGCGAGGTCGCGGCCCTGGTGGGCAACACGGCGGTGCTGCGGTCGCTGCGGCCGGACGACTTCGTGGACGAGACCTTCGGTCTGCCGACGGTGACGGACATCCTGCGCGAGCTGGAGAAGCCCGGCCGCGACCCGCGGCCCGCCTTCAGGACGGCGAGCTTCAAGGAGGGCGTCGAGAAGATCGGCGACCTGGCGCCGGGAATGGTCCTGGAGGGTGTGGTGACGAACGTGGCGGCGTTCGGCGCGTTCATCGACATCGGTGTGCACCAGGACGGCCTGGCGCATGTCTCGGCGCTGTCGAACAAGTTTGTGAAGGACCCGCGCGAGGTGGTCAAGCCGGGCGACATCGTCAAGGTGAAGGTCCTGGACGTCGACGTGCCGCGCAAGCGGATCTCGCTGACGCTGCGGCTGGAGGACGAGGCGACCGCGAACGCCCCGGGCGGCGCCCCGAAGCGGGAGCAGCGGGCCGGACGCCCCCCTCAGCAGCGCGGGCAGCAGCGCCAGGGCGGCGGCGGCCGGGACCGCGGTGGCCGCCAGACGCCGCCGCCCCCGGCGAACGGGGCGATGGCGGACGCCCTGCGCAAGGCCGGCCTGCTGGACCCGAAGGGCCGTCGCTAGGGAGTCGGCGGGTGGAGCGGCGGCCCGGGGCGGGGCGCCGCTCCACCCGTGCCGCCCCGGCGGCCGGTGGTGTCCCGCTGCTGCCCTGCTGCTCTCCTACTGCTTTCCTACTGCTCGGTGACCTTGCCGTCGGCGACCTCGACGCGCCGGGTGGTGCGGACCGCGTCCAGCATCCGCCGGTCGTGGGTGACCAGGAGCAGGGTGCCGGTGTAGGAGTCGAGGGCGGACTCCAGCTGCTCGATCGCCGGGAGGTCGAGGTGGTTGGTCGGCTCGTCGAGGACGAGCAGGTTGACGCCCCGGCCCTGGAGCAGCGCGAGCGCGGCCCGGGTGCGCTCGCCGGGCGAGAGCGAGGCGGCGGGGCGCAGCACATGGTCGGCCCGCAGCCCGAACTTGGCGAGGAGGGTGCGCACCTCGGCCGGCTCGGTGTCGGGGACGGCCGCGCAGAACGCCTCAAGCAGCGGCTCGTCGCCGACGAAGAGGCCGCGGGCCTGGTCGACCTCGCCGACGACGACGCCGGAGCCGAGCGTGGCCCGCCCCGCGTCGAGCGGGATGCGGCCGAGCAGGGCGGCGAGGAGCGTGGACTTGCCCGCGCCGTTGGCGCCGGTGATGGCCACGCGGTCGGCCCAGTCGATCTGGAGGGTGGCGGGGCCGAAGGTGTAGTCGCCGCGCCGGATCTCCGCCTGGCTGAGGGCGGCGACGACGGCGCCCGAGCGGGGCGCGCTCGCGATCTCCATCCGCAGCTCCCACTCCTTGCGGGGCTCGTCGACGACGTCCAGGCGTTCGATCATGCGCTGGGTCTGGCGGGCCTTGGAGGCCTGCTTCTCGCTGGCGTCGCTGCGGAACTTGCGGCCGATCTTGTCGTTGTCGCCCGCCTTGCGACGGGCGTTCTTGACGCCCTTGTCCATCCAGCCGCGCTGCATCAGGGCCCGGCTCTCCAGGGCCGAGCGCTTGTCGGCGTACTCCTCGAAGTCCTCGCGGGCGTGCCTGCGGGCGGTGGCGCGCTCCTCCAGGTACGCCTCGTAGCCGCCGCCGTAGAGGGTGATCTGCTGCTGGGCGAGGTCGAGTTCGAGCACCTTGGTGACCGTGCGGGTGAGGAACTCGCGGTCGTGGCTGACCACGACCGTGCCCGCGCGCAGGCCCTTGACGAAGGACTCCAGGCGCTCCAGACCGTCGAGGTCGAGGTCGTTGGTGGGCTCGTCGAGCAGGAACACGTCGTAGCGCGAGAGCAGCAGCGAGGCCAGTCCCGCACGGGCGGCCTGGCCGCCGGAGAGGGCGGTCATCGGCTGGTCGAGGCCGACGGTGAGGTTGAGGGTGGCGGCCACCTCCTCGGCGCGCTCGTCGAGGTCGGCGCCGCCGAGGTCGAGCCAGCGCTCCAGGCTCTCGGCGTACGCGTCGTCGCTGCCGGGCGCCCCCTCGACCAGGGCCTGGGTGGCGGCGTCCATGGCCTCCTGGGCGGCGGCCACGCCGGTGCGGCGGGCCAGGAAGGCGCGCACGCTCTCGCCGGGGCGGCGGTCCGGCTCCTGGGGCAGGTGCCCCACGGTGGCCCCGGGCGGCGAGAGCCGCAGCTCGCCCTCCTCCGGTGTGTCGAGTCCGGCGAGCAGACGGAGCAGGGAGGACTTCCCCGCCCCGTTCGCCCCGACGAGGCCGATGACGTCACCGGGGGCGACGACGAGGTCGAGCCCGGCGAAGAGCGTGCGGTCGCCGTGGCCGGCGGCGAGGTCCTTGGCGACGAGAGTGGCAGTCATGAGGACACCGATCCTACTGGGGCGCACCGGCACCGGCCGACGGATACCGGGTGGGGTCCGGGCCGCCGGGCCCCCGTCCCGCTCACCGGCGGACCGGCTCCCCCCTCCTCGGAGCGGGCCGCTTTCAGCGCACCACCGCCGTGGTGATCACTCCGCCGCTGGTGCGGGCGACCAGGAAGGCGTCCGCGCGCAGGGCGCGCTCGTCCAGCGGGATGCGGTGCGGGCCGGGGTCGAGGACCGCGTCCAATATCTTCTGGGCGTGGACGCGGCGCAGCCGGTCCAGCCGGTAGGCGGTGAGCCGCACACGGCAGGTCGCGCGGACCGCGAGCCGGGCCTCGTCCGGGGAGGCGGACAGATAGGTGAGCCGGCGCTGGGCGAGCGGGGTGCGGTCCAGGGCCTGTTCCACCTGGGCCACCAGGAGCGGGGTGATGGGGGCGAGCCCCGTCACGTACACGGGGTGCGCCCGGGCGCGGGTGAACGCGGCGCGCACCGCCGCGCGTTCGGCCTCGGTGACCGTGCGGCCGAGGACGACCGCCCCGTACGCGCGGAGTTCTTCGCCGCTCACGTCGGTCACGTCGTGGGTGATGTCCGCGCCGATGCCGATCGAGCGCAGGGCCGCGGCGAGCCTGCCCAGGACGGTCGCGCGGGCCCCGATCAGCAGGACGCGGCGCCGGGGCGGTTCGTCGCTCAACAGCCGTTCCAGCGCGGCCCGGTACTCCTCGGCGCGGAAGCGGAACGGCCCGATGCCGTGGTAGCCGTTGAGCACCAGATCGGGCACGGGTCCGGTCTGCCAGGCGAAGTCCCGCCAGACGACGGCGTCCCCGGAGCGCTCGATCACGGCGGTGACCGCCCCGCACGCCAGGTCCTCGCACTCCGGGCAGCCGTAGACCACGTACCGCCCCTGGGCCAGCGGCGGTTCGGTCTCCAGGAGCAGGCCGCGCACCTGGGCGCCGAGGACGGCGGGCGGTACGTCCGCCGCGAGCGGGGAGACGGCGTCCAGGTCGGCGAGTTGGAGCAGCAGCGGCCGGCCGTCGACGATGAAGTCCATGAATTCGCGGTGCACTTGGGGCGAGCCGGTCCCCGCGACATCGCCCGCCCGCATCGCGGGGGCGAGGGAGAAGGTCGCGTACGCGGCAGACATATGCCGAGTATCCCCCTTCGCCCGCGGATCCGAGCCCGGTGTCACCCGTCCGCTACCGTCCCTTCATGAGTGAGCAGATGATCGTTTTGGGTGGCGGAGTCATCGGTCTGACCACGGCGGTGGTCCTGGCGGAGTCGGGCCGCACTGTGCGGGTGTGGAGCAGGGATCCGGCCGAGGGGACGACCTCGGCGGTCGCGGGGGCGCTGTGGTGGCCGTACCGCATCGAGCCCGCCGGGCGCGTCGGCGACTGGGCCCTCGCCTCCCTGCGGATGTACGAGGAGCTGGCCGCCGATCCGGGCCGGACCGGGGTACGGCTGGTGGAGGGGGTGCAGGCGGGCGTCCGGCTCGGTGAACTGGGGCCGTGGGCGGCCGAGGTGGCGGGGCTGCACCAGGCCGAGGGGGGCGTGCGGGCCCGCATACCCCTGATCGACATGCCGGTCCATCTGGCGTGGCTGCGCGGACGGCTGGAGGCGGCGGGCGGGACGGTCGAGACCCGGGCGGTGGACGCCCTGCCCGACGCGCCGGTGGTGGTCAACTGCACGGGTCTGGGCGCCCGTGCGCTCGTCCCCGACCCCCTGGTGCGGCCGGTACGCGGCCAGTTGGTGGTCGTGGAGAACCCCGGGGTGAGCGAGTGGTACACCAGCGTCGACCACTCCGCGGGCGAGACGACCTACTTCTTCCCGCAGCCCTACGGGCTGTTGCTCGGCGGGACCGCGCAGGACGACGTGTGGGACCTCACCCCGGACCCGGCCGTCGCGGCCCGGATCGTGGAGCGGTGCGCGCGGGTGCGGCCGGAGATCGCGGGGGCGCGGGTGCTGGCCCACCGGGTGGGGCTGCGCCCGGTGCGGGACGCCGGGGTGCGCATCGAGGCGGAGTCCACGGCGTCCGGCGGTCTGCTGGTGCACAACTACGGGCACGGCGGCGCCGGGGTCACGGTGGCCTGGGGGTGTGCGCGGGAGGCGGCGGCACTGGCCGCCTCCCGCACTCCCCTCCGGTGAGAACCCGTCTCAGCAGCGCTGTACGGGTTCGGCCGCCGTCAGCCCGTACGGCGCGCGGGCGTCGAGCAGCAGGGGCACGAGCGTCCGCAGCGGCTGGCGCAGCGGGACGAACGCGCCGTCTCCGGACCGCCGTACCCGGATGCCGTGCAGGGCGAGGCGGTCCTTCACCTCGGCGTACCGGGCGGCGGTGAGGCGGTAGCCGCAGGGCGGGTCGGCGAGGGTCTGCGCGGGGGTGGCGGGTTCGTTGTCCGCGCCGCCGAGGTAGACGGGCCCCCGGTCGCGGTATCCGGCGCGGCGGGCGGCCGTGGTCGCCGCCTCGACGCTGCCCCGGCGCTCGGCCGTGAAGTCCAGCAGGCCGCGCAGTCCGCTCAGTTGGGAGACGACCCGGCGCCGGTTGTTGAGCGCCGGGTCGGCCCTCTCGGCGTCGCTCGCCGGGTCGACGCGGCTCTCGATGAGCAGGCCCACGGCGTTCTTGACGCCCGCGGTGTTGCGCAGGATGCGCTCCTGGCCGTCGCCCGCGACCTGTTTGACCGGCTCACCGGTGACCGGGTCGGTCCAGATGCCGTAGGTGCCGGTGGAGAAGCCGTCCGCGCGGGCGGCCCGCCGTACGTACGCCTGGGACAGGGTCCGGGCCTCCTCGTGCACCGCCGGGGCGGTGTTGAGGTTGCGCGGCCACAGGTCGAACAGGTCCTTGTCGTAGTACCCGGGCGTGGCGCTGTACTCGTGCAGGTCGTAGACGACGTCGGGCTGTTCGTCGCGGAGCACGGCGGCCACGGCCCGCGCCTCGGCGCTCCGCAGGGCGAGGTGGTCGCGGTTGATGTCGACGCCGTCGGCGTTGACGCGGGTGCCGGCGGCCCGGCCGTCCGGGTTGGCGGTGGGCACCACGTAGAGCGTGGTGCGGTCCAGCAGCCGCCGGGTCGCCCGGTCCCTGGCGTAGGCGAGGTCGCGGACGGTGGTCAGACAGGCCTCCCGGCCCGCCGGTTCGTCGCCGTGCTGGCTGCACACCAGCAGGACCCGGTTCGCGGTGTGCCCGGTGCCGACGCGGACCAGCCGGAGCGGGCGGCCCCGGGTGGTGGTGCCGATGCGGGTGACCGAGACGCGGTCGCCGCCCCGGGCGACGGCCGCCAGGAAGTCCCGCTCCTCCGTCTCCCCGGTCCAGCGCGCCCCGGCGCTCGTCTCGAAGCCGGTACGGGGCGGGCTCGCGGTCGCCCGCGCCGGGACCGTCACCAGGGGCACGGCGAGCGCGGCCCCGGTGAGGCCGACGAGGAGCGTTCGGGCCCTCACCGCGCCCCCGGGACCGGGTGCGCCGGGCGCCGCACCGCGACCCCGGCCGGGTGCGGGGCCTTGGGCGCGACCGAGTGCGGGGCGCCGGAGGTGGCCCGCCGGAACGCTCCCGTGCCGCCGAGGAGCGGCAGCTTCGCCGAGGTGCGGGCGAGGTCGAGGGTGAGCGTGGGGCGGCTCGCGGGCGGGTCGATGAGGTCCTTGTCAGTGCCCGCGACGATCAGCGCGAGGCGGTGGCCGGCCGGGACGACGTGGTCGGTGGCGTGCAGGTCGAGGGTGATCGTGTACGCCTTGCCCGGGGTGAGGGGCTGTCCGGTGCCGCCCGCGTAGTTGCCGAGGTCGGCCCAGCCGCGGCTGAACACCGTGATGTCCACGGCCTTGGTGTCGGCGCGGGTGACCTTGAAGCAGGCGCTGTCCCCGGCCGTGCTCTCGCCCCAGCAGGTGCGGTCGGTGCCGGTGAGGATGCCCTCGCCGTCGCCGCCGTAGTCGCGGATGGTGTCGGGGCCGAGGTCGACCAGGACCGCCGAGAGGTGGGCGCTGGTGGTGCTCGGGGTGGCGGTGACGGTCACCGTGGAGGAGCCGGAGAGCCGCAGGTCGGCGGCGAGCGGCCCGGTCACGAACCCGGCCTTCTCCGGGGTGGGGCGGTCCACGGCCGCCGCCCACCCGGCCTCGCCCAGCTGTGGGTCGTCGGTGAACGTCTCGGTCGCCCCGGCGGGCGCGGGCTTCAGGGCGAGGCCGCCGACGCCGGGCGCGGAGCCCGCCACCGGGCGCAGCACGGCGTCGCGGGTGCCGGCCGGGGGCCAGGTCCGGTCGGTGGACCACTGGTCGGGATGGCGCTCGACGTCGGCCATCGGCTCACGCTCGATGCCGTTGTCGTAGCCGAGGAGGTAGTGGTCGAACCACTTGTGGAGGGTGGGGACCCAGTCGGCGCGGCGGTAGTCGAAGGGGTCGACGTGCCCGGTCTGGGAGAGCCAGATCTTGCGCTCGACGCCGTGCGCCGCCAGCGCGTCCCACCACTGGCCGAAGTTCTTGGGGCGGACGTTCAGGTCCTGCATGCCGTGCACCACGAACACGCTCGCCTTCACCCTGCCCGCGTCCGCCGCGTAGTCGCGCGCGCTCCACAGCGGTGTCCAGTCGCCGGTGCGCGGGGCCCCGTCGACGAGCTCGCGCTGCACGGCGTCGCAGTGGGCCCGTGCCGCGGGGCTCTCGACGTACTGGGAGAGCCAGTCGGGCCCGGAGTCGTAGAGCGGGGCGCCCTTGGCGAAGTAGTAGTCGTACCAGGAGGAGATGGAGCTGATGGGGACGATGGTCTTCAGGCCCTCGACGCCGGTGGCGGCCACGCCGTTGGCTATCGTCCCGTCCCAGCTCTTGCCGATCATGCCGGTCCTGCCGTTGCTCCAGCCCGCGTTCGCCCGCCGGTCACCGGTGCGGGTGGTGTACGCGCGGGCGCGGCCGTTCAGCCAGTCCACGACCGCCTTGGCGGACTGGATGTCGGAGGGACCACCGATGTCGGAACAGCCGTCCGACCGATTGGTTCCGGCCAGGTCGACGCCGACGAAGGCGTAGCCGCGCGGTACGAAGTAGTTGTCGTAGAAGAGCGGCATCTGGACGATGTGGCCCTGGGCGTCGTACGTCTTGAGCTGGCTCTCGTTGCCGCGTCCGCAGCACGAGTAGTACGGCGAGGCGTCCATGATGACCGGAACCCGGCGGCCCCGGCTCGCGGCTTCACGGGGGCGGACGATGTCGACGGCGACCCGGTCGCTCCTGCCGTCGCCGTCCGCGTCGAGCCGGGTGTCCACCCAGACGGACTCGCGTATCGCGTTCTCGTACGAGTAGACGGGCGTGCTCTCCCGGGCACGGGCGGCCTGGGCGCCCACCGGGGAGAGGAACAGGGCCGTCAGGGTGGCCGCGACCGTCACCACGAGCAGGCGCGCCCGACCGGGCGCCCGGAGCGATCTGAACCTGGTGCGGCTGGAGCGCGCGGGAATCGGCATGGAAGCGGACGGTACTCCCGTCAACTCCCGTGCAAAAGGGGGCGGGCACGGTCGGGAAGTGGTCCGGGGCGAGCAGGTCTCCATGTCGGCGCAATGGCGATCGTGTGACAGCAGGGGCCATGGACATGACTTGCCGGGCATGCGCTGAATAGGGTCCCAAGAGATCGTTCACCCCGACGACTTGGAGCTCCCGTGCACCGCAGAATCCTCGCCCCGAGCGTGCTCGCCGCGTCGCTGCTGCTGGCGATCCCGGCATCGGCCACCGACTTCACTCCGGGCGCGCCGGGTATCGGTGACCCCTACTACCCGAGCAGCGGCAACGGCGGTTACGACGTTTCCCACTACGACCTGCGGCTGAAGTACCAGCCGGCGACCGACCTCCTGGAGGGCACGGCGACCATCCTCGCCACCACCACCCAGGACCTCTCCCGCTTCAACCTGGACTTCGGGCTCGCGGTGAGCGAGGTGCGGGTGAACGGCACCCCCGCGAAGTACGCCCGGTCCGGCACCCAGGAGCTGGAGATCACCCCGGCCGCGCCGCTGCCCCGGGGCAAATCGGTCTCGGTGGTGGTGAAGTACGCGGGCAAGCCGTCCGAGCTGAGCATCGACGGGTACACCGCCTGGCACCGCACCCCGGACGGCGGCGTGGCGGCGCAGGAGCCCGACTCGGCCGTGTGGTGGTTCCCGTCCAACGACCATCCGCTGGACAAGGCCACCTACGACGTGTCGGTGCTGGTGCCGGACGGCACCCAGGCGATCAGCAACGGCACGCTCCAGTCGCAGAGTTCCAAGCTCGGCTGGACCCGCTACAACTGGCGCTCCAACAAGCCGCAGGCGACCTATCTGACGACGCTGGCGATCGGCCGGTTCGACATCACGACCGACACCACCGCGGGCGGCCTGCCGGTGATCAACGCGTACAGCAAGGACCTCGGTGACAACGACGGCGCCGCGCGCGCCAGCGTCGAGCGCACCAAGGAGGTCGCCGAGTGGCTGAGCGGCGTCTTCGGGCCGTATCCGTTCGACTCGGTCGGCGGCTATGTGCCGAACGTGACCACCGGCTTCGCCCTGGAGACGCAGACCCGGCCGTACTACAGCCCCAAGCAGTTCGCGAACGGCTCCAACGCCTCGGTCGTCGTCCATGAGCTGGCCCACCAGTGGTACGGCGACAGCGTCTCGGTGGACGGCTGGAAGGACATCTGGAACAACGAGGGCTTCGCCCGCTACGCCCAGTGGCTCTGGTCGGAGAAGGAGGGCGAGGGCACCGCGCAGGAGCTCGCGGACTACGTGTACGCGCAGCACCCGGCGGACGACCCGTTCTGGAAGGTCGCGCCGGGCGACCCGGGCCCGGAGAACCAGTTCGACCTGGCCGTCTACGACCGGGGCGCGCTCGCCATCCAGGCGCTGCGCAACGCGGTCGGCGACCAGAGCTTCTTCGCGCTCCTGAAGAGCTGGCCGACGGCCCACCGGTACGGCAACGCCAAGGTGGGCGACTTCGTGCGGTACGCGGAGAAGATCACCGGCAAGCCGCTGGCCGGGCTCTTCGACACCTGGCTGTACCAGCCCTCTAAGCCCGCGGCCCCGGCCGCCAGGAAGGCTGGGGTGGCTGCCGGTGTGCCGCTCGCCCAGCCGAAGTCCTGGAAGAAGATCGCGGCGACGAACGGCCTCCACGACCACCGCTGAGCACGCCGCCGCACCCACGGCGGTCCGGCCCCGCGGTTCCCCGCGTCCCTTCGGGGGCGCGGGGTCCCCCGGACCGGATCGCGCACCCTCGGACGTCGATCGTCACGGGAACCTCGCTGGTCAGAGGGGCGTCGGCCTGAGCCGTCGCGGCCGGGTGCCCCGGGCCCGCGAGCGCGCCCTCGCCTCCCGGGCCAGGGGCAGATAGCGCAGCCGCTCGGGCAGTACGGGCACGACGGCCCGCACCACGCGCCCGAAGCGGCGCAGTCCGCGCTCCTGCGCGTCGGTCCACTCCAGGCCCAGCGCCGCGCGGGCGTCCGGCGGCAGGAACCCGATGGTCACGAACCGCCGGAAGCGCGCGATACGGGGCAGGAGCGCCGGCCAGAGAAGCCGGAGCAGCAGCCGGAGGGGCAGCGGGCCCCGGTCGGGGGCGGGGACCTTCGCGTCGACGGACAGGAGCTCCTCGACGACCGTGTTGGTGGCGATCTCCTCGCCCAGCACCTTGCGGTAGTACGGCCAGAACTCCTCGATGGTCTGCGGCATGTCCCGGTCGTGGATGCCCAGGACGCGTCCGACCTGGAGCCACTCCGCGTACATCCGCCGCTCCTGCGCCTCGGTGAGGGGGCGGTTCAGATACTTCTGGGAGTGGGCGAAGACGGGGTAGCCGGTGGCGTGCACCCAGGCGTAGTTGGCGGGGGTCAGGGCGTGGTAGCCGCGGCCCCGGGTGTCGGTGCCCTGGATGGTCCGGTGCAGCCGGCGCAGCCGCCGCCCCTCCTCGACGGCCGCCTCGCCGCCGTACACCCACAGCTGGAGGGAGCGCAGGGACCGCTCGCCGCGTCCCCAGGGGTCGGTGCGGAACACGGAGTGCTCGTCGACCCCGGCGCCCACGGCCGGGTGCGCGACCTGGAGGGTGAGGGCGGAGGGCAGGGTCAGCAGCATCCGCACGTCGCCGGCGAGGCTCCACAGGACACCGCCGGGCGGAGGCGGGGCGGGGTCGGACGGCGTACGGCTCTCGATCACGTATCCAGGATTACCAGATGACAGATCACATATTTTCCCATCTGTCACCGGGGTGACCGGGGGCCACGGCGAAGACGGGGAGGCCGGGTGGGCGCCGGAGCATGATCGTTCACACGTTCCGGCCCCGGCAAGAAAGGCGCCACCGGACGGTTACCCCGAAGTAACCGTGGCTGGTTTGATGTGCGCGCCAGTCCAACCCCCACTCCACCCACGGGAGTTCCAGTGCCGCACTCCGCGCTCCGCCGTGTCCCCGGCGCGGCCCTCGCCGCCGCGCTCACCGCCGCCACGCTGACCGCCACCGCCCCGTCGGCGTCGGCCGCCGCCGCGGACGCGCCCCGGCTGAAGGTGCTCACCTACAACACCTTCCTGATGAGCACCGGCCTCTACCCGAACTGGGGCCAGGAGCACCGGGCCCGGGCGATACCGGCCGCGCCCGTCTTCCAGGGCAACGACGTGGTGGTCCTCCAGGAGGCGTTCGACAACTCCGCCTCGGACGCGCTGAAGCGGACGGCCGCCGCCCAGTACCCGTACCAGACGCCGGTGGTCGGCCGGAGCAAGGACGGCTGGGACGCGACGAGCGGCTCCTACTCCTCGACCACCCCCGAGGACGGGGGCGTCACCGTGCTCAGCAAGTGGCCGATCCTGCGCAAGGAGCAGGTGATCTTCAAGGACGCCTGCGGCGCGGACTGGTGGTCCAACAAGGGCATCGCCTACGTCGTGCTGAACGTCAACGGCGCCCGTGTGCACGTCGTCGGCACACACCTGCAGTCCACCGACTCCGGGTGCGGGGCGGGCGAGGCGGCCGGGGACCGCTCGCTCCAGCTCAAGGCCGTCAAGGCGTTCCTCGACGCCAAGAACATCCCGGCCGGCGAGGAGGTCATGCTCGCCGGGGACCTCAACGTCGACTCGCACAGCTCCGAGTACGCCTCGATGCTCGCCGACGGCGGGCTGGCCGCGGCGGACTCGCGCACCGGGCACCCGTACTCGTTCGACACCGTCGACAACTCGATCGCCGCCTACCGCTACCCCGGCGAGCCGCGCGAGGACCTGGACCACGTCCTGCACTACCAGGGGCACGCCCGTCCCGCCGACTGGAACAACACCGTGGTCAAGGCGGCGTCGGCGCCCTGGACGGTGAGCAGCTGGGGCAAGAGCTACACCTACACCGACCTCTCCGACCACTATCCGCTGGTCGCGGGCGGCTGAGCCGCCGGGCGGCCCTTCCCGGGCGGGTGGCGACAGTGGTGACAACAGTGGTGAGACAGCAATACTGTTGCGTCGCAGTCCGCGCACCCCGGGGAAACGAGGCACCGCCATGGCGACGGAGACCGAGGAGCCGACCCTCACGGTCGACGAACTGGCCGCGCGGGCCGGGGTCACCGTACGCACCATCCGTTTCTACAGCACCCGCGGACTGCTGCCGCCCCCCGCGATCGGGCCCCGGCGCGTCGGCCACTACGGCCCGGCGCATCTGTCCCGGCTCGCGCTGATCGAGGAGTTGCAGCACCACGGGATGACGCTGGCCGCGATCGAACGGTATCTGGAGCAGTTGCCGCCCGGCCTCAGCGCGCACGACCTGGCCATCCACCGGGCCGTCGTCGCCTCCTGGGCGCCGGACGCGGCCGAGGAGACGACCCGGGCCGAGCTGGAGCGCCGGGCCGGGCGGGCGCTCTCCGACACCGACCTCGACCGGCTCGCCGCGATGAGCGTCCTGGAGCGGACCGAGGGGAAGAGCGACGCGTTCCTGGTCGACCCCGCTCTGCTGGCGCTGGGGGTGCAGCTCCTGGACGTACCGATCGCGCACGAGACGATCCTCGCGGCCCGGACCGTCCTCCTGGAACACACCCGCTCGGCCGCGCACGAGCTGACGCGGCTGTTCCGGGACGAGGTGTGGAACCCCTACCGGGAGCGGGAGTCGGACCCCGACCATGTGGCGGCGATGCGGTCGCTGTCCGCCCATATGCAGCCGATGGTGGTGCAGGCGCTGGTCACCGCCTTCCAGCGCTCGCTGAAGGAGGAGCTGCGGGCGGCGTTCCGCGCGGAGGACGAAGCGGGGTGACGGGCGGGGGTACGGGCAGGGGCGACGGGCGGGGGATCCGCTCCCCCGCCCGTCGCCTCCCTCACGCGTCGGTGAACTTCTCGCCCTTCTCGGCCTTCTCCACCAGCAGCGCGGGCGGCAGGAACCGGTCGCCGTAGCGCTCGGCCAGCTCGCGGGCGCGGGCCACGAAGCCGGGCAGACCGGTCTCTCCCCCGGCGCCGCCGTCGTAGCCGTTGATGTACTGGATCACGCCGCCCGTCCAGGCGGGGAAGCCGATGCCCATGATGGAGCCGATGTTGGCGTCGGCGACCGAGGTGAGGACGCCCTCCTCGAAGAGCCGTACGGTGTCCAGCGACTCCGCGAAGAGCATCCGCTCCTTCATGTCCTCGAAGGGGATGTGCGCGCCCGGCTTGCCGAAGTGCTCGCGCAGCCCCGGCCACAGCCGTACGCGCCTGCCGTCGCCGTCGTACTCGTAGAAGCCCGCGCCGCCGCTGCGGCCGGTGCGGCCGAACTCGTCGACCATACGGTCGATGACCGCGTCCGCCGGGTGGCCGGGCCAGACGCCACCGGCCTCCTCGACCGCCCGCCGCGTCTCGTCGCGGATCTTGCGGGGCAGGGTGAGGGTCAGCTCGTCCATGAGCGAGAGCACCTTGGCGGGGTAGCCCGCCTGGCCGGCCGCCTGCTCGATGGAGGCGGGCTCGACGCCCTCGCCGAGCATCGCGACGCCCTCGTTGATGAACTGGCCGATGACCCGCGAGGTGAAGAAGCCGCGCGAGTCGTTGACCACGATCGGGGTCTTGTTGATCTGGCGGACCAGGTCGAAGGCGCGGGCCAGGGCCTCGTCGCCGGTGCGCTCGCCCCGGATGATCTCGACCAGGGGCATCTTGTCGACGGGCGAGAAGAAGTGCAGCCCGATGAAGTCGTCCTGGCGCGTCACGCCCTCGGCGAGGCCGGTGATCGGCAGGGTCGAGGTGTTGGAGCAGAGCAGCGCGTCCGGCTCGACGATGTCCTGGATCTCCTGGAACACCTTGTGCTTGAGCTCGGTGTTCTCGAAGACCGCCTCGATCACCGCGTCGCAGCCCGCCAGGTCCCCCGCGGTGGCGGTCGGGGTGATGCGGGCGAGGAGTTCGTCGCGCCGGGCCTCGGTGGTGCGGCCCCGCGAGAGCGCCTTGGCGAGGAGCTTCTCGGAGTACGCCTTGCCCTCCCGGGCGGCGTCGAGCGAGACGTCCTTGAGGACGACCTCGATACCGGCGCGGGCGCATGCGTAGGCGATGCCCGCGCCCATCATGCCGGCGCCGAGGACGGCGACCTTGCGGACCGGGCGCGAGGGGATGCCCTGGGGGCGGTTGGCGCCGGAGTTGACGGCCTGGAGGTCGAAGAAGAACGCCTGGATCATGTTCTTCGCGGTCTGCCCGGTGACCAGCTCGGTGAAGTAGCGGGCCTCGATGGTCTGGGCGGTCTCGAAGTCGACCTGGGAGCCCTCGACGGCGGCGGCGAGGATGTTGCGCGGCGCCGGGTAGGGGGCGCCGTTGAGCTGCTTCTTGAGGTTGGCCGGGAAGGCCGGGAGGTTGGCGGCGAACTTCGGGTTCGACGGGGTGCCGCCCGGGATGCGGTAGCCCGGCACGTCCCAGGGCTGCTGCGACTCGGGGTGGGCGTCGATGAAGGCGCGGGCCTTGGCGAGCATCTCCTCGGGCGTGGCGGCGACCTCGTGCACCAGACCGTTCTCCAGCGCCCGGAGCGGGGAGTACTGGGTGCCCTGGAGCAGCACCTTCAGCAGTGCGTCCGCGATGCCCATCAGCCGTACGGTACGGGTCACGCCGCCGCCCGCCGGGAGCAGACCCAGGGTGACCTCGGGCAGACCGATCTTGGAGCCGGGGGCGTCGAGGGCGATCCGGTGGTGGCTGGCGAGGGCGATCTCGTAACCGCCGCCGAGCGCGGCGCCGTTGATGGCGGCGACGACCGGCTTGCCCAGGGTCTCGATGCGGCGCAGCGAGTTCTTGATCGCCATACCGGTGTCGAAGGCCTGCCGGGCGTTCTCGGGGCCGACCTGGATCATGTCCTTGAGGTCGCCGCCCGCGAAGAACGTCTTCTTGGCGGAGGTGTAGATGATGCCCCGGATGGAGTCCTTCTCGGCCTCGGCGCGCTCCGCGACGGCCGCGATGGAGTCCTTGAAGGCCCGGTTCATCGTGTTGGCGGACTGGTCGGGATCGTCCAGGACGAGGGTGACGACGCCGGTCTCGTCCTGTTCCCAGCGGATGGTGGTACTCGTCGACATGACTGCCATGTGATGGTGCTCCGTAACGGGATTGGCCGGGAAGAGGACGGTCAGAGACGCTCGACGACGGTGGCGATGCCCATGCCGCCGCCCACGCAGAGCGTGGCGAGGCCGTAGCGCCGGTCGCGGCGCTCCAGTTCGTCGACGAGGGTGCCGAGGATCATCGCGCCGGTGGCGCCCAGCGGGTGGCCCATGGCGATGGCGCCGCCATTGACGTTGATCTTGTCGAGCGGCAGGCCCATGTCCCGGGCGAAGCGCAGCACCACGCCGGCGAACGCCTCGTTGATCTCCACGAGGTCGATGTCGTCGATGGTGAGCCCGGCCTTCGCGAGCGCCTTGCGGGTGGCGGGGGCGGGACCGGTGAGCATGATCGTCGGCTCGGAGCCGGAGACGGCCGCGGAGACGATCCGGGCGCGCGGGGTCATGCCGTAGCGCTCGCCGACCTCGCGCGAGCCGATGGCGACCAGGGCGGCGCCGTCGACGATGCCGGAGGAGTTGCCCGCGTGGTGGACGTGGTCGATCTTCTCCACCCAGTGGTACTTCTGGAGCGCCACCGCGTCGAAGCCGCCCATGTCGCCGATGGCGGCGAACGAGGGCTTGAGGGAGGCGAGCGAGTCGGCCGTGGTGCCGGGGCGCATGTGCTCGTCGTGGTCGAGGACGACCAGGCCGCTGCGGTCCTTGACGGGAACCACGGACCGGGCGAACCGCCCGTCCTTCCAGGCCTCGGCGGCCCGCTCCTGGGAGAGCGCCGCGTACTCGTCGACGTCGCGGCGGGTGAAGCCCTCGACGGTGGCGATGAGGTCGGCGCCGATGCCCTGGGGGGCGAAGTTGGTGTCGAAGTTGGTCATCGGGTCGGCGAACCAGGCGCCGCCGTCCGAGGCCATCGGCACCCGCGACATCGACTCGACGCCGCCCGCGAGCACCAGGTCCTCCCAGCCCGAGCGGACCTTGGCGGCGGCCATGTTGACCGCCTCCAGACCCGAGGCGCAGAAGCGGTTCTCCTGGACTCCGGCGACGGTGTCCGGCAGCCCGGCGGCGATCGCCGCGATCCGGGCGATGTCGGAGCCCTGGTCGCCGACCGGGCCGACCACGCCGAGGACGATGTCGTCGATCGCCGCCGGGTCGAGGCCGGGGAAGCGCCCGCGGATCTCGTGGATCAGTCCGACGACCAGGTCGATCGGCTTGGTGCCGTGCAGGGAGCCGTTGGCCTTGCCCCGCCCGCGCGGCGTGCGGATCGCGTCGTACACATACGCTTCGGTGCTCACGGAAAAGCCTTTCAGAGGGTTAGCCGAGCAGGGAACGGCCGATGATCTCCTTCATGATCTCGGTCGTCCCGCCGTAGATGGTCTGGATGCGTCCGTCCGTGAAAGCCCTGGCGACGCGGTACTCGCTCATATAGCCGTAGCCGCCGTGCAGTTGCAGACAGCGGTCGGCGGTGCGCTTCTGGAGCTCGGTGGCCCACCACTTGGCCATCGAGGCGTGCACGGCGTCCAGCTCCCCGTTCGAGTGATCCTCGATGCAGCGGTCGAGGAAGGCGCGGGTGACGGCGCACTCGGTGGCCAGCTCCGCGATCTCGAAGCGGATGTGCTGCTTGGTGGCGAGCGGGCGCCCGAAGGCCTCGCGCTCCTTCACGTACTGGGTGGTGATCTCCAGCAGGTGTTCGGCGGCGGCGATTCCGGCGACGGCGATGGCCATGCGCTCCTGCGCCAGATTGGTCATCAGGTGGACGAAGGCGCCGTTGAGCTCCCCGAGGAGGTTGTCCTTGGGGACCCGTACGTCGTGGAAGAACAGCTCGGCCGTGTCCTGGGACTTCTGGCCGATCTTGTCGAGGTTGCGGCCCCGCTCGAAGCCCTCCATGCCCCGCTCCACCACGAGCAGGGACAGACCGTGGGCGCCGCCCTCGGGCGTCGTCCTGGCGACGACGATCACCAGGTCCGCGAGGATGCCGTTGGAGATGAACGTCTTGGAGCCGTTCAGCAGCCAGTACTCGCCCCTGTCCTCGGCGCGGGTGGCGATGCCCTGGAGGTCGGACCCGGCGCCCGGCTCGGTCATGGCGATCGCCGTGATCAGTGAGCCGTCGCAGAAGCCCGGCAGCCAGCGCCGCTTCTGCTCCTCGGTGGCCAGCCCGGTCAGATACGGCCCGATGATGTCGTTGTGCAGCCCGATCGCCAGGCCCGGGACGCCCGCGCGGGTGAACTCCTCGGAGAGGACGGCGCTGTAGCGGAAGTCGTCGGTGCCGCCGCCCCCGTACTCCTCGTCCACGGCGAGCCCGAGCAGGCCCTGGCGTCCGGCGGCCGACCAGGCCTCGCGCGCGACGATGCCGTCCTTCTCCCACTGCTCGTAGTGCGGCAGGACCTCCTTGGCGAGGAAGGCGCGGACGGTCTCGCGGAAGGCGTCGTGCTCGGCGGTGAAGATCTGCCGCTTCAACGGTCGTTCTCCTTGGTGGGCTTGGCGTCCCCGGCCCCGGCGAGCTCCGGCACACCCCAGTCGCGGGCGACTTCGGCGGTGTCGGCACCGGGCAGGGCGGGCGGACGGCGGACGGCGCCGGGGGTGGCCGAGAACCGGGGCGCGGGGGCCGGCTGGGTGAGGCCGCCGTGCTCGACGAAGGTGGCACGGGCGGCCAGATGCGGATGGGCGGGGGCCTCGCGCAGTGAGAGCACCGGCGCCACGCAGGCGTCCGACCCGGCGAAGACGGCCGTCCACTCCTCGCGGGTACGGGTGCGGAACCGCTCGGCGATGGCGGTGCGCAGCTCCTCCCAGCGGGCGAGGTCCTTGCGGGCCGGGGCGACGGCATCGAGCCCGAGCAGCTGGCTGAACTCCTCGTAGAACCGCTGCTCAAGGGCGCCGACCGCCATGTACTGGCCGTCGGCGGTCTCATAGGTGCCGTAGAACGGGCAGCCGCCGTCGAGGAGGTTGGCGCCGCGCCGGTCCTGCCAGCCGCCGGCCGCCAGCATGCCGTGGATCATGGTGGCGAGGTGGGCGGCGCCGTCCACGATCGCGGCGTCCACCACCTGCCCCTCGCCCGTGGCACGGGCGTGCTGGAGGGCGGCGAGGACACCGACGGCGAGATAGAGCGAGCCGCCCGCGTAGTCGCCCACCAGGTTGGCGGGGACGGTCGGCCCCTCGTCCGGTGCGCCGATCATGCCGAGGGTGCCGGTGACGGCGATGTACGCGATGTCATGCCCGGCGCGGGCGGCGAGCGGGCCGTCCTGGCCCCAGCCGGTCATCCGTCCGTAGACCAGCCGCGGATTGCGGGCCAGGCACGGCCCGGGCCCGACGCCGAGGCGCTCGGCGACACCGGGGCGGTAGCCCTCGACGAGGATGTCGGCCTTCTCCACCAGGTCCAGGACGCGCGCGGGGCCGTCCTGCGCCTTCAGGTCGATCAGTACGGAGCGCTTGTTGCGGTTGGTCAGGTCGTACGCCGGGTCGATGCCCAGGCCGGCCCCGCCGGGGCGGTCGACCCGCACCACGTCCGCGCCGAGGTCGGCCAGGAGCATGGCGGCGAAGGGGCCGGGTCCGATCCCCGCCAGCTCGACCACCCGCACCCCGGCGAGCGGGCCGTTCCCCGAACCTGTCATCGAGCCCCCAGCACTGTGACACAACTGATGTAACAGCAGTGATGCTAAGAACACGTTCCACTCCGCACAAGCCCCTTGCGCGAGCAAGCGCTTGGTTTTCGCCGAACGGACTTCTTCCCGTCCTTGATCACCCACGGCACCGCGTCTCACGCTAGCCTCAGCGACCGACATCGGCGCGGGAGCGCGGCCGGGCAGAGCGGAGGGCATCCCCTTGGAACGTGCGGAGCGGGCACAGCGGGCGGCGGGGCAGCGGGCACAGCGGGCGGCGAGGCCGTACGACATCGTGCTGTTCGGGGCCACCGGGTTCGTGGGTGCCCTCACGGCGAAGTACCTGGCCGCGCACGCGCCCGAGGGGTGCCGCTGGGCGCTGGCCGGGCGGTCGGCCGCCAAGCTGGAGGCGCTGCGCGGGGAGCTCGCCGCCATCGACCCGGCGTGCGCCTCGCTGCCGCTGATCACGGCCGACTCCGCCGACCCCGACTCGCTGCGCGCGCTGGCCGGGTCCGCGCGGGTGGTGGCCACCACGGTCGGCCCCTATGTCTGGTACGGCGAGGGCCTGGTCGCCGCGTGCGCCGAGGCGGGGACCGACTACCTCGACCTCACCGGCGAGCCGGAGTTCGTGGACACCATGTACGTACGCCATGACGCGCGGGCCCGGGAGACCGGCGCGCGGCTGGTGCACGCCTGCGGCTTCGACTCGGTGCCGTGCGACCTCGGCGTGTACTACACGGTCCAGCGGCTCCCCGAGGGCGTACCGCTGCGGGTGGACGGCTTCGTACGCTCCAACGCCATGTTCTCCGGCGGTACGTTCGCCTCCGCGCTCACCGCGATGGGCCGGGGCCCGCAGCAGTTCAAGGCGGCCCGGGAGCGGCGGCTGCACGAGCCGCGCCTGGTCGGACGGCGGGCCAGGGCTCCCCTCGGCACCCCGCACTTCAGCCGCGAGACCGGCGCCTGGGCGCTGCCGCTGCCGGTCCTGGACCCGGCGGTGGTGGCCCGCTCGGCCGCGGCGAGCGAGCGCTACGGCCCCGACTTCCGCTACCGCCACTTCGCGGCGGTGCGGCGGCTGCCGATGGCGCTGGGCGCGGTGGCCGGGGCGGGCGCGGCGCTCGGCGTGGCCCAAGTGCCCGCCGCGCGGCGGTTGCTGATCAGCCGTTACGAGCCGGGCAGCGGCCCCGGCCAGGAGCGCCGCGACCGCAGCTGGTTCTCCCTGCGCTTCGTCGGGGAGGGCGGCGGACGCCGGGTGTTCACCGAGGTCTCCGGCGGCGACCCGGGGTACGACGAGACGGCCAAGATCCTCGCCGAGGGGTCCCTGAGCCTCGCTTTCGACGAACTCCCGGATCGCGCCGGGCAGTTGACCACGGTCACCGCGATGGGTGACGCCCTGCTGGCCCGGGTCCAGAAGGCGGGCATCCGCTTCCGGGTGGCGGACGCCCGCTAGCCGGCCGGCTCCGGTGCGGGCCCGAGCGCCGTGCGCAGTGCCTCGCGGCACAGGGCGTCCGCGCGCCGGGTCGACTCCGGCAGCCGGTAGCGCGGGGTGAGCCGCAGGGTGTGGGCGCAGGCGTTGTCCAGGCTCACGCGGTGGCCGACGGAGACGAACACCGGCTTGACACCGTCCCGGGTGCGCAGCGCCCGGCCCACCTCCTCGCCGTCCGCGTCCACCAGCGCCGTGGCGTCCCCGCGCCGGGCGCCGGGCTCCTGGTGGGCGAAGGCGAACGGGTTCTTGGCGACGCCGATCACCGGCAGCCCGGTGAGCACGCCGAGATGCGAGGCGAGGCCGAAGCGGCGCGGGTGGGCGAGTCCGTACCCGTCGCAGACCACCAGGCCCGGGTCGGCGCTCAGCGCGCCGAGGGCGGCCAGGACGGTGGGGATCTCCCGGAAGGCCAGCAGCCCCGGCACGTACGGGAAGGCGACCCGGCCGACGGCGGTGGACTCCTCGACGACCTCCAGGGTGGCCGCGTCCAGGACGACGGCAGCCGCCGCGACGACGTCCCGCTCGTCGTCGTACGCCACGTCCACACCCGTGACCGGACCGGTGCCGGGCGGCGGGCCGGGTTCGTCGAGCACGACCCGGCCGCGCAGTTCGTCCTGCACGGCCAGCGCCCCGGCCTCGTCGGCGGGCCAGCCCCGGGGGATCTCTGTGAGCGTCACCATGCCCTCACCCTAGGGTCTCGCGGGGAAGGCGCCACGAGTAGCCTGCCGATCATGTTCATACTGGACCTGACCTACACCGCTCCCCTCGCCCGCGTCGACGAGCTGCTGGACGCGCATGTCGCCTGGCTGAACGGGCATTACGAGGCGGGCGTGTTCATCGCCTCCGGCCGCAAGGAGCCCCGCGAGGGCGGGATCATCCTGGCCGTCGGGGACGACCGCGCGGCGATCGAGGAGCTCACGGCGACCGACCCCTTCAGCGTCAACGGTGTGTGCGCGTACCGGATCACCGAGTTCTTCGCGACCAAGGTGGCGCCCGGACTCGACTCCTTCCGGGAGGAGTTGCCGGCATAGCTTCAGCGGGCCCCGCGTACGAGCCGGGCCACCCGGCCCTTCTCGCCCGCCGCCCAGCAGCCGAGGTCGGGCGCGCAGTCCACGGTGTCGTACGAGCCGGTGTCGACGGTCCGCCAGGTGCGGCCCCCGTCGGCGGTCGCGTCGGTGCCGGTGGGCCCCACCGCGAGCGCGGCCGACCGGCTGTGCGGCAGCCAGGCGACGCCGGAACGGTAGGCGGCGACCGGGGCCGCCGCCGGGGACCAGGTGTGGCCGCCGTTGCCGGTGACCTCGGAGGCCCGGGGCGAGAGCTGTCCGGCCCGGTAGTCGCCGCCGACGGCGATCCCGTGCGTACGGTCGCGGAAGGCGAGCCCGAAGACCCCGCGCGCCGGGTCGCCGGCCGGGATCGTCGAGTCGGCCGCCGTCCAGGTCAGGCCGCGGTCGGCGGAGTGCAGGACGCGGGCGGTGGTGGCGCCGCCGGTGGCGAGCCAGACATCGCGCGGGCCGGAGCTGACCAGGCACTGGCCGCTCGCCGCGAACGAGGCCTCGCCCGGCAGCGCCTCCGGCATGCCGGTGGACGGCAGCACCTGCCAGGAACGGCCGCCGTCGGCCGTGGACAGGGCGCGGTACCTGCCGTCGACCGGGTCGCCGACCGCCAGGCCGTGGCGGTGGTCGAAGAAGGTGAGGCAGTCGTAGAAGGCCCGCGGGTCGGGGTTGCGGAACGACTCCTTCCAGGTGGCGCCGCCGTCCTCGGTCCGGTAGATCCGGGACGCGTCGCCCTCTCCGATGGCGAGCACCACGGCCCGCCGCCCGTCGAAGGCCTCCACATCCCGGAACTCCAGTCCGGCCGCGCCCTCGGGCGACACATCGCGCCATGTGCGCCCGCCGTCGGAGGTGCGCAGGACCGTGCCCTTGGACCCGGCCACCCACGCCGTGTTCCGGCTGACCGCCGAGAGCCCCCGGAACCGGGCGTCCGTACCGGTCCCGGTGAGCTGCCAGGCCGGTGCCGGGCCGCTCTCGTGGTGGCCGTGCGCCTCGGCGGGCGTGGTCAGTGCGGTCGCCAGCGCCAGCGCGCCCAGCCCCACCGACAGCATGCGTCTCGTCTTCCCCATGGGCTTCATGGCGCTGGAAGCTAGCCGACGCCGGGAGGGCCGTCCAGAGGGCGAAATTCGACCGTATCGCCATCAACCCGGAGCCGTTAAGCACCGCGTGGGGAGCGAGCGGTGACGCAGCGGAAAGTGACGCACACGTAGCGATCAGGTGACACAGCTCACCCTCGCCCCGGGTGCACGCACCCGTGTTTTCTGCCGTCTTCCTGAGCAGCAGGAAGAGAAGTACCCGGTCGTGAGGTTAGGGGAACAGGGCCTTGTCCACTGTCATCGAGCAAGCCGTCGAGGCCCGCCTGATCGCTTCCGACCCGCGGGTCCAGACCGTTCCCGCGACGCTGAGCTACGACCGCGACGATCCATTCGCCGTGCGGATGGTCTTCCCCGCGCCCGCCACCCTCGAAGGGGTCGAGGTCTGCTGGGCGTTCTCGCGCGAACTCCTGGAGACGGGGGTGGAGACCTCCGCGGGCATGGGCGACGTGCGGGTCCGGCCGTACGGGTTCGACCGCACGGTGGTGGAGTTCCACGCCCCCGAGGGCACCGCGATGGTGCACATCCGCACCTCCGAGCTGCGCCGCTTCCTCAAGCGCACCCAGCTGATGGTGCCCGCGGGCCACGAGCACCACTACCTCGACCTCGACGGCGACCTCACCGCCCTGCTGCGCGACGCCTGCTGACCGCGTCCGCCGGGGCGCGGCGAAGGCCCGCGTTTAATCGTTTGCGACGGGCCTGCGCCCCGTCGTACCGTATTCTCGGCCCTGTTGTCGTCGATCGGAGTAGGACGTTGCTCGTCTGAGGCACCTGAGACACCGTTTCGCGCACTCCCTTCCGTGTCGCGCGCGCGGTGTGACCTGCCTCCGAGCCGTCCTCCACGACCAGGGCCCTTCTTCTTTTCCTTCGCTGCCCTGACACCGGTGTCTCAGTTCCCGTTGCCCCGCCCCTCTTCCGCGCAACAGGGAGACACCCATGTCTGCTTACTCCGCGTCCTCGACGCACATCAGCTGCTTCGACCTCTCGTTCGCCTGGCCCGACGGCACCTCCGTGTTCGACGGCCTCCAGCTCGCCGTCGGCCACGGCCGCACCGGACTGATCGGCCTCAACGGCTCCGGGAAGTCCACCCTGCTGCGGCTGCTCGCCGGTGATCTCACGCCGACCGGCGGCCGGATCGTCACCACGGGCGACATCGGCTATCTGCCGCAGAACCTGACGATGGTTACCGGGATGCGGGTCGACGAGGCCCTCGGCATCGACCGGGTACGGGCCGCGCTCCACGCCATCGAGGCGGGTGACACCGCCGAGGAGCACTTCACGGCGGTCGGCGACGACTGGGACGTGGAGGAGCGGGCGCGAGCCGTCCTCGGACAGCTCGGCCTCGACGGCGTCGGGCTCGACCGGACCATCGGCGAGCTCTCCGGCGGCGAGTCGGTGCTGCTGCGCCTCGCCGCGCTGCTGCTGCGCCGCCCCGAGGTCCTGCTGCTCGACGAGCCCACCAACAACCTCGACCGGCGGGCCCGCCGACGGCTCTACGACGCGGTCGCCGCCTGGCCCGGCGTACTGGTCGTGGTGAGCCACGACCGCGAACTCCTCGACCTGGTCGACCAGATCGCGGATCTGCGCGAGGGCGAGGTCTCCTGGTACGGCGGCAACTTCTCGGCGTACGAGGAGGCGCTGGCGGTGGAACAGGAGGCGGCCGAGCGGATGGTGCGCACGGCCGAGGCCGATGTCCAGCGCCAGAAACGCGAACTGAGCGACGCGCACGTCAAGTTGGCGCGGCGGCAGCGCTTCGCCCAGAAGAGCTATGAGAACAAGAGGGTGCCGAAGATCATCGCCAATGGCCGCAGGAGCGAGGCCCAGGTGTCGGCGGGCAAGCACCGCATCCTCCAGACCGAGCGCCTCACCCAGGCCCAGGGCCGGCTGAACGAGGCCGTCGAGGCGGTCCGGGACGACGAGGAGATCCGCGTCGAGCTCCCGTACACCAAGGTCCACCCGGGCCGGGGCGTGCTGAGCCTGCGTGATCTGCGACTGCCTTACACGGAAGGGGCCTTGGGCAGCCTGGACATCCACGGCCCGGAGCGGATCGCGCTCGTCGGACGCAACGGGGCCGGCAAGACGACCCTGCTGCGCACCCTGGCCGGGCAACTCGCCCCGGCGGCCGGGGAGGCGGTGGCGCAGGTGCCGCTGCGGTTCCTGCCGCAGCGTCTGGATGTGCTGGACGACGGGCTGAGCGTGGTGGAGAACGTGGCGCGGTACGCGCCCGGCGCCACCGCCAACGCGATCCGGGCACGCCTCGCCCGCTTCCTGTTCAAGGGCGCCCGCGCCGACCGCCCGGCCGGGACCCTCTCGGGGGGCGAGCGCTTCCGGGCCTCGCTCGCCGCGCTGCTGCTCGCCGAGCCCGCGCCGCAGCTGCTGATGCTGGACGAGCCGACGAACAACCTGGACATGGCGAGCGTACGGCGGCTCACCGAGGCGCTGGCCGCCTTCGAGGGGGCGCTGATCGTGGCCGGCCACGACGTGCCGTTCCTGGAGTCGATCGGGATCACCCGATGGCTGGTGCTCGACGGTGAGCTGCGCGACACCACGGCGGAGGAGGTGCGCGAGGGGCTGTGAGGATGTCCGACTTGTCTCTCTCTGAACCGCTGTGACCAGCATAAGTCACGGAGAGTAGCGGTATGGGTGGAGGACGGGACTTGGCTGCGGCCTTATCGCGCGCGTAACCTACGGTCTCGTAACCTACGTAGGCGTAGGTACCCGTCCCCCCTCCCCGTCCCCCTGGAGCACCCTCGTGACGATCACCTCTCCCCACCTCGGCAATTCGGACGTGTGGACCGACGCCCGGCTGCTGTACGCGTTGGAAGAGGTCGTCGAGAAGGAGCTCAACCGCCACCTGAAGGTGGCCAAGGACTGGATGCCGCACGACTACGTGCCGTGGTCGGACGCGCGCAACTTCCCCGGCCTCTTCGAGGACGGCGAGGCCTGGGAGCCGCAGCAGTCCAAGGTCACCGACATCGGCCGGATCGCGCTGGTGGTGAACCTCCTCACCGAGGACAACCTGCCCAGCTACCACCACGAGATCGCCAGCCTCTTCGGCCGGGACGGCGCCTGGGGCACCTGGGTGCACCGCTGGACCGCCGAGGAGGGCCGGCACGGCATCGTGATGCGCGACTACCTGCTCGCCTCGCGCGCCGTGGACCCGGACCAGCTGGAGCGGTTCCGTATGGCGCACATGGCGGAGGGCTTCGAGTCCGACAACCGCCACTCGATGCTGCACTCGGTGGCGTACGTGGCCTTCCAGGAGCTGGCCACCCGCATCTCCCACCGCAACACCGGCCACCAGTCGGGCGACCCGGTCTGCGACCGCATGCTGGCGCGGATCGCGACCGACGAGAACCTGCACATGGTCTTCTACCGCAATCTGCTGGGCGCGGCCTTCGAGCTCGCCCCCGACCTCACCATGTGTGCGGTACGCGACGTGGTCGTGGGCTTCCGGATGCCCGGCCACAACATGCCCGGCTTCGAGCGGGCCGCCGCGCAGATGGCGATAGGCGAGATCTACAACCTGCGCATCCACCACGACGACGTGCTCCAGCCCGTGCTGCGCTTCCTGAAGGTCCTGGACATCGACGGGCTCGGCCCGGAGGGCCTGAAGGCGCAGGAGGAGCTCGGCCTCTACATGGGCGGTCTGGACGCGGAGGCGAGCAAGTTCGACGAGAAGCTCGCCGCGCGCAAGGCCCGGATGGTGGCCCGCGGCAAGGCCTGACGGCTACCGCGCGTCCTGGCGGATCAGCTCCGCCGCCTTCTCGGCGAGGGCGACCGTCGGGGCGTGCGTGTGGCCGCGGGTGATGCCCGGCATGACGGAGGCGTCGGCCACCCGCAGCCCCTCGGTGCCGCGCACCCGCAGCCGGGGGTCGGTGACCGAGCCCTCGTCGGCGCCCATCCGGCAGGTGCCCACCGGGTGGTACAGCGACTCGGCGGACGCGCGCACCGCCGCGGCCAGCGTCTCGTCGTCGACCACGCCCGGGTAGGGCGCCAGCGGCCCCGAGGTGTGCTCGGCCAGGGCCGGGGTGGCCAGTAACTGCTCCGCCCGGCGCACCCCCACCAGCAGCCGGCGCAGATCGTCCTCGGCGGTCAGATAGCCGGGGTCGATCCGCGGCGGGGCGGTGGCGGCCGGGCCGTTCAGCTCGACACGCCCCTCTCCGTCGGGCTGGAGCAGGACCACCCCGACGGTGAGGCCGTGCTCGGTGGGCGGGGTCAGCCCGTGGCCGACGAACGGCACCGGGGCGAAGACCAGCTCGATGTCGGGCGCCACCAGGCCGGGCCGGGTGCGCACGAACGCGACCGCCTCCGCCAGGTTGGAGGTCAGCGGGCCCCGGCCGCGCAGCAGGAAGCGCCCGAGGTTGGGGAGCGTGTCCGCGCCGGTGAGGGTGACGGGCCGGGGGCAGCGCACGGTCACCGCGTACGCGAGATGGTCCTTCAGATGGCGGCCGACGTCCCGGGAGGCCACCCTGACCTCCACCCCGGCCTCCCGCAGGCGCTCCGGGTCACCGATTCCCGAGAGCATCAGCAGCTGCGGCGAGCCGATGGCGCCCGCGCTGAGGATCACCTCGCGGCGGGTGGTGAGGGCGCCCGGGGAGCCCTGGGTGAGGACTCCGGTGACCCTGCTGCCCTCGAACTCCAGCCCCCGCACCCGGGTACGGGTGAACACGTCCAGGTTGGAGCGGTGCGCGGCCGGCCGGAGATAGCCGTCGGCGGCGCTCCACCGGCGCCCCCGGTGCTGGTTGACCGGGGTCGTCGCATATCCGGAGTGGTCCGGTCCGTTGAGCTCCCTGAGCCCCGTGAGGCCGCGGTCGTGGCAGGCGGCGAGGAAGGCGAGGGTGAGCGGGGCGGGGTCGCGCAGCGGCGAGATCCACAGCGGTCCCCGGGTGCCGTAGACGCAGTCCTGGGGCGCCGGGCCGGTCCAGCGCTCGGCCCGGCGGAAGTACCGCACGAACGCGTCGTAGCCCCACTCGGGCCCGGCCGCCTCGCCCCAGGCGTCGTAGTCGGCGCGGTGGCCGCGGACCCACATCATGGCGTTGATGGACGAGGAGCCGCCGAGGGTGTGGCCGCGCGGCCAGTACAGCTCGCGCCCGCCCAGCGCCTTCTGCTCGACGGTGGTGAAGTCCCAGTCGTACGCCGTCTTGAAGAGCTTGGGGAAGGCGGCCGGGACACGGATGTGCGGATGGCGGTCGGGCGGCCCGGACTCGACGAGCGCGACCCGGACGCCGGGATCCTCGGAGAGCCGCGCCGCGAGCACACAGCCCGCCGAACCCGCTCCCACCACGATGTAGTCGTATGTGCGCGCCCCCCTGCCCGCTCTCCTCACCACGCCCCCCATGCCGTGACGTCGCTCCTGGACCCGCACAGCATGACCCGCCGGGGCGGGACGTGCCAGGGCTTGTGGGGCACCTTGCACCGGAACCGTCCGGATCCGGTGGGCGGCCCCGGGGGGGCGGGAGCGGGGGGTGCGGACGCGCGGCCCACCCCCGAAAAGGGCACGCGCGTCCGCCGGAGGAACCCGGCCGTTCCTGAGCCGGCCGGGTTCGTGGCTCTACCCCTCAGGCCCGGCCGCGCCGCAGCCCGCGGCTGCGCTGGAGCTGGAGTCTCTCCTGCTCGGAGAGGCCGCCCCAGACGCCGAACCGCTCGTCGTTCGCGAGCGCGTACTCCAGGCAGGCCTGGCGTCCCTCGCAGCCGCCGCAGAGCTGCTTGGCCTCGCGCGTCGAGCTGCCGGGGGCGGGGAAGAAGAACTCGGGCCCCGCCTGGGCGCACAACGCGGTCTCCTGCCAGGCGAGTTCCGGCCCGGCGATGGTGGTGTTGATCGACATGCCTCCATGCTGGCCGGGCCGGATCAACGTCCGGTCAATGATCGTTGAACGCCTTCCGCCGCCCGCGTCAAGCGATCTTCGCGCGCCGCCCGCTCTTTGGCCGGTTCCAGCCTGTCGATCACGGGACGGGAGTGGTTCCGGCCGCCTTCGCCGTTGCCCTGAGCGACCAGAACACCCGGCCGTAGTGTGGAGCCCTTCGTCGATCACGACCCGTCAGGGAGCCGATATGACCGAGGCCACCACGGTGCGCACACCGACCGGCGCGCAGGCCGTGCAGCGCGCCCTGGAGGTGCTGCACTCCTTCCACGACAACGGCCCCGACCTCAGCGCGTCCGATCTCTCCCGGCGCCTGGGGTTACCCGTCTCCACCGCCCACCGGCTGGCCCGCACCCTCGTCGGGGCGGGCTTCCTGGAGCAGGACGTGCGCACCGCGCGCTACCGGCTCGGCCCCGCCATGACCGAGCTCGGCCGCCTCTCGTACCACCAGCGCGGACTCCATCTGGCCGCCCCCGAGCTCGCCGACCTGGGCGCGCGGACCGGCGCCGTCGCCGACCTCGCGCTGCGCAGCGGACCGCACGCGGTGATCGTGGCGGGCGGCCCGGTCCCCCCGATGGCGGGGCTGCGCCGCCCGCTGCGCTCCACGGCGCCGGGCCGGGTGCTGCTCGCCTGGCCCGGGCCGGACGAACCGTCGGACCTGGACGGGGAGTTGGCGGACGTACGGGCCGACGGCTTCGCGCGCGAGGAGAGCGAGGCGGTCCCCGGCGCGTACGGCACGGCGTACGGGACGCGCACTCTGGCCGTGCCGGTCCTCGACCGCGCCGGCCACGCCCGCTTCGCCCTGTCGCTGCGGGCCGCGCCGGTGGTGATGACGGACGAGCGGGCCGTCTGGTTCCTGGCGCAGGCGCGCGCGTGCGCCCAGGCGCTGGAGATACTCCTGCTGCCCCCGGCCGAGCGCCGGCCGCCCCTGGCCTAGCGGCGGCGGTCCGGTTCGGCGCGACAACGCCCGGCAGGCGGCTCAGCATGGAAAGGGGCGGGATCCTCGACCGCACGACGGCGGAAGTGAGGAACCATGACGACGCACACCCCCTCCGCACGGTGCCCCCGCCCGCTCGGTCACGCCTCGGGAGCGCCATGAGTGCCGATGCCGAGCGGCTGCTGGCCGGCCGGTACCTCCTCGTCGAACAGCTCGGCCACGGCGGGATGGGCACCGTGTGGCGGGCGCAGGATCAGGTGCTCAGCCGTGAGGTGGCGGTGAAGGAGCTGACGGTCAGCGGCCTCCCGCGCGAGGAACTCGCGGTGCTGCACGCCCGGATGGAGCAGGAGGCACGGGCCGCGGCGCGGGTCAAACACCCGGGCGTCGTCACCGTATTCGATGTGCTGGAGGAGGACGGCCGGCCGTGGATCGTGATGGAGCTGATCGACGGCCAGTCGCTCGCCGACGTCATCGCCACCGAGGGGACGCTGCTGCCACGGGACGCGGCCCGGCTCGGCGCACAGTTGCTGTCGGCGCTGGACCGGGCGCATCAGCTCGGGGTTCTGCACCGGGACGTCAAACCGGCCAACGTGCTGCTGGAGCGCGGTGGCCGGGTGGTGCTCGGCGATTTCGGCATCGCCGTCATGGGGGGTTCCAGCGGTCTGACCCGCACCGGCGACGTCGTCGGTTCGCCGGACTACCTCGCCCCGGAGCGTGCCATGGGCCACCGGCCGGGCCCGGAGTCCGATCTGTGGTCGCTCGGTGTGACGCTGTACGCCGCGGTGGAGGGCCAGTCACCGTTCCGCCGCACCACGACGATGAGCACCTTGCAGGCGGTGGTCGCCGAGGAGCTTCCGGAGCCCCGGCACGCGGGCCCGCTCGCCCCGGTCATAGAAGCGCTGCTGCGCAAGGACCCGAACGAGCGGGTCACCGCCGAGCAGGCCCGGCGGATGCTGGACGAGGTGGCGGCCGGGCTGCCGGTGAGCGCGCCCGGGGCGGCGGAGCATCCGCCCACGCAGGTGGCGCCCCCGACGGACACCGGCAGCGGCAGCGGCAGCGAGGAGCGCTTCGTCCCGGACGCGACGCGGACGCCACCGCACACCCCGCTTCCGCCGCCCTACGCGCCGGGCGGCGGGGCCGGGTCCGGTCGGGCGCCGTACGACGACCATCGGGTGGCCACCCCGCCGACCGCACGGGTGGCCTCGGCCGACCACGACGACCATCCGGGCGGCGCGGGCGACGGCGGACGGAGACGGCACAGGTCGCTGCTGATAGCCGGGGCAGCACTGGCCGCGGTACTGGCGGGCGGCGGCGCAGCCGCGGTGATGACCCTGAGCTCCCGGGACACCCCGCAGCCGGCCGCTCCCGCCGTCTCGCAGAGCGTTGTCACCCGGACGGCCACACCGGCCTCTCCCAGCCGGGCCGGAGAGGTCCCGGCACCGGCACAGTCCAGCGCCGCACCGACATCGGTCCCACCGACCACGCCGACCACCGCGGCCACCACGAACGCCACGACCGCCGCGACCGCACCCGCCCAGCAGGTCGTCGAGGACTACTTCGCCGCCATCAACGCCAAGGACTACGCGCGCGCGTGGGAGCTCGGGGGGAAGAACCTGGGCGGCACCTACGACTCCTACGTCAAGGGCCTGGCCACCACCGTCTCCGATACGGTCACCGTCGACTCGGTCTCCGGGGACACCGTGACCGTGCGGCTCGACGCGCTGCAGGCGGACGGCACGCACAAGCTCTTCGCCGGGACGTACACCGTCGGCAACGGCGCCATCGTCACGGCCGACGTCGACACGCAGTGACGCGCCACAACACGCCCTAGGACTCCTTCTTTCTGGCCCGGCTCGGCTGCACCCGCAGGGGCTCCCCGGGCATCTTGGGATAGTCCGGCGGATACGGCATGTCGCCCAGCCGGTGGTCCCGCTCGTCCCGGGCGGCGAGTTCGAGGAGCGGCTCCAGGCCGAAGGCGTGGTCCTCCATGTCCGCGTGGACGTCCCCCACCTCGGCGTACCGCTCGGGCATGGTCCTCAGGTCGAAGTCCTCGGGCCGGATGTCGTCCAGCTCCTCCCAGCGCAGCGGCGCGGAGACCGGGGCGTGCGGCTTGGGGCGGACCGAGTAGGCGGAGGCGATGGTGCGGTCGCGGGCCGTCTGGTTGTAGTCGACGAAGATCCGCTCGCCGCGCTCCTCCTTCCACCACGCGGTGGTGACCTTCCCCGCCATGCGCCGCTCCAGCTCCCGCCCGACGGCGATGGCGCAGCGGCGCACCTCGGTGAAGGTCCAGCGGGGCTCGATGGGGACGAAGACGTGGATGCCCCGCCCGCCGGAGGTCTTGGGCCACCCCCGGATGCCGGACTCCTCCAGCAGGGCGCGCAGTTCGTGGGCGACCGGGACCGCGTCGTCGAACCCGGTGCCGGGCTGGGGGTCGAGGTCGATGCGGAGTTCGTCCGGGTGGTCGGTGGCCTCGCGCCGCACCGGCCACGGGTGGAAGGTGAGGCAGCCCAGGTTGGCGGCCCACAGCACGGCGGCGGCCTCGGTCGGACAGATCTCGTCGGCGTGGCGGCCACTGGGGAAGGAGATCCGGGCGGTCGGGATCCACTCGGGCAGGTTCTTGGGGGCCCGCTTCTGGAAGAAGGACTCGCCGTCCACCCCGTCCGGATAGCGCTCCAGTGTGGTGGGGCGGTCGCGCAGGGCGCGGGTGATCCCGTCGGCGACGGTCAGGTAGTACCTGGCCACGTCCAGCTTGGTGTAGCCGCGCTCCGGGAAGTACACCTTGTCCGGGTTGGACAGGCGGACGGACCGTCCGGCCACGTCCAGTTCCACGGCCTCACCCTTGCTCGTGCCCATGCAGGCCACGGTAGGCGCGAGCCGCAAATGGCGCATATCGGCACAGTCCGGCGAGAATCAACGGTATGGATCTGCCGGTGATGCCACCCCTGAAGCCGATGCTCGCCAAGTCGGTCGCCAGGATTCCGCCCGGGATGCAGTACGAGGCGAAGTGGGACGGCTTCCGTGCGATCGTGCACCGCGACGGCGACGAGATCGTCATCGGCAGCCGCAACGGCAAGCCGCTCACCCGCTACTTCCCCGAGCTCGCCCGGGCCCTCAAGGAGCGGCTGCCCGGGCGCTGTGTGGTGGACGGGGAGATCGTCATCGTCCACGGGGGCCGCCTCGACTTCGACCGGCTCACCGAGCGCATCCACCCGGCCGCCTCCCGGGTGAACCTGCTGGCCGAGCAGACCCCGGCCAGCTTCGTCGCCTTCGACCTGCTGGCGCTGGGGGACGACTCGCTGCTCGACACCCCGCTGAGCGAGCGCCGGGCCGCCCTGACCGGGGCTCTGAAGGGCGTCGGGCCGCCGGTGCACCTGGCGCCCGCCACCACGGACGTCGAGCGGGCCCAGGAGTGGTTCGAGCGGTACGAGGGCGCCGGGCTCGACGGGGTGGTGGCCAAGCCGCTCGACCTGCGCTACCGCCCGGACGCCCGGCTGATGTACAAGATCAAGCACGAGCGCACGGCCGACGCGGTGGTGGCGGGCTACCGCTTCCACAAGAGCGGCCCCGTCGTCGGTTCGCTGCTGCTGGGCCTCTACGACGGCGCCGGCGCCCTCCAGCACGTGGGTGTCTGCGCGGCCTTCCCGATGAAACGCAGGGCCGATCTGATCGAGGAGCTGGCGCCGCTCCTGATGGACGACCCGGTGGGCGGCGGGCACCCGTGGGCCGCGTGGCTGGACGAGGCCGCCCACGCGGGCGCCCGGCTGCCGGGCGCGCAGAGCCGCTGGACCGGCAAGAAGGACCTGTCGTGGGTGGCGCTGCGGCCGGAGCGGGTGTGCGAGGTGGCCTACGACCACATGGAGGGCGACCGCTTCCGCCACACCGCCCAGTTCCGCCGCTGGCGCCCGGACCGGTCCCCCGACAGCTGTACGTACACCCAGCTGGAGGAACCGGTCTCCTACGACCTGGCGCAGGTGCTGTCGGGCGGGTGACCGGTCCGCTCAGCCGTCCCGGCGGGCGATGACCCGGTACGCGTTGGAGAACCGGGTGCGCCGCGCCAGCGGGTTGAGCAGCTGGTCCAGGGCGTACACCGCGATCAGCACCGGTACGGCCGCCCACACCAGGGTGAACCGCGCGGCCCGTGCGGCGCGGCCGGGTCTGCGGGGCCGCCAGGGCGCGTCGTCGCGCGGCAGGAGCCGGTCGAACAGGAACCAGGTGGCGCACGCCAGGTCGGCGGGGATGTGGGCGTCGCGCCGCTCGGCCACCTCGACGGTGAAGCCCAGCTCGCTCAGCCGTCGGCAGAGGTTGCCCATGGGGACCATGTTGAGGTGCTGGGGCTGGAACCAGGGCAGCCAGCGCCGGCCCAGCAGGCGTCCCGACAGCGACTCGGGGTCGGGCACCTCGATCAGCAGCCGTCCGCCGGGCGCCAACGCCGTGTGCGCGGCCGCGAGTTCCCGGTGCGGGTCGGGGGTGTGCTCCAGGTAGTGGAACATGCTGACCGTGTCGTAACGGCCAGCCATCTCCGCGGCGAGCTCCACGAACAGCCCTCGGTAGGCCTCCTTGACGCGGCCCTCCTTGGCCGCGAGTTCGACGCCCTCGCCCATGTCCAGGCCGTCGAACTCGGTGTCGGGCAGGACCTCCTTGGCGGTGGCGCAGAAGTGGCCGAGCGAGGTGCCGACGTCCAGCCAGCGGCGGGGCAGGGCGACCCGCCGCAGCGCGCGGGCGCTGCGGCGGAACCGCTTCTTGCTGCCGTTGCCCTCGAACATCTTGGCCGTGGTCTCCGCGCCGAGGCCGTCGTAGAAGTCCCGGTAGTAGAAGTCCAGGCCCTCCGGGCTCAGGCGCGGGTTCTGGAAGACGTGCCCGCAGCTCCGGCACTCCTCGAGGACGAAGTGGCCGGGCTTGCCCTGGATGAGGTCCGTGGTGCGGAACTTGCGGCGCAGGTCGCGGCCGAGGCACCACGGGCAGTCGGGGCGCGGCGGGAGGTAGAAGCGGGCCGTGCCACGGGCCAGTTCCTCCTGGTACGACGGGCGGAGGCCGGCGATCCGTTCGCTGTCGGGCATGTGCGTCCCTCTCTACGGGGTGGGGGCTCTATCGGGGCTGTTCCGCGGCGGCGAGCTTCTCCAGGCACGTGGCGGCGGCCGACTCGCCCCCGGCGGCGCGGAAGGCGTCCCGGATCCGCCGGGCCGCGTTGCGGTGGCCCGGCCCGGTCACCACCGCGTCCAGGGCCGCGCCGATCTGCTCGCGCCCGGCCCGCGCGAACTTCACCCGCACCCCGGCCCCGGCGCCCACCACCTGGGCCGCCACGACCGGCTGGTCGTCCCGGATCGGGGCGACCACCAGCGGTACCCCGTGCCAGAGCGCCTCGGTGACGGTGTTGTGGCCCGCGTGGCAGACCACCGCCGCCATCCGCTCCAGCAGGGCGACCTGCGGCAGCTCCGCGGCGACCAGGAGGCCGGGTTCCGGCGGCACCGGCCCGAGCAGCCCGCCGGGGTCGCAGACCACCGCCCGCAGCCGCCCGGCGCGGGCGCGCACCGCCGCGACGCTCTCGGCGAGGAAGCGCCCGCCCGCGTCGGTGTTCGCCGTACCCAGGGTGATCAGCACGGCCGGTGTCCCGGGCGCCAGGTCCAGCCACGGCCAGGGGAAGTCCCCGGTGGCCGAGCGCCGGGCGGCCAGCGCCGGGCCCACGAAGCGCAGATCGGTGTCGGGAGTGGTGTACGGGCCGGTCAGCTCGGGGGTGGTGAAGGCGAGGGTGAGGAGCGGGGAGAAGCGCGGATCGTGGGTGGCGCCCGGGTCTCCGATGCGCTGCCGCAGCTCGTGGAGGAGCCCGGTGAGCCAGCTGTGCACGCCCGGCATCCCCGCCATGCTGTCGGTGAGCTCGGCGGAGGTGGTCGAGGAGGTCGCGAAGGGCACCCCGAGCCGCTCGGCCACCAGGGCGCCCGCCACGGTCTGCTGGTCCGCGACCACCACGTCCGGCCGGAAGTCGGTGACCGCCGCCGCCACCCCGGGCGCCATCGCCTCGGCGAGCGGCCCGAGGAACCGTGCCCAGAGGAACTTCAGGGCCGCGACCCCGCGCAGTTCGGGCGGCCGTCCGCCGATCCCGTCGGGGCCCGCGCACGCGTACACCAGGGGCCGCTCCCCCACCAGCCGCCCCACGACCTCCGGGCGGCCCGCCCAGGCCACCTCGTGGCCCCGGGCGCCGAGTTCGGCGGCGACGGCCGCGGCCGGGTTGACGTGGCCCGTCAGCGGCGGCACCACGAACAGGAAGCGGCTCACCGGGCCGGCCCCGGTCCGCCCGGCCCCGGGGCCGCCGCGGTGGGCTCGGGCAGGGCCGCCGTATGGTCGCGGATCCAGCTCAGGGCCAGCTCACCGACCGCGTCGGACGCCTCGACCAGGACCGAGTGCTTCTGCCCGGGCACCACCGCGACGCGGCAGCACGGCAGCAGCGACCGCAGCCGGGCGGCCTCGGCGGCCACCAGCCCCTCCTGGCCGTTGATCAGCAGTACCGGGCAGCGCACCCGGCCCAACTGCTCGTCGGTGAGGACCCGCCCGCCGGGGATGTCCTCGGCGATGGTGGTGGAGCGCACCAGGCGCCCGGCGGCCTGGCCGAGCCGGCGGATGTGGGCGTCGTGGCGGGCGTCGCCGGTCCGGGTCGAGGAGAGCGTGCCGTACTGCTCGGTGAACCACAGCAGCGCGTCGTCCTCCGGCATTCCCACGGCGTGCCGCAGCGCGGCCGTCATGGTGTCCGACCAGGTGCGGCTGGCGGGCCCGGACTCGATCACGGTGACGGTGGCGACGCGCTCGGGCCGGTGCACGACGTAGTCGAGCGCGACGGTGCCGCCGAAGGAGTTGCCGACGAGATGGACCGGGCCGTCGATCCCCAGCTCGTCGAGGAGGGCGTCGAGGTCGGCGGTGAAGTGCTCCAGGGTGTAGCCGGAGGGCGGGCGTTCGCTGCGGCCGTGCCCGCGCAGGTCGTACATGACGGCCTCGTACCCGGCGGCGGCGAAGACCGGTCCGAGGGTGAAGTAGTAGCTGGCGAGGCTGTCGATGAAGGCGCCGTGGATGAACACGGTCGTCCCCCGGGGCCGGCGGCTCCTGGGGGTGAGCCGCTGGACGTGCAGGCCGAGCCCGTTGGCGTGGATCATCACCATCGGGCGGCTCCCGGTCCGGGTGCCCGGCCGAGGCAGTCCACCACATGGGTGACGAGCCGGCCGACGGTGAGCGCGATGATCTCGTCGATCTCCAGACCGGCGACGAACTCGGCGAAGTTGACCCGCTCCCCGTACCGCTCCTCCAGATGTCCGGAGAGCATGACGAGGTCGATGCTCTCCAGCTCCAGGTCGTCGCCGAAGAGGGTGTCGGGGCGGATGTCGGCGGGGTCGAGGGCGTAGTCCCCGAGCACCGTGACGATCGCGCGGGCGATCTCGGCCAGGACGGTCTCCTCGTCGGGGGGCGGGGCGAGCGGGGCGGGGGCGGGCGGCCGTTCGCTGGTGGTCACGGGGCACTCTCCTCGGTGGGCGGCGCGGATTCGGTCCAGGCCACGACATGGGTGTCGGTGACGAGGGCGCAGGGGACGTGGTGGCGGCGGCCGTCGACGGTGACGGTGAGGGCGTCGGCGGTCGCGCCGGTCACCTCGAAGGCGTGCGGCCGGCCGCCCAGCCCGGTCCCCGCCGCCTTGGCGACGGCCTCCTTGGCCGTCCAGAAACGGGTGAACCAGCGGGCCTCGGGCTCTCCGCTCGTCGCCACGAGCCGCCCCAGCAGGGCGAGTTCACGCGGGCCGAGGGCGACGCGATACGTCTCGGGGGTGCGGTCGGTGATCTCCTCGACGTCGATGCCGACGCCGCTGGGATACGGGCCGGGCCCCGCGGGGCGTACCAGCGCGACCGCCAGATCGCCCCGGTGGGCGAGGGACAGCTCCAGCGGCGGGAGGGTACGGCCGTGTTTTCCCACCGCGCGCGGCCGTCCCGACGCCTCGTTCACGATCTCGATCTCGGCCGGGAACACCGCGCCCTCGCCGCGCTCCCACAGCCACCGCCGTACCGCGTCCTTGGCGGCGATCCGGCCGAGCAGCCACTGCCGCCGGCCGCGCGGCGGCTTCGCCTCGTACGCCTCCCGCTCGGCCCGGCCCAGCTGCATCCGCATCAGCAGGTCGCGGGAGGCCAGGTCCGGCCACTGGTCCCGCAGCAGGCACCAGCCGCCGGGCCGGGCCTCGGCGAGGGCCAGGTGCTCGGGGTATCCGCCGGACCTGCGGGCGTCGAGTCCGGAGAAGCGGCGGTCGCGCCAGCCGGTGAGCTCCGCCCACACCGTGCCGTCGGGCAGGGTCAGCCGGGCGTCGGCGAGGAGGGTGTCCTCGGTGAGCGAGGTGATCACCGCATGGCAGTCGACGGGCGTGCCGAGGGGCGGGTGCGGACCGAAGAAGCGGGCCCGCGCCAGGGCCACCGGGAAGATCACGGTCCGGGAGGCGTGGGTCGACATCAGCCAGTAGCCGAGGAGTTGGCCCACGTTGTCGAGGAGCGCGCCCGGCGCGGGCGGCGTGGTGATGGTGCCCCGGACATGGCGGGGCCCGATCCCCTTCAGCGCGGTGACGCCCTGGAAGGCGGGCCCGTGGAACATCCACCGGTCCTGGTACAGCTCGGCTGCCGCGTGGTCCGGCGGGCGCTCGTCGGCGGTGTCCAGCGGCGGGGCGGGCGCCGGGGCGGGGTGGGCGGGGGCGAGTTCGACGGTCGCGTGGGCGTACGGGCCGAAGGCGACGGCCCATCGGCCGGGGCCCTGCGGCCGGGCGGTGACCGTGACGTCCACGGCCGGGATGGCGTTGACCCACTTCTCCAGCCGGACGTCGTGCACGGCGACGGCCCGCTGCCCGGGCGCGGCCCGCTCGGCGGCGGCCATCAGGTGGTGCAGGACGGTGGTGGCCGGGACGACCGGGTGCCGGTCCGCGGGTTCGGGCCAGCCCGGCCGCTGCGGGAAGAAGCAGTGGTCGAGGAGGTAGGGCATGGCGTCGGTCGAGACGCGCAGCTGGGTGCGGTGCTCGGCGGGCGGCGCGGCGCCCGGAACTCCGGCCGCCGCCGGTGTGCCCGCCGCCGCCAGCACGGCGGTGACGCTGTCCGCGGTCTCCCGCAGCAGCGCGTCCAGCTCGGCGGCGACGGGGTGGCGGCGGATGACCGCCTCCCCCAACCCGTGTGCCGGTCGCCGGCGTTCGCCGTCGGCTTCCGTACGAGGGCGCAGCTCGGCGCGCAACTCCTCCAGGCGGCGGGGGTCCAGCGGGACCAGCGCGGCGGTGAGGTCGAGGGGGATCGGGGCGGGGGCGGGGCGCGGCCTGTCCGGCGAGGTGGCGCCGTGCGGTCCGTCGGTCCGGCGGGGCCGCAGCGCGTACCCCTCCGCCCACAGCCCCGTCTCCACCCGCAGCAGTTGCGCCAGTCCGCCGCGCCGGGGCGAGTTGGCGGAGAGGGCGAGGTGGTCGCGGGTCTTGAGGGTGTCGTCGATCAGGGAGGTGAGCCGGCCGGTACCGGCCTGCACGAAGGCGCGGAAGCCCGCCGCGTACAGCGCCTCGACGAGCGGCCGGAACCGCACCGGCTCCAGGAGGTGGCGGACGAACAGGGCGCGGACCGCGTCGGGGTCGGCCGGGAACGGGGCCGCCGTGGTGCCGGACCAGACCGGGACCCGCTGCGGAAGGATCTCCGCCGCGTCCACGCCCCGCTTCATGGGGCCGAGGTAGGGGGCGAGCATCGGGGTGTGGAAGCCGGAGCGGAAGGGGAGCACCTGGCAGAGCACGCGTTCGGCCCGGAGCTTGGCGGCGAACTCCTCGACGGGCCGCTCGGGTCCGCACACCATCGACTGGCTGGGCGAGTTGTCGTGCGAGAGGACCAGCTCGGGCCAGTCGGCGAGCGCCCGGTCCACCACGGCCGCCGGTGCGCCGACCGCCGCGAACGCCAGGCCCGGCACCCGTAGCGAGTCGGGGTCGAAGGAGGCGAAGAATTCGTCGGCCTTGTCGGCGGCGAACATCCCGCCCGCGATCATCGCGGTCCACTCCCCCACGCTGTGCCCGGCCACCCCGTCGGGCTGGACGCCGAGCGCGCGCAGGGCCTCGTCGAGGACCCGGCCGACGCGCAGCACGCCGAGGCCGTGCCGGGCTACGTCGGTCGCCCCGGTGTACGTACGGCCGGGCAGCCGCAGCCCGTAGTGCTCGGCCACCTCGTCCACCCGGGGGGCGAACTCGGCCTCCAGGCCGGGGAAGACGAACGCCACCTTGCCGCCGCCCGCCTCCCCGAGCAGGGGGCGCGGGGCGAACCACACGTCGCCGCGACCCCGCCAAGGGCGGCCCTGGGCCACCGCGCGGCGGGCGAGGGCGAGCCGTTTCGCGGTCGGGTCGACGATGCCGAGGCGGGTGGCGGCGGGTGTGTCCGGCGCGTACGGGATGGCCGCGCTCCGCGCGAGTACGGCCGTGTCGTCCGCGTCCAGCAGGCGTGCCAGGTCCTGCGGAGTGCCGGCGGTCAGGCGCAGCACCCGTTCCGGTTCGCGCACGGCCGCGCGGCGGGGGGCGGGCACGGCGCCGGGCGCCTGTTCCAGCACCACATGGGCGTTGATGCCGCCGAACCCGAAGGCGTTGACGGCGGCCCGGCGCAGCGGACCCTCCCAGGGGCGGGCGGCGGACGCGGGGCGGAACCGGGTACGGGCGAGGGCCGGGTGCGGGTCCTCGCAGTGCAGGGTCGGCAGCAGGGTCGCGTGGTGCACGGCGAGGGCCGCCTTCACCAGCCCGGCGACACCCGCCGCGGGCATGCAGTGGCCGATCATCGACTTCACCGAACCGATGACGGGGGCGGCCGGGCCGTCCGGGCCGGCCCCGAACACCTCTGCCAAGGTGGCGAGTTCCGCCGCGTCGCCCGCCGGGGTGCCGGTGCCGTGGGCCTCCAGGAGGCCGAGGGAGTCCGGGTCGCGCGGGTCGAGACCCGCCGCCCGCCAGGCCTGGCGGACCGCGCGGGCCTGGCCGCCCGGGTCGGGGTTCATCAGCCCCGCGGCGCGGCCGTCGCCGGCCACTCCGGTGCCGCGGATGACGGCGTAGACGCGGTCGCCGTCGCGTTCGGCGTCCGCGAGGCGTTTGAGGGCGACCACGCCCGTGCCCTCACCGATGAGGATGCCGTCGGCCGCCGCGTGGAAGGGGCGGCTGCGCTGGCTCGGCGAGAGGGCGCGCAACTGGGTGAAGACGCTCCACAAGGTGATGTCGTGGCAGTGGTGGACCCCGCCCGCCAGCATCAGGTCGCAACGGCCCGAGGCCAGTTCGCCCACCGCCTGGTCGACCGCGATCAGCGAGGACGCGCAGGCGGCGTCCACGGTGTACGCCGGTCCCCGCAGATCCAGGCGGTTGGCGATACGGGAGGCCGCCAGGTTGGGGACGAGCCCGATCGCGGACTCCGGGTGCTCGGGTCCCAGCGTCTCGGTGAAGGCGGCCCGCACCCGGTCGAGCTGGCCGGGGCCGAGGTGCGGCAGGAGCTCGCCCAGGGTGCGCGTCAACTGGTGGGCGGTGCGCACTCGTTGGTCGAGGCGGACCAGTCCCGGATTGAGGTAGCCGCCCCGGCCGAGGACCACGCCGACCCGGCCGCGGTCGGGCAGCCGCTCCTCGCCGCCCGCGTCCGCCAGCGCGCGGGCCGCGACCGTCAACGCGATGAGCTGGTCGGGTTCGGTGCCCGCCACCGAGCTCGGCATGATGCCGAAACGGGCGGCGTCGACCCCGGCGAGGCTGTCCACGAAGCCGCCGCGCCGGCAGTAGATCCGGTCGGCGGCTCCGCCCGGGTCGCCGGGCCGGTAGTACACCGGGTCCCAGCGCCCCTCGGGCACCTCCCGTACGGCGTCGACGCCGTCGACGAGGTTGCGCCAGTACGCGTCCAGGTCCTCGGCGCCCGGCAGCAGGACGGCCATACCGACGATGGCCACCGGGACTTGACGTCCCGTCATCTCGTCAGCGGCTGACGTCCGGTCGGCCATCTCACCAGCCCGACGCCGTGTAGACGACGGATGTGGCCGACTCGTCGCCCCAGGCCAGCTCCCGCAGCAGGGCGAGCGCCCCCTCCTCGCGGTCGATGAGGGCCACCCCGCGCCGGGCGTACTCCCGGGCGAGATGCGGGCTGACCATGCCGGCGTGCTCCGCCGAGGGCGCCCACGGCCCCCAGTGCACGGTCAGCGCCCGCCGTCCGGTGCGCCGCGCCCACCGTTCGCCGAGGCCCGCGAGCGCGTCGTTGGCGGCGGCGTAGTCGCCCTGCCCCCGGTTGCCGAGTACGGCGGAGACGCTGCCGAACAGCACGGCCGTCCGGGGGGCGTGGGCGAGCTGGGACGCGGCGTCGAGCAGCGCGCGGGCGCCGTCCACCTTCGTGGCGTACACCCGCCGGAAGGACTCGGGGTCCTTCTCCTCGATGAGCCGGTCCTCGATCACGCCCGCCGCGTACACCACCAGGTCGATACGGCCGTGCTCGGCCTGGATCTCCTTGACGGCCTGGGCCACGGCCGCGCCGTCGCGCATGTCGGCGACGCGGTACGCGGCGGGGCTGCCGAGCCGCTCCAGCCGGTCCAGGGTGTGGGCGACCTCGCGGGCCGCGAGCAGGTTCGCGACCTCGCGTTCGATCGCGGCGGGGGCCAGGTCGCCCCGGGCGGCGAGCAGCGCCCGCAGCGCGGTCGCGTCGGCGGCGCCCGCGAGCTCCGGGTCCTCGGGCCCGGCGGGGAGCGGGGTCCTGCCGAGGAGTTCGATCCGGCAATGGGAGGCAGCCGCGAGCGTCAGCGCGAAGTCCGCGGTGATGCCCCGGGCACCTCCGGCGAGCAGGACGACGCTGTCGCGGTCGAGCCCGAGGGCCGCGGCTTCGGCGGCCCCGTCCCCGGCGGGCCCGGCACCGGTCCGTGCCAGAGCGCCGAGGGGGCGCTCCACGAGGGTGTGGCCGTACCGCCCGGCGGCGGTGCGCACGACGACGGGGGCGCGGTCCTCGGCGTACAGCTCGGCCAGCAGGAAGTCGGCGCGCCGCGCGGCCGTCTCCGCCGGGTCGAGGTCGACGACACGCGCGATGACGTCGTCGTACTCCCGCCCGATGGTCCGGAACAGCCCGGGCAGCCCGGCCCCCGCCTCCTCTCCGGCGCCGGGCGCGGTCCTGGCGCAGATCAGTGTGCGCGGCCGGAGGCGCAGTGCGGCGCGGACGACCTCGAAGGCCCCGGGGAGCAGCGGCGGACCGCTGTCGCAGGGGACTGCGGGGACGACGGCGCCGAGGTGGAAGACCCCGTCCAGGGGGCCGTCGGCGGCGTCGAGCCGCCGGTCCGTGTCGTACGCGACGACCTCGGCACCCCGGTCCACCAGCCGTGCCGTCAGCTCCTCGGCGGTCGCGCCGCCGCCGAGCAGCGCGAAGCGCCTGCCGCCGAGGGAGGGGTCCGGTGGGGTGGGCGGCAGGGCGAGAGGGGTCTCCTCAAGCAGGAAGCGGCGTGGGGGCACGCCGTGGACGGGCCCGGGCTCGGGCTCGGGTTCGGGCCGGGCCCCGGCCGCGACGGTGGGCGCGGGCGCCGGGGCGGGACCCTGCGACTCGGCGCGCGTCTCGTGCCCGGTGATCCACTCCGTGATCGCGGCGACCGTCCGGGCCCGGGACAGCTCCTCCATCTCCGCGTCGTCGAAGGTGCGGGTCCCGGCGAGATGGCGGGCCAGCTCACCGACGATCTCGGTGCGTTTGATGGAGTCGATGCTCAGGTCCGCTTCGAGGTCCAGATCGGGTTCGATCATGTCGACCGGGTAGCCGGTGCGCTCACTGATGACGGTGAGCACGGCCTGCTCGATGTCCACGACCGCCGCGAGCGGCGCGTCGACGGGTGCGGGCTCCTCGGCCACGGCCGGGGGCACGGTCCGTGCGACGGTATCCGTACGCGGGGGAACGGGCGGCGGGGACACCCCGGCGCCGGTCGCTCCCAAGTGCGTGAGCAGGACGTCCCGTTGCGCGGCGACCAGCTCGCGCGTGGTGCGCAGGAAGTCCGCGATGAGCTCGTGCTGTGCGTCGCCGTCTCGCGTCACCGTGGTCGTCTCCAGACTGACCCGTCGGGCCGGTTGCAGGGCTCCGGGCAGGAGTTCGCCGGACCGGGTGCGGACGAGCTGGCCGTCCACGGTCCAGCCGGGCGGCTCGGGCCGCTCCGTCACCGCGCCCCGGCCGTGGAGGAGCCGCCCGGCGTCCACCGGCACACCGGCGACCGCGAGCCGGGCCAGCGACTCCAGCAGTCCGCGCAGCCCGGCGCCCGGCCGGGGTTCGCAGGCGACCGCAAGATGCGGCCGGTCGCCCAGGATCCGGCCGACGAGACCGGTGAGCACCGTGCCGGGCCCCGCCTCGACGAAGATCCGCGCCCCCGCCGCGTACATCGCCTCGATCTGCTCGGCGAAGCGCACCGGGGAGCCGATCTGCGCGGCCAGTTCGGCGCGTACGCCGTCGGGCTCGGCCGGATACGCGGCGGCCGTCCGGTTGGCCCACACCGGGAACTCCGGGGCCCTGACGGTGTGCCGGGCCAGGGCCGGGGCGAACCGTTCGCCCGCGCCCGCGACCAGCGGGCTGTGGAAGGCGCAGGCGACCGGGATGCGCCGGACGTCGTGTCCCGCGCCGCGGAGGTGGTCCATCGCCTCGTCGACCAGGGCGGTGGGGCCGGAGACGATGGTCTGGCGGGGGCCGTTGCGGTTGGCGGCCACGACCCGGCCGCCGAGCCCGGCCGTCGTAAGGACGCGCTCCACGTCGGCCGGGGAAGCAGCCGCCGCGGCCATGGTGCCCGGGTCGGAGCCGAGCGAGTCGAGGATGGACTCGGCCCGGCGGGCGCTGAGGTCGAGCAGCGCGTCCGGGGTGAGGGCCCCGGCGGCGGCGAGGGCCACCAGCTCGCCGTAGGAGTGCCCGGCCGCCATGGCGGGGCGGACCCCGACCGATTCCAGCACGCGCCCGGCCGTCAGTCCGACGATTCCGAGGGCGGGTTGGGCCATCCTGGTGTCCTTGAGCGCTTCCCGCTGCCGCTCGGCGGCGCCCGGGCCGAAGGCCTTCGGCGGGTAGAGCGCCGGGGCGTACGCCCCGCCCCGCCGCACGGGATGTGCGGCCTCGGGGAACGCGACCAGAAGCTCGGCGAGCATGCCGGGGCGCTGGCTGCCCTGACCGGGGAAGAGGAAGGCGACTTCGGGCTCGGCGCCGAGGCCGTCCATCACCTCGTCCGCCGCGTACACCCCCCGTCCCCGCTCCCCCGTCGCCGCCTTCCGCAGCAGCGCGCGCAGGTCCGCCACGCTCTCCGCCACGACCGCGATCCGCACCGCGCCCGGCCGGCCCGCGGCGCGCCGGGCCGCCGTCAGCGCCGCGTCCCGCAGTCGCGGTCCGGCGCCCGGCGCGTCCGGCTCCCCCAGCTCCTCCAGCAGCCACCGCGCCTCCCGGCCGGCCGCCGCCGTGTCCGCGCCGCGGAAGAGGAACAGTTCGGCCTGCCACGTCTCGTACCCCCGGTCCGGGGGCGCGCCCTCGGTGTGGGCGGTGAGCACCGCGTGGAAGTTGGTGCCGCCGAAGCCGAACGCGCTCACCCCGGCGATGCGTTCGGCCGCCGGGGCCGCCCACGGCCGGGCCTCGGCGTGGAAGGCGAAGGGGCTGGTCGTGGGCGACCAGGCGGCGTTCGGCTCCTGGAGGTGGAGGGTGGGCGGGGTGATCCCGGTGTACAGGGCCATCGCCGCCTTGATCAGGCCCGCCAGGCCCGCCGCGCACTTGGTGTGGCCCAGCTGGGACTTGACGGAGCCGAGGGCGCAGCCGCCGGCCGCCGCGCCCGCCTCGGTGAACACCTCGGTCAGCGTGGCCAGTTCGGTACGGTCGCCGACCACGGTCCCGGTGCCGTGCGCCTCGACCAGACCGACCCGGGCGGGTGAGATCCCGGCCGCCCGGTAGGCCCTCTCCAGGGCGGCCCGCTGGCCCTCGGGCCGGGGCGCGGTGAGGCCGAGGGAGCGGCCGTCGCTGGCGCTGCCGACGCCCTTGACCACGGCGTAGACGCGGTCGCCGTCCCGCTCGGCGTCGGCCAGGCGTTTCAGCGCGACGCAGGCCACGCCCTCGCCGAGCACGGTGCCGTCGGCCGAGGCGTCGAACGTACGGGAACGGCCGCTCGGGGAGAGGGCGCGGACGGAGGAGAAGAGCAGGTAGTCGTTGATGCCGTTGTGCAGGTCGGCGCCGCCGCAGAGCACCATCTCGCTGGTGCCGGAGGCGAGTTCCTTGCAGGCCACGTCCAGCGCGGCGAGCGAGGAGGCGCAGGCCGCGTCGACGGTGTAGTTGGCGCCGCCCAGGTCGAGGCGGTTGGCGATCCGGCCCGCGATGACGTTGGCGAGCATGCCGGGGAAGGAGTCCTCGGTGAGCTTCGGCAACTGCTCCTCGACGGCGGGCGGTATCTCCCCCAGATAGGCGGGCAGGACCGTGCGCAGCGTGGTGGCACCGGACAGGTCGCTGCCGGACTCCGCGCCGAAGACCACGGACGTACGGGAGCGGTCGAAGGGCCGGTCGCCGTACCCGGCGTCGTCCAGGGCCCGCCGCGCGGCTTCGAGGGCCAGGAGCTGTACGGGTTCGATGCTGCCGAGCGAGGCGGGCGGGATGCCGTAGGCGAACGGGTCGAAGGGGATCGGGGGCAGGAAGCCTCCCCACCGTGACGCGGTGGTGCCCGCGCGCTCACCGCTGGGATCGTGGTAGATCTCCGGGTCCCAGCGGTCGGCGGGGACCTCGGTGACCGCGTCGACACCGCCGACGACGTTCGCCCAGTACGTGGGGAGGTCGGGGGCCTGGGGGAACATGCAGGCCATGCCGACGACAGCGATGTCGAGCGGCCGGGCGCCGGGCTCTTCGGCCCTCTCCCCGGACGTGTCCGGGGTTTCGCTGAGCTCGGCCGCGCGCCGCTCGGCGAAGGCGGCGGCGCCCCGGCTCACGGCGTCGTGCAGCGCGCCCACGGTCGTGGCCGCCGAGCGCAGCACGGCCACCTCCCCGGCCATGAACATCCCGGCGTCGAGCTGGCGCTGCTCGGAGACGGGTCGCAGCTCGGCGCCCTCGCGCTCGACACCTTTGCTGGCGATCCGCAGCCGCCCGATGTTCAGCCGTTCCAGCTCCTCCCAGACCCGGCGGTCGGGGGTGCCGTCGGCGCGCAGCCGGGCGCGGGTGGCCGCGTAGTCGGCGGTGTACGGGCTCGCGACACAGCGGGTGGCGTGGCCCGGGGCGCTCTCCAGGAGCGCGGTGGCCCCGGCGGCGATCACCTGGCGCTGGAAGACCGGCTGGATCGCACCGCACTCGACCGCCTCGGCCGTGAACAGGTAGGCGGTGCCCATCAGGACGCCGACCGCGACCCCGCGCGCCGCGAGCGGGGCGGCGACGGCGGCGGCCATGGCGGAGGAGCGCTCGTCGTGGATGCCGCCCGCGAGCAGCACCTGGAAGTCGCCCGCGGCGCCGGGCGCGCGCCGCACGTACTCCTCGACCACCGCCAGTTGCGCCTCCCAGAGCGGAAAGCTGTTGCGCGGCCCGACATGGCCGCCGCATTCGGCGCCTTCGAAGACAAACTTACGCATGCCCATGTCAATGAACTGGGTGAGCAGGGTGGCCGACGGGACGTGCAGGAAGGTCCGGATGCCGGCCGCCTCCAGGTCGGCCGCCTGGGAGGGGCGGCCCCCGGCGATGATGGCGTGGGTGGGCCGGACGGCCCGTACGGCGGCGAGCTGCTCAGCCCGCAGACGGCTGTCCGTGAAGCCGAGGATGCCCACGCCCCAGGGGCGCTCGCCCAGTTCGTCGCGGGTGCGTTCGAGGAGGGTGCGGCTCTGCGCGCCGTCGGACAGGGCGAGCGCCAGCATCGGCAGCGCCCCTTCGCGCCCCACGGCCGCCGCGAAGCCCGCCCGGTCGCTGACCCGGGTCATGGGGCCCTGCACGAGGGGCAGCCGGGTGCCGAGCGCCCGCGCCAGGGGGGAGCCCGCCGCCATGATCCGCGCGGCGGCCGGATCGCCCACCGCGTCGAGGACCGCTTCGCGCACCCCGCGTACGGCACCGGCCACGGTGCCCCACCGGTCGGCGAACACCGAGGCGAGGAACCCGTCCTGGCCGACCGGCAGTTGGAGGCCGGTGCGGGCGTTGCGCAGGACCCGCACCCCGTCGATGACGGTCGTCTCGGCCCCGTCCATCGTGCGCAGCGCGGCTGCCGCCTCGTCCGTGATCCCCGACTCCGCGAGCAGGGCCAGCTGGGTGTCGAGGACGACCCCGGCGGCACCGCCCGCCACGGCCGCCGCCGCCGTACGCGGGCCGATGCCCCCGCAGGCCCACACGGGGAGCTCGTACGCCGGGTCGGCGAGGAGCGCCTGGAGCAGGACGAAGGTGCCCAGTTCGCCGCCGCGGCCGGCGCATTCGCTCCCGCGTGCCACGATCCCGTACGCGCCGTCGGCCGCGGCCCGGCGCGCCTCGTCACGGTCGCCGACCTCGGCCAGGACCCGGGTCCGGCCGCCCAGTTGGCCGATCTTCCAGTCGACGCCGGGGGCGAGCAGCACCACGGGCGGAAGGGTGCCGCCGCACTCCTCGGCCACCTCCTCGGGCGTCAGCGCGCAGGAGGGTCCGACCCGGAGGCCGAAGACACCGGACGTCCAGCGGTCTGCGCACACGAGGGCTTCTCTGGCCCGGCGGTCGCCCGTCCCGATATCCAGCACTCCGAGTCCGCCCGCTCGACGGACCGCGGCGACCGGACGCGGGTCGGGCAGGCATAACGGGCTCACTCCGATGACAAGTTCAGGGTTCGGCGCTACGGGCGTCATGAACACTCCGAATCAGACCGATGGTGCCGCGAGGGGGGTGACGGCAGCGGCGAGCCCGAAAGGCGGCGGGGCCGCCGGACGGCCGGGGGGTGGGCCGTCCGACGGCGACGGGCCGCCGACGAGGCTCGTACCACTGCCCGGAGGTGCGCTGGGGCGGGGTGGTGCGACGGGGCGGGGTCGTGCGCTGGTGCCGGAGTTCGTGCCGCTGCCGGGGGTTGCGGTGGTGCGGGTTCGCGCGGTGGGGCCGGGTCGCACGGTGGGACGGGGGCGCTCGAAGGCGCCGCCGGGCACTGAGGGCAGGCGTGGTCTCTTGCGGGCCGACGCGGTCGGCTGCCGTTCGGCCGGGGCCGACCATACCGACCGCGGGGAGCGGCTGCCAGGGCGCCTCGCGCCCCGCCGCGCCCTCCTCGGCCGTCCCGGCTTCCCCATGGACTCCACCTTCCCTGACGTTCCGTCATATCTGACGTGCCGTCATATTGCAATCGTCCCGGGACCGCCACGAGTACCACCGCGAGTACCACCGGACACCGCCACGACGTGCCCGCGCCGGGTTCGGACAGAACCCCGCAGGGGCGCGGAATTCCGGAGTCCCGTTTTCCCATTCTCTTTCCATTCCGCCCGCATTTCAGAATTTGTCACACAGGTGAGCATGTGTGCGGCGGAGACAAGAAAGGGCACGGACATACTCACCGCGGTGACAAGAAACAGGAATGACCGGGACCTTGGACACCCTTGCATATCCGGCGCCTTGACCGTCCCCCTACTCACAAGTAGTTTACGCATCCGAAACGCGGAACTTCCCTGTCCGTACAACACACAAGAGGTACCTCATGGGAGCTCGGCAAAGGAAGTCCGGGGCGCGAACAGCCCTGGCCGCCACCGCGGTCGGCGGTGTCGTCGCGGGGTTTCTCGGCTTCGCGGGAGCCGGGGCCGCACAGGCCGCACCGGCGAAACTCGTCCAGCAGTACGACTGCGTATTCCCGCTGATCGGCAACGACCCGATCGAGGCCACCATCACGGCCGAGATTCCGACCGAGATCGAAGCGGGGACGCCGTCCCCCGCATTCGCGGTCAACGCGGCCACGAAGGTCAGTTCACGGGCCGCTCAGGGGCTCGGTCTGGTCGGCGGCAAGACACTCGAAGGCATGGCGCGGGCAAGCGTCACCGTATACACGCCGGACGGCCCGCTCTCCGGAATCGGCGTGGAGAACACGGTCGAGAAGACCACCATTCCCAGCCCGCCGGCCGACTTCACCGTCAACGCCAAGGGCAACGCCCCGTCGCTCACCTTCAATACCCCGGGTGACGCACGGATCGAGGTCAACGGGATCGGTCTGCACGACATGATCGTGCGCGACGCCAACGGCAAGCCGATCCAACTGGTCACGGGCAAGGACACGTTCGACGCCCCGTGCACGCTGAAGTCGACGGAGAAGGTCCTCGCGAGCTTCAAAGTCGTACCGAAGAACCCCACCAACCCCACCAACCCCACGAATCCAACCAACCCGACGAACCCGACTGATCCGACGAACCCCACCAACCCTACGAACCCGACCAACCCAACCAACCCTACGAACCCCACTGACCCGACCAACCCGACCAACCCCACCGCCCCCTCCGGTTCGACCGCTCAGCAGAACCTGAGCACCCAGGTGAAGGCCGCGGCCGGCACGCTCTCCATGAGCCAGCCCGGTGACAACGTGGCCCTGTCCGCCGTCAACCAAGGCGTGGGCGGCGTCTCCAGCGGCAACCTCCAGACCGTCACCGTCAAGGACGACCGCAACGGCGCCAACGGCTGGTCGCTGACCGGCAAGGTCACCGACTTCACCGGTACGGCGGGATCGATCACCGCGGACAAGCTCCGCTGGAAGCCCTCGTGCGTCTCCGCGCCTGGCTCCAGGAGCAACTGCGTGGCCGGGACCGAGGGCCCCGTCGGAACCGTGGGCGCCACCCTGGCCGGAGCGCCCGACGCCCCCGCCACCGGCGGCCGGTTCAGCGTGGACAGCGCACTCTCCCTCGACATCCCCGCGACGGCCGCCGCGGGCGACTACAAGGCCGTGCTCACCCTCACCCTGACGTGAGTCGCGCCTCCCCCGGGCCGGTCGCACCCAGCGACCGGCCCACTTCCGTCCCCACGTCCGGCCCCATGAGGGGGAACCGTATGAGCCACCGCACCACTTCGCGGCGCCCGGCGCCGCTTCTCGTCGTCCTCGGGCTGCTCGCGGCGCTCGCCGCCCTTCCCCTGCCACCGGCGCACGCCGCGGACAACGGCCGCTGGTCGGTGTTCCCGGTGCACCAGGGCGCACCGGACACACCGGCCCGGGCGTACTTCCGGATGACCGCCGACCGGGGGGGGACCGTCCACGACAAGGTGACGGTCAAGAACCTCGACGCCCGGACAGCGACGTTCCAGTTGTATGGGACGGACGGGTACAACACCCCGCGCGACGGCGGTTTCGCCGTACGGAACAAGGCCGAGCGGATGACCGGCGTCGGGGCCTGGACGCGGCTGGACCGCACCGAGGTGACCGTTCCCGGCGGCGGCCAGGTCACCGTTCCCTTCACGCTCACCGTGCCGGCGGGCGCCGAGCCCGGCGACCACCCCGGGGCGATCGTCGCCCTGGACACGCGTCTGGGTCGCTCCGACGGAAACGGCGTCGCGGTCCAGCAGGCCGTCGGTGCCCGCCTGTATCTCAAGGTGAACGGCGCCCGAGTACGGGGGCTGCGGATCGACGACGTCCGCTTCCGCTACACCGCGCCGCTGGTGCCGGGGGCCAGACGCGCCGCGACCATCTCGTACGCGCTCGTCAACAGCGGCAACGTGATGCTCTCGCCGCAGGTCACCCTGCGCGCGAAGGGGGTGTTCGGCCACACCGCCTTCGAGCCGCCGGGCCGGCGTCTGCCCGCCGAACTGCTGCCGGGCCAGCGCGTCGAGGTGACCCAGAAGTGGGTCGGGCCACCCCTGGTGGACTGGGGGAACGTCGAGGTGACGGCCGCCGACACGGCGGGCGACCTGGTCGAGAGCGCCGAGGTCGGCTACGCCACGGTGAACTGGACGGTCGTCGCCCTCGCCGGGCTCGTCCTGGCCGGCGGGGCGGTGTGGCTGGTGCTCCGGCGCCGCGCGGCGGGCCGGACAGGGTGACGGGGTGACGGGGAAGCCGCCCGGGCCGGTCGGGGTCGGGCCGGCCGGGGTCGGCCGCGTCGGCCCCGGCCCGGCCGTGGCGTCCCCCACGCCGTACGAGAGGAGCGCACCACCGGCCAGTGCGAGAGCGGCCGAGCGGCGAACACGCATTTCACCCTGTATCTGTTTTCGGGGACTCCCGTACTCCCCGGAAAGTACTGATGCCGGGAACTGCGGTCAACGGCCGCTTCAGGGCCGTTCCGCATACGTCCGAATCCCGTCCGCACACGGAGTGAAGTGCGCACCGGACAACGAAAAAGACCCTCCGATTCATCGGTCACTGCCAATTCGCAATTCTCGGTTCGCCCGGACCTGATTTTCACCTTGACCCCCACCTTACCGCTCAGTAGTTTCCGGTCCGGAAACGATGGTTTCACCACTGCGAGAGGCAGCTCATGGGAATTCAGAGAAAGCGGACCAAGGGGACGCTGTCCGCCCTGGCCGTCACCGCGGCCATCGGCGTGGTCACCACCACGGTGTCGGTCACCGCGGCCGGTACGGCGACGGCGGTGCCCGCCAAGCTGGTACAGGACTACTCCTGCGTCTTCCCCCTGATCGGCGCCGACCCGATCAAGATCACCATCTCGGCCGACATCCCGGCCGAGATCCCGAAGGGCCGGGCGACCCCGGCCTTCGAAATCGACGCGAACACGTTGGTGAGCTCCCGGGCCGCGCAGGGCCTCGGACTGGTCGGCGCCAGGACCCTGGAGGGCAAGGCGACAGCCGACGTCACGGTGAACACCCCGTCGGGGCCGCTCTCCGGGATCAAGGTCGAGAACGACGTGGCCAAGGGCGACATCCCCAGCCCGCCCGCCGACTTCGCGGTGATGGCCACCGGCCATGCGCCCCCGCTGACCTTCGACCGGACCGGCGACGGCAGCATCGACGTCAACAACATCTCGCTGCACGACATGATCGCGCGGGACGCGAACGGCAAGCCGGTTCAACTGGTCACGGGCAAGGACACGTTCGACGCGGCGTGCACCCTGACGTCGGCGGACAAGACCCTGCACCGCTTCAAGGTCGTGGAAGACACCCCCACGAACCCAACCAACCCGACGAACCCGACGAACCCCACGGACCCGACCAACCCAACCAACCCAACCAGCCCCACGAACCCGACCGACCCCACGAACCCCACCAACCCGACCAACCCGACCAACCCGACCGACCCCACCAACCCAACCAATCCCACCAACCCCACCACCCCCACCACCCCCAACCCACCCATCCACCTGAGCTACGGCCTCACCGGTAGCTCGACCATCAAGGCGGCGAACGGGACCACCGCCCTGGCCGGCGGCATCGAGGCCGACTTCGACCTCGCCTCGGGCACCTACAACGCCGATCTCACGCTGAACCCGACCTCCGGGAAGTTCTCGATCCTCGGGTTCCTCCCGGCGACCGCGAAGATCGAGTTCCAGCAGGTGGGCCGGACGAACGGCACGCTCAGCACCGCCGGTGACCTCACCACCAAGTCGAGCATGTACGTGAAACTGCCCGAGATAGCCGTCTTCGGCATCCCGCTGGGCGGCGGCGCCGACTGCAAGTCCGGTAGCCCCGCCGACGTCAACCTGACCTCGGACGGCCGGTTCGACCCGCTGAGCGGCGGCAAGCTCAAGGGGACGTACATCCTGCCGCCGCTGAAGAGCTGCGGCGCGCTCAACGACATCCTGAGCGCCTTCACCTCGGGCCCGGGCAACACGATCAACATGACGCTCGCCAAGAAGGGGTGACCCCCTCCTCTTCCTCCGAGCGGGCCGCCAGGCCGGCCTCCGCGCCCCAGGCGTCGGGGGCCGGCCGTCTGTCACCGGTCAGCCGCCGCCGCAGCCCGTCGGCCCGCTCCCCCGCCGCCACCAGGAACCCGGTCGGCAGGAACACCAGGTCGGCCGCGATCATCGACAGCGAGAAGTACGGCAGTCCCAGCAGCAGCCCGATGCCGATGTGCTCGGCGAACAGCAGCGCCAGCAGGACGTTCTTGACCCGCCGGTCGAGCAGGCTGAACGGGAAGGCGACCTGGACGAGCACGGTTCCGTACGTCAGGGCGAGGACGGTCAGCGCGTGCGAGGTGAGGGCGTGGGAGAGCGCGGGGTACGGCTCCAGCCAGTCGAGTCCGGCCGACCAGTACACGGCGGTGCCGTCCTGCCAGGGCGCACCTTGGATCTTGTACCAGCCGGCCGACGCGTACAGCAGGCAGAGCTGGATCATCATCATCGCCACCGCGCCGTTGTGCAGCAGATGACCGATCAACTCCAGGGTGCGGCGCGCCCCCGGACGGCCGCGCACCCCGCGCCACACTCCCTGCCCGGCCCAGCAGCCCCACAGCACGAGCGCCCAGCCGCCGCCGAGCAGCCCCGGGAGCGTCGCCCAGGTGAGGACCAGGCCGCAGCAGGACCACAGCACCACGCCCGTACGGTCCCGGTCGCCCGTTGCCGGGGCGCGCTCGCGTCGGCGGGCGTCCAGTGACCACACCTGGGCGCACCGCGTGAAGACGAGGTAGACCGCGGTGATGCGGAAGATGGTGTCGCCGGCGTTGAGGACGTTCTCGTTGCGGTGGTCGAGGGAGAGGACGCCGACGAGGAAGAGCAGCGAGGCCGTCCGGGTGCGCCAGCCGACCAGGAGCGCCACCGCGACGGCCGCCGAGAGCAGGTAGAACACCTCGAACCACAGCTCGCTCCCGGACCAGCGCAGCACGCTGAACCCGTGGCTCCGGTCGAGCGCGTGCTCCGCGAGGTGCCAGCTCCAGGGTGCGTCCGGGCCCCAGATCCTCTCGCGGCGCCAGAACTCGTGGACGAGCAGCAGCAGCCAGATCGCGGCCATGCCGATCCGTACGGCCGCGCTCTGATGGGCCCATACCCGCGGGTCGCAGGCCCTGCCGAGAACGCGGTCGAGCGTCGACTCGCCCTTCTCGGCGCCCCGTTGGGGTCTCATGACGTACGCCCCTCGGCGAAGTCGGCGGCGCTCACCGGCCACCAGGGGTAGACGCGCACCACCGGCGCGGAGCGGGCGGTGCGCGTCTTCCACGGTGGCGGCGGGACGGTGGTGTCGGTCGAGCGGAACTGGATCCGTTCGACGTGCGCGCCGTCCGGGGCAGCGGGCATCCGGGACAGGGCGAGACGCTTGAGGTACTGCTCGCTGTCGAGCCCCGCCGGGCCGATGGGCCGCTGCTGGGGATCGTGCGCGGCCAGCATCTTCGTCCAGGCGGTGGCGAGTTGCTGGCGGACGCGGCTGGGCAGGGGGTTGCCGCGCAGCTCGGCCAGGTCCCGCGCGGTCAGGTCCCGCCAGGGGCCGGTGCGGATGGTGCCGTCCGCCGTGCGCAGTTCGACGCGGGCGGAGACCGCCGTCATGGTGCGGGTGATGTCGGGCGCGAAGAGCTGCCAGCTCTGGGAGAACTCGGGCGCCATATACGCGTTGACGGTGTCGCCGACGGCGTCGGTGGCCGCGTTGCGCGGGGCGAGGTGCAGGAAGGTCGCGCCGGTGTGGACGAGCAGTCCGGCGGCGACGGCGCCCGCCGCGACGACGACGGCCAGCCGCTGCCCCGGCGTCAACTCCCGCAGGCTCTGGTGCGGACCGGGTCCGGGACGCTCGGCACGCGGGGCGGGCTCATGAGCCATCGCGCGTCCCCTCCCCGCCCCCGGCCGCCTTGACGGCCGCCGCGCAGTCCGGGTTGTCGTCGAACGCCTTCCGCAGCCTCGGATCCGCCCGGAGGTCGTCGGCGGGGCCCTTGTAGGCGCTGACCGCCCGCAGGGACGAACCCGCGGCGTCCAGTGCGGACTTCAGCGACTTCTCGTCGGTGACCTCGGCCCGGGAGAGCGTCGTGACCGCCTCGCCCACCGACGTACGCGCCGTGTCCAGCCGGGCCAGGGCCGTGCCCAGCGCACCGGCGCCGCCGGCGACCGGCGGGGCCCCGTCCCTCTGGAGGTCCGTGCGGAGCGCCCCGAGCCGCTGGGAGAGGGCGGTGAGGAAGGTGAGCAACTGCCCCTTGGCCCGTACCGGCTGGGTCCGGTCGACCGTGGGCACCGCCAGTCCGGCGCCGCTGTCCGTCAGGTGCGCGCAGACCCCGCCCGCCCAGTCCACCTCGGGCGGTGGCTGCGCCGAGGAGCCGCACGCGATGGCCGGTGTGGTGACGGCGGCGAGCAGCGCGAGGCTCGCCGCGGCCCGCTTCGTCTGTCGAGGAAACACGGCTCTCACTCCTTGCCCTGGTCGGTCGGGGTGCCCGGTGCCCGCTGGAAGGTGTCGAGGGAGGCGATCCGCCAGGTGCCGTCCCGGCGGACCGCGTCGACGGCGAACATCGCGGCGGCGACGGTGGTGGAGCCGCCCTTGCCGGTACGGGTACTGGTCTGGTCGGCGAAGACCAGGACGCGGGCCCGGTCCCCGTCGATGACCTCGACGCCGCTGTCGGTGACCGTGGTGGTCAGCACGAGCTTCTGCTTCGGCCCCTGTTCGCGGACCGGCTCCATCAGGCTCCGGTACTGCGTGACGGCCGAACCGGTCAGCCGGTCTCTGGCCGCCGCCTCGGTCCTGGCCGGGTCGGTGTGGTCGTACGAGAAGATCCCCCGCACGGCCTCCTCGACGGCGCCCTTCACCTCGCTGGTCCGGGCGGTGTCGGCCAGCGCGGTGTTGCGTCCGGCGCCGCCCCTGTCGCCGTGTCCGCCCTGGATGTGGGCGAGGACGGAGAACGCGGTGAGCAGCACGGCCAGGGCGGCGAGGGCCGAGGGCCAGGTCGGGAACCTCTCCCTGGCCGGCCGGACCGCACGGCCGAACCGGGACTCGGATTCGGGCTTGGATTCGGGCTTGGGTTCGGGCTTGGATTCGGGTGCTGTCCCCGGTCCGGGTTTACTGCGGGCGCGATCGAGGGGCCGGGCGGTGGGCGGGCGGGCCGCGGCCAGGCGGCGCCGGCGGTTGACGAGGTGGCGGGTGGTCGACATGGCGGGCCTCCGGGTCAGCTGCCGCTGGGGGTGGGCGTACCGGCGGGCGGGGTGGTGGCCGGGGTGTTCGAGGGGGTGCCGGAGGGGTTGTCGGAGGGGTTGTCGGAGGGGGTGGCCGCGTCGCCGATCGGCGCCTGGCCCAGTCGGCTCAGCTTCCAGCCCTCGGGGGTGCGGGTGAGTTCGCCGAGCATCCGGCTGTCCTTGGTACTGCTCCGGTGGTCCGCCGCGACGACGGTGACGCGGGTCGCGACCATCACCCGGGCGTGGCCCGCCCGTTCGTCGAGTTCGGTGACCGCGCCCGAGAGCACCTTGGCGGTGGTCGTGGTCCCGGCCTTCTCGACCTGCTGGACGAACTGCTGCCTGCTGTCCTTGAGTTCCTTGAGGAGGTCGCCGGTGGCGGACTCCTCCCAGAGGTCGAGGCCGTGGGCCAGGTCGCCGTGGTCGAGGGTGTTCATGTTCTGCACGCCCTGCTCACCGGCCCGCAGCACCTCGTCCCTGGTACGGGCGAACGCGGCCCGGTCGTCGTGCGCCGCCGTGTACCAGGAACCGCCCGTCCACAGCGCGAACGCACAGGCCAGCGCTGCCGCCACCCCGGCCGCCGCCGTCAGCGGCGGCCGTCCGCGCACCGCCCGGGTCATCCGTGCCATGACACCTCCCCACCCGCCCTAGCGGGCCTTGATCGCTGTGATCCGCCAGTGGCCGCCCTCGCGCGCGGCGGACACCGAGAGCTGCGCGGCCACGGTCGTCGCGCTGCCACCGCGCCGCACACTGGTCTGGTCGAGGAAGAGCAGCAGCTCCGCGCGGCCGGCCGTGAGCCGGGTGACCCCGGCGCGGGCGACCCTGGTGGTGAGCGTCAGCCCCTGTTCGGCCACCCGCTCGCGGACCTGCGCGAAGAGCGCGTCGTACTCCTTCGCCGCCTGCCCCCGCAGCAGCACGCGCGCGTCGTCACGGGTGCGGGTCAGGGTGTCCGGGGCGTAGCTGAACACACGGGAGGCCGCCGTTCCCACCTCCGCCAGCACCTCGTCGGTGGCCGCGCGGTCGGTCAGGGCGCGGTTGACGGTGGCCGGGGAGTGCCTCGACTGCCCGGCGAGCAGCAGCAGGACGCCGCTCGCCGCCAGCAGGGCCGCGATGAGCAGCGGCGGCAGGAAGCGGCGTGGACGGCGCCGGGCGGGCGTCTCCCCGGCGGCGTCGGCCGCGGTGTCCGGCTGTTCCTCGGTCGTGGTCATCGCCGTCCCTCCCCTCAGCCCGTCCCGACCGCGACGGCGGTCAGGGAGGTGAGCTTCCAGCCGTGGCCGGTGCGGGCGAGGGCCGCCTCGAAACGTTTGCGGTCGGTGGTCGGGGCACCGGTGCGGGGCCGCGCCTCGACGCGTACGGTCGCGATGAGCCGGGCCGTGCCGGAGCGGTCGTCGAGCTCCGTGACGGCCGCGTCGGTGACCTCGGCGCGGGTCGTGGTGCCCTGCTCCTTGAGGACCTGGGCGCTCTTGGCGCGGGTCGCGCGCAGCTCGTCCCCGAGCGGTCCGGTCGTCGCGTCCAGCCAGGCGGCCAGGTCCGCGTCGACGGCACGGGCGTCGAGGGAGGTCAGCCGGGCGATGCCGCGGCGTCCGTCGGCGAGCGCCGCGTCGCGGCTGTGCGCGTACGTCAGATCGCCGTCGCCCCTGGCGCGGGCGTACGTCCATCCGGACACCCCGCACAGCGCCAGGGCGAGCACCAGCCCCGCGATCAGGACGAGCCGTCGGCGTCTCATGCCCTCACTCCCCCAGCCCGAGGAGTTGGGCGAGGCCCACGGGGCTCCGCGGCGGTACGGAAGGAGCGCCCAGCACGCCGGTTCCCCGGCCGGCGCCCGGCAGCGAGCCCGGCACGGCCGGGGTGGGGACCGGGCCCCTGGGCGCGTTGGCCGAGCCCCGGACGTTCCGGCCGCTCGCGGGCGGGGCGGTGCAGCGCGCCCCGGTGTTCACCGGCGCGTCCCCGGCGGTGTCGAGGCCGTCGCGGTAGCGGGTCCCCTCGTACCCGGTGGTGCAGGGCAGGGGCTTGAAGAAGGTGGTGACCATGCCGAAGTCCGCTCCGCCCGGGCCGACCGCGCTGGAGCCCGCGGCGGCCACCCGGGGCAGCCGCACCATCAGCTCCTCGGTGCCGTGCTGACGGGTGACCAGGAGCTCGGAGGTGGTCGTCAGATTGGCGAGGAGCACGCTCAGACCGGGGTCGTTGTCCCGCAGCAGCGCGGTGAACTCGTCGGCGGTGGCCGGTGTCTCGTCGATGACCCGGCGCAGATCCGAGTCCGAGTCCTTCAGCCGCCGGGCGAGCGTACGGGCCCCGGTGGCGAAGGAGGTGAGGGCGCGGGTGCTGTCGGCCTGGGTCCTGAGCACGGTCTCCCCGTCGGTGAGCAGTCGGGTGGTGGCGGGCAGCGCCCGGTCGGCGGCGTTGAGGAACTGGCTGCCCGCGTCCAGGAGCACCTGGAGGTTGGAGCCCTGGTTGGCGAAGGCCCTGCCGAGTTCGTCGACGGCCGTGCGCAGGTCGTCGGTCGGCACCGACGCGGCCAGGGCGTCGACGCCGGTGAGGAGGCGGGTGATGGGGGCGGGTGTGCTGGTGTCCCGGCGGGCGATGGTGTCGCCGTCGTGGAGGTAGGGGCCGCGGTCGGTGCGGGGGGCGAGGTCGAGGTACTGCTCACCCACCGCCGACAGAGAGGCCACCTTGGCGTCCAGGTCGGCGGGGATGGCCGGGGTGCCGTCGTCGATGGCGAGGCGCGCCTCGACCCCGTCCCGGGTCAGTGCGATGCTCCGGACCCGGCCGACGTCGACGCCCCGGTAGGTGACCCCGGCGCCGGTGAACAGCCCGCCGGTCTCGGCGAGTTGGACGCGTACGGTGTACGAGCCGGGCGCGCCGACGAACCGTCCGAGGTCCGCGTAGGTCACCGCGATGTAGCCGAGCACCAGCGTGCCGAGCAGCAGGAAGGCGAGGTTCTTGATGTGCGTGCCGAGGGTGGTCACCGGGCACCGGCCTCCCCGACGGAGGGCAGGGGCAGCGTGCCCCCGGTGGGCGCGGGCGTGGCGTGTTCGGGCAGGACCATGGTGCCGGGGGCGGCGGCGACCTTGAGGTAGACGTTCAGGTAGTCGCCCTTGACCCCGCTCAGCACCTCGTCGGTGAACGGGTACGTCATCAGCACCTGGAGCGAGGCGGGCAGGTTCCGGCCCGCGTCGGCCAGGCCCTTCAGGGTGGGTGCGAGCGCCCGCAGGTCGGCCACCAGGTCTGCCCGGGTGCGGTCGACGGTGCCGACGGCCGCCGTGGAGAGCGTGTCCAGGGATCTGAGCATGGTGACGAGCGAGCCGCGCTGGTCGCGGAGGACGCTGAGGCCGGGGCCGAGCCGGTCCAGTACCGCGCCGACCCTGGCGTCCCGGCCGGCCAGGGTGGACGACAGCCGGTCCAGGGCTCCGAGCGCGTCCGTGAGGTCGCCGCGGTGCTTGTCGAGGTCCTTGGCGAAGGTGCCGATCCGGGCGAGGACGGAACGGGCCGCGGATCGGCGGCCGTCGAGGGCGCGGTTGAGCTCGCGGGTGATGGTGTTGATCTGCTGTACTCCACCGCCGTTGAGCAGCATGGACAGCGCGCCGAAGACCTCCTCGACCTCCGCGTTGCGGTTGGTGCGCGCGAGCGGGATGACGGCGCCGTCCGCCAGCGGCGCGGAGGCACGGGTGGTGGCGGCGGCACGCGGGCCGGTGGTGTCGTTGAGGTCGGGGCGGGGGGCCAGCTCCTCGGGGGCGACGAGCTGGACGTACTTCTCGCCGAGCAGGCTGGACTGCTCCAGGTTGGCGTAGGCGTCGGCGGGCAGGCGCACCTTGCCGTTGACCTTCATGGTCACCCTCGCCAGCCAGTCGTCGCCGCCCGCCGTGATCTTCTCGACCCGGCCGACCGGAACGTCGTTGACCTTCACGGCGGACCGGGGGAAGAGACTGGTGACGTCCCGGAAGACGGCGGTGACGCGGTAGGGGTGGCTGCCGAGGTCGGCGCCGCCGGGCAGCGGCAGGTCCTGGATGCCGTGGAACGAGGGCACGCCGGGCCCGCCGGGCACGATCGCGAGCCCGGTGACGACGGCCGCCGCGCACAGCGCCAGCCCGGCCCGCGCGGCGCCCCGCCTCATCGCCGGGCCCCCGGCGCGCTGTCGGCGTACGTCTCGGCGGCGGGCAGCGGCAGCGGGCCGAGCTCGTTGAGGTCGGCGCGGCCGTCGATGGTGCGGGTGGCCGGGTTGTAGGCGTTCTCCAGGTTGGCGGCGGCGAGCGGCAGGGTGTCCAGCGCCTCGGCCAGGGAGGCGCGTTGGTCGACGAGCGACCGGGTGACGGTCGCGAGCCGGTCGACCTGCTGGGTGAGCTTGCCCCGGTTGTCGCGGATGAAGGTCTTCACCTGGCCGAGCGCGGTTCCGAGCTGTCGCAGCGCGGCGGCGAGGTCGTCCTTCTCGCCGGCGAGGAAGGTGGTGACGTCGGAGAGCTGCCGCTCGGTGGTGCGGACCGTGCTGTCGTTCTCCTTCAGCATGGTGACGAACGACTGGAGTTGGCGCACGGTCCTGACCAGGTCGGCGCTGGAGCCGCCGAGGACCTTGGCGGCGCCGCCGAGCTGCTGGACGGTACGGCCGACGGCGTCGCCGTTGCCCTTGAGGTTCCTGGCGGCGGTGCCGATGAGGTCGGAGAGCGCGCCCTCGCGGTTGGCGCCCTCGGGGCCGAGCGCGTCGACGAGGCCGCTGACGCTCTCGGTCAGTTCGTCGACCTCCATCGGGGTCGCGGTCCGCTCCCGGGGGATGACCGCGCCGTCCGCGAGGGTCGGTCCGCTGCCGCTGTAGGCGGGGCTGAGCTGCACGAAACGGCCCGATACGACGCTCGGGGCGACCACGACCGCCCGCACGAGCCGCGGAATCCGTACGCCCTCGTCGACGCGCAGGCTCACTCGCACCCGCGTGCCCTCGGGGCGGATGCGGCCGACGCTGCCGACCCGTACGCCCAGCACGCGCAGGTCCGAGCCCTCGTGCACGCCGACCGTCCGGTCGAAGTACGCGGTGAGGCGCAGGGCGCCGTCGTCGCCCAGGACGCGCACGGCGACGGCCGAGACGGTGGCCGCGACCAGCAGGACGAAGGCGACACCGAGGACGAGGAGCCGGCGCGGCCGGGGCAGTGTGCTGCGTGAGGGTCTCAACTCCCGTTCCCCTTCGCTGGTTTCGGCGGCATACAGCCCCGGGGCGGTGTGCTGCCCGGGGGCAGATACGACTTGGGGACGAGGCCGCAGAGATAGCTGTCCATCCAGTGGCCGTTGCCGAGGGTGTTGCCGATGAGGCGGTAGTACGGGCCCGCCTGCGCCAGGATGCGGTCCAGGTTCGTCTTGTTCCTGGAGAGCACCGCCGTGACGCGGCCGAGCGAGTCGAGGGCGGGGCCGAGCCGGGCCCGGTTGTCCGCGACGACGCCGCTGAGCTGGACGCTCAGGCTCTGCGCGCCGGTGAGCAGCCCGTGGATGGCGTCCCTGCGGTAGCCGACCTCGGCGAGGAGGCGTCCGCCCTCACCGAGCAGGTCGCGCACCCGGTCCTTCTTGCCGTCCAGGGTCCTGGTGACCCGGTCGGTGCCCTGGAGGAGCCGGGTGATCTGCTCGTCGCGGCTCGCGACGGCCAGCGACAGGTCGGCCAGGCCGGTGACCGCCCTGTGCACGTCCGGCGGGGTGTCGCGGAAGGTGGCCGAGAGCGTCTCGAAGCTCTTGGCGAGGGTGCGCGTGTCGAGCTCGCCGACCGTCTCGCCCAGTCCGTCCAGCGCGTCGAGCACGTCGTACGGTGAGGTCGTGCGGGTGATCGGGATGCGCCGGTGCGGGTCCTGGGCGCCGGTACCGCGCGGGTCGACCGCCAGGTACTTGGAGCCGAGGAGTGTCCTGACGGCGATGCCGACGGTGCTGGCGTCCCCGACCCAGGCGTCCTTGACGGTGAAGGCCACCTTCACCTTGGGCCCGTCGAGCCCGACCGCATTGACCTTCCCGACCTTCACGCCCGCGATCCGCACCTCGTCCCCGGGGTGGAGTCCGGCCGACTCCTTGAAATCGGCGGTGTAGCGGGTGCCGCCGCCGACGAACGGCAGCGCGTCGACGTGGCGGACGAGCAGTCCGATCACCGCCATGGTGAGCAGCCCGACGACGGCGATCGCCACGGGGTGCCGTTCGGCCGCCGGTCTGCGGGCCGGCTTCGGCGGGCGCGGGCCACGGATGCGTACAGGAGTCATCGGCGGCACCTCTGGTCCTTGATCGCGATGCCGGTGGGGGGCGGGCTGCCGTCGTCGGTGGTGACGCCGGTGACCTTCGCCTCGCAGAGGTAGAGGTTGAGCCAGCTCCCGTACGAGACGGCACGGGTGAGGGCCCGCATCTTGGCGGGGGTGCGGCGCAGGAACTCCTCCAGCAGCGGGCCGTTGTCCGCGAGGTTGGCGGAGACCCGGCCGAGCTGGTCGATGCTGCCGCGCAGCGGCTCCCGGCCCTCGTCGAGCAGTCCCGCGGTGCTGGTGGTCAGCGCCGCCAGCGAGCTGACCGCCTGTCCGATGGGCTTGCGGTCGGCGGAGAGGCCGGAGACCAGCTCGTCGAGGGTGTCGATGAGGCCGGTGAGCCGGCTCTCGCGGCTGTTGACGGTCCGCAGCACGGTGGTGAGGTTGTCGACGACCGACCCGATCACCGCGTCCTTCGCCGCGAGGGTGCTGGTGACCGACCCGATACTGGTGACCAGGCTGTCCACGGTCGGCCCCTCGCCCTGGAGGACCTGCACGACGGAGCCGGCCAGCTTGTTGGTCTCGGCCGGGGACAGACCCTGGAAGAGCGGCTGGAAGCCGTTGAAGAGCTGGGTGAGGTCGAGGGCGGGCGAGGTGCGGCGCAGCGGGATCGTCCCGCCCGGCCGCAGCGGAGGTTCTCCGACGGGACCGGCGCCGCGCTCCAGGGCGACATAGCGCTGGCCGACCATGTTGAGGTACTTGATCGCGGCGGTGCTGGAGGCGGGCAGGGCCCGGCCCCGCCGGACGGAGAACCGCACCTGCGCGTACCGCCGTTGGACGATCTCCACCGACTCGACCCGGCCGACCTCGACGCCCGCGATACGGACCGAGTCGCCCTTGCCGAGTCCGGTGGCGTCGGTGAACCACGCCCGGTACGTGTCCTTGCCGCCCATGCCCGTGTTGCTGATGCTCAGCGCGAGCACGGTGGTGGCCACCACGGTGACCAGGACGAAGACCACCGATTTGATCAGCGGTGCGGTGAGGGGCGCGCGGTTCACCTCGTCGCCACCTCCGTCCTCCTCTCGGTCGTCACGGGGCTCACCGCAGTCTCACGTCCGCGCCGCGCAGCACCGGTCCGGCCAGGACGCTCGACCAGTCGGGCAGCGTGTCCGGGGTCCGCCGGACACCGGCCGCGAGCACCTCGTTCACCAGGGTGTTCTCCTGCGGCGAGTTGGCGACGCCGAGGCCGCCGCCGACGGTCGCGAGCGGCGCCGAGGCGCTCTGCGGGGCGCGCCCCGACGCCGGGCCGCCCGGGTACGGGACCGGGTAGCAGGCCGGGCCGCCGGTGGCGGTGTAGCGCGGTGTGTCGTGGCCCGGCCGGTAGGCGCCCCGGTCCGGGACCACCGTCACGTCCACGTGCAGCCCCGGCTCGTCGGTGCCCTTGCCGAGCGCCCGGTCCATGACGGGCACGAAGTCGGCCAGGGTCTTGAGGGTGCAGGGGAAGGCGGGCGCGTACCGGCCGAAGATCTGCAGGGAGGGGCGGCTCGCGGCCGTCACCCGGATGAGGTTGTCGCGGTTCTGCCGGATCCAGGTGGTGAGGTCCCCCGACGAGGTGGTGACCGATCCGTACACCGCCGCCAGCCGCCGCTGTTCGGCGGCGAGGGTGGCGCTGGTGGTGGTCGCGTCGTAGAGCGCATCGACGATGTCGGGTGCGGCTCGCGCGTACCCCTCGCCCACCCGGACGAACTCCTTGATGTCCCTGCTCAGCACGGGCAGCCGCGGGTTGAACTTCCCGAGGTACGCGTCGAGTTGTTCCAGGGAGGCGCCGAGCCTGTCGCCGCGTCCGCGCAGCGCGTCCGCCACCGCCGTCAGCGTCGCCGACAGCTTCTGCGGCTGTACGGCGGTGAGCACCGGCAGCAGATGGTCGAGGGCCGTCTCCAGCTCCACGGCGTTGCGGCTGCGGTCCCTGGGGATGACGCTGCCGGGCCGCAGCGGGCTCGTGGAGGGCCGGGCGGGCGGTACGAGCGCCACATAGCGCTGCCCGAAGAGCGTGGTGGGCAGCAGCTGGGCCGACACGTCCGAGGGCACCCGGCGCAGTTGCCCCGGTTTCACGGCGAGGGTGAGCCGGGCGGTGCGGCCGTCGGTGTCGACCTTCTCGACCCGGCCGATCACCACGCCCCGCAGCTTCACGTCCGCCTGCGGGCGCATCTCGTCGCCGACCGGGCCGGCCTCCACGACCACGCGGGCCGTGTCCTCGAAGTCGTGGTGGTAGAAGGCGAGCGAGAGCCAGACGAGGGGGACCGGCAGCAGCAGATAGGCCAGACCGGCCAGCCTGCGGCGGCGGGTGAGCACGGCGTCCGCCGGGCGTGCCTTCGCCGGGGCACTCGTCGTCCTGTCCCGCACGGGCGCGCTCATCCCGCCACCTTCACCGTGGTCGTGGCGCCCCACAGCGCCAGGCTGAGGAAGAAGTCCGCGACGCTGATGAGCACGATGGCGGTCCGCACCGACCGGCCCACGGCCACGCCGACGCCCGCCGGGCCGCCGGTGGCGCGGTAACCGTAGTAGCAGTGCCCCATGATCACCAGGACGCTGAAGACCAGCACCTTGAGGAAGGAGAGCAGCACGTCGGTGGGGGCGAGGAAGAGGTGGAAGTAGTGGTCGTAGGTGCCGGTGGACTGGTTGTTGAAGAGGACGGTGACCGTCCGGGACGCCAGGAACGACCCCAGGAGCCCGATCCCGTACAGCGGGACGATGGCGACCGTGCCCGCCACGATCCGCGTCGAGACGAGATACGGCAGGGGCCGTACGCCCATGCTCCGCAGGGCGTCGATCTCCTCGTTGACGCGCATCGCGCCGAGCTGGGCGGTGAAGCCCGCCCCGACCGTGGTGGAGAGGGACAGCGCGGCCACCAGCGGGGCGATCTCGCGGGTGTTGAAGTACGCGGAGACGAACCCGGTGAAGGCGTCCGTGCCGATCTGGCTGAGCGCCGCGTACCCCTGGAGGCCGACGACGGTGCCGGTGAAGACGGTGATGCCGATCATCACGCCGACCGTGCCGCCGATGACGCTCAGTCCGCCACTGCCGAAGGAGACCTCGGCCAGCAGGCGCTGGACCTCCTTGGGGTAGCGGCGGACCGCGCGCGGGATCCACAGCAGGGCACGGAGGTAGAAGAGGAGCTCGTCGCCGGGCCGGTCCAGCCAGGCCCACAGCCTGCTCGGTTCGCCTCTCCCCGGTTCGGCGCCGCTTCGGGCGCGGCCTCGGGCCCGGTCCAGGAGCGCCATGTCAGAGCCCCTTCGCCGGGACGAGCCGGAGATACAGGGCCGTCAGCACCATGTTGACGAAGAAGAGCATCAGGAAGGTGAAGACGACGGACTGGTTGACGGCGTCGCCCACGCCCTTCGGGCCGCCCCTGGGGTTCAGCCCCCGGTAGGCGGCGACCACCCCGGCGATGAACCCGAAGAGCACCGCCTTGAGTTCACCGATGAGCAGATCGGAGAGCTGGGCGAGCGTGGAGAAGCCCGCGAGGTACGCACCCGGGGTGCCGTGCTGCACGGTCACCGCGAAGAAGTAGCCGCCGAGCGTCCCCACCACCGAGACCAGACCGTTGAGCAGCAGCCCGACCGACATGACCGCGAGGACCCGGGGCACGACGAGCCGCTGCACCGGTGAGACGCCCATGACCTCCATGGCCTGGAGCTCCTCGCGGATCGTCCGCGCCCCCAGGTCCGCGCAGATCGCCGAGCCCGCGACCCCGGAGATCAGCAGCGACACGATCAGCGGGCTCGCCTGCTGGACCAGGACGAGCACGCTGGCGCCGCCGGTGAAGGACTGGGCGCCGAACTGCTGGATGAGCGAGCCCACCTGGAGCGCGATGACCGCGCCGAACGGGATCGTCACCAGCATCGCGGGCAGGATGGTGACACTGGCGATGAACCAGAACTGCTCGACGAACTCCCGCGCCTGGAAGGGCCGCCGGAACATCAGCCGTACGACGGTGAGGCTCAGCGCGAAGAGCCGGCCGGTCTCGCGCAGCGGGTTGAGGACGCGCAGCGGCGGACGGGGCACGGGCGTCCCGGCGGGCCCGGGGCCGGAGTCGGTGGGGGCGGTCACCGCGTCCCCCCGCCCTCGTAGGTGTGCGGGGCCCCGGTCCGTACGAGCGTGGTGTCGGGGCCGCCCGGTGGCGCGCCCCGCAGGTCCGCCTCGACGGCCGCGCGGGCGGCGGGCGGGAGCTCGTCGAGGAGCGCGCGCACCCGGGCGCGGCGGCGCTGGACCGCGCGGCGGGGCGGCAGGCCGGGGGTGGGTTCGAGCTGCGGGGCGAGGGCGCGGCGGGCGGCCGGGCCGGGGGCGTGCGAGGCCTCCTCGGCGAGGGTCGCCCGGTCCTTCTCCTCCGACATGCCGATGGGGCCGGCCCGGCGTCCTGCGAGGAACTGCTCGACGACCGGCTCGTCGCTGGTCAGCAGCACCTCCCGGGGGCCGAAGGCGACGAGCTCACGACAGAAGAGCATCCCCATGTTGTCGGGGACGGTGGTCGCGATGTCGATGTTGTGGGTGACGATCAGCATGGTCGCGTCGAGCTGGGTGTTGATGTCGATGAGGAGCTGGGAGAGGTAGGAGGTGCGCACCGGGTCGAGACCGGAGTCCGGTTCGTCGCAGAGGATGATCTGCGGATCGAGGACGAGCGCCCGGGCGAGCCCGGCCCGTTTGCGCATCCCGCCCGAGATCTCGCCCGGCAGCTTCCGCTCGGCGCCCGCCAGCCCCACCACCTCCATGCGCTCCATGACGATCCGGCGGATCTCCGACTCCTTCTTCCTGGTGTGTTCGCGCAGCGGGAAGGCGATGTTGTCGAAGAGGCTCATCGAGCCGAAGAGCGCGCCGTCCTGGAAGAGCAGCCCGAAGCGCTTGCGGGCCTCGTAGATGTCCTTCTCGCGGCTGTTGGCCATGTCGACGCCGTCGACCAGGACCCGGCCCCGGTCCGGCCGGAGCAGTCCGACGATCGCTTTCAGGAACACCGTCTTGCCGGTGCCGGAGGGGCCGAGCATCACGCTGATCTCCCCGGCGGGCAGGGTGAGGGTGACGTCCTGCCAGATGGTCTGCCGTCCGAAGGCCTTGGTGAGCCCCTCGACGACCACGTCGATTCCCATGGCTTCGCGGCTCCTCAGCGCGGGGGCGGTTCGGGGACGGGCGGGGCGCTGCCGGCCCCCGCGAGCTGCCCCTGCCGGATACGGACGGCGTTGCCCGGGCCGGAGAGGGCGGCGGTGAACAGCGGTGACAGGTCCTCGCCCCGGCTGCCGCAGCCGGCGAAGGGCGGGATGGTGATCCGGCCGTCGAGGATGCCGCCGGTCAGGAAGTTGTACGCGCCGCTCAGGACGGTGTCGAACGGCCGGGCGGTGCGGCAGCGCGGCCCCACCTCCAGAGGTACGCCGTTGACGCGTACGTCGTGGAGGCGCAGGTACTGCCGGTAGGCGATGGTGGTGGTGAACGTCTCGCCGCGCCGCACGTTGACGACGGTGACCGGTTCCGGTTCGAAGGTGACCAGCGCGCTGGTGGGCTGGAAGCCGAAGGTGAGGAAGGTGGACGGGGCGTCGGGGAAGCTGAGCAGGCCCACCGAGTCCGACTCGTCGTAGTCGGGGGCGCTGACCGTGCGCTTGCCGAGGTTGAGGTGCATCGGGCCGGGACGGCCGTGCGGATCGTTGACGACCATCGCGCCGCCGAGCTTGTGGACGGTGGCGTACCCCACGGCCACCACACAGAGCGAGGCGCCGAGCCGGCCCTCGACCGCGCCGGGCGGTGGCGGCGGCAGCCGGCTCGGGTCGAGCTCCCCGGCGGGCGGGTCGGCCGGGCAGACGGGTGCGGTGGCGAGCGGGGCCGGACCGACCTGGATCGCCGGGCCGCCGGTCCGGGTGCCGGAGGCGGGGGACGGGAGCGCGGGCGAGGACGTGGAGCCGGGGGCGGCGCTGGGTGCCGTGGGTTCGGTCACCGTCCAGACGGCGAGCCGGGGACCCGGGGGGCTCGCGGGAACGCACCGCACTTCCAACGGCGGTGCGCCGACCGGTGTCTGTCCCGCACCGGGTGACGCGGAGGGCGCCGGAGCCGGGGTGGGAGCCGGAGTCGACGGGGGCGCGGAAGAGGGGGCCGGCCCCGGCGGGGAGGCCGGTGCCACTGCCGTTTGGAGGAGCAGCGTCAACTCCCTTGCCTCCAGCGCCACTTCGCCCGGCCTCCCCACGGTGATCGCCGGTACCCCGCCCGTGAACACCGGCCGCAGTCCGTCGGCCCCCGTGGCCGCCGAGGCCGTGAGCCCCGCCCAGTCGGCGCGGGCCGACGCCCCGTTCTCGGTGACCTCCACGGCCAGCCGGGCGGTGCCGGAGACCGCCGTGGTGCCCGGGGGCAGGAGTGCGGCGACCGTCTCGGCGGTCAGCTCGGGGCGCAGGGAGAACCGCTCGGGCCGCAGCGGCTGCCCCGGGCGGCCGTCCGCCGGATAGACGCCGAGGAATCCCACGGTGACGGCCCGGTGCGCGGAGCCCGACCCGCAGTCGTAAACGGCGTGAACGGCCGCCTCCCGGTTCCGCGCAATTGTCCCCGATGCCGGAACAAGGCCGAGGAGAAGCACGATCACCCCCAGCGCGGCGGCGATAGCGGCACCACGCCGGTCGAATGCACCGCCCATGGCTAGGCTCCTGTGAATAGCGGTTCTGCGGGCGCCGGGAACGGCCGATGTCGCCGTGACGTTACGTACGGGTAACCCGGTGCCGCAATACCGCTTCCGCGCGAATCTCCGATCTCCGCGCCGGTCCGCGCTTATTTGTCACCGGCGCCACAATTCCGGGTGCGCGCCTTGTCAACGACGGCACAGAACCGGGGCGCGCGTCGGACCCGGACACACACGGAAGCGGGGCACACACCGGAGCGGGGCCCCGCGACCGGGGGGACGGATCGCGGGGCCCCGCCGGGATCCGCAGCCCTGGGGCGTGGGCCGCGCCGCCGGGGGGCGGGCGGCGGCCCGCCGTGAGGGGCGGCGAGAGCCGTCCGCCCCGGGGCACCGAGGACGCTACGCGCGCGGAATCGGACCGTGCAATACCCGACGGCCGAATCCGGCCGCCCGGTCTTTGGTCCGCCACGCGCACGCGCGTTATCGCGCCTCGTCCGGCCGCACCCCGAAATTCGTCCACAGGTCAACGTTTTCAGCCGTGTTCGGGCAATCCCATTGCCCCTTCCGTGCCGGGGCGAGCATCTTTGTGTCCGGCCGCAGCGAGAACCCGTCACGGGACACACATTTCCTCCGTCCCCACGGGTGCCCTCGGGAGCGGGCTGGTCTATGTTGCAGATGTTGTGAGTTGACGTCGGCCCCGCAGAAGGCCCACGGTGCGTCGCCCACCCGAGCCGAACGTCGAGCCGTACGTCCCGGCCAGTGAAAGGGACAGCGCATGCCGAACGCCCTCCACGCATCGGCCTCCTCGGAGCAGCTGGGTCCGATCCCCCGGGAGCTCGCCTCCATCATGTGGCCCGAACTCCCGCCACTGCTCGACGAGATCAAGGCCGAGGTCGTCCGCGCGTACCCGGAGTTCGCGGAGGTCTTCGCGGGTCCGCACGGGCGGTTCGTGCACTCGGCGATCGAGCAGAGCCTGACCATCTTCGTGGACCAGGTGGTGCGGCCCTCGGTGCCCTCGCCGCTGCGCGACGAGATGATCCGTACGTTCGGCCGGTTCGCCGCGTCCCAGGGCGGCAGTCTGGACACCCTGCGCGGCACCTTCCGGGTCGGCGCCCGGGTCGCGCTGCGCCACACCAAGAAGCTGGGCAAGCGCTACAACCTCTCCCCCGTCTTCATGCTGTCCTTCGCCGACACCCTCTTCGCCTACATGGACCAGTTGGAGGCACTGGCGAGCGAGGGCTACCTCCAGGCCAGGGCGTCGGCCGAGGACGACCGGGACGAGCTGCGCCAAAAGATCCTGCGGCTGATCGTCTCCGGCAGCGGCGCCCCCCGGTCCACCCTGGTGGAGCTGGCCGAACGGGCGGGCTGGCAGCTCCCGGAGGAGCTGACCCCGGTCGCGCTGAGCGCCGGCGCCCATCCCGCCCGTACCGCCCTGCACGGCGATGTGCTCATGGACCTCGGGGACCCGCAGCCGTATCTGCTGGTGCCGGGCGCGCTGCACGCGGAGCGCCAGGCGTCCCTGGTCCGGGCGCTCGGCGGGGCGCGCGCGGCGGCGGGTCCCACGGTGGGGACGGCCGGGGCGGCCGACTCGCTGCGCTGGGCCCGCCAGGCGCTGGGGCTTGCGCTGTCCGGGGTGATCACCGAGGGGCCGGTCGTGCACAGCGCCGACCACCTGGTCACCCTGCTGCTGATGTCGGACCCGGCGCTCCTGGAACTGCTGGCGGCCCGCGAACTGGCCCCGCTCCAGGGCCACACGGAGACCCGCCGCGAGCGCCTGACCGAGACGTTACGGGCCTGGCTCGCCACCCGGGGCACCGCCGCCCAGATCGGCGAGGTGCTGCACATCCACCCGCAGACCGTCCGCTACCGCATGCGCAACCTCGACGCCGCCTTCGGAGCCCGGCTGGCCGACCCGGAACGGCGCTTCGCCACCGAGATCGTGCTGCGCGCGATGCGGCTGCGCGAGCGGGCCGGCCCCTTGCCGGACCCCTCGGTCACTCCCGCCCGTACAACTCCTCGACCTCGCGGGCGTACACGGCGGCCACCGCCCGCCGCCTGACCTTGAGGGACGGGGTGAGCAACCCGTTCTCCTCGGTGAACTCCCCCGCCACCAGCCGGAACCGGCGGATCGACTCGGCCCGCGAGACCGCCGCGTTGGCGTGGTCCACGGCCTTGCGCACCTCCGCGATGAGCTCCTCGTCGTCCACGAGCTCCCCGACCGGGGTGTCCACGGGCCGCCCGCGCACCGCCAGCCAGTGCTCCAGCGCCTGCGGGTCGAGGGTGACCAGCGCGGCGACGTACGAGCGGTTGTCGCCCACCACCAGGCACTGGCCGACCGGCGGGCGGCTGCGCAGCCGGTCCTCCAGGACGCTGGGCGAGACGTTCTTGCCGCCGGAGGTGACCAGGATGTCCTTCTTGCGGCCGGTGATGGTGAGGTAGCCGTCGTCGTCGAAGCGGCCGAGGTCACCGGTCGCGAACCAGCCGCCGTCCAGGACGGCGTCGGTGGCCGCCGCGTCGTTCCAGTAGCCGCCGAAGACGATCGGCCCCTTGACCAGGACCTCCCCGTCGTCGGCGATCCGTACCGAGGTGCCGGGCACCGGCAGGCCGACCGTGCCGGGGCGTGGGCCGAGCGGTGGGGTGATGACGGCGGCGGCGGAGGTCTCGGTGAGGCCGTAGCCCTCGTGGACGAGGATGCCGGCGGAGTAGAAGAACAGGCTCAGCTCGCGGTCGAGGGGCGAGCCGCCGCTGATGGCGTGCCGCAGCCGGCCGCCGAGCTCCTTGCGGACGCGCCGGTAGACCAGCAGGTCGTAGAGGCCCCGGGTGAGCCGGAGCGCGGGGCCGGGGCCCTTCCCCCTGCCCCGGAGGCGGTCGAGGGCCGCCTCGCCGTAGCGTACGGCGGTCCGGTGGGCGCGGTCGAAGGAGGCGGCGCGTCCCGTGCGCTCGGCGGTGGCCCGCCCGGTGTCGTGGATCTTCTCGAAGAGATAGGGCACGCCGACGATGAACGTGGGCCTGAACTCCCTTAGCTGCGGCCGGAGTTCATTGGGTTTGACGCTCGGCCAGTGGCCTATCTCGATACGGGCCAGCAGGCAGCCGATCTGGAGGCTGCGGGCGAGGATGTGGGCGAGCGGCAGGAAGAGCAGGGTGGAGGCGGGCCGGGCGCCGTCCGCGCGGAAGACGGGGTGGGCGAGCTCGGCGGTGTTGGCGGCCTCGGCGTAGAGGTTGCCGTGGGTGAGCACACAGCCCTTCGGCTTCCCGGTGGTGCCGGAGGTGTAGCAGAGGGTGGCGAGGGTGTCGGGCCCCAGCGCGGCGCGCCGCTTGCCGAGCTCCTCGTCGCTCACGACCCTGCCCAGGACGGCGAGTTGGGCCAGGGCGCCGTCGTCGATGACGAAGACCCGGCGGCCCTCGGTGGCCGCTCCGGCCGTCCGCACCTCGGCGCCGCTCTCCGCGATCAGCGTCCCGGCGCCGGAGTCGGCGAGGATCCAGTCGATCTGCTCGGCCGAGGAGGTGGCGTAGACGGGTACGCTCACACCGCCCGCCGCCCAGATCGCGAAGTCCAGGACGGCCCACTCGTACCGGGTGCGCGACATCAGGGCGACGCGCCCGCCGGGTTCGAGGCCCGAGGCCATCAACCCCTTGGCGGTGTCGGCGACTTCGCGGGCGAAGGCGGCGGCGGTGACCGGCTGCCAGCGTCCGCCGCGTCTGCGGCGCAGCGCCACCGCGTCCGGTGCCTCGGCGGCGTTGCTGAACGGGATGTCGGCGACGCTGCCCGTCCCGGGCTCGGCGAGCGGGGCGACCCGCACCTCGCGCACCTCCCCGCCCTCGCGCACGAGCTCCACCCGGGCCCCGCCGGTGGGGTCACCGCGCCGGACGGCCGTCCTCAGATCCTTCCGTACGCCCATGCGTCGACTCCTCTGCTCGGGGCGGAGTGGTACGGAGCACCTACCGGTGGTACGAGAGATGACTGACCCGCCAACTTACCGTCGCGTAACCAGAAATCAATCCCACCGGATCCGCCGGGCGGACCGCCGGAACGGCGGCGGTGCCCGTCGAGACACCCGGGACGGCCGGCGCCCCTCCCGTCCCGGCCTCCCGCGCTCACCCGCACGGCCCGCACCGCATGCGTCCCACCTGCGGCGGTGTGAGGCTGCCACTGTGAGCACCGCCAGCGACACCGCGCCCCCGGCAGCCGCCGCGCCGCCCGTGCTGGACGTCCGCCGGCGGAACATCGTGTTCGGCACGATCATGCTCGGGATGCTGCTGGCCGCGCTGGACCAGACGATCGTGGGCACCGCGCTGCCGACGATCGTCTCGGACCTCGGCGGCGCCGCGCACATGTCCTGGGTGGTCACCTCCTACCTCCTCGCGGAGACCGTCGCGACCGCCCTGGTCGGCAAGTTCGGCGACCTCTTCGGCCGCAAGGTGGTCTTCCAGGTCTCGGCGGTCGTCTTCATCACCGGCTCGTTCCTGTGCGGTCTGGCGACCGGCATGCCGCTGCTCATCGCCTGGCGGGCGCTCCAGGGCATCGGCGCCGGCGGGCTGATGGTCACCTCGATGGCGCTGATCGCCGATGTCGTCCCGCTGCGCGAGCGCGGCAAGTACCAGGGCGCCATCGGCGCGGTGTTCGGTGTCTCCACCGTCATCGGGCCGCTGCTGGGCGGACTCTTCACCGACCATCTGAGCTGGCGCTGGGCGTTCTATGTGAACGTGCCCGTCGCGGTCCTGGTGGTCGTCGCCGCCGCCCGCACCATCCCCTCGATCCGCTCGGCCGCCAAGCCGGTCGTCGACTACCTGGGCATCGGGCTCGTCGCGGCCGGGGCGAGCGCCCTGATCCTGGCGACGAGCTGGGGCGGCAACGAGTACGCCTGGTCCTCGCCGGCCATCCTCGCCCTCTTCGCGGGCGGGGTGGCGGCGCTGGCCCTGTTCTGCTGGGCGGAGACCCGGGCCGCGGAACCGATGCTGCCGATGCGGCTGTTCCGCAACCCCGTCTTCACGGTCTGCTCGGTCCTCAGCTTCATCGTGGGCTTCGCGATGCTGGGCGCGATGACGTTCCTGCCGACCTACCTCCAGTACGTGGACGGCGACTCCGCGACCGTCTCGGGCGTCCGCACCCTGCCGATGGTGGTCGGCCTGCTGATCGCCTCGGTGTTCAGCGGCACCGTGGTGAGCAGGACCGGGCAGTACCGCGTCTTCCCCATCGCGGGCGCCCTGGTGATGGGCGTGGGGCTCTATCTGCTCTCACTGATGGGCCCGGACAGCGGTGCCTGGCTGGAGTCGCTGTACATGTTCGTCCTCGGCACCGGCATCGGCCTGTGCATGCAGGTCCTCACCATCGCCGTACAGAACACCGTCGACTACGCCGACCTCGGCACCGCCACCTCCGGGGTGACCTTCTTCCGTACGCTGGGCAGCTCCTTCGGCACCGCGGTCTTCGGTACCATCTACGCCAACACCCTCAAGACCAACCTGGCGGACGGGATCGCCGCCGCCGCGCGGACGGGCGGGGCGGACCCGGCGGCGCTCGCCCGGGCCGCGCAGTCCCCCGGGGGTGTGAAGTCGCTGCCCCCGGCCGCGGCCGGGCCGATCGTCCAGGCGTACGCGGACTCCCTGCACACCGTGTTCCTGTGGACCGTGCCGGTGGCCGCCCTGGGCTTCCTCGTGGCGCTCTTCCTCAAGCAGGTCGAGCTGCGCGACACCGCGCGCTCCTCCTCCACCGACATGGGCGAGGGCTTCGCGCAGCCGTCGGCCGGCGACTCGCAGAAGCTTCTGGAGCTGTCCGTCGGCAGGATCGTCCGCGGTGCGGGCACCGACACCGCGCGCCATATCGTGACCCGCTCCGACTCGCGGCTCGACATCGCGGGCGCCTGGGCGGTGATGCAGGTGGAGCTGTTCACCAGGATGGTCGGGCACGCGCGCCTCGGCCTGATCGCGGGCCGCCGCCACCTGCCGCCGGAGGTGCTGGTGCCGGTCTTCGAGCGGATGGTCGACGAGGGCTTCCTGAGCCGCGAGGGCGCCTACTTCTCGCTCACCGGCGCGGGCCGCCGCGAGGTCGACGCGATCAGCGCGGCCTGGTCCACCTGGCTCAACGAGCAGTTGGAGCGGGACCGGGGGCGCCCGCGCAGCGCGGAGCTGCGGGCCGCCGCCGACACCATCGCCAAGCGGCTGCTCGCCGAGGACCTGGCGAGCGGCCTGCCCCCGGCCGAACGCGAGCCGGTGGGCGCGGCCAGGTCCTGACCCGGCCGCGCCCCGGCCCCGGTCCCGTCCCCGAGAACGAGGAGCTCCCGTGCCTCAGCCCGTATGCGCCCCGTGGCCGTCGTGGCCGCCGTGTCCGCCCGCGTGGTCGAACTTGAGCGCCTCGGCGGGCGCCACCACGAACGGCCGCATCATGCCCATGTCCTCGTGCTCCAGCAGATGGCAGTGGTACATGAACCGCCCGTACGCCCCGTCGAAGCGGCCGAGCACCCGCACCAGCTGCCCCGCGGGGACCCGGAAGACGTCCTTGTAACCGCGCTCGTTGGGAGCCGTCGGGATCACCCGGTTCGGGTCGAGGGCCACCGGTGTCCGGGTGCCGCCGAGCTTGGGGTCGAACCCGTCCACGGTGTACGCGTCGCGGCCCATCAGCTGGAAGTCGGCCAGGTGGATGTGCATCGGGTGGACGGGCCCGCCGAGGTTGAGGAAGCTCCACTGCTCGAAGGCGCCCTCGGCGACGGTGAACCCGAGGCCGTCGTTGAAGGTGCGGGAGATCCGCCGGTACGTCTTGACCGTGCCGTCGGCGCCCCGCAGCTGGATCACGCCGTCGGCCGCCTCGGCGGGGGCGTCGGCGACCTCCGCCATCTCCCAGATCTCCGGGTGTCCGCCGCCCCCCACGGTGCCGGGCGGGGTGAGCACGACCAGACGGTGGCCGTGGTGCAGCTGCCCGTGCTCGTACCGCCGGAAGGAGCCGGAGAGCACCCGCGGCAGCGCGAAGTCGTCGCGCTCGTGGCACTCGCGGACCCGGAACTCCATGACGTGGGGGTAGCGGACGTTGTTCACCGGGTCGGGCACCCCGGCGGGCTTGCCCGCGCCCTTGTTGACCAGGCGCAGCCGCCGGCCCGCCAGCTCCCGGAAGTCGACGAGGAGGTCCATGCGCTCGGCGGGCGCCACGGTCAGCGCGGGCAGCGCCGCGTCGAAGCCGACCGGAACCGGGGCGGGCAGCAGTCCGCCGTCGCTGCCGATCTGGTGGAGCACCCCGGGCACCGGGTTGTCGTCCTCGTCGAGGAGCACCAGGTCGTAGATGCGGGCGTTGGAGGCGTTGACGAGCCGGAAGCGGTACCAGGCGGCGTCGGTGTCGAGGTGGGGCCAGATGACGCCGTTGACCGTGGTGAAGGGGCCGGTGAAGGGGGCCGAGACCGGCCGTCCCGTCTCGGCGTTCTTCGGGTCGACGACGATCGTCTTGTGCAGCAGCCGCCCGTCGAGGCGTCCGTCCTCGTCGGTGTCGAGGTTGCGGTCGATGAGGATCAGCGGGATCTCCCGCTTGCCGTGCGGCAGCCGCAGCGCGTCCTCCTCGTCGTCGCGCACCAGATACGTGCCGACGAGCCCGGCGTAGACGTTGAACCGGGTGATGTTCATGGCGTGGTCGTGGTACCACCACTGCACGGCCTGGTGGTCGTTGGGGTACTCGGCGAGCTGGGCGTCGCCCTCGCCCACCGCGTTGTCGGCCCAACCGTCGTTGCCGCCGCCGGTCTGGGCTCCGTGCAGATGGGTGACGGTCCAGGCGGGCAGCGCCGCCACGTCCGCGCTGGGCTCGGTGCCCCCGCGGCCGGGCTCGGTGGTGGCGGGCGGGGTGCCCTGCGGGCGCAGCGGCACCTCGACGGCGGTGACCGGGTACTCGCTGCCGCGCGGTACCCGGTTGGTCCAGGCGATCCGGACGCGCTCCCCGCGCCGCACCTCGATGGTGGGGCCGGGCACGGTGCCGTCGTATCCCCACATCAGGGTGGGCGGCAGCTGGCTGTGCAGGCGCACCCAGGCGGGGCGCACGGCGATCTCGGTCTCCCGGCGCACCTCGCCCCCGGCGGGGCGCAGCACCTTCGGTACCGGTAAGTGATCGGTGTACGGGACGAGTTCGTCCCCGGCGATGTCGGACATGTTCTCCCCCTGATCCCGGCCATCGCGGCCGTTCGAGGAAGAAGACGCCGAAAGCCGCGATCCGGTTCAGCTCGTGAAGACCGCGTCCAGATACACCCAGGCACCCTCGTACCGGACGAATCGGCTCCGCTCGTGCAGTGAGCCCTCGCCGCCGCCCTCGGTGTAATGGGCCCGGAAGGTGACCTCGCCGGTGGTGTGGAAGGCGGTGCCGTCCTCGGTGTCCAGGATCTCCAGCCGGGTCCAGCGCATCCCCGGGTCGAAGTCCACGGTGGCGGGCCGGTGGTCGGGGTGCCAGGTGCGCAGCAGATACCCCTCGTCGTGGACCGCGAAGGCGCTGAAGCGGGAGCGCATCAGGGCCTCGGCGGTGGGGGCCGCCTGCCCGGCGTGGTAGCGCCCGCAGCACTCGGCGTACGGCGCGGGGAGCCCGCACGGGCACGCCTGGGGCGTCTTGGGGCGGGCGGGGCGGGAGGTGCGACGGGCCATGCCCCTATCTGACCACACCCGCGCTCCCGGCCTCCGCACGGCCGGACACGGCACGACGGACTCCGGCCGCACCCGCCGCGCACCCGGGGAACGCGGGGCTCGATTGTCTCTTCCGGCCTGACCGCCGCATCCGTATGCTCCTGCGCCGACGTGACCGTTACCGCCGGTAATAGGGGGCACCATGGAGCGTTCGGGCAGTACGAGGCGCACGTTCGTCGCGGGGACGGCGGTGGCGGGCGCGGCGACCGCCCTGGGGCTCGACGCGGCGGCGCCCGCCACGGCCGAGGCCCGTCCGGGGGCCACCTCGGCGGCCGGGCAGTCGGTGGTGGTGCTCGGCGGCGGCGTGGCCGGCCTGACCGCCGTCCACGAGCTGGCCGAACGCGGCTTCGCCGTCACGCTCTACGAGCGCCGGGCGCTCGGCGGCAAGGCGCGCAGCATGGACGTGCCGGACAGCGCCCGGGGCGGGCGCGGGCCGCTCCCGGCCGAGCACGGCTTCCGGTTCATCCCCGGGATCTACCACAACCTGCCGGACACGATGCGGCGCATCCCCTTCGCCGGAAACCCGCACGGCGTCCGGGACAACCTGGTGGCGCCGAAGGAGATGATGTTCGCCCGGACCGGCTACGAGGACCTGCGGCTGCCGCTGCCCTGGTCCGGCACCCCGCGGCAGCTCACCCCCGACGCGCTGCGGCGCGCCCTCACCGGGGTGCTCGGCACCTTCCAGCGGCTGCCCGCGCGCGAGGCCGCGTACTTCGCGGACCGCCTCCTCACCTTCCTGACCAGCTGCGACGAGCGCCGCAACGCCCAGTGGGAGGCCACGCCCTGGTGGACCTTCACCCGGGCGGGGCAGATGAGTTACGAGTACCAGCGCATCCTCGCCGTCGGCGTCACCCGCAACATCGTCGCCACCAAGGCCGAGGAGGCCAGCACCCGCACCGTGGGTTCGCTCCTGGAGGCGTTCGTCTTCAACGCGCTCGGCCGGGGCGCGGACGGCCCCCTCGACCGCATCCTCAACGCGCCCACGAACGAGGCCTGGATCGACCCCTGGGTCGCGCATCTGCGCACTCTGGGGGTGGAGTTCCGGGTGGGCTGGACCCTGCGGGAGTTCGCGTACGACGGCTCGCGGGTGAGGGGGGCGGTGGTCGAGGACCCGGCCGGGGCGCGCCGCACGGTGAGCGCCGACCACTACGTCTGCGCGCTCCCCGTCGAGCACGCCCGGCGCACCTGGAGCGCCGCGATGCGCGCGGCCGACCCGCAGCTGGCCCGCTGCGACAAGCTCCGCACGGACTGGATGACGGGCATCCAGTTCTATCTGACCGAGCGCCCCGACGGGGTGCACGGCCACTTCGACTGCATCGACTCCCCCTGGTCGCTCACCGCCATCGCCCAGGCCGAGCACTGGCCGCACCACGACTTCCGCGCCGACTTCGGCGACGGGACGGTGGCCGACTGCCTCTCGGTGGACATCTCCGAGTGGGACAGGCCCGGGATGCTGTACGGGAAGACGGCCAAGCAGTGCACCCGCGAGGAGGTCGCGCGCGAGGTGTGGGCGCAGCTGAAGGCCTCGGTCAACGACACCGGCCGGACCGTGCTCAGCGACGGCAGACTGCACTCGTGGTTCCTGGACCCGGGCGTCTCCGGCATCGGCACCCCCGAGCCGAGGAACGAGGACGAGCTGCTGATCCACCCGGTCGGCACGTTCCACAACCGCCCCTCGGCGGCCACCGCGATCCCCAACTTCCATCTGGCGGGCGACTACGTGGCCGTCCCCATCGACCTGGCGACGATGGAGGGCGCCAACACCTCGGGCCGCCTCGCCGCCAACGCGCTGCTGGACCGGGCCGGCTCCAGCGCCCCGCGCTGCCCGGTGATCCCGCTCTACAGCGCCCCGGAGCTGGAGCCGCTCAAGCGCGACGACCGGTTCCGGCACCGGCTGGGGCTGCCCAACGTCTTCGACGTGGGCTGACACGGATCGGCCGCCGCCCCGGCCCCGAGGGGAGCGCGGGCGGCGGCCGTCCGGTGGATCACGTCAGCAGGAAGTCGGCCTGGCCCGACTTGGCGCCGAGGATGAACGCGGCGATCTCGTTGCTGGTGTAGATCAGAGCGGGGCCCTCCGGGTCGGCCGACTGGCGCACCGCGACCCGGCCGTCGGCCAGCTTCATGGCCTCGACGCAGTTGCCGCCGTTGCCACCGCTCCACGGCTTGTGCCAGCCCTCGGTCCCCAGCTCGCGGGCAGGCATGCCGTTGTATATGTGATCCATTCACAGCTCCTCGCGGAGATCCGCCAGGATCTCCTTCGTGCGTCGTGCAGTCGCGGCCTGGGCCGCCATGCGATCCATGACTTCGAGATGGGTCGCCACCTCGGGGCGCGCGTCGAGGTAGACCGCGCCCGTCAGGTACTCGCTGTAGACCATGTCCGGCAGTTCCGGCACGGCGAATCGGAAGAGGACGAACGGGCCGTAGGTGCCCGGGTGGTGGCCGGTTGCGAACTCCGCGAGCTGGATCGTCACATGGGGCAGTTCGGCGGCTTCGAGCAGCCGGTCGAGCTGGCCGCGCATCACATGACGGCCGCCCACCGGCCGTCGCAGCACGGTCTCGTCCATGATCACCCAGAGCCTCGGCGCGTCGGCCCGGGTGAGCAGCGACTGGCGCTCCATGCGCAGCGCCACATGCCGTTCGATGTCGGCCGGCTTCGTCTGGCCGAGCGCGCCACTGATCATCACCGAACGCGCGTACTCCTCGGTCTGGAGCAGACCGGGAACGAAGTGCGGCTCGTACGTCCGGATGAGCGAGGCGGCGCCCTCCAGGCTCACGTACATGCTGAACCAGTCCGGCAGGATGTCGTGGAAGCGCTGCCACCACCCCGGCTTGTTGGCCTCCTCCGCGAGTTCGATGAAACGGTCCGTCTCCTCGTCCCCGATGCCGTACGCCTTGAGCAGCAGCTGTACGTACGGGATCTTCAGGGCGACCTCGGCCGTCTCCATGCGGCGGATCGTGGCGGGGGCGACCCGGAGCACCTTGGCCGCCTCCTCGCGCCGCAGGCCCACGCGCTCGCGCAGATCCTGCAGGCGTCTGCCCAGCACGACCTGCCCCACGGTCGGGGCGGACCGGGGTTCACTCACGTCAGACCTCCCCTAACCCTGTTGCCGAGCAGTGTGCCATGCCACCTCAGCCCAGAACACAGCACTCTGCATTTTTCAGAGTGCCTCTTGCCAAGTGTCACGGATGGGTGGAAGGTAGGTCGGTGAACGCCAGCACATGCGGCTGTCGCGAGCGACGCCGCCACCCCACTGTGAGGACCCGGTCGTGGCCCCTGGTAATGCGCTCGTCCCGCAGCTCATAGGCGCGGCCTCCACCCTGTCCGTTCCCGACGTCCGCCGGTACGCCTTCGATCTGACGGCCCGGCCCGAATCCGCCGCCGCGGCCCGCCGCCACACGGCCGAGATCACGCTCCGGTGGGGTCTCGGCGAGGAGGTCGGCGACGCGGCGGCCCTGGTGGTCTCCGAGCTCGTCACCAACGCCGTCGTCCACACCGCGGGCACCCTCGTGTCCTGCGAACTCTCCTTCGCCACCGGTCACTTGACGGTCGCCGTCCGGGACCAGGGGTACGGCGCGGGCGGGCCCACGCTGTGCGACGCGGAGGACGGCGCGGAGCGCGGCCGGGGGCTGCTGCTCGTCGACGCGCTCAGCGTCGCCTGGGGCTGCCACGAGGTGCCGCACGGCACCGGCCGGATCGTCTGGGCCCGGCTCGGGGCGGCCCGTACATGCCGATGAGCACACGCACACTTCTGTCCAGAGGCGGCCGGGATGAGGCTGGGGGGCCTCGGGGGCCCGGCTCGCGAGGGGGCGCCGGAGCGACCGGCGGCAGCACACTGGTGCTGCCGCCGTCGCTCCCGGCGTCCGCGGGCTGCGACGCGGTCGCGGTGCCCGCCTCCTACGGCTTCCGGGTCCTGGCGCGGCTGCCCCGCTCGGGGTGCGTCTTCGCGGACGCGGACTGCTGGTGGTGGATCGTCCCATCGGGCTCGGACCACGAGCTGACCTGGCCGCACCCGGCCCGCTACGCCCCGGACGCGAAGGTTCCGCCGAACCCGGGACGACGATTGATCCACCGGCCCGAGGGCAGCAGCCCTTATACGCCCCCCATCCCGCTCTACCTGGTGGTATGCCAGCTGACTGGAACGGCACCGGCATGGACCTAGCCTCTTCGACCGCCCTTCGCGCCGACCCCGGGTGGGACGTCGTGCCCCGCCCCCGCGGACCCGAGCTCCCCGCCGCCGGGCTCAGCCCGTCGTCAGACCTTCCGCCGCCCGCGCCAGGGCGTCCAGGACCGGGCTGATCAACGGGTGGTGCTCGGCGCCGCTGCGTACGGCCGCGAAGACGCGGCGGGTGGCGGCGGGGCCCGCCACGGGCCGCACCACGGTGTCCTTCCGCTCCATGCCGCGCAGCGCCGAGCGCGGCACCAGCGCCACGCCCGCCCCCGCGTCGGCCAGCGCCACCACGGCCCGGAAGTCGTCCGAGGAGTGGATCAGGCGCGGCTCGAAACCGGCCAGCTCACAGGCGAGGAAGACCACGTCGTGGCAGGGGTTGCCGGGGTACGGGCCGATCCAGTCGTCCTCGGACAGGGCCGACAGACGTACCTCCGGGGCCTGCGCCAGCGGGTGCCCGGCGGGCAGCACCGCGTCGAAGGGCTCCGCGTAGAGCGCGACCCGGACCAGCCGCCGGTCGTCCTCACGGGGCGCGCCCCGGTACTCGACCGCCAGCGCCAGGTCCGCCTCGCCGTCCAGGACCATCGGCAGCGACGCGTCGCCCTCGGCGTCGCGCACCCGGACCCGGATGGCGGGGTGCGTCCCGCGCAGCCGGGCCAGCGCCGGGGCCAGCACCTCCGCGATGCCCGTGGCGAACGCCGCCACGGTCACGTCACCGGCCGCGCCGCCCGCGTACGCCGCCAGCTCCGCCTCCGCCCGCTCCAGCTGCGCGAGGACCGCGTTGGCGTGTTCCAGCAGGATCTCGCCGGCCGCGGTGAGCCGTACGCCCTTGCCGCTGCGGGTCAGCAGGGTGTGGCCGGTCTCCTGCTCCAGTGCGGCGAGCTGCTGGGAGACGGCCGAGGGGGTCAGATAGAGCGCTGCGGCTGCGGCGGTCACCGTACGGTGGTCCGCCGCGGCGCGCAGGATGCGGAGCCGGCGCGGGTCGATCACCCCGCCATTGTCGCCCGCGCGTCGACGAACGCCGCCACCGCCCGCTCCACGTCCGCCGTGGAGTGCGCGGCCGAGAGCTGGACCCGGATCCGGGCCTGGCCCATCGGGACCACCGGGTAGGAGAAGCCGATCACGTAGACGCCGCGCTCCAGGAGCAGCTCGGCCATCCGGGCGGCCTCGGCCGCGTCGCCGATCATGACGGGCGCGATGGCGTGGTCGCCGGGCAGGATCTCGAAGCCCGCCTCCGTCATCGCGGTCCGGAAGAGCGCGGTGTTGGCGGCGAGCCGGTCGCGCAGGTCGCCCGCCGACTCCAGCAGGTCGAGGACCTTGAGCGAGGCGGCGGCGATCACCGGGGCCAGCGAGTTCGAGAAGAGGTACGGACGCGAGCGCTGGCGCAGCAGGGCGACGATCTCGGCGCGGGCCGCGACATAGCCGCCGGAGGCGCCGCCGAGGGCCTTGCCGAGGGTGCCGGTGATGATGTCGACCCGGTCCATCACGCCGTGCAGCTCGGGCGTGCCCCGGCCGCCGGGGCCGACGAAGCCCACCGCGTGGCTGTCGTCGACCATGACCATCGCGTCGTAGCGGTCGGCGAGGTCGCAGATCTCCTGGAGCGGGGCGACATAGCCGTCCATGGAGAAGACACCGTCGGTGACGACGAGGCGGCGGCGCGCGCCCGACGCCTCCTTGAGCCGCGCCTCCAGCTCGGCCATGTCACGGTTGGCGTACCGGTACCGGGCGGCCTTGGACAGCCGGATGCCGTCGATGATCGAGGCGTGGTTGAGGGCGTCGGAGATCACCGCGTCCTCGGGGCCGAGGAGGGTCTCGAAGACACCGCCGTTGGCGTCGAAGCAGGACGAGTAGAGGATCGTGTCCTCCTGGCCGAGGAACGCCGACAGACGCGCCTCCAGCTCCTTGTGGACGTCCTGGGTGCCGCAGATGAAGCGGACCGAGGCCATGCCGTAGCCCCAGCGGTCGAGCGCCTCCTTGGCGGCGGCGACCACCTCGGGGTGGTCGGCGAGACCCAGGTAGTTGTTGGCGCAGAAGTTCAGGACCTCACCGGTGGGGACGGCGACCGAGGCGTTCTGCGGGGTGGAGATCACCCGCTCGGGCTTGAAGAGACCGGCTTCGCGGATCTCGTCGAGGGTGTTCTGGAGGTCGTCGCGGACGGACGCGTACATGCTTCGGGCTCCTAGATGCCGAGTGGCTGACGAGGGGACTCAGGCGGTCCAGTCGAGGATGATCTTGCCGCTGCGGGCGGTGGCGGCCTCGTCGAAGGCCGCGTCGAAGTCCTGGTACGCGTAGCTGCCGGTGATCACCGGCGAGAGGTCGAGGCCGCCTTCGAGCAGCACCGTCATCGCGTACCACGTCTCGAACATCTCGCGGCCGTAGATGCCCTTGACCGTGATCATCGAGGTGACGATCTTCGACCAGTCGACGGCGAACTCCTGCGCGGGCAGTCCGAGCATCGCGATCCGGCCGCCGTGCGTCATGTTGTCGATCATGTCGCGCATGGCCTCGGCGCGGCCGGACATCTCCAGGCCGATGTCGAAGCCCTCGCGCAGTCCGAGCCGGCGCTGCGCGTCCGCGATGGAGGACTCCGCCACGTTCACCGCGAGCGTGGCGCCCGCCTTGCGGGCCAGCTCCAGGCGCTCGGGGCTGACATCGGTGATCACCACGTTGCGGGCGCCCGCGTGCCTGGCGACGGCCGCGGCCATGATGCCGATCGGGCCCGCGCCGGTGATCAGGACGTCCTCGCCGACCAGCGGGAAGGAGAGCGCGGTGTGCACGGCGTTGCCGAACGGGTCGAAGATCGCGGCGACGTCGAGGTCGACCGGGGTGCGGTGCACCCACACGTTGGCGGCGGGCAGCGCCACGTACTCCGCGAAGGCGCCGTCACGGCCCACGCCCAGGCCGATGGTGGAGCGGCACAGGTGGCGGCGGCCCGCCAGGCAGTTGCGGCACTTGCCGCAGACCAGGTGGCCCTCGCCGCTGACCAGGTCGCCCACGGCGATGTCCCGGACGTCCGCGCCGACCGAGGCGACCTCGCCGACGAACTCGTGGCCGAGGACCAGGGGGGTGCTGACCGCGCCCTGCGCCCAGCCGTCCCAGGAGCGGATGTGCAGGTCGGTGCCGCAGATGCCGGTGCGCAGCACCTTGATCAGCACATCGCCGGGGCCGGTCTCCGGCTCCGGGACGTCCATGAGCCACAGTCCGGGTTCGGCGTGCTGCTTGACAAGGGCCTTCATGGGGGGCGGCTCCCGGGGCGTACAAAGAGGGCGAAAGGGCCATGGTTCCATGGCTGATCACCAATCTGCCGAGCAGGAGCCGCCCACGTCCATCGAGGATTTCTTAAGCGGACCAACAGCCGAGCTTCACGCGCCCCTGGCGCACCCCCTGCCACCGGGGTCACCCGGCTTCACCGGCGTCGCGCGGGCGGTCGTCGCCGCGCGTGTCGGCCCGGCGGCGGGCCGTCAGCTTCCGGCGGGTGCCGCGTCCGCGCGGACGACGCTCAGATGGCCCCGGCGCCGGGTGGTCACCACGTTCCCGGGCACGGTTCCGGGCTCGTGCGCGCGGGGGGCCGCGGGCTCGCGGCGCAGGACCAGGGTGACCCGGCGCAGCCCGAGCTCGCCCAGGGTGCCGGAGGACTCGTCGAGGACCCGGCACTCCACGGCGTCCCAGCCGGGGTCGGGGTGGCGCACCGCCCGCAGGGCGCCGTCGTGGTCCACGGCCGCCGCCCCGACCATCCGCATCCAGTGCGGCAGGCCCTGCTGGTAGGCCGCGCTCATCAGCGGGTCGTCGGCGATCTCGCGGCGCACGGCGCGCAGCCCGGGGTCGTGCGGGTCCTCCTCCAGCGCGCTGGAGAGCTGCGCGAGCATGGGCAGGCACCAGCCCGTCTCGTGCTGGGCGAGCACGGAGCCCGCGTGCGGGTGGAAGAGGACGAAGCGCAGGAAGTTGTCGCGCGGCATCGCGGTGGGGTGGGGGCCGACCGCCCTGAAGAGCGTGTCGTACGCGGAGTTGGCGTGCACGACGTTCCAGCCCCGGTCGACGAGGAACGACGGCAGATCCGTCGCGTCCATCATCGCGATGTGGTCGTCGACGTAGGCGCGCGCCTCGGCGTCCCACTGGCCGGTGGCGGTGGCGGCGGTGTCCCGTACCTCCTTCGGCACGGGGCCTGTTGACCTGTTCACCAACGGTTCTTTCGCCATCGAGAACGCGACTCCTCTTGCAGGCACGCGGTGCGCCTGCCGTCCTCTGCTTCCTCCCGGCCCAGTGGCCTCATGGCACAGAGGTCGATCTTCGCACCGTGCTGCGATCCTGCTCCCGTCCGCAAGAGGATGTCAACCATCGTGGCATTCCGGCCCGAGAACGCCTCAAATACGCCACAGCTGTGGCAAGTTCTGGTTCTCCCCGGCGTGACCAAGTAGCCTCCCGACATATTCACTGTGTGTCCGAGCTGTGTGGAGCAACTCGTGTGATCTAGGAGAATGACTGGTGACGGACGGCTTCTCGGATCCGGGACCGGCGGCCACGGGCCCGCTGGGGGACATCGCCGCCCGCGTCGGCGACCTGGCCCGCAAGCTCGGAATGAGCCAGGCGGAGGTCTTCGACGTCCACCAGCTCTCCGACGCCTCGGGGGTCCCGGCCGAGGTCGTCCAGGCGCTGCTCGACGGCCGCGCGGCCGGGGAGCCGGACGTCCAGGCCAGGTTCCTCCAGCGGTTCGCGGCGCTGCGCCGCTCGCGGCTGAAACCCAACGGCCGCCCCTACACCCAGCAGGAGATCGCCGCCGGCGCCGGGATGTCCCGGCAGCAGGCGGGCGCGCTCATCAATGGCGACCGGCGCCCCACCATGGAGCACTGCGACGCCATCCAGCGCTTCTTCAAGGTCCACGCCGGCTATCTCACCGCCGACGACAGCGAGGCACTCGCCGACGCCCTGCTCCGCACCGAACAGGAGCTGCTGCACGCCTTCGCCGCCCGCGAGCACGACCGGGAGCGCGAACTCGACGCACTCGCCCCCGCCGGGCAGGACCCGCTGGAGCGCCTGCTCCAGGACCACGGGGTGCGCGGGATCGCCTGGCGCGCCGCCCAACTCCCCACGGACAAGCACCGGGACAAGGTCACCGAGTGGCTGGACATGCTCCTGGAGAGCGTCAAGCGCGTCGATCCCTGACGGACCGCCCGCCGTCCGCCGCGGCGGACCGGGCACCCAGGCGCCGGATTTCGCCCCGCTGGATTTGGGCGGGCATACGATCTTCCATAGGATCCGGCGATGATCACCAGAAAACGGCTGGCGGCCGGGGTGGGCGCGCTGCTCGCCACCCTCGCCACCGGTATCCTCCCGGCCGACGCGGTCGCGGCCGACGGGCCGACCGCGCAGAAGGCCGCACCCAAGGTCGAGTTGGTGCTGGACGTCAGCGGGTCCATGCGGGCCCGTGACATCGACGGCCAGTCCCGGATCTCCGTCGCCAAGCAGGCCTTCAACGACGTACTGGACTCGGTCCCGCCGGAGGTCGAGCTCGGCATACGCACACTCGGCGCCAACTACCCCGGCAACGACCGCAAGGTCGGCTGCAAGGACACCCGCCAGCTGTACCCGGTCGGCCCGCTCGACCGCACCGAGGCGAAGACCGCCGTGGCCACCCTCGCCCCCACCGGCTGGACGCCGATCGGCCCGGCGCTCCAGGGCGCGGCCCAGGACCTCAAGGGCGGTGAGGCGACCCGCCGGATCGTGCTCATCACGGACGGCGAGGACACCTGCGCCCCGCTCGACCCGTGCGAGGTGGCGCGCGACATCGCCGCCCAGGGCATCCACCTGGTCATCGACACCCTCGGCCTCAACCCGGACGCCAAGACCCGCGACCAGCTGACCTGCATCGCGCAGGCCACCGGCGGTACGTACACCTCGGTCAAGCACAAGGACGAGCTCAAGGACCGCGTCAAGCAGTCGGTGGACCGCGCGGCCGATCCCGTGGTGGTCCCGGTGGCCACCAGCGGCGCCGCGAGCTGCGCGAGCGCGCCGCAGCTCAAGCCCGGCCTGTACACCGACCGCGAGACGTTCGGCGAGCACCGCTGGTACAAGGTCGACGTCAAGCCCGGCCAGGAGCTGCGCGCCGCCGTCAGCGTCGGCGCCGACCGTGCCGTCAACAACGACTACGGCGTCCTGCTGCGGGCCGTCACCCGGCACGGCCGGGAGATCGTCCGCGGCTCCGAGGCGGGCGACGGCCGCACCGACCTGATCTCGACGGGTCTGCGCTATCCCAGGCCCGAGGCCAAGGACGACGACGACAAGAACACCGTCGAGACCGTCTGCCTCCAGGTCAGCAACTCCTTCTCGGCGCCCCCGTCGGTGAAGACCACGCCGGGCATGCCCGTCGAACTGGCCGTGGACCTCGTCGACGGCCCCGACGGGCCGTCCGACGTCGCCGCCTTCGGCCTCGGCCGCGGCTGGTGGCTGCTGGGCGCCCTGGTGCTCACCGGCTTCGTCGCCGGTCTGCTGTGGGGCTGGATCTCGCGCTGGCGCGTCGCCGTCTGGAGGACCAACTGATGCGTACCCCGAGGATGCTGACGGCCGCGCTGCTCACCGGCGCCGCCCTGCTCGCCCCCGCGGCCCCGGCGGTGGCCGGCACACCGTCGCCGGCCCCGGGCAAGTCCACCGGCGCGCCCACCGAGGCGGGCACCACCTTCCGTACCGCGACACCGGTCAAGCAGGGTCAGCAGGCCACCGCGACCGCCTCCACCGGTGACTACCTGTACTGGGTCTTCCCCGCCGACGCGGGGCAGCGCCCCACCGTCGACGCCACGGTGACGCTGCCGTCGTCCGGCCGCCAGGCCGCGACGACGTGGCGGATCGACGTGTACGACGGGCTGCGCCGCCGCCAGCCGTGCATGTACGGGGCGCAGTCCCGAACCGCGGCGCCCGACGCCACCGCAGTGACGCTCTCCTGCACCCTGCGGCCGGTGGTGGCCTGGGCGGACGCGTGGGCCGACGCCCCGCTGCCGGGCAGCTACTACGTACGGCTGACCGCCGTCGGGCTGCCCGCCTCCGAGCGGGGTCTGCCCGTCAGGGCGGAGATGAAGCCCCGCACGGTGAAGGCGGGCGGCTCGCACGCCGTGGACGGCAGCCTGTCCACGCCGCTGGGCGCGGGCGGCCCGAAGACCGAGCCGGAGGACGGCTGGTCGTCCGGCTGGTGGACCGACCGCTGGATCTGGACGGCGCTCGGCGGGGTCCTCGCGGCCCTCGCCGGTGTCGGCGGGTACGCGCTGACCCGCGGCCGGGGCCGTCCCCCGCACGTCCCCCGGGGCTGACGGCCCCTCACTCCGCCTGCGCCGCGGGCTCGGCCAGCACCCGCTGGGCCACGGCGAAGGCGGAGTTGGCGGCGGGCACCCCGCAGTAGACCGCGCTCTGGAGCAGGGCCGCGCCGATCTCGTCGGGGGTGAGGCCGCCGCGCCGCGCGGCCCGCACATGCAGGGCGAGCTCGTCCCAGTGCCCGCGGGCCACCAGCGCGGTCAGCGTGATCAGGCTGCGCTCGCGCCGGGTCAGCGTCGGGTCGCCCCAGACCTCGCCCCAGGCGTACCGGGTGACGAGGTCCTGGAAGCGCGTGGTGAAGGCGTCGGTGCGGGCCTCGGCCCGGTCGACATGGGCGTCCCCGAGGACCTCGCGGCGGATCGCGGCGCCGCCGGGCGCGGGCGGCGCGAAGTGGCCGCGCAGCGCGGCCAGTACGGCCTCGGGGCGCTCCACCGGAGCCAGGTGCGAGGCGCCCGCGATCTCGACGAGCGAGGCGCCCGGCACCGCGTCGGCGAGTTCCCGCGCGTGCGCGGGCGGGGTGACCGGGTCGGCCCGCCCGGCGACGACGAGCGTCGGCGCCGCGATCTTCTTCAGCTCGGTCCGCAGATCGAACCCGGCCAGGGCGTCGCAGGCCGCCGCGTAGCCGCGCGGGTCGGTGGCGCGCAGATCGGCCAGGGGCCCGGGTACCTCGAAGCCGGAGGTGAACCACCGCCCGGCGGCGCCCGCCGCGACCGGCTCCATCCCCTCCCGGCGGACGACGGCGGCACGCTCGTGCCAGGGTTCGCGGCCACCGAAGTCCGCCGAGGCGCACACCACCGCGAGCCGGTCCACCCGGTCCGGGTGGTGCGCGGCGATCCACATCCCGACGGCCCCGCCGAACGAGACCCCCGCGTACGAGAAGCCGCGGACGCCCAGCGCGTCGGCGAGGCGCAGCACCAGCCGGGCGAAGTCCCCGACGCCGGCGCCGGCGCCGACCGGGGTGGCGGGCGAGCCGCCGTGGCCGGGCAGGTCCCAGCGGACCACCCGGTGCGTGGCGGCGAGTCCGGGGGCGACGCCGTCCCACACGGCGGTGGACGTGCCGAGGGCGGGCCCCAGCAGGAGCACCGGCCCGGCCGCCGGGCCTTCGCAGCGGTGGTGGAGGAGACCGGCGGCCCCCCGGTCAGCGGAGTTCAAGGAACACCGTCTCCTTCGCGCCCTGGAGGTGGATGTCGAAGCGGTGGCCGCCCGCCCCGGGGTCGGGCACCGCCACCAGGGTGCGGCGCAGCTCCGGCTCCAGGGAGTCGAGCAGCGGGTCCGGCGCCCCGGTCAGATACACCCGGGTGAACAGGTGGTGGAGCAGGCCCCGGGCGAAGACCGCGACACAGAGGTAGGGGACCCCGCCGGGCGCCAGGGTGCGCAGGGTCCAGTGGCCCGCCGCGTCCGTGGGGACCCGGCCGAAGCCGGTGAAGTCGACGCCGTTGCGGCCGAGCGAGCCGGGCCTCCCGGCACGGGAGCCGTCGGGGCCGGGCTGCCAGAACTCCAGGAGGGCGTCGGGGACCGGCGCGTCCTCGCCGTCGTAGACGTGGCCGTGGAGCGTGAGGGTGTCCGGGTGGCCGGGCGGGGCGATCGCGGCGCCGCCCGGGAAGGGCAGGGCGTGGCCGTAGAAGGGGCCGATGGTCTGGGAGGGGGTGGGGGGCCTCACCGTTCCTCCTCGCGGGTGGTGGCCGAGGGTCCGTCGAGCACGATGTCCCAGCGGTAGCCCAGCGACTCGTCGGGGACGGAGAGTTCCGGGTCGTACGCCGCCACCAGACGGCCCCGCGCGGCCTCGTCGGGGACCGCGAGCAGGATCGGGTCGAGGTCGAGGAGCGGGTCTCCGGGGAAGTACATCTGGGTGATCAGCCGCTGGGTGAAGGCGGTCCCGAAGAGCGAGAAGTGGATGTGCGCGGGCCGCCAGGCGTTCTCATGGTTCTGCCAGGGGTAGGCGCCCGGTTTGACGGTGGTGAAGGCGTACCGCCCGTCCGCGTCGGTGAGGCAGCGGCCGACGCCGGTGAAGTGGGGGTCCAGGGGCGCGCGGTGCCGGTCGAGCTGATGGGCGTACCGCCCGGCCGCGTTGGCCTGCCAGATCTCGGTGAGCTGGCCCGCCACGGGCCGTCCCCGCCGGTCCACGACCCGGCCGCTGACCGTGATGCGCTCGCCCAGCGGCTCGCCCCGGTGGTGCACGGTCAGGTCGTGGTCGAGCGGGCCCACGTCGGTGGCGCCGAAGACCGGACCGTACAGCTCGACGGCGTCCGGGTCGCGCACCGGCAGCGGCGGGCGGCGGGGGTGGCGCAGCCGGCTGCCCACGTACGGCGGGAAGTCGCGCGGGGGGTGGCCGGCGTCCCGCACGGCGGCCCGGACCTCGGCGGCCCCGGTGGCGACGACATGCTGATCGAGACCGTCGGGCGCCGTGCCGTGGTGCTGACGAGATGTCATCCGTACCTCTTTCAGGCCGTTTTGAGCGCGTGCGGCTCCTTCAGCTCCGTCCGGCTGGGCGGTGGTGTCACCCCCACCCGCTCGGCGGCCCGCAGCCGCCCGCCCGTCGCCGCCCGCACCTGCCCGACGGTGACGCCGGGGCGCACCCCGAGACCGCGGTCACCGGCGTGTCCGCATCGCGCGGCGGCGGCCGGGGACGGCAGTCCGCTGCCCGCGAAGCACGTCGGCGCGCCCGCCAGGGCCCGTGCCGCGCCGACCGCCATCGGCACGTCGCCCCCGGGGGCGCCCCGGCCCGGCCCGTCGCTCATCCGGTCACACACTCCCTGAGCCACTGCTGGAACATTTCGCGGTCGCGCGAGACACGCTCCCACTCGCGGTAGTAGTCGTTGTCCCGCTCCGAGTACCCCGCCGCGTACGAGGGATGGGCGCCGCCCGGTACCCAGGCGACAGCGTCGACGACCCAGCCGGGCAGCACCACGCCTCCCGGGCGCGGGTCCAGCTCCTCGACCAGCTCCTCGACGGTGACGAGCACCCGGTCGGCCGCGAGGACCGCCTCCTTCTGCACCCCGGCGAGCCCCCAGAGCTGGACGTTGCCCTCCCGGTCGGCCTGCTGGGCGTGGATGACGGTGACGTCCGGGTTGACCGCGGCGACCGCCGCAAGCTCCTGCCCGGTGAAGGGGCAGTCGATGGTTGACAGCGTTGTCGTACGGCGTCCGAGATCGCTGCCCCGGTAGCCGTTGAGGAGCGCGAACGGCAGCCGGGAGGCGCCCGCCGCATAGCGGTTGGCCATCCCCGCGTGGCTGTGCTCGTCCAGCTCCAAGGGCCGCGGCCAGCCGTTCTCGACCGCGTCCCGGAAGCGGTGCAGCGAGCCCACCCCCGGGTCGCCGCCCCAGGAGAACACCAGCTTCCTGGCCAGCCCCGCCCCGATGAGCTGGTCGTAGATCACGTCCGGGGTCATCCGCACCAGCGTGAGATCGGTGATGCCCTGCCGGATGACCTCGTGGGCCGCCGCGAACGGAATGAGGTGCGTGAAGCCCTCCATGGCGACCGTGTCACCGTCGTGGATCAGGTCGGCCACCGCCTCGCGCAGCCCTCGGATCTCGGCCATTGCTTCCCCCCTGCCCTTCGCTTCCCCGTAGCGGTAGGGTCAGTGATTGGTCAGTGCACTGAGTACCTACCGCTCCCGAAGCTAACGGGACGACTCGGACGGGTCAACACCCGGCGGGCGCTGAACACTTGACCGTACGCGGTTGACCGAAAGCGCTCGCTACGAGCGGCAGCACGAGAGGAACACGGCCGTGTCCGCAGTCGACTTGAGCAGCCACCCCGGGCATCTGGCCCGGCGGCTCCAGCAGGTTCACCACCTGCTGTGGAACACGATGGTCTCCGAGCAGACCACCTCCCCCCAGTTCGCCGTCCTCAACACCCTGGTCGCCGCACCGGGGCTGGACCAGCGGACCGTCGGCGAGCGCGTGGGCCTGGACCGGTCGACCATCGCCGAAGTCGTCAGCAGGCTCACCCGGCGCGGTCTGCTGCGCAAGACGCGCGACCCGCGCGACGGCCGGCGCTCGCGGCTCGCCGTCACCGAGGAGGGCCGCGCGGTGCACCGCGAACTCACCGTCCGCACGGGCCGGATGAACGAGGTCTTCCTCGCCCCGCTGGACCCCGCCGAGCAGGGCGTCTTCCTCGATCTGCTGCGCCGGGTCGCGGACGCGGCGGAGGGCCTGGGCCGTACGGCCGAGGAGGTGCGGGAGGCGGAGGCGAGCTGACCGGCCGCGACCGGTCAGCGGTTGCCGAGGGGGTCCTGGTCCTCGCGCCGGCGCGGCGGCTTCTGCGGGGCCGGCCGTACGGGGCCGAACAGCACCGCCTTCGCGATGGCGGGCGCGAACAGCGCGGACACCGGCGCGCTCAGATACAGCACATCGCGGAAGACCCGGCCGACCGCGGGGTCGCCGGGCGCTCGGGCCTCCACGCGCCCCAGATACCACCCGGAGACCCGGTCGGCGAGGGTGCCGCGCGCCGCGCTGCCCGTCGCGGTCGGCATGTTCTTGTCCGACCCGGCCGAGATGTCCCAGGCCTGCCGCGAGGCGTCCAGCATCGCCTTCTGTACGCGCCGGGTCGTCGGCGTACGACGGGGGTCGGCCAGCGCGTCCCGCAGGGCGACGGCGCAGAGGGCGGCGACCGTCATGCCCTGCCCGTAGATCGGGTTGAAGACGCACTGGGCGTCACCCGTGACCAGGAAACCGGCGGGGCGCCGGCCCGGACGGTCGTAGCGGCGGCGGACGTTCGCGGTGGTGCGGTAGGCGAGCGCGGGCGACTCGGCCTTGGCCGCGTCCAGCCACTCGCGGGTGATCGGGTGCGGCAGCCGCTCGGAGAAGTCGGTGAACCCCCGGTCGTCCAGCGGGGGTTCGGCGCCGCGCAGCCCCGAGAGGGTGACCATCCACCGGCCGCCCTCGGCGGGCAGCACCACCGCGCCGTACGTCTGGCCGGGGTTCGGCACGATGAAGTGGGGCTCCGCGCCGCTGTCCTCGCCCGTGCGGTAGACCCGGGTGGCGTAGGCGAGACCGGTCTCCAGGGTCTCCTCGACCGCCGGTTCGGCGCCGATGGCGGTCAGCCAGTCGCCGGCCCGGCTGCCCCGCCCCGAGGCGTCGACGACGAGGTCCGCGGCGAGCGGCTGCGGCTCCCGGCCCACGGCGACGGCCGCCGCGCCCCGCTCGCGCAGCAGCACCCCGCGCACCCGCGAGGCGTCACCGACCAGGCCCACGGTCTCGGTGCCCTCGACGAGCTCGATCCGGGGGTTGGCCAGCACCCGGCGGCGCACCAGCCACTCCAGCAGGGGCCGGGTCGGGCAGATGAAGAACGCGGTCTCCTCGGTACGGCGGAACCAGCGGCCTCCCTGCCACTGCGCGATGTCGCTGGGCGCTCCGACGCGGGGTGCGCCGAGCTCCATCAGCTCCTCGCAGAAGCCCGGCAGCAGCGCGTCGTACGCTGCCTGGCCGCCCGCGATCAGCACATGGGTGTGGCGGCTCTGCGGCACCCCGCCGCGCGGCTCCGGCCCTTCGGGCAGCCGGTCGCGCTCGACGATCGTGACCCGCTCGGCGTGCTCCGCGAGCACATGGGCCGCGAGCAGCCCCGCCAGGCTCCCCCCGACGACGACGGCGTGCCGTCCCCCGCTCCGGGGCGCGCCCGTCCCGTTCACCGTCTCCAGCAACGTACTTCCCCTGTCCGCCGTGGTCCGTGGCCGACCAGTATGGCGTGCCATCCCTTCCCAGAACCGGCGAAGTCACACGATGTGGCCCGATCCGACCCCTCGTTCGGCGAAGGCGGCTCCGTGCGAGCGGACCGGGCCGCCCCCCGCGGGGACGGCCCGGCCGTACGCGTCCGATCGCTCAGACGGTGAGGATCGCCGGGTCGCTGACGCCCGCCGCCCCGGTCTCCACATGTCCGGCGAACCGCCGCAGGAACACCGAACTGGCGCTGGACACCACCGACACGTCGTACCAGTGCCTGCTCGCCGTCAGGTCGACCGTGTACGTGACGGTCGCGCCCGGCCGGACGGTCAGCGCCTGGGAGGCGCCGCCGTACCCGTTGGTGACCGTCAGGCGCGCACTGGTCGTGCCCGCGTTGGTCAGCGTCAGGTCGAGGTTGCCGGTGACGGCGTTGTGCCGGGCTCGCACCTCGGGACCCGCGGCCCTGCCGGGGTTGCGGAAGGTGCGCAGGAACCCGTTGGGCCCGAAGACCGTGAGGTCGGTGGTGCCCTTGGAGTACGCGGTGTTCCAGGTGTCCGAGAGCGTCTTGCCCGCCTCGGTGGTGTAGGTCCACGGCCCGTCGGTGCGGTTCGGGGAGGTCACCAGGAACTGGGCGCCGGCCGAGGCGCCTCCGCCGAAGGTCAGCGTGAACCTGCCCGTGGCGGCGTTGGCCGAGCCGTCCACGCACGGCGCGTACCGCAGCGGCCGGGTCCTGCGCGAGCCCCGCTCCTGCCTGGGCACACTGCCGGTCGTGGGCGGCACCGGCACGTAGTCCGGGTGCCGGTCGCGGTCCGGCGGCACATAGCCGGCGGTGGAGGGCAGCGCGGCGGGCGCGGTGTCGGACTTGGCGAAGTCGAACGCCGAGGTCAGGTCGCCGCAGATGGCCCGCCGCCAGGGCGAGATATTGGGCTCCTGGACACCGAAGCGGCGCTCCATGAAGCGGATGATCGAGGTGTGGTCGAAGGTCTCGGAGCAGCTGTAGCCGCCGGTGGACCAGGGCGAGACGACGAGCATCGGGACGCGCTGGCCGAGCCCGTAGGCGCCCGCCGCGTAGGTGAGGCCACCGGTGTAGTAGTCGGCAGCGGTCGAGACCGTGGAGAGGCCCTGGTTGGCCGAGGAGGGCGGGAACGGCGGCACGATGTGGTCGAAGAAGCCGTCGTTCTCGTCGTACGTGATGAACAGCGCGGTCTTCGCCCACACATCGGGGTCGGAGGTGAGCGCGTCGAGCACCTGGGAGATGTACCAGGCGCCGTAGTTGGCGGGCCAGTTGGGGTGCTCGGTGAACGCCTCCGGCGCGGCGATCCAGGAGACCTGCGGCAGCTTCCCGCCCCGCACGTCGGCCTTGAGGATGTCGAAGAGGCCCTGCCCGGCCTTGGCGTTGGTGCCGGTGCGGGCCTTCTCGTACAGCGCGTCGCCCGGCTTGGCGTTGCGATAGCTGTTGAAGTACAGCAGGGAGTTGTCGCCGTAGTTGCCGCGGTAGGCGTCGTTGATCCAGCCCCAGCCGCCGGCGGCGTCCAGGCCGTCGCCGATGTCCTGGTAGATCTTCCAGGACACCCCGGCCTTCTCCAGACGCTCGGGGTACGTCGTCCAGCCGTACCCCTTCTCGTCGTTGCCGAGCACGGGGCCGCCGCCGGTGCCGTCGTTGCCGGTGTACCCGGTCCACATGTAGTAGCGGTTCGGGTCGGTGGAGCCGATGAACGAGCAGTGGTACGCGTCGCAGATGGTGAAGGCGTCGGCGAGCGCGTAGTGGAACGGGATGTCCTCACGGGTGAGGTACGCCATCGTGGTGGACGTCTTGGCGGGCACCCACTGGTCGTACTTGCCGTTGTTGAACGCCTTGTGGCCGCCGGCCCAGTCGTGGTTGAGGTCCTGGATGAACTGGAGCCCGAGGTTGTCGGCCTGGGGCCGGAAGGGCAGTACCTCCTTGCCGCCGCTCTCCTGGTGCCAGACCGACTTGCCGCTGGGAAGCGTGACCGGCCGCGGGTCGCCGAAGCCGCGGACGCCCTTGAGCGAGCCGAAGTAGTGGTCGAAGGAACGGTTCTCCTGCATCAGGACGACGATGTGCTCCACGTCCTGGATGCTGCCGGTGCTGCCCTGCGCCGGGATGGCGGCGGCGCGGGCGATGCTGTCGGACAGCATCGTGAGGGCGGCGGTGCCGCCGGCGAGCTGCATGAACCGGCGCCGATTGAGTTCAGCCATGAGTGAGGTGACCTCTGCAAGGGTGTGGGGACGGAAGCGATTCGGAGTGGAGTGTTCCAAGAACAGCGAGGAATACGGAAGACCCGGTGGCGGATCGGTGTCCCGCGGCGGTACGCGAGACGAACAGGACCCCGCCGCGGGGCGACGGGGTCCTTGGTGCGGGGCGCTGCGGGGTTGAGGGGCCGAGGAGGCCGGGGCGGCCGGGGCGGCCGAGGTGACTCAGCGCGGCTGCTGTTCCTGCTGCTCCTCCTGGTGCTCCTGCTCCTCGTGGCCGGGGAGCCGACCGCGACCGGGGAGCCGACCGTGGGCCTGGGCATGGCCGTGGCCGTGGCCGTGGCCGGAGTTCTGGATCTGCCGGTACTCCTCGACGGTGGCCTTGGGGATGTGCGAACCCGGTCCGTACAGGGCCCCGGCGAGCTTGGCGCGCAGCCGCTGGGAGCGGGTGACCTTGCGGCGGACGCCGTTCCCGTCGACCTCCGGGCCCAGTTCGTAGGGCGCGGGCTGCTCGTGGTGGGTGAGCTTGTAGAGCTGCCCCTGGTCGAGCGGCTCGTGCACCTCCACGTACTCGCCGTGCGGCAGCCGCTTGATGACGCCGCTCTCCCGGCCGTGCAGCGCCATCTCCCGGTCGCGGAGCTGGAGTCCCTGGCAGATGCGCTTGGTGACGATGAAGGTGAGGACCGGTCCGGCGAAGAAGGCGACGCGGACGAACCAGGTGATCGAGTTGATGGAGAGATGGAAGTGGGTGGCCCACAGGTCGTTGCCGCCGCCGATGAGGCAGACGAAGTACATGGCGAGCCAGGCCGTGCCGAGGCCGGTGCGGACGGGATGGTTGCGCGGCCGGTCCGCGATGTGGTGCTCGCGTTTGTCGCCGGTGACCCAGGCCTCGATGAAGGGGTACGCGCCGATCGCGGCGAGCAGCAGCGGGAAGAGCGTGAAGGGGATGAGGACGCCGAGGGCGAGCGTATGGCCCCAGGCGTTGATCTCCCATCCCGGCATCACCCGGATGAGCCCCTCGGAGAAGCCCAGGTACCAGTCGGGCTGGGCGCCGGTGGAGACGAGGTCCGGCCGGTAGGGGCCCATCGCCCAGACGGGGTTGATGGTCGCGACCGCGCCCATGATGGTCAGCAGCCCGAAGACCAGGAAGAAGAACCCGCCGGCCTTGGCGGTGTAGACGGGCATCAGGGGCGCGCCCACCACGTTCTTCTCGGAGCGGCCGGGTCCGGCGAACTGGGTGTGCTTGTGGTAGAAGACCAGGATCAGATGGGTGACGACCAGCCCCAGGATGAGCCCCGGCAGCAGCAGCACGTGCGCCGAGTAGAGCCGAGGGATGATGTCGTGCCCGGGGAACTCGCCGCCGAAGAGGAAGAAGGAGATGTACGTACCGATCACCGGGATCGACAGGATCGCGCCGTCGGCGAAGCGGATGCCGGTACCGGAGAGCAGATCGTCCGGGAGCGAGTAGCCGGTGAGGCCGGTGATGAGGGCCGTGAACAGGATGGTCCAGCCGAACAGCCAGTTCAGTTCGCGCGGCTTGCGGTAGGCGCCGGTGAAGAACACCCGCATCATGTGCACCAGCAGCCCGGCGCAGAAGACCAGCGCGGACCAGTGGTGGACCTGACGTATCAGCAGACCGCCGCGCACGTCGAAGCTGAGGTCGATGGTGGACTCGTAGGCCCTGGTCATCCGGACGCCGCTGAGCGGGGTGTACGAGCCGTGGTAGACGACCTCGACACCGCTCGGCTCGAAGAAGAGGGTCAGATAGATGCCGGTGAGGATGAGGACGAGAAAGCTGTAGAGGCAGATCTCCCCGAACATGAAGGACCAGTGGTCCGGGAAGATCTTGCGCATCTGGGTCCGGGCGATGGAGTAGATACCGAGCCGCCCGTCCGCCCAGTCGGCCAGCCGCTCGCCTTTCGCCGGCTCCGCGGGCCGCTCGGTGTCCTCCGTGCCGCTCCTGATATCGGTGCTCATGCGTCTCCCCCTCAGGCGTTCCATCCCTCAAGGCCTGTAACAGGGTAGACATCCGAACACCCGGGCCAACAGCCCCTACCCGGACGCGAGTTGAGTGAGCCGGACCACGCGGTCCGGGCGCCGATGGCCGGTCAGCCGGCCCGGCGGCGGTCGCGCGCGACGAACTCCCAGGTGGGCTCGGCTGCGGATGCGGCAGCGGGGGTGGCTGCGGCGGCGTCGGCTGCGGGCATGACGATGGCGTTCAAGTGTCGCTCCCCTGAGAGGCGTTCGGGATCGGAGTGAGGGGTGGGGGGTGGGTGACGTAACGACGGCGGCTCGCGACGCGGACCGAGAATACCAACCGGAGAGTCTACTTCACTAGCGGTCGGGCACGAAAACCGCGCGACCGAACGACCCGTATCGCCAGATAGGGGAGCTTTCCGCCCATCAAAAACCAGCAGACCGGTCGGATAACCTCACTCGGCCACGGGGAGGGCGGCCAGTACGTCCGGCGGAAGGGGATACCGCTGGGCGAGCGCGGCGATGATCTGATGGGCCACGTCCCGGTCGGCATCCGGGTCGGCCACCTCCGTGCCGGCTCCCCCCTCACCGCCGGCGAGGAGCCCGCTCAACTCGTCCCGTACGGACTGCTCGCACACCCCGTACGTACGGGCGTCGGCGAGCTGCTCGTCGACATAGCGGTGAACACGCTGGAGGGCGGCGCTGACGGGCCTGCCGTCGAACTCGGCCTTCACAGCGACCCCGCCGGCCCCTTCCCGCCCCTCGGCGGGCGCCGCCAGCAGGCCGATCACGGCGTCCTTCACATCGAGACGGGTCAGAAAGACGCTGACGACGGTCATCACTGCTGCTCCTTGCCGGTCGTGACACTGGTTCGTGGCGCGGGGGTGGGGCACCGGCCACGGACCGTGTGTATCGCATGGGGCTATAGGGAGACTTGCCCGCAGGGGGATTGACCGGGGGGATCCACCGGCGGCGGGACGGTGGCCGGAGCGCTGGAGGGACGACCGGGGCAAGCGGGGGCGGGCGTACCGTGGTTGCGAGGCGCTTTCCTCCTCCGACAGGCAGGGCCATGGCGACAACACCTGGGGACCGGCTGGTCGAGCTTCGCACGCGTCGTGGCCTGACGCAGGAGCAGCTTGCGGGGAGCCCGACGACGCGCCGCCTCCGACCATCGCCCAGCTTCGCGAGAGCATCCGCAGCACCGAACGGATCCGTCGCCGAGGTGAGCTCACGAAGATCACCGCGCTCCTGCCGATCCTGTTGGCGGATGGCCGAAGAGGTCGCGGTCCGGATGGCGGAGCGTATCGAGCCCGGATTCAGGTCGGCGCCGATCGACCTGTCACGGTGGGGGATTCTTCTTCTTCGTGGCGCAAGTGCCGCGGTCCGGGCGCAACGCACCGCCACCGCCGCAGAGTTGCTGTCGTTGGCCACGGCGGCAGCCGCGCGCATCGGCCTCGACCGACTCGACTACGCGACGCCCTTCGGCCCGACGAATGCCGCAGTGGCGGCGGTGAACGCGTATGCGGACATGGGGAAGCCGGACAAGGCCCTGAGTCACGCCAGGCGCATCACCGACTCGGCCGGCCTGCCCCCCCCACCTGGCTTGCCCGGCATCATCTGGACCGCGCTCTGGCCTATGCGGACATGAACCGCGATCCCGAAGCCACCAGGGCTCTGCTGGCTGCTGAACGGACGGCCCCCGAGTGGATGCGGTACCACTCCACCTCCCGCCATCTCGTCATCGAGCTGCGGGAGCGCGAACGGCGCCGTGGTTCGCCCATCAGAGATCTGGCGGCTCGTTTGGAGGTCGAGAACTGACCAGGACACCGCGTCCTACCTGAGGTGCGCACTCGCACGCCCTCTCCCTGGGCTGAGATCGCTTGCGGCCGCAAGGTATTCACAACCGATGAAGCGGCCCGGAGGCATGCAGCATGACGAACACACGTGAGCGCGGAACGATCCTCACGGACTGGAAGCGGGGCACTGCCGTATTCGACAGGCCGCGGTCAGGGGTATGAGGTGAGCCGGCTAGGGAAGATCGCTCGCCTCCTGCCGATGAGGCCCCTTGGGGGGAGCGGGCAGCATCCCAACCACCGGCGAACGCGACGTGGACCCTGCCTCTGCCTGCTGGGCGCCTTGGGTTGACCTGATTCGCGGCACCGTGGCCCGGGGAGTCGTCGTCCGGCGGGCCCGTGTGGTGTCGGAGCCGGTCATGAGTACATCCGGTACGAGCACGCCGGCACCGTGGTGAACCTCTACGCCGGGGAACAGGTGCGCTGGCTTCCCCGCCGTCAGGCATCCGACATCGCTCTTCCCGGGAACGACTGCTGGGTGTTCGACGGGAAACCGTGCTCTTCAACCTGCATCCGCGGCTCTTCGCTGTGGCTGGAGTCCGGCCAAGGCGTCACGCACCACTGCACCACAAACGCAGAAAACCCCAGATCAACTGGGGTTTTCGCTGGTGTCCGAGGGGGGACTTGAACCCCCACGCCCGATAAAGGGCACTAGCACCTCAAGCTAGCGCGTCTGCCATTCCGCCACCCGGACAAGGTGTCTTTCGCGCGGGCTCGTTCCCCGCGGCGACAGAGATAACTCTACCAGGGGTTCGAGGTGGTGTTCACCCGCATATTGCGTGGTCAGGCGAGTGGGGGGCCTTCGCCGGGGTGGGGTGGTGGGCGGTCCGGGCCGTGGTCGGTGGGGGTGGGGGGCCCAGCGTGGTCGGTCGGGTGCCGAGCGTGACGCGCGTCCCGTTCCCCGGCCCCGTGCCTCCCCCCTCCGCGAGTGGTTGACTGCGCGCATGAGAATTGGCGACACCGTCGACGACTTCAAGCTCCCCGACGAGACCGGCACCCCGCGCACCCTCTCCGGGCTCGTGGCCGAGGGTCCCGTGGTGCTCTTCTTCTATCCCGCCGCCTTCACCCCCGGCTGCACCGCCGAGGCCTGCCACTTCCGCGACATCGCCGGGGAGTTGCGGGCTCTCGGGGCCCAGCCCGTGGGGATCAGCGCCGACGCGGTGGAGCGGCAGGCGGAGTTCGCGCGGAAGCACTCCTTCGGCTATCCGCTCCTCTCGGACGCCGACGGTGCCGTACGGGAGGCGTTCGGCGTCCGGCGCGGGTTCAGCATCGCCCCGACCAAGCGCGTCACCTTCGTCATCGACACGGATCTGCGCGTGCTGGAGATCGTCAGGAGCGAGATCCGGATGAGCGTCCACGCCGACCGCGCCCTCGCCGCCCTGCGCGGGCGCGCCACCTAGGCGGGAGGCCGCCACCGGGGCGGGGGGCCGCCGTCTGGGCCGAAGCCCGGCGCCCGGGCGGGGGACCGCCGCCTGGGCGGACCCCGGCGCGTCACGGGCAGCGGATGACCTGACCCGCGTACGACAGGTTGCCGCCGAAACCGAAGAGCAGGACCGGGTCGCCGGTGCCGATCTCGCCGCGTTCCACCAGCTTCGACAGGGCCATCGGGATGCTCGCGGCCGAGGTGTTGCCGGAGTCGACGACATCGCGGGCGATCACCGCGTTCACCGCGCCGATCTTGCGGGCCACCGGCTCGATGATGCGCAGATTGGCCTGGTGCAGGACGACCGCGGCCAGGTCCTCGGGGGTGACCCCGGCGCGCTCGCAGACCCGGCGGGCGATCGGCGGCAGCTGGGTGGTGGCCCAGCGGTAGACGGCCTGGCCCTCCTGGGCGAAGACGGGCGGGGTGCCCTCGATCCGTACGGCGTGGCCCATCTCGGGGACCGAGCCCCACAGCACCGAGCCGATCAGCTCCTCCTGCGACGCCTCCACCACGGCCGCGCCCGCGCCGTCGCCGACCAGGACGCACGTGGTGCGGTCGGTCCAGTCGGTGATGGCGGTCATCTTGTCCGCGCCGATGACCAGGGCCCGGGTGGACGAGCCGGCCCGTACGGCGTGGTCGGCGGTGGCCAGGGCGTGGGTGAAGCCCGCGCAGACGACGTTGAGGTCGAGGACGGCGGGCGCGCCCATGCCGAGGCGGGCGGCGACCCGGGCCGCGGTGTTCGGGGAGCGGTCGACCGCCGTGGAGGTGGCGACCAGGACCAGGTCGATGTCGGCCGGGGTCAGCCCGGCGGCGGCCAGTGCCTTGGCGCCGGCGTGCGCGGCCAGTTCGTCGACGGGCTCGTCCGGCCCGGCGACATGGCGGGTGCGGATGCCGACCCGGCTCCTGATCCACTCGTCGCTGGTCTCGACCATGGCGGCGAGCTCGTCGTTGGTGAGCACCTTGGCGGGCTGGTAGTGCCCGAGCGCGACGACGCGTGAGCCTCGCATGCCGGTCATGCCACGGTTTCCCCTCGTAGGACATCAGGAGCCAACCAGTCTTCGTGGCTACCGACCGGTACAGAGGCAAGAGATCCCACAGGCTTCCCGGCGTGCCTTTGGAGCCTTGTGTCAGCGGCGGGACGGCCCGCCCCGTCCGTGCAGGACAATGAGGTGGCCGGGGCCGCCCCGCCGCACCACAACCCGGTGGCCCACGGCACACTTTGCGTCACCGGCCCCTTCGGATTCCCGCACGTACCCGGCGCCGGCCGGTCACGGAGGGCGACTAACGAAACCGGCACAGAGACCGGCACCAAACCCGGCACGAACCCCGGCAAGAAAACCGGCACGAAAACCGGTCGGAAAACGAAGGAATTGCGTCATGGGACGGGTCACCGAGCGCCGCCGCGTCATCCGCATCCGGGACGGGGCCGTCTCCGCCCGGCCGGACACGCTGGTGGCCGAGGAGCCACTGGAGATCCGGCTGAACGGCCGGCCGCTCGCCATCACCATGCGCACCCCCGGCGACGACTTCGCGCTCGCGGCCGGGTTCCTGGTCAGCGAGGGGGTGATCGCGGCGGCCGACGACGTGCAGTCGATCGTCTACTGCGCCGGAGCGACCGCCGAGGGCGTCAACACGTACAACGTGGTCGACGTGCGGCTCTCCCCCGGCGTCGAAGTCCCGGACATCACGCTGGAGCGCAACGTGTACACCACGTCCTCGTGCGGGCTGTGCGGCAAGGCCAGCCTGGACGCCGTACGGACGCAGGCGCGCTTCCCGATCGCCGACACTCCCCCGGTCCGGGTGACGCCCGGACTGCTCGCGAGCCTCCCCGACCGGCTGCGGGCGGCCCAGCGGGTCTTCGACCGGACCGGCGGTCTGCACGCCGCCGCGCTCTTCTCGCCGGACGGCGAACTGCTCGACGTACGGGAGGACGTGGGGCGGCACAACGCGGTGGACAAGCTGGTGGGGCGGGCGCTCCAGGAGGGTCGGCTGCCCCTGTCCCGGTCGGTGCTGCTGGTGTCGGGGCGGGCCTCGTTCGAGCTGGCCCAGAAGGCCGTGATGGCCGGGATACCGCTGCTCGCCGCCGTCTCGGCGCCCTCCTCGCTCGCCGTGGACCTGGCCGCGGAGACGGGCCTGACCCTGGTGGGCTTCCTGCGGGGCGCCTCCATGAACGTGTACGCGGGCGAGCACCGGATCGCCCTGGAGGTTCCCGCCCCCGTGCAGGACTGAGGAGGGCCGCCGACCGCGGCGCCGGCACCAGCGGGTGCGGCCGGTGAGGAGCACCTCCGCCCCGGCCGGGGCGGAGCTCCCGTCCCCGCGCCCCGTCCGTCCCGCCCGGTTACTCGGGCTCCTCCACTCCGATCCGTCGCAGCAGCTCCATCAGCTGCTCACGTTCGGCCGCGCTCAGCGGCGCGAGAAGGGTGTCGTTGGCCCGTTCGGCCGCCGCGGCGCAGCGCGTCAGCATCGCCTCGCCCTCCGGAGTGACCGTCACCGCGTTCTTGCGGCGGTCGCGGGGGTCCGGTTCGCGTACGACATAGCCGTCGGCCTGAAGGTCGTTGAGGACGCCGACCAGGTCCTTGGGGTCGAGCGCGATCCGGCGCCCGAGGTCGGCCTGGGCGAGCGGGCCGTGCTCGGAGACGGCGGCCAGCACGGCGTGGTGCCACATCTTGGCGCCCTCGCGCCCGATGGCCCGCGCCACCATGCTCCGGCCCCGGGCGGCCACCCGGCCCAGGACCCAACTGGGCAGCGTCTGGATGCGCTGGAGGGCGGGGAGGGAGTCGGCGTGTTCGGTCACGTCACCGACCCTACCCTCAAACCATTGGACTTCCCAACGATTCATCGTTTACCGTTGGGACCACCAACGAATTCCGTCGGTGAACCACCCACATACCGGGAGAGTCCATGCGCCGTGTTCGCTTCGAGGTCAACGGCGGCCCCGAGGTCCTGTTCGTCGAGGACGTCGAGGCCCCCGCGCCCGGCCCCGGCGAGCTGCTGATCCGTACCGACGCGATCGGCGTCACCCTGCCCGTCGTCCGCAAGGTCCGCGAGGGAAAGGAGCCGTTCCCGCTCGGCGGCGAGGTCGCGGGCACGGTGGCCGCGGTCGGCGAGGGCGTCACCGCCTTCGCCGTGGGCGAGCGCGTGACGGGGCTCTGCTTCTCGTACGGGTACGCCGAACTGGCCGTCCTGCACGAGTCCATGACCTCCCGCGTCCCCGACCACGCCACCCCCGTCGAGGCGGTCGCGCTCGTCCGCAGCGGTCTGGTGGCGCGGGGCGCCCACGAGGCGGCGCGCCCCGGGCCCGGGGAATCGGTGCTGGTGACGGCGGCGGCGAGCGCGGTGGGGCAGCTCGCCCTCCAGCTGGCCCGGGCGGGCGGGGCGAGCCGGGTGGTGGCGGCGGTGAGCTCGGCCGACAAGGCGGCCTTCGTACGGGAGAAGGGCGCCGACGAGGTGGTGCTCTACGGCGACGCGTCCTGGGGCGAGCCGGTCGACGTCGTCCTCGACGGTGTGGGCGGCGAGGTGCTCGCCCCGGCGGTGCGGGCGCTCGCCCCCGGCGGCCGGCTGGTCGCCTTCGGCTCGGGCGGTGGCACGGTCGAGGTCTACGACCTGCTCGTCGGCGGGAAGTCGGTGATCGCCTTCCAGATGGCGATGATCGCGCGCGGCAGGCCCGAGCTGTACGCGGCCTGGCGCGAGGAGCTGTGGGAGCTGCACCGCACCGGGAAGCTGCGCGCGGCCGTCCACGCGCATCGGCTCATCGAGTCACGGCGCAACCTGGGCAAGGTCGTACTCGTCACCGGCGCCGCGTGACGGCGGCGGGCGGCGCCGCGCCCGGGGCGGCCGGTGCCGCCTCCTTCAGCGGGTGGTCGCCGCGGCCCGGGCGGGCCTCGGGGTGATGGTGTACGCCCGAGGACTGGCCCCACCCGCCCGTACCGCTGTCGGCACGGTCGGGGCTGTCCGGGCCGGGACCGGTGCACTTCGTGCTGCCGCACGGACGGGCCGGCGTCGTCCCTCGACGCGGGAAGCGGCGGACGCGCACGCGTCGGCGATCCCGGCGAGCGGCCTCAGCCCGCGTACGTCAGCCGTTTGACCTGGCGCAGCAGAGGCGCGGTCTCGACGTGCCGGACGCCCTCCAGCATGCCGAGCTTCTCGCTGAGGTACGTGTAGAGCCCGGCCGCGTCCCGGCAGATGACCACCGCGACGAGGTTGGCCGGACCCGAGGTGGCACCGGCGAAGGCCACCTCCGGGTGGGCGGCCAGGGCCTCGCCCACCGAGGCCAGGGCCGATGGCGCCACCGTGATCCACAGCAGCGCCCGGCTGTGGAAGCCGAACCGGGCCGTGTCGAACTCGACGTCGAAGAACACGGCCCCCCAGCGCACCAGCTGGTCCAGGCGCCGCTTGACGGCGGACTCCGAACGCCCGGTGGCCTTCTGGAGCTCGGGATAGCCCGCCCGGCCGTTGCGGGCCAGCGCGGCGATCAGGGTTTCGTCCGACTCGTCGAGCCGGATCGGCCCGCCCGGGGGCTCCACCGGTGCGGGCAGCAGCGCGGCCCGCTCCTCGGCGGTGAGCGCCGAGTCCTTGGTGAACCAGCCGAGCGGGCCGCCGTAGAAACGGTGGAGCAGCTGGTGGGCGCCGATCTCGACGATGCTCGGGGTGCGCGGCAGCTTGCCGAGCAGCAATGCCTCGTGGTCCTCGGGCCGGCGTGTCTCGGTCGTGCACACCACCTCGGTGCCGCCCGAGGTCAGCCCGATCCAGGCGGTGTCGGGGCGCCGCGCCAGCGCGGTGGCGATGGAGACGGAGGCGTCCGGGGTGCAGCGCAGCCGCAGCATCCAGCGGGTGTGGCCGAGCCGCTCGGTGTCGCGGGCCCCGACGACACGCAGCTCGCCCTCCGCGTACAGCCTGCGGTAGCGGCGGGCGACGGTCTGGTCGGAGACACCGAGCACGGCGGCGATCCGGCTGAACGGGGCCCGGCCGTCCAGGACGAGCGCGCTCACCAGACGCTGGTCGAGGTCATCGAACTCGGGTGAATCCATCGGCCTGTGCCCCCGTGATGTCGGATTCCTGCGTGATCGGCGAACTGGGTGGAACTTCGGTCCGGCCTCGATCGATCGTACGGGACGACGAACGACTGATCCGGAGGAATGTGATGCGCAAGTGGGGGCCGTTGGTCGCCGTGTGTCTGGGAACGTTCATGCTGCTGCTGGACGTGACCATCGTGACGGTGGCGCTGCCGGACATGGCGAGTTCGCTGGACGCCTCGCTGTCGAGCCTGCAGTGGGTGATCGACGTATACGCGCTGGCGCTGGCCGCGCTGCTGCTCGGGGCCGGTGCGGGCGCGGACCGGGCCGGGCGCCGGAAGTTCTACGCGGCGGGCACGGTGCTCTTCGCGGGCGCCTCCCTCGCCTGCGGCCTCGCGGACGACGCGGGCACGCTGATCGCGATGCGCGCGCTCCAGGGCGTCGGCGCCGCCGCGATGTTCGCGACCACCCTGCCCCTGCTCGGCGCCGCCTACCAGGGCCGTGACCGCTCGGTGGCGCTCGGGGTGTGGGGCGCGGTCAACGGCGCCGCCGCGGCGCTCGGCCCGATCCTGGGCGGGCTGCTCACCGAGGGGTTCGGTTGGCGGTGGATATTCTTCGTCAACCTTCCGGTGAGCGCCGCCGCGGTGTGGCTGACGCTGCGGGTGGTCCCGGAGTCCAAGAGCCCGGCGGGCGGGCGCACCGACTGGGCGGGCACGGCCCTGTTCGCGCTCTTCGCCGGAACCCTCACCTACGGGGCGGTGAACGCGGGCTCCGACGGCTGGGGCGCCACCCGCACCCTGCTCTCCTTCGCCGTGGCGGTGGCCGCCCTGTTGGTCTTCGTCGTGGTGGAGAGCCGCACCGAGCATCCGCTGATGGATCTGTCGCTGCTGCGGCGCCCTGCCTTCGTCGGCGTGCTGATGGCGGCGCTCGCGCTGAACTCGGCCGCCTTCGGAGTGCTCCCGTACACCTCGATCTGGCTCCAGACGCTCCTGGGCATGAGCCCGGTGACCGGCGGCCTGGCGCTGGTGCCGCTGGCGCTGGCCTCGTTCGCGACCTCGGCGCTCGGCGGCCGGTTCCTGCACGGCGTCTCGCAGCGGCTGCTGCTCTGCCTCGGGCTGCTGCTCATCGCCGCCGGACTGTTCGGGCAGGCGCTGCTGGACGCGGGCTCGGACTGGACGGCGCTGGTGGCGGGGCTGGTGGTGACCGGTGTCGGCGTCGGCCTGGTCAGCCCGGCGCTCGCGTCGGCCGCGCTCGCGTCGGTGCCGCAGCGCAGCAGCGGTATGGCGACCGGCGCGATGAACGCCGTGCGCCAGCTCGGCTACGCGGTCGGCATCGCGGTGTTCGGCACCCTCGCCACCTCCCGGATGGCCGACTCGCTGGACAGCACCTCCGAGGCACGGGCGCTGGCGGGCGGCGCAGCCGGGTCGCTGCGCGGCCGGGTCCCCGACGAGGCGCTGCACACCGCCTTCGCCTCGGGTCTGAACGGCGCCGCGGTGGCGGCCGGGGTGCTTGCCGTGGTGGCCGGGCTCGCGGTCTTCGCGCTGGTACGGACGCCGTCGGCGGCGCCCGCGCAGGTACGGACCAACGGCCCGGTGCCGGTAGAGCGGGCGTGACCAGGTCGTACAGATTCCGTGGAGAAAAGACGGCCCGCTCCTGACTCCAGGGTCAGAATGGGGGGACGCTCGGGCCGGACGGGGCCGTTTCCACGGTGCTGACCTGTAGTGATGCCGATCACTGCCGCACTTGACCGCATTCCTTGACGCCCCTCCCCCCGGGACCCCGGGTGGGGTACCGTCACCGGCGCTGTGCGGAGCGCCACAAGGAGCAAGGTATTGCGCGAGTTCACTGTCCCACCCATGGCGACGGCGCCTCACGTCGGCGGGCTCGCGGACGTGGTGTTCGACCATGCCCTGGACGATCCGGACCGGGTCGCGCTGGCCCGCAAGGACGCGGCGGGCCAGTGGCAGGACGTGAGCTCGGCGCGCTTCCGCGACGAGGTGCTGGCGCTCGCCAAGGGGCTGATCGCGGACGGTGTGCGGTTCGGGGACCGGGTCGCCGTGATGTCGAGGACCCGCTATGAGTGGACGCTCTTCGACTTCGCGCTCTGGTCCATCGGCGCCCAGCCGGTGCCCATCTACCCGACCTCCTCCGCCGAGCAGGTCTTCTGGATGCTGCACGACTCCGAGGTCACCGCGTGCGTGGTCGAGCACGAGGACCACGCCATGACCATCGGCTCGGTCGTGGACCGGCTGCCGCACCTCAAACGCCTGTGGCAGCTGGACGCGGGGGCGCTGGCCGAACTCCTGGCGGCGGGCGAGCAGATCGACGACGACGTGGTGCACCGCCACCGGCGCGCGGTCACCCCCGAGTCGACCGCGACCGTCATCTACACCTCCGGCACCACCGGCCGCCCCAAGGGCTGTGTGATCACCCACGCCAACTTCATGTTCGAGGCGGACACCATGGTCGCCCGCTGGGAGCCGGTCTTCCACTCGCGCCCCGGCGACGAGGCCTCGACGCTGCTCTTCCTGCCGCTGGCGCACGTCTTCGGCCGGATGGTGGAGGTCGCCGCGGTCCGGGGCCGGGTGAAGCTGGGCCACCAGCCCGCGCTGTCCGCCTCCGCGCTCCTGCCCGACCTCCGGTCGCTGCGGCCCACCTTCATCCTGGCGGTCCCGTACATCTTCGAGAAGGTCTTCAACACCGCCCGCCGGCGCGCCGAGGCGGAGGGGAAGAGAGCCGCCTTCGACAAGGCCGTCGACATCGCGGTGAAGTACGCGGAGGCGATGGAGGAGAAGGCCTTCGGGCTGGGCCCGGGGCCCTCGGCGGCGCTGCGGATGCAGCACCAGTTCTTCGAGAAGGTCGTGTACGGCAAGGTCCGCGACGCGATGGGCGGCAGGGTGCGGCACGCCATGTCCGGCGGTTCCAGCATGGGCCGCCGCCTCGGGCTGTTCTTCGCCGGAGCCGGGGTGACGATCTACGAGGGGTACGGTCTGACCGAGTCCACGGCCGCCGCCACCGCCAACCCGCCCGAGCGCACCCGGTTCGGCACCGTCGGCCAGCCGGTACCGGGCACCACCGTGCACATCGCGGAGGACGGCGAGGTGTGGCTCCACGGCGGCCAGGTCTTCTCCGGCTACCTCAACGAGCCCAAGGCGACCGAGCGTGTTCTCAAGGACGGCTGGCTGGCCACCGGTGACATCGGCGCGCTCGACGAGGACGGCTATCTGACCATCACCGGCCGCAAGAAGGAGATCCTGGTGACCTCCGGCGGCAAGAGCGTCTCGCCGGTGGCCCTGGAGGAGCGGGTGCGCGCGCACCCGCTGGTGGCCCAGTGCATCGTCGTCGGGGACGACCGCCCCTACATCGCGGCCCTGGTCACCCTCGACCAGGAGGGCGTCGACCACTGGCTGGCGATGCGCAACAAACCGTCGATGACCCCGTCGGAGCTCGTACGCGACCCCGACCTGGAGACCGAGGTGCGGCGCGCGGTGGTCGCCGCCAACACCCTGGTCTCCACAGCCGAGCAGATCCGTACCTTCCGGATCCTCGCCCATCAGTTCACCGAGGAGCACGGTCTGCTCACCCCGTCGCTGAAGCTCAAGCGGCGGGCCATCGAGGAGGCCTACACGGTGGAGGTGGACGCCCTGTACCGCTGAGCCGTCGCGGTACAGGGCGGGCCGCCCCCTCTCAGCCGGCCGGGGCTCCTCCCCTCCGGCTCACTTGATCTGCGCCTTGAAGACCTTGTCCGAGCCCGCGGGCGCGTGGCCGTTGTTGTCGCAGTTGGTGGTCGACAGCCACAGCGCGTCCTCCCCCGGCACCTTGGTGACCGTGCGCAGCCGGCCGTAGGAGCCCACGTAGTACGCGGTCGGTGTGCCCACCGTCTCCGTGTCACCGTTGATCGGGACGCGCCAGAGCCGTTCGCCCTTGAGCGCCGCCATGTAGATGACGTTGCGGACGATGGCGATCCCGCTGGGCGAGGCCTGCGCGACGGGCCACGACGCCTTCGGGTTGGTCATTCCGGCCGTGGAGCAGGGGCCCTCGCACACCGGCCAGCCGTAGTTGCCGCCCGGCTTGATGAGGTTGAGCTCGTCCTTGGAGCTGTTGCCGAACTCGGCCTCCCACAGCCGGCCGCTCCGGTCGAAGGCCAGGCCCTGCGGGTTGCGGTGGCCGTAGCTGTAGACGTAGGTGCCGAACGGGTTGCCGGGGGCCGGTTTGCCGTCGGTGGTCATCCGCAGGATCTTGCCGTTGAGGGAGGCCTTGTCCTGGGCGAGGTCGGGGCTCTGGGCCTCGCCGGTCGAGGCGTACAGATACCCGTCCGGGCCGAAGGCGAGCCGCCCGCCGTTGTGGTACTTGCTCTTCTTGATCCCCTTGAGTAGGACGGTGTACTCACCGAGCGAACCGCCGTCGTACGTCATACGCACCACCCGGTTGCCCTCGGCGGCGCTGTGCATGAAGTAGACGCGGTGGTTGGTGGCCCACTTCGGGTCCACCGCGACACCCATCAGACCGCCCTCACCGTCGGTGGTGACCGCGTTGGGTACGGTTCCGACCTGCGTCTTCGTGCCGTTCGGGGTCAATGTGAAGACCTTGAAGCTGTCCCGCTCGGTGACCAGGGCGCCGGATCCGTCCGGCAGCCAGAAGGTGCCCCACGGGATGGTCCAGCCGCTGGAGAGCGTGCCGATGGAGGACGGCACACCGCCGTCGCTGCGGCAGGCGCCCGTGGTGAAGGTGACCGCGTTGCCCGGTGGCGAGGTGTTGCCGCCGGCGTCCCTGGCGACCACGGTCAGGGTGTACGGGCTGTCGCAGGCGAGCCCGGTCACGGTGACGGCGGTGGCAGGGGGTGTGCCGGTGACGGTCTTGTAGACGCCGGCGCCGCTGCGCACCTCGTAGGCGGTGACCCCCTTGTCGTCGCTGGAGGCGCCCCACTTCAGGTCAGCGCTGTCGGCGGTGACACGGGACGCGGTGAGGGTGCCGGGGGTGGTCGGCGGGGAGGTGTCGGTGCTGGGGCGGGTGGTGCAGTCGGCGGCGGCGCTGGCCGGGGAGACGTTCTGGGCCGCGTCCCGGGCGAACACCGTCAGGTTGTAGGGGGTGTTGGGGCTCAGGCCCGTGAGGGTGTCGGAGGTGAGGTTGCCCGCCACCTCGTCGATCTTGTTGCCGTGTTCGTAGACGTCGTACATCGACACACCCACGTTGTCGCTGGAGGCGCCCCAGCTCAGGGTGAGCGAGTCCTCCGTGACGGCCGAACAGGTGGGCGCGCCGGGTGCGGTGGGTGCCTGGCCGTCGCCGCCGGAGGCCTGGACGTCGAGGTAGTCGAGGTTGGCGAGGCCCGCCGCGGTGGTGGCGCTGAGCCGGACCTTGTTGGCGCCCGCCCGCACCGGCGCGGAGAGGGTGGAGGTGGTCCAGGTGTCCCAGTCGGCGGTGGGCCCGAAGGCGCGGGCGGCGGCGACGGTGGCGCCGTTGACCTGGACGTCGGCGGGGCGGTCGGCGGTGGTGCCGTTGGCGTAGCGCACACCGAGCGTGGCGTTGCCGGCGGCGGGGGCGTCGACCGTGAACTCCACATACGCGCCCACCGCGTTGCCGGAGTTGACGAACCCGGTGCCGGAGTAGCCGGAGTGGTTGCTGTCGACGGTGGAGCCGGCCGAGTAGGCGGCCTTCTCCGCCTCGTAACGGGCGGGGGCGGCGGAGGCCGAGGGGGGCACCGCCTGCACCAGCGCCGCACAGAGCAGCAGCACGGCGCCGGCGGCCGTCTTCCTCGTGAGGCCGCGCACGGGCCGTGGGGGTGGAGCGAATCGCATCTGCTGTCCCTTCACCCTCATTACGGCACCCAGTAGTTGCCGGACGCGACGATCATGGACTGGAGCTGGACGCTGGCTCCGTAGTAGAGCTTGGGGTCCACCTTTGCGCCGGCGAGCTTGTCCCACAGCGCGTCGAGCCAGGCCTGCGAGCCGGGGTCGGTGAGCGCCGTGACGGCGAAGGGCGCGGTGAACGCCATGTCGTGGCCGTTCTCGAACGCCGAGCCGTTGAGACGGTAGCCGGTGCCGATCTTGTCCGGGTCGCCGCCGGTCTTGGCCCTGATCCAGCTGTTGAGCTTGCGCGCGGAGGCGAGCGAGGCGGCGTCGCCGCTGGTCACCGCGTCCGCGCCGATCCGCCACGGGTCGCGGCAGGCGTTCCAGCCGAAGTCGCCGTCGTGGGAGCTCTCCAAAACCTTGCCCGACGCGGGCTTGGGCGTCTTGTCGGTACCGATGACGAAGTCGGCCAGCAGCCCTGTGGAGTCGGCGTACTTCGACTGCTGGGAGGTGATCAGCTTCTGGTGCGCGCCGCGGATCGTGTCCCAGGCGCTGTCGCCGGTGGCGGCCCGGAAGGCGCGGAAGTGATCGGTCATCCAGTCCGAGGAGCGGGTGATCCAGTGGTGGGACTCGCCGGAGTCGGACCAGTCACCGAGCAGCATGAGGTGGGTGGTGGGGTTGACCTCGCTCTTCTTGATGGCGGCGATGTGCTTCACCGCCAGCGCCCTGTAGTCGTAGGTGCCACCGCTCCCCCACTGCCGGTCGGCGAGCAGCAGTCCGTACGCCACGTCGAGGTCGCCGTCGGTGGCCGAGTCGGAGCCGTCGACGCTTTTGCAGGAGGAGTCCTGCTCGGCGGCGAGCAGCCCGGAGTTGTTCACCGAGGGGTGGGCCAGGGTGTATTTGACGAGTCCGTCGAAGATCTTCTTCGCGTCGGTGTCCGCCCCCGCCATCAGGGCGGTGACGACCATCCCGTACCCCTGTCCCTCGGCCACATAGGGGTGGTCGGCGTCCGGCGAGAGCACCTGGTACCAGCCGTTGCCGCAGTTCTGTTTCACGAAGGCGGCCTTCCACGCCCGGTAGGTGGCGACGACCTGCTGGTCGAGCGCCGACTGCGCGCCGCTGGGCTTCAGCGTGCCCGCCGCGTAGGGGAACCGGTGGCTGCCGAAGGGGACGGCCGGGCCCGCGTCGGCCGCGGCTGCGGGCTGGGGGGTGGTGAGCGCGCCGGTCAGGAGGGCCGCGACACCGGCGAGGGCGCCTGCCACCGGGAGGCGGCGCCGGACGGTCTGCTGCATGGTCATCTCGGCTCCCTCAGCCCGTGTACTGGACGACGATCCTGGTGAAGGCGTAGGGCGCCTGGGAGACCCCGCTGCACGAGTCCCCGCTGCCGCCGCCCGAGCCGCACTGCCGGTCGCGGTTGACCGACCAGAAGGAGAACCGCGCGATGTGGTGCTGCCGGGCGTAGCCGAGGATGGTCTGGAAGTCGCCGGTGGTGACGGTCTCGCCCGCCTCGTCGGTCCTGCCGTTCATGGAGGACACCCCGATGTGGCGGTAGGCGGTGTCGTCGCCGTAGCCGTACGCGCTCTTCACCGCGGCCTTCAGCCCTTCGAGGGCGCTCACGGTCGCGGAGCCCATGGAGCCGCTGTGGCCGCCGAAGTCGAACGGCATGATCACCCAGCCGTCGTTGGCGAGCCCGGCCGCGGCGCCCTTCTTGATGAGGTCCTTGCCGTTGGCGTCCGGGCCGCCGGGCGTGGTCCCCATGGTCACGTAGGTGACGATGCCGGGGTTGGCGTTCTTGACGATCTTGAGTGCGTCGACGACCCGCTTGCGGACCGTCGCGTTGGAGAACTCGGTGTTCTCGATGTCGATGTCCAGCGCCTTCAGGTGGTACGCGTTGATCACCTTCTGGTAGGCGCCGGCCAGCGCGGAGGCGCTGGAGCACTTCTCGCCGAGCTTGTTGCCGCTCCAGCCGCCGACGGAGACGACGACGTCACCGCCCGCGCCCCGGATGGCGTTGATGGCGGACTGGTCCGAGCCGCCGGTCAGCGCCCGTGTGCCGTCCCACTTGGGGTTGCAGCCGCCGTCGGAGAGCGCGAACGCGAGGGTGAACCACTTGACGCCGGTGGCGGCCATGACGTCGGTGGGCTTCTGCGGGTTGCCCCAGCCCAAGTACTCGTAGGGGGCGGCGGCCATGGTGCCCGCGGCGAGCGGCGGGGAGGCGACGGCCCTGGATCCGGAGGCGACCAGGGGCAGGACGAGACAGCCGAGGCCGGCGGCGACCGCGGCGGCGCGGCGTCGGGGAGCGGCAGCGTGCATGGGGGGTTCCTTCCGAGGGGGGAGAGTTAGGAAAGCTTCCTAACCAACACTGCATAGAGCAGTGCCTGAAGGGCCTGATGTCAATGGCCCGGACCGCCCCAACTGCCCTGCGAGCAGGGCGCCTTGGGGTGGTTTGGCGGGAGAGCGCCCGGGATCAGCCCCGGTCGGGGCGGCCCGGTGCGGTGGACGCGGGGTACGCCGAGCCGAGCCAGGACTCGTCGATCCGCAGGCGCTTGTAGCGGGCGGTGTCCGAGGCGGCGGCGTAGGTGCTGGTGACTTCGAGCCGGACATGGCGGGTGGTGGTCGCCGGGAGGTCGACGAACGCCACGCCCCGGGCGCTGGGGAGCGTGCCGGATCTCACCGGACTCCCCCAGTGGCTCCCGTCCGCGCTGACGTACACCTTGTAGCCCTTGATACGCGCCGACTGCTCGGTGTCCGAGCGGGCGTAACTCACGGAGTCCTCACGCTGGTTCACGCCCAGGTACCGCACCTTCCTGGCCGTGCCGAGGTCGTAGTCGAGCCGGACGGGAAGCGTCCCAGCGTTGTCCCAGTACGTCAGACAACTCCCGTCGGCGGCGGCCGACGCGGGGTGCCCGCTCGCCGCGGCGCCGGCGGTCAGGGTGTAGCCCGAGGCGGGAATGATCCCGGTCCGGCCGGCCGTGGTGACCTTGAAGACGGTGTCGTACGGGTCCCAGCCGCCCAGACCGCTGAGCGTGAGCGTGCCACCGGACTGGCTGTGGGCGATGGCGGCGCCCGTACGGAGGTTGGTCACCCCGGTCACCCGGTAGCCGTTGTCGCGCAGTTGGAGCGTGGGGGTGCTGGGAGGGGTGAGGACATGGATGTACTGACGGTCGGGATCGGCCCTGCCGACGGTGGTGACGCCGTGGGCACCGTCGTTCCAGAAGCCGGGCTTGAGCCCGCCGTACAGGTATCCGCCGCCCTCGACGCCGTGCAGCGACTCCCAGATGGGGTTCAGATAGCCGTCGGCGAAATCGTTGAAGGAAGCCTGGTTCGACGGGAACTCCCCGTTCACCTGGGCCGTTTCCGCCATGAGGGCTTTCACCGACGATCCGGCGTTGGTGATGAGCCGTCCCAGCGTGAGCCGCTTGTCGACGCCCGGATTCGTTCCGTCGTACCACCAGGCGCCGGTGGACGGCAGTTTGAAGTCGGCCTCGGTGAGGCGGGGCTGGGCCGTGTAGAGCGCCTGCGGATAGTCGTAGGCGGGGCTCATCCCGGTCTTCTGCTCGTTGCTGATCATATCCATGACCGGCGTGTCTTCGTTGTTGTTGCTGAGCGTGAAGGAGGGGCGTCTCTGCTGGATCTGGGTGTAGAGGTGATGGCTCTCCCAGTAGGCGTTGTCGTTGTCGATCCAGAAGCCGCCGAGGTCGGGGTAGCGGTCCATGACCTCGAAGAAGTTGTCGTAGCTGAACTGCCCGAACCCGTCGCGGGTGGTCAGGTCGACGGCGCTTCCCTTGTACGAGGAGTAGCCGGCGGAGTCCAGCCACTCATGGCCGCCCTCGTTGTGCCACTGGGGGTCGTCGGTCATGTAGAGGATGGTCTTCAGGCCCTTTGCCTTGGCCGCCGCGATCAGCTCGCCCAGGAAGTCCCGCTCGGTCGAGCAGCTGCCGGGGATCTTCGAGGGCCAGGGCCGCGCGTAGCCGAGGCGGCTGTGGAAGGTGGCCAGGACCAGGTACTGGGCGTGCAGCTTCTGGGCCTCCCTCACCCAGTAGTCGGGCGTCCAGCCACCACGGGTGACGTCCGCCTCCCAGCCCGAACAGCTGGTGTGCGCGGGCGCGGTCCGCTCGCCCCAGTGCAGGAAGAGCCCCGAGGTGGAGGCGCGCAGGAAGTCCTGGCGCGGGTTCTGGAGGTCGGCCCGTGCGGGTCCTTGGAAGGAGAGCGCGCCGAGCGCGAGCGCGAGGACGAGCAGGACGCGGGCGAGGGCGCCGCCGCCTCTGTTCGTGCCGGTGTTCGTCATCGGTCCGCCCCCAGTTGCTCATTCATGATCAGGAAGGCGCCGAGGCCGTGGAAGTCGTTGGTGGCCCGGGTGCGGGCGACGTAGTAGGCGTAGTCGCCGACGTTGGTTCCGACGGAGATGTCGGTGAGCTCGGTGCGGCCGTCCGCGCCGAGCGAGATCCGGGCGAGGACGCCCCGGTGGCCGCGCTGGGCGACGGCTTCGTAGCGCGGGTCGATGTACCCCTGCCGGACCGCACGGTCCAGCGCGTAGGTGAACATGCTGGAGCAGGACGTCTCGGTCCAGTCGTCCGGCCTGGCGCCCTGGTCGACGACCTGGAACCAGCGACCGCTCCGGGGGTCCTGATAGCGCTCCAGAGCGCCCGCGAGGCGGCGCAGATACGTGAGGAGCTCGGCCCGCCGGGGGTGCGTGACGGGCAGCGCGTCCAGGACGCCGACGCTCGCCATCGAGTACCAGCCGATGGCGCGGCACCAGGGTTCGGGGGCGAGCCCGGTGGACCTGTCGGCCCAGACCGCGCTGCGCGACTCGTCGTACGCGTGCTTGAGCAGTCCTCCGGCGACCTGCAGATGCCGTCCGTAGACCGCCAGTTGTGCGGCGGCCTCGTCGTCGGCGGATGCGGAGTCGCCGAACTCCTTGCCGTACTCGACGAGGAACGGGTCGACCATGTACACCCCGTCCGCCCACAGCTGATGGGCGCGGCTGCTGGTGTCGGCGTGCCAGAAGCCGCCGTCGGCGGTGCGCGGATAGGTGTTGAGACGGTCGCGGATCTTCTTGGCGGCGATCCGGTAGCGGTCCTGCCCGATCTCGTGGTGGAGGATCACGAGCAGACGGCCCGTCTGCATGCTGTCGAGGCTGTTGAAGCTCTGCCCGATTCCGCCCGAGCCGTCCACGAAACGGTCGACGTAACTCCTGATGTACGCCAGCAGCTCGGGGTCGTGGGTGCGCCGGTAGACCTGGTACTGGCCGAAGAGGTACAGCCCGACCGGATAGGACCAGCCACCGATCGACGCGGGGGTGTAGCGGGCCATGGTCGACTTCGTCATGGCGACCGACCAGTCCACGGAACGGGCGTCGGAGCGGGTGCCCGAGGCAGAGGCCGGTCGGTGCGGGGCGGCGGTGGCGGGCGCGGTGGCGGTCAGGCCGCCCGCCGTGAGCGCGGCGGCCAGGGCGGCCGTGAGCAGGCGGGGAGCGCAGCGGGGGCGCCGGCGAGCGGCTCGGGGAGTGGGGTGTGACGTGGAGTGGGGGGCGCGGGTGGTCGTCATGGTCACCTCATGGGGACGGCTGGGGGGAGGACCGGAACGAACGGGGTACGGGCGCGGGGCGCGGCAGCGCGGCGGTGGCGCTCCGGGTCGTGAACGCCTCGACGAGGTGGTGGTCGGGGGCGCGGTGGCAGGCCGGGTCGGTCCTGGCCGGATCGCCGGTCAGCGCGTACGCCTGACAGCGGCAGCCGCCGAAATCGGTGGTCCGCAGCTCGCAGCCGCGGCAGGGGTCGGGCATCCAGGCGGTCCCCCGGTAGGCGTTGAACGCCGGGGACGCGCGCCAGATCCACTCCAGCGGCCGGTCCCGGACGCTGGGCGGGTCGAGGCCGGGCAGGGACGCAGCGGCCGGGCAGGGCAGCACGGTGCCATCGGGTGCCACGGTGAGCGAGACCGCGCCCCAACCGCCCATACAGGGCTTGGCGGTGCCGTCGTAGTAGTCGGGAACGACCCAGACGAGCTCGGTTCGTCCGGCGAGCCGCTCCCTCCAGCGGTCCACCGCCGCCCGGGCCCGCCCGACCTGGCCGTGGTCGGGCAGGAGTTGCTCGCGGTTGAGCAGGCCCCACCCGTAGAACTGGGCGTTGGCCAGCTCGACGCGGTCGACGCCCCAGGCGAGTCCGAGCTCGACGATGGCGTCGAGGGCGTCCAGATTGCCGCGGTGCAGCACGACGTTCAACCCCAGGGGCAGCCCGGCCGCCCGCACCAGGGCGGCGGCGCGCTCCTTGGCGGCGAAGGAGCCGCGACGGCCCGCGATGCGTTCGGACGCGGATGCCTCGGCGTGCTGCACGGACAGTTGCATGGCCCGCAGCCCGGCGTCGACCAGACCGCGCAGCCGTTCGGCGTCCAGACCGATCCCGCTGGTGACGAGCTGGGTGTAGATCCCGGCCGCGTCGGCGGCGGCGACGATCGCGGGCAGATCGCGGCGCAGCAGCGGTTCGCCGCCGGAGAGATGGGTGTGCACGACCCCCAGCTCCCCGGCCTGGCGCATGACCTGGCGCCAGCCGTCGGTGTCCAGCTCGCGGCTGCGGCGGACCAGCTCCACGGGGTTCGAGCAGTACGCGCAGTGCAGCGGGCAGCCGTGGGTGAGCTCGGCGAGCAGTGCCCAGGGCGGGTCGGCGGTCGGCGGCGGGTCGGCGCCCGCCGACCGATCGGCGGTCGGCGGCGGATCGGCGGCCTGCGAGGGCCCGACGGCCGTCCCGGGTGGGGGCGTCGTCCGGGCGGCGAGGGTCGTCTCCGGTTCGGTCGTCACCGCAACCACCCTTCGTCCCGCAGCCGCCCGAGGAACGGCGGCACCTCGTCGGCCACCGGGGCGCCGGGGAAGCGCGCGCCCAGCTCGTCGACGATGTCCCCGACGTCGCGGTGGCCGTCGCACAGCCGGACGATGTGTCCGGCGGGGCCGCGCAGCACGACGACACGTTCGGGCAGCACGAGCAGGTCGCAGCCGCGCACCCGGTCGCGGCGCAGCAGCACGGAGCAGGAGAGCACCGGCCGCCAGACGGCGGTGGCCGCGCCGGCAGTGGGCCTCAAGGCGCACCCCCGGCCACACCCGCTGCTCCGTATCCCCCTGCTCCGTATCCCCCGGCCCCGCCGCGCTCCACCGCGTCGAGCAGCGACCACAGGACATCGCACTTGAAGGCGAGGGCGGCGACGGCCCGTTCCTGCTGTTCCCGGGTGCGTGCCCAGGCCCTGACGAGGGCGAGCGCCTCACCGCCGTCGCGCCCGCCCTGGCCGATCCGGGTACGGAAGTAGGTGAGGCCATCGGCTTCGATCCACGGGTAGTGCCGCTCGAACGCCTCGATCCGGGTACGCATCAGGCCGGGCGCGGACAGCTCGGTGAGCGAGGCGGCGACGGCGTCGAGCAGGGGCCGCAGTCGGCAGAAGTTGACGTATCCGTCGACCGCGAGCCGTACGCCCGGCAGCACGTCCGCCCCCGAGTCCAGCCGTTCCCGTTCGATCCCGGCGGCCTCGCCGAGCCGCAGCCAGCGCTCGATGCCGCCCTCGCCGTCCCGCGACCCGTCGTGGTCCTGGATGCGCCGAAGCCACGTCCGCCGTAGCCCCGGTGTGTCGAACTTCGCGAGGATGTGGGCGTCCTTGACGGGGATGTGCCGCTGGTAGTGGAAGCGGTTGGCGATCCAGCGCCGCAGTTCGGCGGGGCCCAACTCGCCTTTGTGCATCCGTACGTTGAAAGGGTGCCGGTCGTGGTAGCGCGTGGCGGCGAGGGCACGGAGCCGGTCCTCCAACTCGTCCTCGCTCCAGGGCACTTGGCCGGTCGCGGTCGCGTCGGGGCTCATATCTCGATCACCATCCGCTCGGCGGCGACTTCGAGCCCCAGCGCGGCGAGGCGCGCGTGCTCGGGGGCGCCGGGGTCCATGAGGGGGTTGGTGTTGTTCAGATGGGTGTAGAGGCACCGGGCGCGCACCCCGGAGAGCCGGCGCGCGGTGCCGTCGGGCCCGTCGATGGGCAGGTGGCCCATGGCGGTGGCGGTGCGGGACGAGATTCCGGTGCGTACGGGCTCGTCGTCGTCCCAGAACGTGCCGTCGATCAGCACACAGTCCGCCTCCTCGACGGCCTTCCGGAGGGCGTCGGGCCAGGCGGCGAGGGCGGGGACGTATACGGCGCGGGCCCCGGTGGCGGGTTCGCGCAGGCACAGGGCGACGACCCAGCTGAGGTCCTCGTCAGCGGGGCCCTCGGCCGACGGCGGTGACAGAGGAGGCAGGTCCGTGGCGTAGCGGGGTCGTTTGGCCGAGAGGGGGAGGGCGCTGATCTCGACGGCGTCACCGAGGAGGTGCGGCTCGTCCTCCAACTTCCGCCAGTTCAGAGGTATATAGGGGCGCAGGATCTCGTCCAGGCGCAGTCCGCTGGTCAGGGCTTGGCGTACGGGTGGGGTCGTCCACAGCTCGACTCCGGCGCGGGCCTCGCGCAGGCGGGCGATGCCGAGGGTGTGGTCGAGTTCGGCGTCGGTGAGGACGACACCGGCGACGGGTGTCTCCCGCTGCCCCGGCCCCGGCCGCAGGGCGGGCACGGCCTCGACGGCGTCGGTGAGGTCGGGGCCCGCGTTGACGACGTACCAGCGGTGATCGGCCACCCGGACGGCCAGGGACGCGTGGCGGCGGCGTCGTCCGGGGTGGGCGCGCGCCCCGGCGCAGCCGGGACACGCGCAGTTCCACTGGGGCAGTCCGCCGCCCGCCGCGGTGCCCAGCACCTGCAGCAGCATGGCGGTGGGCCTACCGGTCGGCGAGGGCGTAGGCGGTGACTTCCATGGCGGTCTCGACGATCGCGTAGTCCGGAGTCACCCAGACCGACGTTTCCTCCGATGTTTCCTTCGTTTCCTTCGACTCGTTCATGAAGGGCAGGCCTGCCTTTCCGTCTCTTCGTGGGGGGTGAGGCTCAGCTGTGAACCCTGTGCGGCATATGCGGGGTGATGACGCATGCATAGTTCATACACGTGAACTGCGTTCAGCGGTCTGCCATAGAGTCGCGCCTCATGAGGGCTCGGTCAATGGTCTTAACCGAGAAGGTCGGATCTGTAGCACAGAATTCGGGACATCGACGGAGCGGGGAATGGTTCGATCAGGTCGCTCGTTGACGTCATGAGTACCAACCGACGACGTAAGGATCGACCGCTCGTGAGCAAGGTCCCCTCCATCACCCTCAACAACGGCGTCGAGATGCCCCAGCTCGGGTTCGGTGTCTGGCAGGTGCCGGACGACGAGGCCGCGCAGGCGGTCGAGACCGCGATCGAGACCGGGTACCGGTCGATCGACACGGCCGCGGTCTACGAGAACGAAGTGGGCACCGGCAAGGCGATCGCGGCCTCCGGAGTGGCCCGCGAGGAGCTCTTCGTCACCACCAAGCTGTGGAACAGCGCGAACGAGAAGTGGACGCGCGACGGTGTCCTGCGCGAGTTCGACGCCTCCCTGTCGAAGCTGGGCCTCGACTACGTCGACCTGTATCTGATCCACTGGCCGCGTGCGGTGCGCGACGACTACGTGGCGATCTGGAAGGCGTTCGCGGAGCTCGCCGGCAGTGGCCGCGCCAAGGCGATCGGCGTCTCCAACTTCCAGCAGCCGCACCTGCGTCGGATCATCGACGAGACGGGCGTGACCCCTGCCGTCAACCAGGTGGAGCTGCACCCGCAGCTCGCCCAGGCCGAGCTGCGCGCCTTCCACACCGAGCACGGCATCGCGACCGAGGCCTGGTCGCCGCTGGGCCAGGGCAAGGGCCTCCTGGAGGTCCCGACGATCGTGGCGATCGCGCAGAAGTACGGGAAGACCCCGGCGCAGATCGTGCTGCGCTGGCACGTCCAGCTCGGCACCATCGCCATCCCGAAGTCGGTGACGCCCTCGCGCATCGCGGAGAACTTCGACGTGTTCGGCTTCGAGCTCGACGCGGAGGACATCGCGGCGATCGCCGCTCTCGACGAGGGCAAGCGGCTGGGGCCGGACCCGGACGAGTTCGACTTCAACTGAGCGCGCGCCGGGGCCGTACCGGCTCATGACCTGACCATGTCCGCCGCCCGGGACCGTGCCTGTCCCCGGCGGCGGACACCGTGCTGTGCGGGAGGCTCGGTGCGGGAGGCTCAGCCCGCCCGGCGCGCCGTGTGGATCGACCTCGCCGTCAGCAGGAACACATCCGGGCGGTGCGCCAGGCCCGCCTCGTCCTCCGGGTCCGTCAGACGCGCCAGCACCGCCGCGTCCTCCGGCGACAGCTGGTCCCCCACCGTCTCCGCGGTCCTGGCGAAGGCGTACGCCACCTGTTCACGCACCGCCGGGTCCAGCGGCGCCGGGAAGTCGACGAGGAAGCTGCGGCCGGCCGGGGACACCAGCCCCACGGACGTGAGCAGCGCCGCCCAGTCCTCGGTCTCCTCCTTGGCGTCCGGCAGCTCCGCCCGCATCCTCGCGAACCGCTCGTCCACCAGCACGTCGATCCTGGCCTCCAGGCCGGGCCGCCCCATGCCGATGTCGCGGGGCAGCCGGCGCGTGGGCAGGCCGCCCTCCGCGAGGGCCACCGTGCCGCCCGGCCGCAGCAGCCGTGCGAACCCGGCGAGCGCGGCCCGCTGGTCGCCCAGGTGGTGCAGCGAGTTGCCCGCCCAGACGAGGTCGGCCTCGCCCAACTCACCCAAGCCGTCCGGGAGTTCCGTCTCCACGGTACGGACGCGGTCACCGAGGCCCAGGCGTTCCGCGCGGGCCCGCGCGTGGCCGAGGAGCGCCCGGTTGCCGTCGACGGCGACGACCTCCGCCCCCGGGAACGCCTCCGCGAGCAGACATGTCACCACACCGGGACCGCTGCCGATGTCGAGGATCCGGCGCACCTCGGGGCCGCCGGAGCGCTGCCCGGCGATCCAGGCCGCGGCCTCCCGGTAGGCGCCCGAGAACAGTTCGGCCTCGCCCACCAGGAGCGGGAGCAGCGTCTCCCAGTCGAAGTCCGCCCAGCCGTCGCCGGGTCCGTGGCCGTGCCCGTGGCCATGACCATGGGTATGGCCGCTGCCGTGGCCCTGGCCGCCTCCGGGGGCGCTCCGTTGTTTGTCGTCATGGCTGTTCCGGCCGTCGTGGCCGCGCGAGTCGCTCATGGCTCCACCCTGCCCCCGGTCTCGGCCGTCGCGGGAATTCCTTTGCTGTTTCGGCAATTCGTCCGGTGCTCCTGCGGGCTGACACCCCGCACCCGTTTGAACGCGGCGCTCAGCGCGAACGCGCCCCCGTACCCCACCTGCCGCGCGATCGCCTCGACCGTCGCGTCGCTCTCGCGCAGGAGATCCGCCGCGAGCGCCAGCCGCCAGCCCGTGAGGTAGGCCATCGGCGGCTCCCCCACCAGCTCACCGAAGCGCCGGGCCAGACCGGCCCGGGAGACCCCGCACCGCGCGGCGAGCGCGGCCACCGTCCACGGGTGCGCGGGCTCGTTCTGGAGCAGCCGCAGCGCGGGCCCCACCACCGGGTCGCCCATCGCCCGGTACCAGGCGGGCGCATGGGCTCCCGGCCGGTTGAACCAGGCCCGCAGCACCGCGATCAGCAGCAGGTCGAGCAGCCGGTCCAGGACGACGCTCTGGCCCGGCTCGTCGCGGGAGATCTCCTCGTCGAGCAGGGGCATCACCGAGCAGTTCCACTCCTCGGCGGTGAGCACCAGCAGCGGCGGCAGCGCGTCGAGCAGCCGCCCGCTGATCTCGCCCTCCATCAGATACGTGCCGACGAGCATGGTGGCCGAGCCGTCGGCGGCGTTGCCCCAGGTCCGTACGCCCAGCTCCATCGACTGGGCCAGCGGCTCGCCGCGCAGGGTGGTGCACACCCCGCCCGGGCCGATCCTGGCGGACGGCTCGGCGTCGGGCGCGTGGGCGACGGTGTACGGGTCGGGGCCGCGCGCCACGACGATGTCACCGGGGCGGGCCAGGACCGGCGGCCCGGAGTCGGGCACGACCCACGCCTCGCCCCGCGTCGTCGACATCAGGCAGATGGGCGCGCGGTCCTCGATCCGTACCGACCACGGCGGTTCCATCACCATCCGCAGCAGAAAGGCGCCGCGGGCACGCGGTCCGTCGAGCAGTCCGGAGAGTGCGTCCATGCGGCGGAGCCTAGTCGGCGGCACGGCGGTGCAGTAGACGCAGACGTATGCGGATGAGCCCTTGGAGCATGGAGCGTCCACGCCACGCCGACGAAGCTGGACCCATGAGGAACACAGTGAGCACAGCCCAGTACACCCACCACGACACCGGCCTGAATACCCGTCAGACCGTGCTCGTGACCAATGGCACCGGCAAGACCGGGCACCGCGTCGTCGAACGGCTCACCGCGCTCGGTGTGCCGGTCCGCGCCGGTTCGCGCGGCGGCGAGGTGCCCTTCGACTGGGCGGACGCGTCGACGTGGGGTCCCGCCCTCGCGGGCGCCGACTCCGCCTATGTGACGTACTTCCCCGACCTCGCCGCACCCGGCGCCGTCGAGGCGATGCACACCTTCGGGGAACTCGCCGCCCGCCACGGCGTGGGGCGCCTGGTGCTGCTCTCCGGCCGGGGCGAGCCGGCGGCGGTCATGGCCGAGGAGGCCCTGCGCGCGGCGGGCGCGGAGCTCACGGTCGTACGCGCCGCGTTCTTCGCCCAGAACTTCAGCGAGGGCGTCCTGACCGAAGGCGTGCTCGCGGGCGAGATCCCGTTCCCGGCGGGCGACACGGCCGAACCGTGGGTGGACGCCGACGACCTCGCGGACGTCGTGGTGAAGGCCCTCACCGAGGACGGACACGCCGGCCTGGTACACGAGGTGACGGGTCCTCAGCTGCTGACGCTCACGGAGGTCGCCGCCGCGCTGTCGCAGGCGTCGGGCCGCCCCGTGCGGTACGTTCCGTTGACCGAGGCGCAGTACGCGGAGCTGCTGGTGGAGTACGGCCTCGTCGAGGGGGAGGCCCGGTGGCTCGCCGAGCTGTTCGCGACCCTGCTCGACGGGCACAACTCCTCGACCACGGACGGCGTCAAGCGTGTCCTGGGCCGCGAGCCCAAGGCGTTCGCCGACTTCGCGCGGGACGCGGCGGCGGACGGCGACTGGGGGATGACCAACGGTCTTTGGCCAGGTGACCGAAACATGGCGTGACCAACACCACGCCCTCCGTGAGCGTCCGATTACCGCAATAGGGGCCTGCCGTCGGGTGGGCGTCATTCCTTCGCACTAGGTTTTCGTCTGTCACCGCATTGACGACACGCCGCGACGAAGGAAGCTGAACCGATGGACGAGAAGGAATCCCTGGCGGAGCGCTTCGAGGAGAACCGCCCGCGGCTGCGGGCGGTCGCCTACCGGATGCTCGGCTCACTGAGCGAGGCGGAGGACGCCGTCCAGGAGGCCTGGTTGCGGGCGGCCGGTTCCAGCGACGGTGTGGAGAACCTGAGCGCCTGGCTGACCACCGTCGTCTCGCGGGTCTGCCTCGACATGCTGCGCTCACGCCAGTCCCGGCGCGAGGATCCTCTCGACGTCCATGTGCCCGATCCGGTCGTGGACCGCCCGGACCGGGTGGACCCCGAGCACGAGGCACTGCTCACCGACTCGGTCGGGCTCGCCCTGCTCGTCGTGCTCGACACCCTGGCCCCGGCCGAGCGGCTGGCGTTCGTGCTGCACGACATGTTCGGCGTCCCGTTCGAGGAGATCGCGCCCATCGTGGACCGCGCCCCGGCCGCGACCCGGCAGCTGGCCAGCCGGGCCCGCCGCCGGGTGCAGGGCCGGGCCGTGCCCGACCCCGACCTGAACCGGCAGCGCAAGGTCGTCGACGCCTTCCTCGCGGCGGCGCGCGGCGGCGACTTCGACGGCCTGCTCGCCACCCTCGACCCGGACATCGTGCTGCGGGCGGACTACGGGCCGGGCTCGCTCACCCCGTCCAAGACGGTGCTCGGCGCCCACGCCGTGGTCCAGAACGCGCTGTCCTTCGCGCAGTACGCCAAGTTCGCCCGTCCGGCGCTGGTCAACGGCGCGATGGGCGTGGTCAACGCCCCGGAGGGCCGGACGATGGCGGTGCTCGGTTTCACCGTCCGCGACGACAGGATCGTCGAGATCAACATCCTCGCCGACCTGGAGCGGCTGGCGCGGATCGACCTGGCGGCGCTGGACGCGTGACCCCGGGCGCCTCCCGGGGCCCGCGCGCCCCGGGAGGTCAGCCCGCGCCGTGGCCGGGGGCGATCGCCTCCACGCGGTGGGCGAGCTCGAAGTCCTTCTCGGTCACCCGGCCCCCCGCGTCGTGGCTGTTCACCGTGAGGGCCACCGTGTTGTAGCCGAGGGTGAGATCGGAGTGGTGGTTCAGCTCCTCCTGGATCTGCGCGATGTGGACGACCATCGCGGTGGCCGCGAAGTGCGAGGCCAGCCGGTAGGTGCGGGCGAGGCGTTCCTCGCCGTCCGGGAGCGACCAGCCCGGCAGTTCGCGCAGGCGGTCCTCGATGTCCTTCTGCGACAGCGGCTCTACGGGCATGGCCGGACTCCTTACGAGGTGGTGACGGTACGGGGTGGAGCGCGGCGTCCGCGGCTCCGTCTCCGTAGCGTCGCCCTTATGCGTGTACTTGTCACGGGAGGCGCGGGCTTCATCGGCTCGCAGATCGTCCGGGCCCTCTCCGCCCGGGGCCATGAACCCGTCGTCCTCGACCGTGCGGTCCGGCCCGGCGACGACGTCCGCGACCGCGACACCGTCCTCCGGGCGCTGCGCGGGGTGGACGCCGTCTGCCACCAGGCCGCGATGGTCGGCCTCGGCACGGACTTCTCCGACGCGCCCGACTACGTGTCCTGCAACGACCTGGGCACCGCGGTCCTGCTCGCCGCGATGGCCGAGGCGGGCGTGGCGGACCTGGTGCTCGCCGGGTCGATGGTGGTCTACGGGGAGGGGCGGTACGCGTGCCCGCGCCACGGGGCGGTACGCCCCGGGCCCCGGCCGTACGAGGAGCTGGCGGCGGGCCGCTTCGAGCCGCTGTGCCCGCGCTGCGGCGCCGAGCTGGTGCCGGGCCTGGTCGGCGAGGACGCGCCCGCGGACCCGCGCAACGTGTACGCCGCGACCAAGCTGGCCCAGGAGCACCTGAGCGCCGCCTGGGCGCGCGCCACCGGGGGCCGTGCGGTGTCGCTGCGCTACCACAACGTGTACGGGCCGGGGATGCCGCGCGACACCCCGTACGCGGGGGTCGCCTCCTTCTTCCGTTCGGCCCTCGCGCGCGGTGAGGCGCCCCGGGTCTTCGAGGACGGCCGCCAGCGCCGGGACTTCGTCCACGTCCGCGATGTGGCGGCGGCGAACGCGGTGGCACTGGAGGCGCTGGGCGAGCGCCCGCCGGGTGCCCTGACCGCGTACAACACGGGCAGCGGGACACCGCACACGGTGGGCGAGATGGCCGAGGCGCTGGCGGTGGCGTACGGCGGGCCCGCGCCGGTGGTGACGGGCGAGTACCGCCTCGGGGACGTCCGCCACATCACCGCCGACTCGGCGCGGCTGCGCGAGCAGCTCGGCTGGCGGCCCCGGGTCGGGTTCGCGGAGGGGATGGCGGAGTTCGCCCGGGCGGAGCTGCGGCCGGCCGCGGACTGAGCGCGGAGGGCGAGCGCGGGGCGCGCGGGGTGTGAGCGCGGTGTGGCGCGGTCAGGAGGGGGCGGCCGGGAGGATCAGCTCGAAACGGCAGCCGCCGTGCACGTTGTGGACGGCGGCGCTGCCCGCATGGGCCTCCACGATGCCCCGCACGATCGCCAGGCCCAGGCCCGCGCCGCCCGGCGGGGTGCGCGCCTCGGTGCCGCGCCAGCCGGTGTCGAAGACGCGGGTGAGATCGTCGTCGGGGATGCCGCCGCAGCCGTCCGTCACCGACAGCACCACCGACTGGGCGCGCGCCTCGGCGGCGACCGCGACCGTACCGTCGGCCGGGGTGTGGCGGATCGCGTTGACCAGCAGGTTGGCCAGGACCCTGGTCATCTCCTTGCCGTCCACCTCCACCGGGACCGGCTCGACACGGTCGCCGACGAGCCGGACGCCGTGTTCGCGGGCGAGCGGGTCGGCGCCCGCCAGCGCGTCCCCCACCAGGTCGTGGACGGACATCCGGGCCGGGTTGAGGGCGAGGGCGCCGGCGTGGATGCGGGAGAGCTCGAAGAGGTCGCCCACCATGCCGTTGAGGCGCTCGACCTCGGTGCGGATCTGCCGGAAGTAGCGCTCGGGGTCCTTGGCCATGCCGTCCTCCAGCGCCTCGGCCATCGCGCGCAGCCCCGCGAGAGGGGTGCGCAGGTCGTGCGAGATCCAGGCGACGAGTTCGCGGCGGGAGGTCTCCAGGGCGCGTTCGCGCTCGCGGGAGGCGGAGAGGCGGGCGCTGGTGGCGGCCAGTTCTCGGCTGAGCGCGGCGAGTTCGGCGGTGGCCGGCCCCGTCGGCGCGGCGAAGCTGCCGCCCTCCCCGAACGAGCGGGTGGCCAGGGCGAGTTGACGGCTGCTGGTGACGACCCGGCGGCCCAGGACCAGCGCGGTGGCGAGTGAGACGGCCGCGGCCATCGCGATGACCAGGGTGACGACCTTCAGGTCGTGCGAGGACAGGAACATCTCCCAGGCCACCGCGAGCGTCCCGGCGAGCATGGCGCTGACCGCGACGGCGGCCACCACGGCGAGCGAGGCGGTCACCGAGCGGTGGCGCAGCAGACGCAGTGCCAGGGCCCCGAGCAGTCCCGCGGCGGCGGCGCCCAGGAACGCGTAGACGGCGATGAGCAGGACGTCCTTCACGTCACACCTCCTCGGCGGCGTGCCGGGGGCGGCGCGGCCCGCCGTCGTCGTCCGGCTCCTCGAAGCGGTAGCCGACGCCCCACACCGTCTGGATGAGCCGCGGCTTGGCGGGGTCGTCCTCGACCTTGCCGCGCAGCCGGCGCACATGGACGGTGACGGTGGACAGGTCGCCGAACTCCCAGCCCCACACGTCGTGCATCAGCCGCTCGCGGGTGACGGCCTCACCGGGATGGTTCATCAGATAGGCCAGGAGGTCGAACTCCCGCAGGGTCAGGGCGAGTTCGGTGTCCCCCTTGACGGCGCGGCGGGCGGCCGGGTCGAGGACGAGGCCCGCGCGCCGCAGCGGCGGCCCCGGCCGGGTGCCGGCGGCGCGGGCGCGGCGCAGCACCGAGTCGACGCGCAGCACCAGCTCACGGGGGCTGAACGGTTTGGTGACGTAGTCGTCCGCGCCGATCTCCAGACCCAGGACGCGGTCGTCCTCGTCGCCGCGCGCGGTGAGCATGATGACCGGTACGGGTCCGGCGCTCCGCAGGACGCGGCAGACCTCCAGACCGTCCATGCCCGGCAGCATCAGGTCGAGGACGACGAGGTCGGGGCGGCGCGCACCGGCCGCGCGCAGGGCGGCGGGGCCGTCGCCGACGTGCTCGACCTCGTACCCGGCGCGTTCCAGGTATCCGGTGACCACCTCGGCCACGGTCGGGTCGTCGTCGACGACGAGGATGCGGGACCGGTCACTGTGCATGGCCACAGCGTCGCACCCGGCGGGCGCTCCCGTCGCCACCCGAATGGCGGACGCCGGGCGATGTCCCTGTTTCGTAAGAACCCGAAGTCCCGGTTTGTCCGCCGCGTCTTCGTACCGTGAGGGGCGTGACCGACTCGATTCCCACGACGGTGGACGTCGTACTGCCCTGCCTCGACGAGGCCGAGGCGCTTCCCTGGGTGCTGGCCCGGATTCCCGAGGGGTGGCGGGCCCTGGTCGTCGACAACGGCTCGACGGACGGCTCGGCCGAGATCGCCCGCGCGCTCGGCGCGACCGTGGTGCACGAGGCCCGGCGCGGTTTCGGCGCGGCCTGCCACGCGGGCCTGCTCGCGGCGCGCGCCGAGTACGTCTGCTTCTGCGACTGCGACGGCTCGCTCGATCCCGGGCTGCTGGCGCCCTTCGTAACGGAGGTGGCCGCGGGGGACGCCGACCTCGTCCTCGGGCGCCGCAGGCCCACCGCGCGCGGGGCGTGGCCGCCGCACGCGCGGGCCGGGAACCTGGCCCTGTCCCGGATGCTGCGCCGCCGCACCGGGCTGCGGCTGCACGATCTGGGACCGCTGCGGGCGGCCCGGCGGGCGCCGCTGCTCGCCCTGGGCGTCGCGGACCGGCGCAGCGGCTATCCGCTGGAGACGGTGGTGCGCGCGGCGGACGCCGGATGGCGGGTACGCGAGCACGACGTGCCGTATCTGCCGCGCACCGGCAGGTCGAAGGTGACCGGCACCTGGCGGGGCACCTGGCAGGCCGTACGGGACATGCGGGCGGTGCTCGCGCTGCCGCCCGCCCCGCCGCGGCCCGCCGCGACCGCGGACAGCCGGTGACGGCGCAGGGCGCGCCGGTCACCCTGCTGGTGATCGCCAAGGCGCCGGTGCCGGGCCGGGTCAAGACCCGGCTGACCCCGCCGTACTCCCCCGAGGAGGCCGCGCGCATCGCGGGGGCCGCGCTCGCCGACACCCTGGACGCGGTGCTCGCCGCGCCGGCCCGGCGCCGGGTCCTGGTGCTGGACGGGGAGCCGGGACCGTGGCTGCCGCCGGGCATCGAGGTCGTCCCGCAGGGGGCGGGCGGCCTCGACGAGCGGCTGGCGGCGGCCTTCGCGCTCGACCCCGGCCCGACGCTGCTCGTCGGCATGGACACCCCGCAGCTGACCCCGGCCCTGCTGGCCCCGGCGCTGGGCGGCTGGGCGCCCGGCGAGGCGTGGTTCGGCCCGGCGGCCGACGGCGGCTTCTGGGCGCTCGGCCTGACCGCCCCCGATCCGGCGCTGCTGCGCGGAGTGCCCATGTCCGTACCCGAGACCGGCGCCGTCCAGCGGCGGCGGCTGCGCGAGGCGGGGCTCACCGTGCACGAGCTGGCGCCGCTGCGGGACGTCGACACGGCGGCCGACGCGGCCGAGGTGGCGGCGCTCGTCCCGGACGGCAGGTTCGCGCGGGCGGTGACCGCGTGCCGGGGCGGCGCCTTCGCGGCGGCGGCCGGGGCCGGGCGGCGGGGCGCCGGGCGATGACCGCGACCACCGTGCCCGCCGCACTCGCCTGGCGGGCCGATCCGTACACCGACGCCCTGCGCACCGGGCGCGGGCCGCTGTTCCTGCACCGTCAGGACGGGTGGCTGCTGCCGCTGGAGGTGGAGCGCTGGTGCGCGGCGCCGGACGCGGCCGACCTCACGGTGCTGCGGCGGTGCCGGGGCGCGGTGCTCGACATCGGGTGCGGGCCCGGACGCCTGGTGGTGGCGCTGGCCGCGCTCGGTACGGCGGCCCTCGGCGTCGACGTCAGCCCCGAGGCCGTCCGCCGCACCCGGCGCTCGGGCGGCAGCGCCCTGTGCCGGTCGGTCTTCGACCCGCTGCCCGGTGAGGGCCGCTGGCACACCGCGCTGCTGCTCGACGGCAACGTCGGCATCGGCGGCGACCCGGCGGCGCTGCTCGCGCGCGCGGGCCGGCTGGTGGAGACCGGTGGCCAGTTGATCGTGGAGGCGGCGCCGCTCGACGTGGACGAGCACATCGAGGTACGGGTGGCCGACGGGCGCGGCGCCTTCGGGGCGGCCTTCCCCTGGTCGCGTCTGGGCACCGCCGCGCTGCTGCGGTACGCGCGGGCCACCGGCTGGCGTCCGGCCGAGCGGTGGACGGCGGCCGGACGCCCGTTCCTCGTGCTGCGCCGGGGGGCGAACGCGGAGCCGGGCCCGGACCCTGGGTGGGAGTCCGGGCCCGGCCCCTTTCACCGTGGGGGGATCAGCTGATGTTCAGCGCCGTGTCGTCGACGACGAACGACGTCTGGAGGCTGGAGTCCTCGGTGCCGTTGAACTTGAGGGTCACGGTCGACCCGGCGAGCGAGGACAGGTCGAAGGTCTTCAGCGCGTAGCCGGAGTTCTTGCTGAGGTTGGAGTAGGTGGCCAGCGTGGTCGGACCGGCCGTCACCGTCAGCTTGTCGTAGGCGGTGGAGGTGGTCGTCTCGCCGGTGTCGATGTGCAGGTAGTAGGTCAGGGTGGCGTGGCAGCCCTGCGGGATGGTCACCGTCTGGGAGAGCGAGTCGGTGTGGGTGGTCCCGTAGCCGTTGAGCCAGGCCTTCCAGGTGCCGGAGTGCGCGGGCTCGCCGCTGCTCTTGTCGATGACTCCGGAGGTGGCCGACCAGGGCGCGGCCGAGCCGGTCTCGAAGCCGGGGTTGCCGAGCAGCTGGGCGGGCTGGCAGCCACCGGTCTGGGTGACGGTCCAGGTGAAGGTGGTGCTGCCGGTGGCCCCGGTGGTGTCGCGGGCGGTGACGGTCACGGTGGAGGTGCCGGTGGCCGTCGGGGTGCCGGAGATCAGACCGGTCGAGGAGTTGACGGCGAGGCCGGCCGGGAGGCCCGTGGCGCTGTAGGTGAGGCTCTGGCCGGAGTCGGAGTCGGTGGCCTTGATCTGGAGCGCGACCGGCGTGTTGACCTGGGTGCTCTGGTTGCCGGGGCTGGTCACGGTGACGGTGTTGCCCTGGCTGGTGCCGCCGGTGAACGCGGCGGTGCCGTTCGGGGTGCCGAGGCCGGTCGGGCCGTCGTAGCCGGTGCCCGCCTTGCAGAGGTAGGTGCCGCAGGAGCCGTTGGCGCCGCTCGTCACGTCGTAGAGCGAGGAGGTGTGGGCGTACGGGTAGGAGGCCGGGTAGCTGCCCGCCGCCGGGGTGCCCGCCAGGGCGTAGACGCCGGCGATGATCGGCGCGGAGGCGCTGGTGCCGCCGTACACGTTCCAGCCGCTCGCCTGGTAGCTGTCGTAGACCGCGAGGCCGGTGGCCGGGTCGGCGACCGCGGAGACGTCCGCGACGGTCCGCTTGGCGCAGCCGGTGTCCTTCTGCCAGGACGGCTTGGGGTCGTACGCGGAGCAGCCGGAGCCCGCGCCCTGGCCGCCGGAGCTGGTGCCCCAGACGGACTCGGACCAGCCGCGCGCGGTGCTCGCCCGGCTGAGCGAGGTGCCGCCGACGGAGGTCACGTACTGGGAGGCGGCCGGGTACTCGACGCCGTAGCCGCTGTCGCCGGAGGAGACGGTGATGGCGACGCCGGGGTGGTTGAAGTACGCGGAGTCGGAGGAGGGGTCGGTGGCGTCCTCGCCGCCGCCGTAGCTGTTGGAGACGTACTTGGCGCCCATGGTGACCGCGCGGTTCACGGCCGCGCCCAGGTCCTCCATGGTGGGCTGGGCCGCCTCGACGAGCAGGATGTGGCAGGACGGGCAGACGGCGCTGACCATGTCGACGTCGAGGGAGATCTCACCGGCCCAGCCGGAGTCGGGCGTCGGGTAGCTGGTGCCGCCGTTCTGGTCGACCTTCTTGAAGCAGCCGTTGGCGGTGGTGCACGCCGGCAGGCCGTACTGCGAGCGGTAGGTGGCGAGGTCCGACTCTGCGTTGGGGTCGTCGTAGGCGTCGATGATCGCCACGGTCGCGCCGGAGCCGCCGGACGGCAGCGCGTAGGCGCTCTGCAGGTCGGAGGGGCCGTAGCCGGAGGGGGCGGCGTCCGGCAGGAGGCCGAGGTGGTGCCGTACGTCGGTACGGGCCAGGGCCAGGCAGGACATCCGGCCGGGCCGGGTGGACTGCGCGCACAGCCGCTCGGTGGGGGCGGCGGCCTGTGCGGTGGCGCCGTGCGCGGGGGTGGCGGAGACGGACGGGGCGGCGGCCAGGAGTCCGCCGGTGGCGAGGGCCACCAGGGACACGAGTGCGGCGGCGGCTCTACCGGTCGGCTTTCTGAGTCCCAAGGGTCTCTTCGCGTACATGGAACTGCCCTCCATGGGGGGTCGGCCCGCCGGGATGAGGGGCGGGCGGAAGGCGACCGTCACCAGGGTGTGCATGGCGAGTGCATGACAAGATCGCCTCTGAGAAAGTGCCACCCGGCTCAGTGGTGGCACCGTTGAACGTAGGACAGGGCCCTGATACCGACAACTCCCGGACGGGCAAAGCGAAAGGCAAGGATTTCCCGGAATCTCCTCGCGGTCCGGCTGGATCACACCGCACTGATCGCGTATACCGTGGTCGACCATGGAGCCGGAGCAGGAGTCGGTCAACAGCCTTGTCGCCCTGGGACTTTCGCGCTACGAGGCACGTGTGTACCTCGCCCTCGTGCGGCGCGACTCCTATACGGCGGCCGAGGTCGCCCGGGAGGCCGAGGTGCCCCGCCAGCGGATCTACGACGTACTCGACGGCCTGGTCAGGGCGCAGCTCGCGGTCGCGCACCGGGGGCGGGTCGCCACCTTCGGCGCGGTGGCCCCCGAGCTCGCGCTCACCCGGCTGATGGCCCGTCAGAGAGAGGCCCTGGAACGGCTGGAACACGTCTCGACGGGACTGACCGCGGCGCTGCTGCCGCTGTGGGAGGCGGGGCGCTCCCACACCGACCCGCTCGACTACATCGAGGTGCTGCGCGACCCGAGGACGATCGCCGAGCGGTTCGCGGACATCCAGGACCAGGCCGGCCACGAGCTCCTGACCTTCTGCCGCCCGCCGTTCGTCGCTCCCGCCGCCAACCTCCCGGGCCTCAAGGCCGCCCGGAGGCTGCGCCGGCGCGGCGGGACGGTGCGGGCGCTGTACACCTTCGACGCGCTGAGCGACGAGGAGGTCCTGGAGAACGTCGCCCGCTTCGGCGAGGCGGGCGAGGAGGCGCGCTTCACCGAGGAGCTCCCCCTCAAGCTGGTGATCGCGGACGCGTCGCTGGTGCTGTGCGACATGCCGGACCCGGTGGCGGGCACGGGCGCCACGACCGCGCTCTACATCGAGCACCCGGCGCTCGCGGCCTGTCTGCGGCTGGCGTTCCTGACGGTGTGGGAGGGCGCGGAGACGATGCGGCGCGTCCGCGACGGGGGCGGCGTCCGCCGGGGCTAGGGCGTGTTGCCCCGGGGCGCGGCGTCCACCAGGGCTGACGCGGCGCCCCCGCCGGGGCTAACGCGGGGGCGCCGGGGGCTTGCCGCGCGGGCCGCGCCCGCGCCGCACGTTCTTGCCGGCTGCCACCAGCGCCCCCGCGACCGCGACCACCGCCAGCAGCACCAGCCAGTTGCGGAGGTAGTCCAGCGGAAGCACGGTCGCGTTGGTCACCGGACCCGGCCGCAGGATGTCCGGCAGCGCGATCGCGGTGAGGCAGCCGCCGGTCACCAGGGCCGCCCGCAGCGGGCCGCGCACCCGGGGCCGGGCCGCCACCACGCCCACGCCGACGAGCAGCACCAGTGGCGCGATCAGCCCGTCGTGCAGCACGACCGCCCCCACCAGCCACACCGCCACGTCCCACGGCCCCTGCGCCCACACCAGCGACACGCCGAGGCCCATCAGCGCGAGCCCCAGCGCGCCCACCGCGTACCGCCCGGCCGTCACCGCGCCTCCAGCCGCGAGACCCACTTGGTCTGGAGCACGCCCGGCCGGTTGGGGGCGATGATCCGGGCCGGATAGCCGTGGTCGGCGGTGAGCACCTGCCCGTTGAGCCTGAGCGCGAGGAGGGTGAGGGGGTCGCGCGCGTAGGTGCGGCCCATGTCCATCACCCGGTAGGCGCCGTGCCGTTCGAGCGAGACGACCCGCAGCGCGGCCCCGGGCGCCCCGGCCCGCTCCATCAGGTCCCTGATCCGTACACCGGTCCAGTGCGCGTTCTTGCTCCACCCCTCCACACAGGCGATGGGCAGCTCCACCTCGTACTGGGGCAGCGCGGCCAGCTCGTCGAGCGTCAGCTCGTACGGGCGCGGCCCGGCCACCGTGAGGCGCCAGGCCGCCGTGTCCACCCGGGTCGTCCCGGCCGCCGCCGCCGTGCGGTTGACGGGCAGGCCCAGCGGGCCGTGGTCGGGGTGGCGCGGCGCCAGCAGGTCGAGGGACTTCAGCGGGGTGACGGACTGGCCCACCGTCGTCACGGTCACCGCGCCGACCGCGACCGCGAGGCCGGTGAGGAGCGAGCGCCGGTCGAGCGCGTTCTCCGGCTCGCCCGGCAGCGCGCGCGTGGCGGGTGAGCGCCGCGACCAGTACGCGGTGATGTCCGGCCACTTCACGGCCAGGTGCAGCAGCAATGCCCCGGTCAGGAGCCAGGCGACCGCGAAGTGCACCGGAACGAAGCTGAACGGCCACGGGTACCACTGCACGGTGTTGAGCAGCCCGGTCAGCAGTTCGAAGACCGCACCCGCGACGAGCACCGCCACCGAGAGCCGCTCCAGCGCGTGCCGTACGCCGGTGAACGCCGGCCATACGAACAGCTTCGGGTAGACGGTCCACAGCTTGCCGAAGAGCAGCGGGATCGCGGCGATGCCCGCGCCGACGTGCAGGCCCTGGGTCAGCCGGTAGCCCCAGACGGGACGGGCCGGCAGGTCGTCCGCCAGCAGGCTCGGCGGGTGCTGGAGGTAGTGGCTCAGCACCCCGGTGACCATGCACAGGAACACGGCCGCGCCGAGCAGGCGGCCGATCGCCGTCGTGGTGCGCCGGTCGTGCAGCGCGCCCCTGAACGACGGCAGCAGCGTCGACGGCGGCGGGGGGAACGGAAGTCGTGGCCTCATGACCCCATGACATCCCCTGACCACCCCGAACAGGGGCTCCTGACACCTTACGGTTCCCGGACGCGTGGTGGGTTGGGCCGTCCGGGCGCCCGTCGGGCTGCGAATGTGGACGGGTGATCGCCCCGCGAACCGCCGCCGCCCCGTCCGCCCCGGCCACCGCCGCACCCGGCGCGCTGCGCCGCTCGGCCCCGGCCGCCGTGCTGCTGGCCGCGCTGACCGCCGTGCTCGTCCTCACGTTCGTCGAGGACGACGGCCACCTCGTCCGTCCGGCCGCGCTCTCCTGGTGGTATCTGGCCTGCTGGCTGCTGTTCGCGGCAGCCGCGTGGTCGCTGCGGCGGGTCCCGGCGCGCCACCGGGCGGGCCTGGTGCTGGCGGGCGGGGTGCTGGTCGCGGCGACGGGACTGGCGGCGCCGCCGACCACCAGCACCGACATGTTCCGCTACGCGTGGGACGGCCGGGTGCAGGCGGCCGGGATCTCGCCCTACGACCACGCCCCCGCCGACCGGGAGCTGGCCGGGCTGCGCGACGACTGGCTGTTCCCCCGAGGGGCGGAGTGCGCGGGCCCCGACCGGGCCGGGTTCGGCGAGCCGGACGTCTGCACCCGCCTCAACCGTCCCAAGGTGCACACGATCTACCCGCCGGTGGCCGAGGCGTACTTCCTGGGCGTCCACGGCCTGTCCCCTTCGGGCGCCCGCCACAAGCCGATGCAGGTGGGCGGCGCCGTGCTGGCGGTGGCCACCACCGGTGCGCTGCTGCTCGTCCTGCGGCGGCGCGGCGCCGACGCGGCGCGGGCGGCGTACTGGGCGTGGTGCCCGGCGGTGCCGGTCGAGGCGGTCAACAACGCGCATGTGGACGTGCTGGCGGTCCTGCTGGCCGTGGCGGGGCTCGGCGCGGTCGCGGCCCGGCGCCGGGCGCTCGGCGGGGTCCTGGTCGGCGCCGGGATCGCGGCGAAGATGCTGCCCGCCGTGGTGCTGCCGGGCGCCCTCGCGGGCGTGCTCGCGGGCCGCCGCCCCGACTGGCGGCGCGCGGCGGCCGTGCTGGTCCCGGCGGCGGTGTGGGTGGCGCTCTCCTATCTGCCGTACGTCCTGGTCTCGGACGCCTCCGTCTTCGGCTATCTGGGCGGGTACGCGAAGGAGGAGGGGTACGACGACGCGTCCGCCCGCAGCCGGTACGCGCTGCTGCGGCTGGTGGTCCCGGACGCCTGGGCGCTGCCCGCGGCGCTCCTCGTGACGGCGCTCGTCGTGCTGTACGTACTGCGCCGGGGCGATCCCGAACGTCCCTGGTCGGGGGCGCTGTTGGTGCTGGGCTGGGCGTTCTGCCTGATGACCCCCGGGTACTCGTGGTACGCGCTGCTGCTCGTCGCGCTGGTGGCCCTGGACGGCCGCTGGGAGTGGCTGGTGGTCGCGGCGGCGGGGGCCGTCTGTTACGTGACCGCGCGGGCGGTGCCGCACTCCTTCGACACCGTCAGGACGAGCGCGTACGCGGTGGCGGCGGCGGTCGCGGCGGCCGGATGGCGGGTGCGGCGCCGGTCGCTGTCGGTGGCCCGGGTTAGTGTCTGATCCATGACGACAACTGCCGCGATCGACACGGGAGTAGGGCCGATGCTGCGCGGCTGGCGCGAGCGGCGCAGGATCAGCCAGCTGGAGCTCGCCCTGCGCGCCGACTCCTCGGCCCGGCACATCAGCTTCATCGAGACCGGCAGGTCGCGCCCGAGCCAGGAGATGGTCCTGCGCCTCGCGGAGCACCTGGAGGTGCCGGTCCGCGAGCGCAACGCCCTGCTACTCGCGGCGGGTTACGCACCGCAGTTCACGGAGACGTCCCTGGAGGACCCCTCCATGGGCGCGCTGCGCGAGAGCATGGAGGCGCTGCTGCGCGGCTACGAACCGTTCCCGGCGCTGATAGTCGACGGGACGTACACGGTGCTGGCGGCGAACCGGGGCATCGCGATGCTCCTCGAAGGCGTGCCGGAGCGGCTGCTCGTCCCGCCGCTCAACGCGATGCGCCTGACCCTGCATCCGCAGGGCCTGGCGCCACGCATCCGCAATCTGCGCCAGTGGCGGGGGCATCTGCTGGAACAGATGGAGCGTCAGATCGCGCTGCTCCGCTCGGACGCGCTGCGCGAGCTGTACGAGGAGGTCGCGGCGCACCCGGTGCCCGACGGGGCGCAGGAGGACACCTCCGGCCCCGCCGTCTGCCCCATCGCGCTCCCGCTGCGCATCGAGCACCGGGGCACGGTCCTGTCGTTCCTGTCGACGATCGCCACGTTCAACACGCCGATGGACGTGACCGTCTCCGAGCTGGCCATCGAGACGTTCCTGCCGGCCGACCCGGAGACGTTCGCGCACCTGCGTTCGCTCACGCCGTAGGCGGTACGCGGTCGAGGAAGCCGACCACGGAGGCGATGCGGCCGTCTCCGGCGAGGGTGACCACATCGGACCCGGCGACCGGCGCGGACCCGTCCGCGACCGACACCAGCTCCCAGCGGAACCGGGCCACGTCGTGGTGCCCGTCGACAACCCCGTCCAGCCGGAACGCGTACCCCGGGAACTGGGCGTGGGCACCGGCGATGACCGCCGCTATGGCCTCGTACCCGGCGACGTCGGCCAGCGGGTCGGTGTAGGTGCCGCCCTCGCTCCAGGCGGACTCGACGGCCTTGGCCAGCTCCTCGGCCGGGCCGGTGGCGTTCCACGCCTCGAAGTAGCGGGCGACGGCGGTCTCGTAGCGGTTCTCGGACAAGGGAATCAGCCTCCGTGAAGATGGATCGCCAGGACATGTGCGGGGGTGGAAACCGGGCCCCGGCCGGAGTGCGCCGCCCGGGACCCGATGGCTCCACCTTGCCGGGCGGGGGTGGCGGGGGTCGATTACCGCCCAGGTAATGAGGCGGGCTGAGCTCTGCCCATGTCACTGGCCTTCTGGGCAGAGCCCTCACTCCCAGGGGAGCCAAACAGGGAGCCACCGCGCCTCACGATGGCTACTGCGGCTACTCAGGCTGCTCGGACGGGAAGATCTCGTCCATCGCTTCAGCTCCGTCCGTGATGACCGGCCGAAGCTGCTTCCGGTAGACGCGCTCTGTCGTTTGAGTCCCACTGTGCCCGACCACCCTCGCGATCACCTCGATCGGGATCCCGTAGTCCGAGAGCAGAGAAACGAAGCTTGTCCGCAGCTCTCGCGTAGTCCAATCCTTCGGGTTCTCGAATCCAGCGCTCTTGAGTAGAGACCTGAAGTTGTCGAGGACGTTGTGCGAGTGTCGCTGCTCGCCATCAAGCGGGAACACGAATTGATCCTCGTCCCACTCGCTGCCTGCCTCGGCGCAGCTACGCATCTGGCGTTCTTTGTGCGCTTGCAAGACTGAAGCCGCCTGGTAGGGCATCGTCAGTGAGCGTCTGCTCTTCTGTGTCTTCGTTTCTCCGTTCCGACGCACTGAGCGCCAGACGTCGACGTAGGGCCTCAAGTCGGAGTCCACCACGAGGTGTACATTCTTCCACTTCAGCGGTCGGGCCTCTTCGGTTCGCACACCGACCAAAAGTGCAAGGACGACGTAGGCATGGATCCAGGTGCCTTGCTTCGCCTGGAGGACAGCCTCCGCCTGAGCCAGTGTGAGCGACTTACTGGGCCTACCGGGCTTCCCTTCGGGTAACTCAACCAGGTCGACAACGTTACGCACGGCTTTGCCTCTGCGCTGCGCGTGACTGATGGAGCGCCGGAGGATTGAGCGCACCATTTTGAGCGATTGCTTGGAGAGGACTTTCGCCTTCCTGTCGAGCCATTCGTCGACATCGTCCGCTTCCAAGTCTCGCACCTTCGCCCGGCCTAGGTCCGGTACAACGTGGTTGCTGGCAAGGCTGCGGTAGGTGGCCACGCTAGAGAGTTCGCGCCCCTTCAGTCCGCGAGCGAACCAGTCCTCTACGGCCTGGGAGACGGTGTAGTTGACTGGCGTCTTCCCCCCGGTGCCCAGTTCCTTCTTCAGAAGCTTAAGCTTCTGACGCACCTCCGTTTTGGTCTTCCCTGAGACCTTGGGCCTGTTGCGCTTACCGGCTGGCGTGTACCCGAGCGAAACGGCGCCAATGTATCGGTTCTTGCTGCTGTCCCAGTAGATCGAGTCTTCGCCGTTTGGGGCCTTGCGTGGGCCTTTGGGCTCTTCGTTCACGAACGCATGCACCTCCCATGCCGGCCGGGGCCGCGCCCTGAAAGGACGCGACCCCGGCTGACTCTCATCGCTGTGTCAGTTGGCGTCAGTCATCGCCTCGCGCTTGAGGAGTTCGATGTACTCCTCCAGGTACTCGGCCGGCACGCGCCGCGCATGGCCGCGGCCCACCGTGCGGAGTCGCCCCCGGCGTATCTCCTCGAAGACGAACGAGCGGCCGTAGCCCAGTACTTGGGCAGCGTCCTTGATCTTGTGCAGGCGCTTGTCGAGACCCTCAACTTTCATGACCATCGGGCGGGGTACTCCTCATGTCTCTCGGGCGAGGACGGGACTCGCCGTGCCTTGCTCCTCGGAGGGGCGCCACAGAAACCACGAAATACACAGAAAACCAGGGCAGGTGGCCTGACCTGCGGGAACTCCGATGGAGGTGAGCCGCCACAGAAACCGCAGGAAGTCCCACAGAAATAGAGGGGCCGGGGCGGGCCCGTATTTGTGTGGGACTTCTGCGGGTTTCTGTGGCAGCGGTCAGCCTCCCGCCGCTGAGCGTGTTTGCGCAGGTCGGAGGCGGGGCCGCGTTATTTCTGTGATTCTGTGGTTTCTGTGGCGGGGTCAGGCGGTGGGTTCGCTCAGCTGCGGGTGGATGAGGTAGCGCGGGGAGGGCGGCCGGCCGCGTCCGCCGGTGCGGTGAGCGGGCTGAAGCCTGATGTATCCGTGGTCTTCGAGCAGGTTCAGCGCGGGGTCGAGATCGGCGACGGTGGGGAACTCTGAGCGGGAGAGCTTGACCATGAGGTCGCGTTTGCTGATCTCGGACCACTCGCCGGTGCGCAGCAGGTCGTAGACGATGCGGGCGCGGTTGGCGGTGTGGTCGGCACCCATGAGGTCGAAGACCGCGAGGGCGTGGCCGGTGAAGTAGTCCGAGAGCTTGACCGCAGCGCGCATGGTGTCGGCGGTGATGGGCTGAGTGTGGCCGTTCTCGATGTGCGTGGCGAGGTGGAGCAGTCCGGCGAGGCGGCACGTCGCGCCCCCGAGCTTCGCGGCCCAGTTCCCGATGTGCCCGAGGTCTCCGCCGCGTTTGCGTAGCCGCGGTTCCTGCCGCTGCTCGTAGGTGACCAGCGCATCGTTGGCTTCGGGTGAGAGCTGTAGTACCGCTGGGTCTGTCCAGTCCGCGAGGGACATGGTCAGCGCGATAACGCGTTCCTCGTAGGTGTCAGCCACCGCGTCGGGAATGGTGTCGGGAAGGATTTTGCGATGCCCCACGAGGGAGGTCGGCAGCGAGTACAGGAACCGTGCCAGCAGGCCTCTGTCCCCTGCTCCTTTGATGCGGCCGATGTCTTCTAGGACGGACGGCTGCACGGTCAGTCCCATGGTCAGCGCAGGGGCTTCGATGAACTCCTCACGTCCCCGGCGGTCCACGCGCAGCCGGTCACCTGCCTGGCCCCGGAGGAAGACCTCCATGTTGGGGGTGCCTGAGTAGCGCCCGGCGATGATGTCAAAGATGCCGCCCTCGGCGCTCATCACCGCGAGCCTGCCGCCCTGTTCGGCCAGCAGCGAGGCAATAACCTCCGGGGTCGCGTCATCGGCCAGCAGACGGGGCTTGGCGGGCACGGTGAGCGATTCGGCGGTCTGCGCGAGGCTGATGGCCTCGGCCACGAGCTGATCCCGTTTGTCGGCGTCCGCGCGGGCCGCCTTAGTGGCAGCACTCTCCGCGACCTCCTTAGCGAGCTTCGCCGTGATCTCAGCCTCGATGATCGTGCTGGCCGAAGCGGCGGCCAACAGCGCCTCTGACTTGTAGAGCGGGTTTGTCATCAGCGAGAACACGGCCGACTTCCGGTTGCCCGGCGGCAGCGCGACGACCACGAACGCGTTCGTGGGTTCCCGCCACCGACCCCGGACGTGGACCACCGCGCGGCCCCCGGCAGCCGTCGCCAGCACCGCGAGCGCGAGCGAGGCGGCCATGTCCACCGGCGTCTGCGTCTCTTCCGCAACCGCACTCACGAAGTCCCCGAGCCAGGCCGGGAAGACCTCGGTGGGGAAGGCGGGGAGCTCCCGGCGGGCGGTGAGCGGGATCGGCTCTTCCCACGGGGCTGCGCCTGCCTGCTGTGCGTCCAGGGCTTCGAATCCGGCCCACAGTTCCGAGCTGTCCACGGGCTGTGTCCTCATGCTGCACTCGCCTCCAGTGCGCCGCCGCGGACGAGTCCGGAGCGGATCGCGGTGCGGCACTCTCCGGCGGGCAGGCCGATCGACTGCCCGGTACTCATGAGTTCGCCGGTGACGGCGGCCTCGGTGAGATCGCCGTTGCGCACCATCCGTGCGAGGGCGTAGGCGGCGAAGTACACAGCACGATTACGACCGCCCTGGCGGGCGGACAGCACCTTTTCCAGCTCCCCGCGCAGCGCTGCGGTGCTGTAGGCGGTGGCGTTGCGCATGCGGGCCGACAGCTCTGCAAGCGGCATCGGGGCCGGTGCGGGCTGCGGGGTGAGCAGGTCACCCAGCCACGCAGGGAGGGGGGCGGCAGGGGCGTCGTGAATGATCTCGTACGGCGCTCCGCCCACGGTGCTGCCGGCCGCAACCACGTACCCGCCCCAGGCCCGGGTGTCGACCTTCCACCCCAGACTGCCGCCCGTGCTGCGTAGCGTCTTTCCCTCCGGGGCGGTGAAGTACAGGTGCAGCCCGCCACGGCGGGTGCGCACCGTGTACGTCTCGGTCGGCAACCGCTCCCCCGCGCGCTCGCACAGCACGGCGAACACGTCCAGACCGTCCGCCGCGCCGAGCTCCGCCCACTCGGGCGGCGCGGTGTCCGAGTCGTCCTTGGGGATGTCCAGGTCCACCACCACAAGCTGGGCGGGGCCGGTGGCGATGCCGACGTTGTAGGGCGCCGCCTGCCAGCACGTCGTGATGTGCCCGGCCTCCAGGGTGGCGCGCTGCTCCGGGATGCGGTGCCCCTCCGCGCACCGGCCCGTGCGGGGGCAGTCCCGCTCGGGGTGCCCGGCGGGCCGCTTGTCCCCGGGCCGCAGGGGGAAGACGGGCCAGCCGCGCTCAGCGGCAGCGAGTGCGGCGCGCAGCAGCGCCCGGGCAAGGGTTGATGTCATGCTGTAGGTCTCCTGTTTCTGCGAAGGGACGGAGAACCGGGGCGGTCGCGGTCTTTGGCGAGAGGCGACCGCCCCGGGCGGATCTACAGGTCGGTGAGCGCGTGGGTGGGGATCTCGTAGATGTAGAACACCTCGTTCACGTCCCACCAGTGACCCGGGGTGTAGTGGATGTAGGCGACGTGCAGGGCGCTGCCGTCACGGCCGGTGAAGGCGTAGACGTTCACCGCGTCCACGGCCTTGGCGCTCTTGCGGGCCTTGCGGATGCCCGAGAGGGCCGCGTACAGGCTGATCGGCTCGGGGCGGTAGTTGGCCCCATCGACCTGGGTGTACATGGTGGCGGTTCGGGTGTTCGTGCCAGTGCTGGTGTTCATGGCTGGGTGGTCCTCTCGGGGTTAGAACGGCGGCTGGTTGTGGGTGCAGTTCGGGTCGGTGCACCACGGGTCGTGCGGCAGGTGCCGGCGGCGCAGCCAGGCCGGGTGCTCAGGTAGCCAGACGAAGGCCAACGGCAGGAACGGGGCGCAGTGGCAGTCGTCATAGCCCGGCTCTTCCCGGCCGTAGACGCCGCACTCCACCTCTCCCTGGCCGTCGCAGGTGGTGCAGTGCGGGTCGGGCAGGCGGTGCAGGGCGAGGATCGGGCGGGGGCCGATCTGACGCCCGCCGCGACGGGTGGCGACCCAGCCGCCCCAGTAGCGGACCGCCAGGCGCTTGCGGGCCAGCAGACGTGAGATCACCAGTCCTCCTTGGCGGTGTGAGTGGCGGGCAGTTCGGGCAGCCCGGCCCGGATGAGCTGGTCGGGGTCGAAGCCGGGCAGGGTGGCGCGGGTGATGAGTGCGGTGGCGAGCTGTTCGGCGTAGGCGGCGCCGGTGCGGGCGACCTCGATCTGCGCTCCGGCGCGCAGGGCTTCCATGCGTTCCACGTGCGCGTGGGTCTCGCGCCGCTCGATGGTGTGCCGCTCGTGCGCGATCGTGTCGCGGCGGTCGGTGCGCCAGTAGCGGGCCGCCAGCCCGTACGCGACGATGGTCGTCAGCGCCCACAGCAGCAGCGGTAACGGGATGCCGTCCGCGTATCCGGCGACACCGGCCAGAGCGAACCCGCCCGAGGCAGCGAACGCGGTTCCGGCAATCACGCTGTCACCGGCGCGACCGGCCGATGCGAAAGCGCCGGCCGTCGCGGCCCCGGTGGCGAGGACGACCATGAGGGCGGCGTTGCCAACAGAGTGTTCGGCCCCGTTGGCGTTCCAGATCCGGCCCAGGATCAGCACGGTGGAGGTGGCCAGGGCCGGGGACGCCTTGGGTGCGGCGAGGGCGAGCCAGTGACGGGCGACGATCGGTTCCATGGCGTCCTCCTACTGGGTCGGTAGAGCGGTGATGAGGGCGCTCATGAGGTCGTTGACAGTGCTGGCGGCGCCAGTGGAGGCGAGGTAGAAGCCGAACATCGTGGCGATGAATGCGCCGCCGACGCCGACGACCTTGAAGCGGAGCATCACGGCCAGGGCGACGCCGAAGAGCACGACGAGGGAGATGGTCAGACCCATGGCGGGCCTCCTTCAGGGTGGGGTCAGCGGGTGCCGTCGCGGTGGATGCGCATGGCGACGTTGAACAGGTGCCGTCCGACGCGGATGCGCTTGCGGTCGCCTCGGCAGCGGCGGCAGGTCTTGCCGGGCTTGAGGCGCCCGCGGCGGTCCTTCTTGAGTGCGTAGCCGAAGCCCTTGCACTTGCGGCAGTTGCCGAACGGGCTGGACGCACACAGACCGACGTAACAGAGCGTGAACAGCAAGGTGAGCAGGCTGGCGGTGGCTATGAGGGTCACCAGGGGCTCCCAGGGGCGGTTTCGGGATGCGCGAGGGGCAGCCTGCTAGGCACTAGCAGGCTGATCAGGCATTGTTTGGGGTACTAGCGGGGGTGCTAGACCTAGCGGGGGCGCCCGCTAGGTCTAGCGGGCGGGTGCGACTAGCCCGCATCCCGCTTTCCGTCACGCTCCGCAATCGCGGTGGTGAGCTTGGCGCGTTCAAAACCGCGCCGGTTGGCGCCCTTGCCGTCCTCGGTCTTGCCCCACACCTGGCCCGTGGGGACGCCGTACGGCTTGAGTGCGGAGGTGAGCTGTTCGGCCTCCCAGCCGCCGTAGACCTCCGGCCGCAGCTCCGCCAGGCGCGTCGCGGCGACCTCGTTCCACACCTTCGGCTCCTCCACCGGCACGACCGCCAACAGGTCGCCCAGCAGGTCGTAGCTCGCGGACGCCTCCACCTCCGGGGCCTGCCCGGCGGCGTGACCGGTGAGGCTTCCGGCGTCCTCACGCAGCTTGCGGGCCCGCGAGGCGATGACCTCGGCCATGACCGCGTCCACGTACACCGAGCGGACGATACGCGCGTCACTGCCTTCGCCGACGAAGTAGTGGATGCCCTTGTCACCCCAGGCGAACATCGTGGCCCGCACCCCGCGCTTGTAGGAGCCGGTGCCCAGGACCATGTCGTTCTCGATCTGGCCCATGACCTTCATGCAGAACCGGGTACTCGCGTTGGCGCTGATCCCGGTTGGCAGGGACTTGGAGTCCGGGCGTTGGGTAGCCAGCAACAGCGTGATACCGGTGGCCGGGCCCCGCTTGACCAGGTCGGTGCAGATTTCCTCGAACTCCGCCCCGTACTTGGGGTGCTCGAACCACACCTGGCACTCATCGCACCCGACCACGATCGGGTGCAGACCGAGCTTCTTCATGCTGGCCAGTTGGGTGGTGACCTTGGACTCGGGGCAGATGTCGCGGGGCAGGGAGCGAATCATCTTCGCCCGGCGGCGCAGTTCCTCACGCAGCGCGCGCAGGTCCTGGATCGCGTACTCGATGTCCTCGTCATCCTCGCCGGCGCGGTGGCGGTGGGAGCACTTCTCCCCCACCGGGTCCAAGTCGCCGGTGCCCTTGAGGTCGTAGGTGTGCAGCTCGGCACGCGGGTCCAGGGCCGCGATCAGCAGCAGCAGGCGAAGCAGGAACGTCTTGCCCATGCGGGGGATGGCTCCGACGATGCCCGCGATATACATCAGGGTGACGTCCACCCAGCGCCCGCGCTGGTCGGTGCCGAATGCCACCGGCTTGAACAGGTCAACCGAACCCGCCTTGGCCAGCGGCCAGGCCGGTTGCTTGGCCTTGGACATGTCCTGATCCCCGACCCACAACACCAGACGCCCCGTGTGCTCATCCGGCACCGCCTCGGGCCACACGCACCCAAGCGGGCGGCGCAGACCGGAAGCGAGCCGGTCGCGGCGGTCCATCACGTCTGAGACGGTCACGCCGTACGGGAGGTCACCCTCAGCGCGCCAACCGGGGCCGTCCCGGGTGATCGGGGCGGTGAACACGAACCCGTCCCGGCCCTTGGCCACGGCCTGATTGATCTGCGAAATGCTGAGCGCGGCCAGGGCGCGCAGCACGATGTCACTGGTGAGCTTCTGCGCCTTGGGCAGCTCCACCGCCCGGTTGATCACCGGCGCGTCCGGCGACTCCCCGGCGTAGCCCAAGGCCAGCAGCACGGCGCTGACGGAGACGGTCATGAGCCAGGCCGGGGCCAGCACGTACAGCGCGAGCGCGGCACCCAGACCGATGAACGACGCCAGGACCATGACCAGGGTGCGCAGCCGTACGCGGCCGTCGCGCTGGCGGGAGAGCTTGAGGTAGGTAGCCGCGTCCTCCTTCTGCACCATCGCCAGGCGTACCGGCTCGCCCTCCTTGTCGGCCACCCACCGCATGGTGGAGCCGACGAACTTCGCGGCCCCGCGCGGCGACTGGAGAGCCAGCCGCGCGGCGTAGGCCGGGGAACGGAAGGCGTGGTACCCCGCCATGTGGCCGTAGTGGCGGGCCACCCAACCGGCAGCCGTCTTCAGTTCGGCCGTGGACTTCAGCCACTCGGGGACGACCTGACGGCGCCGGGCGCCGGCCAGCCGACCCAGGTAGCCGGGCCCCTTCTGCGAGGCGGGGCCGTCCACCATGACGCGGGCGGCCGGATCACCCGGCTCCGGGGTGGGCTTGGGTGCGGCGGGGTCGGCCGACTCGCGGGCAGAGCGGGCCTTGTCCAGGTCCACCACGTCGGCCCCCGAGTCGGCCCCCGAGTCGGCTCCGGAGTCGGCAGCCATGTCGGCTTCGAGCCGGTTGAACAGTTCGCTTTCGTCGTCGTGGTTCACTGCTGATTCCTTCCGAAAACGGGAGAGGTTAGAAGGGCCCCGGACGGCGCTTTGGTAGGCCGACCGTCCGGGGCCCGCTGAACGAAGTCGGGCGGGTTCAGGCGGCGAGCTGTGGGGCATCCGCGCAGGTCACGCACATGCCGAGCGAGGTGGGGATGCGGTACCCGGCATCCCGCCGGCACTCGGGGCACACCCGCAAAGCGGCGTTCGCCTTGGCGAGCGCCGCCCACTTCGCGGGCGTCATCGGCCGGACCGCTTTGGCCAGGTCAATGCGGTAGAGGTAGGCGACGCGGATCGGGCTGGTGCCCTTTCGCCAGTAGCGGCGCGAGAACCACAGGACCTGAGCGGCGACGTCCTGCCCGCCGGGCCGAAGTCCCGCGGCACGGAGCTGACGGCGGGTCGCGTAGCCGTCCGGGGCCATGCGGAACGGGAACGTGGGCACCCCGTAGCGGACACCGGTGGGGTCGTAGAAGCGGCTGGCCATCAGGCCGCCTCGGCTTCACTCGCGTCGCCCTCGGCGTTCTTGAACTCCTGATAGCGGGCGGAAACCCAACCCACCGACCAGCCCGTCACATCGGCGCTTTGACGGACCGAGCGACCGGCGGCGAATGCCACACGCGCAGCCTCACGGGCGGCGTCCTCGGGGAGCTTGTTGGCCTCGCCCCGGCTGTTCACCGCCTGCGGCACGGGCTGTTCACGCGGCGCCCGCTGCGGACGCGGGTGGTGTTCACGAGCGGTGCGGGCTCGCTGTTCACGGGCTTGGCGTTCGGCGCGCTCAACGGCCTCCCGCTCCTCCTTCTTCGCCTGTTCACGGTCGGCCCGCTCCTGCGCATATTTGCGGAGACGTTCGCGTTCCTCGCGCTCCTCACGACGCTGGCGTTCCTCACGGTCCAGGCGTTCGCGTTCCATACGTTCGGCGTGCTCACGAGCCTCTCGGCGGTCTTCCGCCTCGCGTTCCAGGCGCTCGCGCTCCATGCGTTCGGCGTGTTCACGGGCTTCCCGCTCGGAGCGTTCACGGGCGGCTCGCTGCTGTTCGCGTTCCTCGCGCTGGCGCCGTTCACGGGCTTCTTGCTCCTGGCGTTCACGCTCGGCCTGCTCTTGCTGTTCACGGTCGATCCGTGCCAGCGCCCGCGTGATCGCCCGGCGGTAGGAGAGCCCCGCTTCGGCGGTCACGATGAGCAAGAGTGGAGCGACGCAATGAACAGCGACGCCGACGAGATCACCGCCCAGGGCGGAGTCCCCGATGTTCAGGCCGATGGTCATCAGCCCCGTCATCCAGCGCAGCACCGCCGGCCACCGCCCACTGTCACCGCCCAAGCGGGCGACGGTCGAATCCAGGCGGACCACGATGACGACGGCGGCGTCCACCACGATGGGCAGGATCGGAGCCGTCCACCCCCAGCCGCTGGGGGTGACCCGCTCCACGAGCGGGGTGACGGTCAGGACCGAGAAGACCACCGCACCGAAAGTGATCGCCCACGTGCCGATGGACAAGGTCCTTTCGGCTGAGCGGACCTTGTCCGCGGTCATGGTCGCAATGCGCTTCATCCGGCCGCCTCCGCTGCGCCGGAGGTGCCACGGCGTCCGGCGCGGCGGCCGTTGACCGTCGCGCACTCCTTCTCAAGGCTCAGCGCGGTCAGCCACGGCGCCCCGATGCGCTTGGCCCGGTACATCTGCTCATCCGCCAGCCGCAGCAGCTCGGAGAGATCCGCCACGTCGCTGCGCGGGTCGAAGCCAACGGCGCCGATGGAGGCGGTGACCTCAAGGGTGAGATCCCCAATGTCCACCGGCCGTTCCAGTGCCTCGGTCAAGAACCGGAGCGCCCGGCTGAGGTGGCCGCGACTGTAGAGGGGCGCGACCACGGCGAACTCGTCACCGCCGAGGCGCCCCACCACGGCGGAGGTGTTCACGGCCCACTCGCGCAGACGCAGGCCCGTGGCGCGGATGACCGCGTCCCCGGCGGCATGCCCGTACGTGTCGTTGACCTGCTTGAAGTCGTTGAGGTCGATGAGATAGACCGCACTCGGCCTCAACGTGAGGTGACGCTCGGCGCGCTCGGTGAACGCGTCGCGGGCCCACAGACCGGTCAGCGGGTCGCGGCGCGCGTCCTCGATCCGGCGCCGCAGCCGCAGGCTGTGCAAGGACCACCCGGCCGCAAGCGGCAGGGCGGCGACCAGAGCCGTCAAGGCCTGACTCATGCCGCAACCTCCCCGGCCTGGGTGGAACGGCCGGCGGAACGGGCGGCGTGCAGGAACGGCACCGTGCGGGTCAGCGCGTCGGCGTACAGCGCGTCCCACGCGGCAACCTCGTCGCCCCCCTCGCCCTGCGCGGCCAGCTCCTTGATGACCTCCCGGGCCACGTCCAGGCGGGCCGCCCGCTCCTTGGACGACTCCGGAGTAAGCGGGCCCCGGAACAGCTCCCGGTCCATCCCCAGGGGCAATTCGTCGAAGCCGAGCGCCAGCTCCTCGAACTCGGCCGTGTTCAATACCTGCTGGCTGCCGATGTACGTACGCATGCGGATCTCTCCTGAAAGCGCGAAGGGAGCCGGGGCAGCCTCGGTCTTTGGCGAGAGGCGGCCACCCCGGCAGAGGGGAAGAAGGGGAGTCAGCGGGTGCGGACGTCGCCGCTGACGCTGCGGGCGCTGACGCGCAGGCCGCGTCCGCCGCTGACGGTCACGTCACCGGACACACTGTTGGCGCGCACGGCGCCGGACGCCTTGAGCGTCGCGTGGACCTTCACGTCACCAGACGTGGTGACCAGCTCCGCGCTGTTGCCGCTGTACAGGTCCACGGCGATGTCGCCGGATACCGAACGGGCCGCGATCTGCTCAGCCACCCGCCAGACGGTCAGGTCGCCAGAGGTGGTGGAGGCGTTCACGGTACTGGCCCCGTCGACCTGCAAGTCACCGGAGGTGGATCGGAACTCCACACGGTCCACCTCACCGTCCACGACGGCATCGGCGGACTGGGAGACGACCGCGAGCGAGGAGTTCACCGGGAGTGAGACCCGAGCTTCGATCTCGCTGACCCGGGTCATCGTGTCCGTGCCACCGCCAGTGACGACGCGGCCGTTGATAACGGTGATGCCGGTCACCGATCCGTCGGTGCCCATGCTCTGCGTGATCCGGTTGCCCCGGACGCTCTGCATCATCACGTTGCCCCGGATCGCGGGTACCTCCACCGCGATGGTCTGGCCGTTCTCGGTGATGCGGGCCGCGTTCACCGCGTCAGCGGCCGGACCCGAGGTGTCAGCGGTCCACAGTGTCACCCGGGCGTGGGTGAGGCTGTCGAGGACCTGCACGTGGACGCTGCCCATGGGAAGGTCCAGCCCCAGCACGACGGGGCCGGTGGAGTTGGAAACGAAGGTGCGCTCAGTCATTGCGGATCTCCTTGATTCGCGAAGGACGGAGCCGGGCGGTCGCGGTTTTTGGCGAGAGACGACCACCCGGCAGGAACGTGCTGAGCGAGCCGCGCCCCCGAAGCCCGGGCAACGGCGACCGCTCGTCAAAGACGAGTGGCCATGGCGGCTGACGCCTCCGAAGACGGAGGCGCCAGCCACCAAAATCACTCGTTCTTGGCACACTGTTCAGTTCTCAAGGAACCTCCACCCCCAGCCCGTTGGCGTGCGACAACGTCGCCTTCCCAGGTCTTCCGGCTGGTGCGGGGTACTGCGGTTTCGCTCGGCTCCGCCGGTCCAGACGGGCACTGTCGCCATGAGGTACATGTATTACGTGTTCCTCATCATGCTAAGTGAGGTTCGCCCCGTCAAGCCCTTCGGCTGTCCGGCTCCGCGAGTCCCTCGCTGTTGGCGTGCCTACAGCTTGGCCTCGGTGGCGAAGACGATCGACCCCGCACATGTACGACCTGTGCACGGCTTCGCTACGGTGAAGTCGTCCCAAGTCGTCCCAGCCGGGGAGAGCACGACATGGCCAACGAGCGGCTTCGAGGCGCGATCGTTGAGAGCGGCATGACACTCGATCAAGTCGGCGCCCGCTTAGGGGTGTCGGCAAAGACAGTCGAGCGATGGATCGGAGATCCGAAGCGCAAGCCCTACCGGCGCTTCCAGTACGCGGCTGCATCGCTACTGCAATGTGAAGTTTCCTACCTGTGGCCGGAGGAGCGGACATCAGAGGAGGTCACCGAGGCTGGAAACGCAGAGCTGATCAAGCTGTACCCCCACAGGTCGGTCGTGCCGAGCCGATTGTGGCCACAGCTCTACTCACAAGCACGGGAGCGCTTCGACATCCTCGTCTACTCGGGCTTCTGGCTTACTGAGGACCCTGCGTTCCATCGAGTTGTCAAGGAGAAGTCAGCGGTAGGCGTACAGGTCCGTTTCATGCTCGGAGATCCGGACAGCCCCGCCGTGGCCTTGCGTGGCGAGGATGAGGGGATCGGTCCGGCCATGGCCAGCAAGATCCGGAACGCTCTCATCAACTACAGCTCACTCTTCGGGCTCCCCGGCGTCGAGTTCCGTCTGCACAACACCACGCTCTACAACTCGATCTACCGGGCCGATGACGAGATGCTGGCCAACGGCCATCTGTACGGGGTCGGGGCGTACATGGCCCCCGTGTTGCACATCCAGCGCGTCCCAGGGGGCGAACTGTTCGATGCGTACGCTGAGAGCATCGAACGGGTCTGGGAGACAGCCAGGCCAATCTCTTCACCCGTCGACTGCGGAGGTCTGCACTCGTGAGCCGAATCGACTACTTCCGCGATCCCAACGCGCCTCAAGCCAACTCTGTGGTCCCCTCAGTCACGGCAGTCGTGCAGGACGACGCCGGACGACTGCTCATCATCCACAAGACCGACAACGGCCTATGGGCCCTCCCTGGGGGTGGCCACGACATCGGCGAAAGCATCGGGGAGACGGTCGTACGGGAGGTACTGGAGGAGACGGGCATCACTGTCCAGGTCGACAGCATCGTCGGGCTCTACACGAACCCTGAGCATGTCCTGGCGTACGACGACGGAGAGGTACGGCAGCAGTTCTCGATCTGCTTTCGTGCCCACCCGACCGGCGGAACGTTGCGCACGAGCAGCGAGTCAAAAGAGGTCCGCTGGGTTGACCCAGCGGACCTCAATGACTTGAACATCCATCCGTCCATGCGTCTACGCATCCAACACGGACTAGACGATTCACGTCGTGAGCCCTACATCGGCTGATCTTCGATAGCCGCCTTAGCCAAGCGGTCCTCAACTCGATCAGCGGCTGCGTAGATCTCTGGCGCCGCACGCTGGATGAAGCGACCCACGATCGTGTCGGTGCCGTATCGCTGGACGATCTCGTCCAGCCGTTCAGCCGGCGTGGTTTTCGTGCCGTCCGGCGTGGTCGTCATGTCGCAGAACAGCAACGCGTCAACGAGGCCGGGACGCTCTAGCTCAAACTCGCTCTCAAGCTCCTGCCTGATACCTCGTTCCTCTGCCTCCAAGAGGGCGCAGGAATGATGAGCTACGAGACGGACTACCCGTTCGTCCGCCCCTTCCTGGTCGCGGAGGAACCGGGCCCCATCTAGCGGGTGAAACCCGGTGGCAGCAATGCTCGGTGAGTATCCGATGTCATGTAGCACTGCCGCCGCTTCCAACAGCTCTGCATCGTCGCCCAAGATCGGGCTCAGCGAGCGAGCACGCTTGGCGACTCCGAGAGAGTGCGCCCACCTGCGCGGAAGCGGGCCAGACAGCAACGATTCGGAGATCGAGTACGCCCACTCATTCAGTCCCATGGGGGCCAAGGCTACGACCGGCTGCCGGGTGTCGGGAGGGCGCGTACGGTGCGCCCCTTGCCGTGCACGGTGGCGAGCAAGCCGGTCCCCTCCATGTTGGCCAGTACGCGACGCACTGCTGTACGTGATACCCCGAAGCGCTCGCAGAGCTTCGCCTCGGACGGATACGTGTCACCGATCGCCAGAGAGTCCTCAGTGATCACGTCGGTCATCCGATCCGCAAGCGAACGACGGTCGCCCCCTTGGGCGACGCGCCAGCCGACCCCTGGCGCGGATTCAAGGGCTGCCTCGGCTTCGAGCACCTTGAGGGCGCGACGGATTGTGTTGCGCGCGACACCGTACGAACGCATGAGATCAGCCTCTGACGGCAGCGCGCCGGTGATCTCGCCCGCTTCGATCCCGTTCCGCAGCGCCTCCGAGATGACCAGGTAGGTTCCTCGCGGACTGGCCTCCGACACTTGGGCTCCTCTCACGTCCGTTCGTTGCTCGTGTACAAGCGTCCCATGGACGTCCGGCGATGCGTCAGCGTGGTTCTTCCGGCTATCCAGCTCACTTGTCGTCCTGCCCCACGCCGCTGCTTGGCCTCAAGGCGGCGCAGTCGCGTGTCGATGGTGGCACTCCGTGTGGCTATGCATGGCGGACCCTGGCGATTGGTCGTTCAGACGACGCCTGCTCCGGCGCGCACGGTAGGTTGCCGAGAGTTCGGCACTGTCGCGCCTAGACGCCCCGCTCGCCTTGAGTCGGGGTCCGACCTGGTCGCACTCCGACCTAGTCGGGAATGACAACAGACAGGAGCCGAACGATGGTGCGACCCAAGCAGGGGCGACGCCGCCGAGGCCCGCGAAGAGACTGGGTCGAGTTGGCGGTAGTGGCTCTCGGTACGGTCACCGCCATCGCGGGGTGCATTGAGCGGTTCACGCACTAGTAAGGGCGTGTTCCCCGGCCGGTATGGACGGGCAGAAGTGAGCCCGGCCGTGTCGTAGTCGGCCGGGCTCACACTGTCCCGCGCGGGAGACCTGGCTTCGGGCGACACCGGAGCCAGGTCTTCGTGCTTCACGCGGGGGTCTGCAATCGGCCAACACAGGGCGCTACTACTTAACGGACAGCGGAGCCCTCTGCCCCTGCGCTGACTTGGTCTAAATAGTACAGCCAACCCCCGTGGCGCTCTCGACTTGGTAGGTCCGTTTTCGCAGGTCAGGGGGATGGCGCGACTACCTGGCGGAGCCTGGCGATGCGCAAGCGAATTCATCAAGATTTTTAACGTTTCCGCAGGTCAGGCCGCTTCAGGGGTAGTAGTGAAGTACGGCGGAGGGTAGCGAAGGGTGGCGGACCACGGCCCTGGTGGCGGCACATGTCAGCGTGGGCTGACGACCCATCAGCCCCGACACGGAAGGCCGACTTGATGGCAACACATTCATCGTCTGGGCAGCCTGAAGACGCCTCGGCGTCGGGGTCACCGCACTTGGAGGGACTAAGGCGCGTTGGCCCAACTGCCAGCTGTCCCACCTATGATTCACCCATGACCCAAGTGAAGCTCGGCAAGATCCTCAAATCTGTAGCAAAAAGAATGCGAGCAGATTTTGATCAGTCCCGGAACTTTAATCATAACGGCGAAGCTGGAACGTCTCGCGAATTACTAATCCGCGACTTTCTGTCAGGCTATCTCCCCTCACACGTTGAGGCGATTCATAATGCCGAGGTGATTTCATATAACGGTGACGTATCGCCGCAGTGCGATATTGTTCTGATAGATCGCGACACGCCGCCGTTCACGACTCTACAGGGGTACCGAGTCATCCCCAACGAGTGCGTTTACGGCATGGTCGAGGTAAAAACGAAGCTGGACGGGCAGCAACTGCTCGACGCTTGCAACAAGATCAGCAGCATGCGACAGCTGCCGAAGGGGTCGTATCGGCCGATCCCGGGAACCATCCCACGCTCCACCCAGGCATACGGGCGGACTTGGGATTACTTTCCCACGTCAGGCATGATCATCGCATTCGATAGCCTCACCTTGGAGACCATCGGTGAGCATCTAATGGCATGGTGCCGAACTCGTAATCCCCTTGAATGGCCGGACAGTGTATGGGTTGCCGGGAAGGGACACCTTCAGTGGGGCGACCACAGAACGGGCTCTCTCTTCAGGTCACCTAGGGCGGGTGCATGCCTTTACCAGGTGGACTCTCTACCGGACCAAGACATCCTCCTCGCCTTGGCGCTGCACCTCAACATCCACTTCTCTGATGCCTGGATGAACCCACTCGACCTGGTCCCCTACTCGGGGGCTACTCCTCTCGGGCAGGTCTCCAAGCGCTGGACGATCTGACCCGCGAGAAGTCCCCTCCGCACCGCGGGCTAGACATATAGCTGCGAGTGGAGGGGACTTGTCAGTGCGCAACGCTCTACAGCGTCACGTCTCCGACGAAACGCCCATCGTCTGCCCGATACACGACGCCGACGTCGAACCGGTCGAACAGGTCATACATGTCCGGCGGTGGCGCGGCGGGCAACAGAATGACGCACTTAGGTTCGCCATCATGCGCAGATGAATTGACGTATCGGCGGTAGTCGAGGATCTGACCAAGCGCCATCCGTACGTCCTCACGAGAGCTCGAACCCTTTGCCTCGTAGAGAACGTGGTCTGTTGCGTCGTAGAGGTCCGTCCGCAGGGTTGAGGTGAGGCCCTTCACCTTGATCTGGTAGGCGCCGGTCTCGTGCCCGGCTGCGTCCAGATGCGACTTGTATGCCTGCGTCAACTCTGCTTCACGCCGCACTGCGATGGTGGCAGCAGTGGCGGCCCGCAGACTCAGCTTGGTACTGAAGGCTTCAGGGACCACAAACTCGCCGCTGGTCTCCGCGTTGGGAGCCGCAGCTCGCGCGGCTCCCTTTTTCCGCACTCGCTGCTTCGGAAGCGGCAAAGCTCCACTGGTGGCCGGGTCTGCCTGGAACGTCGCAGCCGTCACGAGTTGGAACGGAACGAATTCAGCGATGGTCTCCTCAGCGACGGGGATTACGTCCTGAGGAGCAGGCTGCACGGCATCGTCGGGACGGAGTCGAAACACGATGACGTTTCGCTCCACCCGGTCTTCACCATGAACCCTGCGCCATACATACGGCTGCATCGTGTCCAGCGTGAACGCCCCAAGGTAGCGGTGCGTCTTCGTGTCACTGCCGGGGACCTTACCCACGCACGTGAACACGCGAAGCGTCCTGCCCTGCTCAGCATGGCGAAGGATCGACCGGTTACCCGTGCCGGCAACGCCATCGAAGGTCTGATCCCCGTTCTTGCCAGCCCCGGTGTACTCGAAGACCGATCCCAACTCGTCTTCTTCGGCCAACCAGCCGTCGTAGTAGCCGTTCCGCTCGCCCACGTCCGGGTCCGAGTAGAGGCTCACGTCGTTATCGGCAGGGCAGATGCCTCCCTGCGGACTTCCCCCAAACACCGCGCGAATCTCCGCACGCGTGCGGACGTCGCCGGGCTCGATCACCTCAACGCTAGTGGTCATGACGTGACCTTAGAACACCCCACTGACATCGCTGCCCCAGCCCCAGCCGTGGAGCCCACCGCGGTCGGCCCACCTACCAGCGGTACCGCTCAGCGACTCGCATGCACGGCAACCCCGCCGCTTTAGCTCACCAGTTCACTATCCGGGCGTGGCCGACGCGAGGCGTCGGGGAGCCAAACGGGGAGCCACCCGATACGACATCAGGTGGCCTCCCATGGACTTCCATGGACTGTCGACCCCCTCCCGCCAAGGTGGGAGGGCAGGCCACACAGCTCGCATCGGGGGCATCGCTTACCGCCCAGGTAATGCGGACCCGGCGAGGCCGCCCGCCCCGGTCCGCCGCGTGCCCGCCCGGGGGCCGTCACCCGAGTGGCCCAGCCGGTCCGCAATATCCCTCTAATCGGTTAAATGCCTCGTTCGAGGACATGCCCATGATCACGCTCGGGGATACGTCACAGGCACACGTCCGCACACCCCTGGAGCACCCGCGTGGAAACCGCAGGCGTCCGCCCGGCAGAAGACAAGGAAGTTCCATGGCCACCCTGTGCCGTCCGTCAGTAGCCGTACCCGACCATGTGATCACCCAGGAGGAGACGCTCGCCCTGGCCCGTGAGACCCATGCCGACCACCCCCAGCGGGACCTCGTCCTGCGGCTCATCCAGAACACCGGGGTCCTCACCCGCCACATCGTGCAGCCGATCGAGGACACCCTGCGCCACCCCGGCTTCGAGGAGCGCAACCTGCTGTACGAGGCGGAGGCCAAGGCCCGGGTGCCCGGTGTCGTCCGGCGGGCGCTGGCCCACGCCGAGGTGGAGCCCCAGGACATCGACCTGATCGTCTACGTCTCCTGCACCGGCTTCATGATGCCCTCGCTGACCGCCTGGCTGATCAACACCATGGGGTTCAGGACCGAGACCCGGCAGCTGCCGATCGCCCAGCTCGGCTGCGCCGCGGGCGGCGCCGCGATCAACCGCGCGCACGACTTCTGCACCGCCTATCCGCGCGCGAACGTGCTGATCGTGTCCTGCGAGTTCTGCTCGCTCTGCTACCAGCCGACCGACATCGGCGTCGGCTCGCTGCTCTCCAACGGTCTCTTCGGCGACGCGATCTCCGCAGCCGTGGTGCGCGGCGAGGGCGGCACCGGCATGCGGATCGAGCGCAACGGCTCCCACCTGGTGCCCAACACCGAGGAGTGGATCTCGTACGCGGTGCGCGACACCGGGTTCCACTTCCTGCTCGACAAGCGCGTCCCCGGCACCATGGAGATGCTCGCGCCCGCGCTGAAAGCGCTGGTCGCGCAGCACAGTTGGACCATCCCGGACATGGACTTCTTCATCGTCCACGCGGGCGGCCCGCGCATCCTGGACGACCTGTGCCACTTCCTGGAGCTGCCCCCGGAGATGTTCCGCTTCAGCCGGGCCACCCTCACCGAGCGTGGCAACATCGCCAGCTCCGTGGTCTTCGACGCGCTGGCCCGGCTCTTCGACGAGGGCGGCGCCGCCGACGGGGCCGGCGGGCTCATCGCGGGCTTCGGCCCCGGCATCACGGCCGAGACGGCCCTCGGGCGCTGGGTCGCGGCGGCCCCGGTGACGGCCCCGCTGGCGGCGGCGATGAGCGGCTGAGACCCGGGCGCGCTCAGGGCCCCGGGGGCGTCTCGCGGGCACAGGACGTCCCCGCGGCGGGCAGGACGCCGTCGAGCAGGAAGGCGTCCGCCACGTCCCGGACGCACTGCGAGGCGGCGTATCCGCCGTGCCCCTCGCCCTCGTAGGTGAGGACCACGCCCTTGCCGAGACGGCGGGCCGTCTCCGCGGCCCACGGGTACGGCGTGGCGGGGTCGCCCCTGGTGCCGACGAGCAGGGCGGCCGGCGCACCGGTCCGGCCGATCGAGCGGATGAAGTCCGTACCGGCGGGCCAGCCGGTGCAGGAGATCGCCGCCCCCACCTGCGCGGGGCCGAACACCGGGGAGGCCTGGGCGAACTTCTTCTCCAGTGAGGCGAGTTCGGCGGCGGGGTCCTTGGCGCGCACCGGGTCGTCGGCGCAGTTCACGGCGAGGAGCGCCTCGCGGCTGTTGTCGTCCTCGGCCCGGTCCCCCCGCGTGTCCTCCCCCGCGAACCGCCGGGTGATCTTGTCGAGGACGGCCGGGTCGCCCTTGTCGTGGAGGGCCGCGATGCCCCGTGCGAGGGCCGGCCAGAGCTGCTCGGTGTAGAGCGCGTCGGTGATCGCGGTCCGTAGGTCCGCGGAGGTGAAGTCGGCGCCCGAGGCGGTCCTGGCGCTCCTGCCGTCGAGCCGGGCGACGGTCGCCCTCAGGGTGCCGGCCGCCTTGGCGGTGCTCGCGCCGAGCGGACAGCGGGCCCCCCGGGCGGCGCAGTCCGACAGGAAGGTGTCCAGGCCCTTCTGCAGGGCCGTGGTCTGGGCGAACGCCGACCGGGCGGCGTCGGCCGTCAGCGAGTCCACGGCGTCCAGGACCATCCGCCCGGTGCGCTTGGGGAACTGCGCCGCGTAGACCGCGCCGAGCCGGGTGCCGTAGGAGATGCCGAAGTAGTTCAGCTTCCGGTCGCCGAGCGCCCGGCGCAGTACGTCCAGGTCGCGCGAGGCGTTGATGGTCCCGACGTACGGCAGCAGCTTCCCGGTGGTCCCGCGGCACCCCTCGGCCACCGCCCGCAGCTCCTCGACGAGCTGGGCGCGCCCCTCGGCGTCGTCGGCCGGGCCGCCGTCCGAGGGGCTCTCGATGAGCTGCTCGGCCTTGGCGCCGCAGCGCACGGGGGCGCTGCGGCCCACCCCGCGCGGGTCGAAGCTCACCAGGTCGTAGGCGGGGGCCAGACGCGCGGTGACGGCCATGAAGTCGCCGAGCCCGTTGAGGCCGGACTCCCCCGGGCCGCCGAAGTCGAGCACCAGCGAACCCCTGGGGGCGGTGGCGTGGGCGGTGGCCGCGCCGGTGCCCGTGCCGGTGGGGCCCTCACCGGACTCGGCCGCCCGCACCCGGGCCACCGCGAGCGCGATGGTGCCGTTCTCGGGCCGCGCGTAGTCGATGGGCACGGTCAGCTCGGCGCACTCCATGCCCTTGGGGGCGTTCCTGACGGTGCAGCCGCCCCAGGTCAGGCGCTGGGTGTAGAAGCGGGTCAGATCGGGCTGGGCGCCGTCCGCCCGGGCCGGGACCGCCAGGGCGAGCAGCGCCATCGCCGCGCCGACGGCGCCCGCTGTCGTTCCTCCGCGCATGGCAGCCCCCTCGGTCGGGTGTTCCCGGAGCAAACCTAAGCCGCCGAACGGAGTACCGCACCACGGAGTGCCCGCTGTCGTCACCGTCCGTGAGAACAGCAGGTCACCAGGGCGGTGGCCGTAACCGGTCCACCGCCCTGCCGTGGCGGGCCCGGCTACTCGCCGTGCGGGTCGGCCGGGGGTCGGCGCCCCTCCTCATGGGGTTCGGGGTCCTCGCGTTCGGGGGTCGCGGGGGCCGGTCGGATTCGGGCGGCCTCGGCGCGCAGCATCGCGTTGAGCGCCGCGAAGGGGTCGACGGGCATGGCTGAACCACCTCGCTGTGCTGGTGAGTTGACGTACTGCCGGCTCGTTCCGTACGGAACGCTCAGCAGCGCAGCACCACACAGCGCACACCGTCGGGGGAGGCCGTCCGGCCGGACCCGCCCGGGGCCGCGCCGGTTCGCCCGCGCACGGCGGGCCGGGGGGACACCGGCGCGGAGCGGGTGTCGGGCGCAGGCCGGCTCGCGCGGACCGCCGTCCGGGGCGCGGGCGCGGCCTCGTCGGACTGCTCCTCACCCACCGGGCCCGGCGCCACCGAGGAGGCGGCCACCCGGTCCGCGGGCGGCCCCGCCGCCTCCGCGCCCGGCGCCGCCCCGAGCAGCGCGGCCACCACGAGCAGCACCACGAGGGCGCGGCGCAGGGCGGTGGCAGGAGCGGACGGCATGCTCCAACCCTGCCCGCGAACGGCCGCGACCTGCCCGGATCCGGGCGAGATCCCCTCTCCCGGGTGAACGACCGCGAGGACGCGAACTCGTCGGACCGGCGCGCCAGTCGGGTCCGCGCGCGGGGGCTACGCGCGGACGCTCTCCCGTACCGCCTGCTCGGCCGGCTCCACCGCGTCCCCGCGCGCGGCCTGCTTGCGGGCGGCGAGGAGGGCGTACACCAGCACGCCCGCGAAGAGGAACAGCACGCCCTGGTAGACCGCCTGGTAGCCGGAGCCGGCGACCAGCCAGAGGGAGAAGGCGGCGGCGAGCGCGGCGAGCAGGCCGTCGCGGACGAGCCGGCCCCGGTGGACGCGGTCGGCGCGGCCGGAGGCGAGGAAGTAGATCTGGGCGGCCGTGGACAGCAGATAGGGGACGGTCGCCGTGAACGTGGTGACCAGCACCAGCATCTCGAAGACGCCCTTCGAGCCGGCCGTGTAGTTGTAGACGGTCAGCGACGAGGCGAGGACGACCGTGACCAGGACGCCCACGGTGGGCACACCCCGGTCCTTCCGCGCGAAGGCCTGCGGGAACAGTCCGTCCCGGGCGGCGGCGTACGGGGTCTGGGCGCTCAGCAGGGTCCAGCCGTTGAGGGCGCCGACCATGGAGACCAGGGCGGCGACGGCGACCGCGGTGCCGCCCCAGGCACCGCCGAACATGGCGTTCACGGCGTCGGTGAAGGGGGCGGTGGAGGTCACCAGCCGGTCGTGCGGCACGGTGCCGAAGACCGAGAGGGTGCCCAGGAGGTAGATCACGGCGGCGCCGAGGGTGCCGAGGATGGTGGCGCGGCCGACGTTGCGGCGCGGGTCGCGGACCTCGCCCGCGCTGACGGCGGCCGACTCGACGCCGAGGTAGCTGAAGAGCAGGATCGCGGCCGAGGCGGAGACGGCGCCCATCGCGCTGTGGTCGTCGGCCTGCAGGGGTCCGAGGTTGGCCGGGTCGAAGAAGAAGAGCCCGCCGACCGCCACCAGCAGCAGGGGCGCGAACTTCAGGACGGTGGAGACCAGTTGGACCGCGCCCACGTACCGGGTGCCCGCGAGGTTGGCGAGCGCGGGGAGCCACTGCAGGGCCAGCGCCGCCGCGATGGTGGCCGCCTTGTCGCCGTGCAGGGGGATCAGCACGTCGAGGTAGCCCACGGCCGCCACGGCGAGCGCCGCGTTGGAGACCCAGGTGGTGATCCAGTACGACCAGGCGGCGAGGAAGCCGGCGAAGTCGCCGAACGCCTCGCGCGCGTAGACGTAGGGGCCGCCGGTCCGCGGCAGCCGCTGTGCCAGGCGTCCGAAGACCAGGGCCAGCGCGATCGCGCCGACGGTCAGGACCGCGAAGGCGAGCAGGCTGATGGTGCCGAAGGGGGCGACCGAGGCCGGCAGCAGGAAGATCCCGCCGCCGATGATGTTGCCCATGACCAATGCGGTCGCCACCGGCAAACCGAACTGCCGGGCATGCCTGCTCTGGGTGTCGTGCGTGGTCATGGGGTGGTGCGCCTCTCTCCGTGCCAAAACCCGTTCATGGTCCGGTACGGAGGGCCTCGCTCAAAATCACGCGGATTTGTCCCGTACGGCCGCCCCCTCAACCGGAAAAGGTTCGTCCGCTTCCGCTTCGGGCCGAGGAATCTGCGGGGTGGCGAAAACCGGCACCTGCGGCCCCATGCACTCGCGCAGCCACCGCCGCAGCACCCGGTGCACCTGCTCGGCACCCACCAGCGGGTCCCCCTCGGCGACCGGCGCCGACAGCTCGCGCGGCCACAGCAGGAAGGCCTGCGCCTGCTCGCCGCCGAGGCCGCCGTGCGAGCCGATCTGCTCCTCGAAGGCGTGCACCTCGCCGGTGACCGGGTCGTACATGGAGTTGATCATGATGTCGGCGGTGTGCGGGAAGGTGTCGGTACGCCGCACGGCCTCGGCGGCGCCCGGCCCGAACCCGCTCAGCGGGCCCCTGTCGTCCTCCAGTTCACCGATCGGCACCTCCTGGAGCCGGTCCGCGTCCGCGCCGCCGATGACCACCGCTCCGTACTCTTCGCTGCGCACCAGCAGGAACCCGATACCGGGGTGGCCGGCGAGGGTGCGCAGGAGCGCGGGGTGGCGGCGGTCGATCTCCTCACGGCTGAGGCGCCCTTCGGTGTCGGGGAAGGAGACGAGCCCGAGGTTGCCGGAGGCGAGCACGACCGGGTCGCAGCCGGGAGCCTGCTCCCCGCTGCCCGGAACCGGCCGGTGCAGCGCGACCCGCACCGCGTCCCGCGCCTCGGCCCCGCTCTTGGTGCGCCCGGCGCCGCGCGGCACGGGCAGCCCGCACCCGGCCCGCACCAGATCCCTCAGCGTCAGCCCGTAGGCACCCGCGAAGGTCTCCCCCGGGCTCTGCCCGTGGTCGGACAGGAGCACGATCCGGTACGCGCGCGGGGCGTGCTCGGCGACCTTGGCGAGCAGCGCGATCGACCGGTCGAGGCGCTCCAGGACCTTCCGGGCGTCCCGGCCGCGCGGCCCCGAGTGGTGGGCCACCTCGTCGTACGCCACCAGGTCGGCGTAGACGGCGGTGCGCCCGGCGAGCATGTCGCCGATCACCGCGGCGACCACCACATCGCGCTCGACGACGGTCGCGAAGGCCCGGATGAACGGGTAGAGCCCGCCGCGCCGCACACGCGGCGCGTCACCGCGCAGCCGGGCGCGGGTGGACTGGCCGATCTCGCGGCCGACCTCGGCGACGAAGGAGAGCGCGGTGCGCACGGCGTTGGCCGGGTCGGAGAAGTACGCGAAGTAGCCCGCCCGGGAGCGGTTGCGACGGCCGCGCCGGGCCGCCATCGACAGGACCAGGGCGAGCTGGTCGGCGCCGCCGGAGAAGAGGTTGCCCCGGCTGGCGCCGTCGACGGTGAGGAGCCCCGCGTCGCCGGTGCGCGCCACCGCGCGGCGCTGGAGCTCGACGGCGCAGGCCGGGCGGTTGGAGACCATCAGCTCACCGGTCTCCTTCTCGTACCAGCGGAAGGCGGGCACGTCGAAGGTGGAGCCGTGCAGGATGCCGAGCTGGCTGGCGCCGGTCTGGCTGGACCAGTCGGTGCGCCACGGGGTGAGCCGGTGGGTGCGCTCCAGCCAGCCGGCCACCGTCGGCATCAGACCGGTGCCGACCGCGTGGCACAGCACGTCGTGGCCGACGCCGTCGAGCTGGAGGAAGACCGTCCCCGGCGTCTCCTCGCCCGGCCGGTCGTCACCGCGCCTGCGGCGGCGCCGGTCGGCCAGGCGCGAGAGTCTGCGCCGGTAGGCGTTGTCGTCGCGGACCGCCAGCGCGGTGGAGGTCGCCGAGGCGACGGCCGACATCACCGCGGCCACCACCACCGCGGTCTCCGGCTGGGCCGCGCCGCGCCCGCTGGGGATCAGGCTCAGCGCGAGCAGCAGCAGCGAGCCGTTGAGGAAGAACACCAACAGGCCCAGGACCAGGGCCGGGACCAGCAGGAAGGCCCGTACCACCAGCGGCCACACCAGGGCGCTCAGCAGACCGAACGCCCCGGCGCCCCAGGCGGCGGTGAGCGCGACGCGGGTGACGCTGTCGCCGCCCGCGGACTTCAGCCGGAAGTCGGGGAGGATGCCCGCGAGCGCCATCATCGTGAGGGTGGACACCGCCCACACCACGACCACCCGTACCAGGGCGCTGCCCGCCGTCCGCCATCGCCCCGCACTCACGCCGCTCGTCACTGCCTCTCCACCCAGCCGTTCACCCCCAGCGTGTCACAGGGGGAGACGCGGCCGACGCGATGGACCGGCGGCGGCGTGCTGGGCGGTGGGCGGTGGTCCGCGTCAGCAGCCGTCGTAGCCGGCGGTCGGCATCGAGAGTCTGCGGTGGATGTGGGCCTTCTTGTCCGCGTCGTAGTCCGGCTCGACGAGCCCGGCCGTCTCCAGCCGCACCCCGCGCCGCTCGCACTCCGCGGAGAAGGCCGGGACCGAGGTCAGCGCGCGCGCCAGGACGCGTTCGTTGGGCGCGACGAAGAGGTCCACCTGACCGGCCTCCACGTCCGTCCACAACCCCTCGTGGTCGGGGCGCAGACCGTAGAAGAGCAACTGCCGGGTGACGACGTACCCCTTGTCGGCGGCCCAGCGCGCGCACATCTCGTGCTGGCTTCGGGTGTCCACCAGGAAGGGGTCGAGGTCGAGTTCCTCCAGCGGGGTCAGACTGGCGATCGCCGCCACTCGCACGTCACCCATGACCGACCCCCATGCCCTTCGTTGTGGTGCCGACCCTACTCCTGGTTCACGGCGGCGAGGAGTAGCCGCATGAGTGGCAGATCTTCCAGCCGTCCTGGGTGACCGCGAGTATCCCGCCGCAACGCGGGCACTGTTCCGAGTGCATGATCATGCCGGGCCTTCCCTTGATGGACCGATGACTACCCCGGCCCCCGTCCGGTGCGCCCCCCGACACATAGGCTCGTACACAACAGCGCGCGCGGTGGTCGTCGAACGGAGGAGATTTCGGGTGCCGGTGGAGATCACCTGGTGGGGTCATGCCACCTGCACGGTCGAGGACTCCGGGGTCCGGGTGCTCACCGATCCCCTCTTCGCCCGGCGGCTGGCGCATCTGCGCAGGAGGCAGGGGGCGCTGCCGCCGCCCGAGGCCGCCGTCGCCGATGTCGTCCTCGTCTCGCATCTGCACTCCGACCATCTGCACCTGCCCTCGCTGGCCCGGCTCGCCCCCGGTACCCGGCTCGTGGTGCCGCACGGCGCGGTCGCGGCCGTACCGGGGCTGCGCAGGCTGGGGCTGCCCCTGACCGAGGTGCGGCCCGGGGACCTGGTCGAGGCGGGTGAGCTGCGGGTACGGGCGGTGAGCGCACGGCACGACGGGCGGCGGCTGCCGTTCGGGCCGCACCGGGTGCCCGCGCTCGGCTTCGTCATCGAGGGCCGGGCGCGCACCTACTTCGCCGGGGACACCGGGCTCTTCGACTCGATGGCCGAGGAGGTCGGACCGGTGGACGTGGCCCTGCTGCCGGTCGGCGGCTGGGGTCCGTTCCTGGGCCCCGGCCATCTGGACGCGGGCCGGGCCGCGGAGGCCCTGGCGCGGCTCGGGGCGCGGGCGGCGGTCCCGGTGCACTACGGCACGTACTGGCCGATCGGGCTCGACGGAGTGCGCCCGCACGAGTTCCACGCGCCCGGTGACGACTTCGTCCGCCACGCGGCCCGGCTGGCGCCCGGGGTGACGGTGCACCGGCCGGCGCACGGCGAGAGCGTACGGCCCGAGGTGGCCCGGTGATCGCCGCGTTCGTGGTGCGGGCGGTGGCCCAGGTGCCGCCGGAGCCGACGCAGCAGGCGCTCGGCTATCCGTCCCTGTTCATCCTGGTGGTCCTCGGCTCGCTGGTGCCGGTGGTGCCCACCGGGGCGCTGGTGTCGACGGCCGCGGTGGTCGCCTTCCACCAGACGGCGTGGTTCTCGCTGCTGCTGGTCTTCGGGGTGGGCGCGCTCGCCGCGTTCCTGGGGGACGTGGCCCTGTACTGGCTGGGGCAGCGCGGGGTGCGCTCGCGCGGCGGGTCGCGGTGGCTGGCGGCGCTGCGCGGCCGGGCGGCCCCGGACCGCCTGGCGCAGGCCGAGGAGAAGCTGAACCGGCACGGGGCGGCGGTCCTGGTGCTGTCCCGGCTCGTCCCGGCGGGCCGGATCCCGGTGATGCTGGCGTGTCTGCTGGGTGGTATGCCGCTGCGCACCTTCGTACGCGGCGATGTGCCCGCGTGTGTGGCCTGGGCCGGTGCGTACGGCCTGATCGGCATCCTGGGTGGCTCGCTCTTCCCCGAGCCGTGGCAGGGCGTGGTGGCGGCGGTGGTGCTGACGGTGCTCATCGGCGCGGCCCCGTCGGTGTGGCGCAGGCTGCGGCACGGGCCGCCCGCCCGGCCGGCCGAGGCCCCGCATCCCAAGTAGGCGGGGTTCACAGCCCGGCGAGGGCCTCCTCGAACGCGGTCAGGGCCCGCCGCACGTGCGGCATTCGCAGCGGGTCCGGCGCCTGGAGGGTCCGCGCGCTCTCCTCCTCGCTCCCCCCGAGCAGCGGCTCCGTGGCGAGCCGGGCGCGCAGCGCGCCCAGTTCGTCGCCGAAGCGGTGGCCGCCGGGGGCGGGGGCGCCGAGCCGGGCGGTCAGGTACTCCTCCAGCTCCATGGAGTCGGTGACCCCGCGCGCGGCCAGCCGGCCGCGCAGACCGCCGAAGTCGGCGTAGAGGTGACGGCCCGCCTGCGGGGGCCGGGCGAAGGCACCGGCGGCGAGGACCGCGCGGTGGGCCTCGGCGGCGAGGGCGCCGTGCAGGACCGCGGCCCGGCGCATCCGTACCGCCACCGGGTCGGGCTCCTCCAGGGCGTACGCCGCCGCCTCCGCGACCGGGCCCGCCACCACCGAGCCGAGTGCGGTGAGGACGTCGAGGGTGCGGGCCCGGCGCTGGGCGCCCTGCTCGGTGTCCGAGAAGCGGGCGACGGCGGCGGGCCACCCGGCCGGGGTGAGCGCGCCCGACAGGTCGGACAGGACGGTCACGTCGTCCGGGCACATCTCGGCGGGGCTGAACAGGACCGTCTCGTGCGGGCGGTGCAGGGTGTCGCGCCAGGTCTCGTCGCTGATGATGTGCAGCCCCTCCCCCACGGCCGCCTCGCACGCCTCCCGTACGGTCTCGGGCGGCGCGACCGTGGCGGCCGGGTCGTCGGCGACGGACAGCACCAGGACCCGGGGCACCCCGCCCTCGACGCGCACCCGGCGCACGGTCTCCAGGAGGGCGTACGGGTCGGGCACGCCGCCGCACTCCGCCGGGGTCGGCACATGGAAGGCGGGCCGCCCCAGCAGCCGGGCCTGCGGGGTCCACCAGGCCGGGCAGGGGCGGGGCAGCAGGACATCACCCCCGTACGAGGCGAGCAGGGCGAACAGGAGCGGCTGGGCGCCGGGCGCGGCGGCCACCAGACCGGGGTCGCAGCGCAGCCCGCGCCGGTGCCAGTAGCCGCAGGCGGCGCCGCGCAGTCCGGGTCCGCCGCCCGGGGGTTCGGGCCGGGTGCGCCCCGCGGCGCCCGCGAGCACCTCGGCGAGCTGGGGCAGGACGGGCAGTCCGGTGCCGGGGGCGGGCGGTCCGTAGCGGACGGGTCCTCGGCCTTCCGCCACCGTCCCGTGCATCCGCGGCCTCCTTCGTACCCGTGCGGTCCGTCGTGTCGGCCCCTCGGGCCCTTGTCGGCCCCCTTGAGCCCTTTATACGGAGGTTTGCTCCGCGGCGCCGCCCCGCATGCGTGCCCGGCGCTCCCGGTCCGGTCGTCCGGGCCGGTCGGGGGCGCCGGCTCAGGAGAGGCGGGTGAGGGCGGAGAGCTCGTCCTCCAGGCCCCGGCCCTTGGTGCGCACCACGCCCTCGGCGACCTCGGACAGCTTGCGGTTGGCGTGCTGCGAGAGGGTGCGCAGCAGGGCGAAGGCCTTCTGCGCGTCGCAGCCGAGCACATGCATCACGATGCCGCTGGCCTGGTCGATCACCGGGCGGGAGCGCAGCGCGGCCTCCAGCTGCTCCACCTCGGCCAGCGCCGCGCGGTAGCGGCGGTCGCGGGCGATCCCGGCGGTCGCCTCCTCGCCGAGGATGCTCACCGGGCCCGACACGGCGTCGTCGAGCCCACCGGGGCGGAAGCTGTAGAGGCTGAGGGTGACCTCGATGCCGCAGCGGCGGAAGGGAAGGGTGACGCAGGACCGTACGCCCGACTCCAGGGCCACCGCGCGGTAGCCGGGCCAGCGCTCCTCCGTCAGGAGGTCCTCGGTGTCCACCGGGGCGCCGACGTCCAGCGCGGTCGGGATGGGCCCCTCGCCGCACTCCAGCTGGACGCTCACCAGCGGTTCGAGGTCGGGGTGCGTGGCGGTGACACGGCGCTCGGAGCCGCTGTCGGCGATGGTCGCGACCGCGCCGCAGGAGGCGGGCGCGCAGCGCACCGACTGCTCGGCGAGCCGGGAGAGCCGGCCCACCGGCGAGACGGAGTGCGGTCGTTGACGTTCCGGCTCGGAGAACATGGGAAAACCTCCTGAACCGCGCATTCCCCGCGCCGGGACCGGGAAACGGCGCCAGCGGCTAACTTGCTGCTATGACGCAGACGGTGGACGAATTCGGCGAGGACCTGGCGGACTTCGTCAGACGGGTGGGCGAGCTGCGCACCGCGCGCTCCCAGGACGCCGACGACCGGCTCACCCTCCTCGACGCCGCGCTCTTCGAACTCCAGCACGTGGCCGAACAGTTGTGGCCCCGGTACGAGCAGTGCGTCGCCGTCGCCGCGGGCGCGGCCGGTTCACCCGGCGACCGGCAGGAGCGGCTGCTGCTGAAGGCGCTGTTCCAGCGGCTGCCGCTGCCGGTGGTGCTCGTCGACCGCGAGACGGTGGTGCGGAGGCTGAACTTCGCGGCCACCGGTCTGACCGGGGCCCGCGCCGGATACGCGACCGGACGGCCGCTGGCGGCCCTGCTGATGCCGGGCGACCGCGCCGCGTTCCGCTCCCAGGCGGCGGCCGTGGCGCGCGGCGAGGGCGACCGGGGACTGACCGTCCGCCTCCAGCAGCGCCCCGGGGAGCCGCTGTTCGCCACGCTGTCCGCGCTGCGCCCGCCGGACGAGCCGCACCCGGCCGTCCTGGTCGTCTTCCAGCCGGGGATGTCCCGGTCCGCCCAGGCCGCCACCCCGGCCGCGGAGGTGCCCGATCTCACCGAGTCGACGCGGCATGCCCGGCTGATGGACCTGGTGGACACGATGGCGGGGGCGCTGCTGCGGCTGCCGCCGGGCGACGGCGCCGAGGCGCTGGAGACGGCCGCCCGGGTGCTCTGCGGGCGCTTCGCCCAGTGGGTGATCGCCGATGTGGTGGAGGACGGGCCGCGGCGCGTCGCCGTGCTGGGTCCGGCCGCCGAGGAGGACGCCGGACTGCGCCGGGCTCTCGCCGCCCAGGACCCGGCCCGCGCCCCGCTGGTGGCCGAGGCCGCCCGGGCGGGGGCCACCGCGCTCCAGCTCCAGCCCGAGGACACCGAGGGGTTCGGCCACGACGCCTCGGGCGCGGCGTTCCTCACCCGCGCGGACGTGACGTCGCTGCTGTGCGTGCCGCTCGGCGCGCCCGGCCCCGTACAGGGGGTGCTCACCCTCTTCCGTACGGGTTCGGCGCGCCCGTTCTCGATGGCCGAGGCGCACGCGATGGACGTGATGTCCCGCCATGTGGCGCTGGCTATGCGGCGTCCCGCCGCGCCGGAAGGTTACCGGCCGGAGTCTGCTCCCGCAGGGCCTGGTCCCGCAGCCGAGTGCAGCAGCGACTGATCAGCCGGGAGACGTGCATCTGGGAGATGCCGAGGTCCTCGGCGATGCTGCTCTGCGTCATGTCCCGGAAGAACCGCATGTAGAGGATCTGGCGCTCACGCGGCGGCAGCCGGCGCAGCCCGGGCTTGACCGACTCGCGGTCGACGACGATGTCGAGCGCCGGGTCGGGCTCGCCCAGGGAGTCGCTGAGGGAGTACCCGTCCTCGGCGCCCGGCAGTTCGGCGTCGAGGGAGAGCGCGGAGAAGCTGTCGAGCGCTTCGAGGCCCGCCTTGACCTCCTCCTCGGTCATCCCGGTGTGCGCGGCGATGTCCGCCACGGAGGGGTTGCGGGAGGCGCCGCTCTGCATGAGCTCCTGGCGGGCGGATCGGACCCGGCCGCGCAGGTCCTGGACCCGGCGCGGCACGTGCAGGGTCCACATGTGGTCGCGGAAGTGGCGCTTGAGCTCGCCGGTGATGGTCGGCACCGCAAAGCTCTCGAACGCGGCGCCGCGCTCCGGGTCGTAGCGGTCGACGGCCTTGACCAGGCCGAGGGCGGCGACCTGGCGCAGGTCGTCGAGGGACTCGCCCCGGTTGCGGAAGCGGCCGGCCAGCCGCTCGGCCATCGGCAGCCAGGCCCGGACCAGCTCCTGGCGCAGCGCGTGCCGCTCGGGCCCGGGGGGCAGGGCGGCCAGGCGGACGAACGCGTCGGCGGTGTCGGGCGCGTCGTCGTGCGAATGCCTGGCTGTGGCAGGTGCGTACGTACGCATGCGGACAGCTCCCTGAGAACGGTGGAATCGGATGGTGGTCACCGCTGGGAAGGGGCTGCGCCGGGTGCCCCGGCCGGAGCACGGGCACGCCCGGAGCGGACAGCCGCTCCCACGGACGTGCCTCCGGTCCGAAGCACGACGTGCGCCTGCCCGGGGTCTGTCACTCCAAACCCCCCGGGTTTCGGGCATGGCCGGCGCGGGTCCGGGTACTGCGCCCTCACCGAGCCGGCACGAAGCAAGAAGAAGCACGAAGCAACGGAGAAAGGGCGGGACAGCGATGGCACGGTACGTCCGTGAAGTCATGACGGCGGGTGTGGCGGCCGTGCGGCCCGATGCCTCACTGGTCGAGGCGGCCCGGCTGATGCGCGCCCAGGACGTCGGGGATGTGCTGGTCGCCCGGGGCGACCGGCTGATCGGGGTGCTCACCGACCGGGACATCGCGGTGCGCGCGGTGGCCGAGGGCGCGGATCCGCTGACGGTCAGCGCCCAGTCCGTGTGCACCCGCTCCTCGGTGAGCGTGCGCCCCGACGACGAGGTGGCGACGGCGCTGCGGCTGATGCGGCGGCACGCCGTGCGGCGGCTGCCGGTGGTCGAGGGCGGCCGTCCGCTGGGGCTGGTGAGTCTGCGGGACGTCACCGCGCACCAGGACTGCCGGGTGGAGGCCCCGGAGGCCGGCCCGGCGGTGCCGCGCTCCGCCCGGGTGCCCCGCCAGAGCCGCTGGAGCGACCGGCCGAGGCCCCCTCAGCTTCCCTGATGGCCCGTCAGGCAGCCCGGCCCAGCATCGCGAGCAGGCGCGCCTGGGCGTCCGCCCCCTCGGGCACCGCGACGGGCGCGTCGAACAGGCTCCGGGGCAGCTGGTCGGCGTAGCCGCCGAACTCCCGCGCCGCCGCGTCCACCAGCGCGTCCGGCAGCCGCTCGTCGGCGCCGATCGCCCGGGACAGGTCCCAGGAGTGCACCACCGCGTCCGCCATCATCTGCGAGCAGTACGCGGGGGCGGCCGTCCTGCCGTAGGAGAGCTCGACCGTGCCGTCGAGCGCGCCCGGCGCGGCGAAGGCCGCCACGGCCGCCGAGAGCGCCGTCTCCCACACGTCCACCGGGTCCTCGCCGAGGACGTCGCCGTCGAAGGCGTCGCCGACCTCCGCGATGGTGCGGCCCTCGGCGACCAGCGGCGGCACCCACAGCTGCTCGACGGCCAGATGGTTGACCAGGTCCCGCACGGTCCACTCGGCGCACGGCGTGGGCAGGTCCCACTGGTCGGGGCGGACGGCGTGGACACGGGAGCCGAAGAGGGTGACGGCCTCGCGGTGAAGGTCGAGGAGCCGGGCGTGGTCCGCGGACGCAGAGGAATCCATGAGGCCACTGTGTCCGACGGGAGCCGAGGGCTCAAGCACGGATTGCGCCGAGCGGGCGCGGGTACCCATGCTCCATGTCTTTTCCGTCCCAGCCGTCCGTGCCACCCCCCGCCAACCGGTCGTTCTGGACCCGTGGGCTGCCCCGCCGTCTGAGCGACCGCGACCGCGAGCTGTTCCAGGAGGCCGCCGGCCGCAACTGGCCCGGCGCCCGCGCCGTGTTGCCGCGGCTGAGCCGGGCCGCCGACCACGGGCTGCTCTGGTTCGGCGCCGCCGCCGCGATGGCCGCCACCGGCTCGCCCCGGGCGCGGCGGGCCGCGCTGCGCGGGGTGGCCTCGCTCGCGCTCGCCTCGGCGACCGTGAACACGGTGGCCAAGCGGTCGGTGCGCAGGCCCCGGCCGATACTGGAGCTGGTGCCGCTGGTGCGGCAGTTGAAGCACCAGCCGATCACCACGTCCTTCCCCTCCGGCCACTCCGCCTCGGCGGCGGCCTTCGCGACCGGCGTGGCCCTGGAGTCGCTGGGCTGGGGCGCGCTGGTGGCGCCGGTCGCGGTCTCGGTGGCCGCCTCGCGGGTGTACACGGGCGTGCACTATCCGGGTGACGTGGTGGTGGGCGCGGCCCTGGGCGTGGGCGCGGCCTTCGCGGTACGCGGTCTGGTCCCCACCCGGCGCCAGCTGCCCGCGCCCGGCCGCCCCTATACGGAGGCGCCCGCGCTGCCCGGCGGGGAGCACCTGGTGGTGGTGGTCAACGAGCGCTCCGGCACGGCCGCCGCCAAGGCCTCGGCGGTGCGCGAGGCGCTGCCGCTGGCCGAGGTGATCGAGTGCGCCCCCGACGACCTGGAGGCCACGCTCGACAAGGCGGCCCGGCGCGGCCGGGCGCTCGGGGTGTGCGGTGGCGACGGCACGGTGAACCGGGCGGCGGTGGCCGCCGCCCGGCACGGCGTACCGCTCGCGGTCTTCCCCGGAGGCACCCTCAACCACTTCGCGTACGACCTGGGCATCGAGGAGGTGCAGGACACCGCACGCGCGCTGGAGGCGGGCGACGCGGTCAAGGTGGACCTCGGCCGGTTCACGCCGGGCCCGGACGGCACGGCCGCCGGGTACTTCGTCAACACCTTCAGCCTCGGTGTCTACCCGGAGCTGGTGCGGCTGCGCGAGCGCTGGTCGCCGCGGATCGGCGGCTGGCCGGCCGGGGTGCTCGCGGCGTTCGAGGTGCTGCGCGGCGAGCGGCCCCTGGAGGCCGAGGTGCACGGCAGGCCGCACGCGCTGTGGCTGCTGTTCGCGGGCAACTGCATCTACCAGCGCCTCGGCCCGGCCCCCGCCCACCGCTACGACCTGGCCGACGGGCTGCTCGATGTGCGGGTGGTGCACGGCGGCCGGCTCCCCGGGCTGCGGCTGCTGGCAGCCGCGCTCGCCGGACCGCTCAGCCGCTCCCCCGTCCACGCGGCGCGTCGGCTGCGCCGGCTGCGGATCGGCGCCCTCGCGCCGCGCACCCCGGTGGCGTACGACGGGGAGGTCGCCCACATAGAGGGTGAGCTGACGGTCGACAAGCTGCCCGAGGCGCTGACGGTGTACCGGCCGCCGGTCCGCGCGTGAGACGCGGGCGGCGCTGCTTTCGCGGCCCGCCCTAGTCGGTGAAGGTCGCCCCGGGCTTGAGCAGCCGCAGCCGCTCGCCGAGCCCGGCGGCGGCGAACGCCTCGGTCAGGGAGTCCGCGCCCTCGCTGAAGTGGCCCCAGTGTTCGAAGTGCAGCGGCACGACATGGCGGGCGCCCAGGATCCGGGCGGCTTCGGCGGCGGCCTCGCTGGTCAGGGTGAGCGGGGCGCCGTCGAGGAGCGGGGTGCGGGCCGCCCCGGCGAAGAGCACGGCCACGTCGACGGGCCCGAAGCGCTCGGCGATCGCGCGGACGTGGTCCAGGGAGGCGTTGTCGCCGCTGACGTAGACGGTCGGCACCGCGTCGCCGTGCAGGACGAAGCCGGTGACCTCGCCGGTCACCGTCTCGGCGCCCGCGGGTCCGTGGAGCGCGGGCACGCCGGTGATCCGCAGCCGTTCACCGAGCCCGTACGTCCGCCAGTTGGGCAGCGCCGTCACGGTGTCCCCGAGCCTGGCGCGCGCGGCGGTGGTCGACAGCACGAGCGGCACCCGGGCCAGATAGGCGCGGCCGGACTCGTCCAGGTTGTCGGGGTGCTGGTCGTGCGAGAGCAGCACCGCGTCCACGGCGCCCATCTCGTCGGCCTCGACGGCCGGTCCCGCCGTCTTGACCAGCTTGCGGCCCGTGCCGATCGGATAGTCGCCGGGAGCGTCGAACGTCGGGTCGGTGACCAGCCGGAAACCGCAGATCTCCACGACGGCGGTCGGCCCGCCGACGTACCGGATCGCTACCTCACCCATGGTGCCCTCCCAAGTGATCTTCCTTGCTCGGCAGGGGTGACGCACCCGACGCTACGGGTTGTTCCACCCCGTCGGTAGTACGGACCGGGTGATGCGCGCCCGCCCCGGAGCACGCCCGGCGGACGGGCCCGCGCAGTCCGTATGGTGAAACACAGGTCTCAGTATGCGACATGGCGGCGTACGGTGGCCGTACCGACCGCAGAGGTCGGACAGGGAGAGAGGGAGCCGGCCATGGCACCGGAGAACGCCGTCTACACGCACGGCCACCACGCGTCCGTCCTGCGCTCGCACACCTGGCGCACCGCGGCCAACTCCGCCGCCTACCTCCTCGGTGAACTCCGGCCCGGCGCGCGGATCCTGGACATCGGCTGCGGCCCCGGCACCATCTCCGCCGACCTGGCCGCGCTGGTCCCGGACGGCCATGTGACGGCCGTCGACGCGGCGCCCGGCATCGTCGAGCGGGCGCGGGCGTACGCCGAGGAGCGCGGGCAGACCAACATGGCGTTCGCCGTCGCGGACGTCCACGCCCTGGACCACCCCGACGCCTCCTTCGACGTCGTCCACGCCCACCAGGTGCTGCAACACGTGGGCGACCCCGTCCGGGCGCTGCGCGAGATGCGCCGGGTCACCCGCCCCGGCGGACTGGTCGCGGCGCGCGACAGCGACTACGGCTCCTTCACCTGGTTCCCCCAAGTCCCGGCCCTGGACGCGTGGCTGGAGCTGTACCACCGGGTCGCCCGGGCCAACGGGGGCGAGCCGGACGCGGGGCGGCGGCTGCGGTCGTGGGCGCGCGCCGCCGGGTTCACGGACATCACCTCCACCGCCTCGGCCTGGTGTTTCGCCACCCCCGAGGAGCGCGCGTGGTGGAGCGGGCTGTGGGCGGAGCGCACGGTGGCGTCCTCCTACGCACGGCTCGCGGTGGACGGCGGCCACACCACCGAGGCCGGGCTCGCGGCGATCGCCGAGGGGTGGCGGGAGTGGGCCGCCGCCGACGACGGGTGGTTCATGGTCCCCCACGGCGAGATCCTCTGCCGCGTGTGACGGTCACCAACTAGGCTCGTTCGTATGGAGATCCTCGGAACCACTTTGCGCGTCTGCGTCGACGATCTGGAGACCTCGGTGGCCTTCTACGAAGGCCTCGTCGGAAGCAAGGCCCTGCGCTTCGAACGCGGCGGGGTCTCGGTCGCCGCGGTCGGCTGCTTCCTGCTGATGAGCGGTCCGGAGTCGGAGCTGGAGATCCTGCGCAAGGTGTCGGCCACGATCGCCGTGAAGGACGTCGACGACGCCTACCGCGCCCTGACCGGGGTGGGCGCCCGCGTCATCGCGGGCCCGGTCCCCACCCCGGTGGGCCGCAACCTGATCGCGGTCCACCCCGACGGCTCGGTCTTCGAGTACGTGGACCACCGGGGGTAACGCGCCTGCCGGGGCGCGAGGTGGTGACCCGGGGGCGCGACAGCGCCCCTCGCGGGGCACGGAGGCCCGCACGACGGGCCCCTCGCCCACGCGCATCCGAACCGCGCCCCTCAGCCCCCTCAGCAGGACGGCGGTCGCATCCGGTACGCGTACCGGTCCGGCAACGGCTCGTCCGTGATCCGCGACCACACCTCGTCCAGCACCTCCGCGCCCTCGCGCAGATCCGCCACCTCGAACCCCTCGTCGAAGACGGCCCGCGCCCCCGCCACGTCCCCCTCGGCCAGCAGGATCCGGGCCTCCAGGAGCCGGAACGCCCCGCGCGCCCGTACGGGATCCCGCAGCCGGTCCCAGACCGCGCGGGCCCCGTCCGGCCGTCCCGCCGCCAGCAGTGCCGCGATCGCCTCGCGGCCCAGCGCGGCGGTCGCGGCCACCCAGTGCTCCCCGTCCCGCCGCTCCTCGCACAGGTCGTCGAACGCCTCGGCGTACAGATCGGCGGCCCGGTCCGGGTTGCCCGCGAGCCGGTCCGCGACCGCCAGACAGCGCAGCAGCGGCCAGCGCGAGGGCGCGAGCGGCAGTCCGCGCTCCCAACTGCGCACCGCCTGCGCCCGGTCGCCCGCGTGCCACTGCGCGACCCCGAGGTGGTACTCGGTGAGCGGGGAGGCGGGCGCCGTCTCCAGCATGTCCCGCCAGTGCGGCGCCACCAGCGTCGGCCCCGGCGGCACGACCCGGCGCGGCTCGGGCAGCGCGCCCGCGTTCAGCAGTTCCAGCCAGGGCACCTGCTCCTCGCCGAGCGTCGTCTCGGGGAACGGGGTACCCGGCAGCTTCAGGTTCCCCCGCAGCACTTCGAGCGCGCCCCAGCCGGACCCGGTGGCCAGGGAGGTGGTGGGCTCGGTGTCGGCGTACGGGCGCCAGGCCTCGTACGCCTCCTCGACCGCCTCGCGCGGCAGGGCCGCCTGAAGCCGCCGCGCCACCTCCTCGCGGGCGACCGTCCAGTCCTCGCCGTGCACCCGCTCGGGGTCGGCGGCGAGCGGCCCGTACGCCTCCAGCCAGGCGAACTCCCCGCCCGCCTCCAGCGGAACGTGCTCCAGCTGCGTACGGGCCAGACCCGCCTGGATCTCGGCGTAACCGGTCGTGCCGGGCTCGGTGAGCCACTCCTGCCAGCGCCGCCCGCCCCGGCCCGAGCCCCAGAGGAACAGTTTGCGTCCCCGCAGCAGGTCGGTCGAGGTCTGCGCCAGGCCCCGCCCGGACGCGTCGAGCGAGGCGATCCAGCGGCGCGCGCCGTCGGGCACCTCGAAGAAGTAGTCGGCGGGGTACTCGCCGCGCAGCGGATACGTACGGTCGGCGCCCTCCCACTCCGGGACCGGCACCCGCCGCAGGGTGCGCCCGTGCCCGGTGGGGGCACCTGCCACGCCCTCGGGGCAGTGGAGGAGCCAGGCGCTGTCGGCGGGGGCGAGGACGCGGGTGCCCTCACCCTCCTCCACGGCGGTGTTGGACCACCAGTAGACCGGCACGGTCCGCTCGTGCGGGTTGCGCACACGCACACCCACGTACAGGAAGTCGGAGTCCTCGGGCAGCCACAGGTCCACCTGGAAGGGCAGGTCGCGCAGCCGCTCCCACTCCCACAGGCGCAGCATCTCACCGCCGTCGGGGGCCGGGACGACGGCCGCGTGCACGGGTGCGCAGGCCAGGGTGGTGTGGCCGGTGGCGCCGATGTTCCACTCGATGCCGCCGGAGAACCAGGCACCGTTCAGGGCGAAGCCGGCGGGCTGGAGGACGGGGTTGACGTAGAGGAGTTCGCGGCCGGTCGGCTTGTGGAAGAGGGAGCGGATCCGGCCGCCGAGGCCCGGCAGCACGGTGACGCGCAGTCGGGAGTTCTCCAGGACGAGGGTGTCCAGGTCGGTCGGGGTGCGCTCCCGGCCGTAGCCGTCGAGGACCCGTACCGGCAGGACCGTCTCCAGGGGCTGGTAGCCGATCTGGCGGGCCATGTCGCGCGGCAGGCCCTCGCGGGCCCGCTCGGCCCGTGCGTCGACGGCCTGCGCCCGGTCGATCGGCCGTAGCGCGGGCAGCGGGTTGGGCTGCCCCAACGGGGCGGCGGGCAGCGTCAGTACGGAACGACGTACGGTCGTGGCCAAGACAACCTCACTCCCTCGCGCGGTCGGCCACCCCGTCCCTGCGACCGCCCCGTGACCATGGAACACGGCACGCGCCGCGCTGACCAGAGGAGCCCCTGGTCAGGATTGCGCAAAGGCCGCCGCCCGGCGGGGAGTCAGCGGGGCTCGACCATCTCGGCGGTGATCGCCCAGCGCTGGTGGTCGCGCCAGGCGCCGTCGATGAAGAGGAAGTCGGGCGAGAAGCCCTCCAGGCGGTATCCGGCGCGGCGCACCAGGGCGATGGAGGCGAGGTTGCCCGGCTGGATGTTGACCTCCAGACGGTGCAGTCCGAGCGTGGCGAACGCGTACCGGGTGACCAGATCCAGTGCCTCGCTCATCAGCCCGCGCCCGGCGGCGTGCGCGAAGGCGCCGTAGCCGAGCGCGCCGCTGCGGAACGCGCCCTGGACCACGTTGTTGATGTTGATGAACCCGGCGATCCGGCCGTCCTCGCGGGTGCTGACGAGGAACCCGTACCGGGTCGGATCGGCGAGCAGCCGCTCCGCGTAGGCCGCGTACGCGTCGAGGTCGGTCGGCGGGAAGAGCCACGGCGCGTGCAGGGACCGGCTCTCGCGGGCGAGCGCGGTGAACTCCTCGGCGTCCTCGTGCGTGAAGGTCCGCAGGCCCACGCGGGGGCCCTGGGCGAGATACGTGATCTTGTCGGGCACGGGGTCAGGGTACTGGCGGGACAGGACGAGGAGGAGGGGGTGGGAGAGGGACGGGCGGTCCTGCGGGTCACTTGCCCCGCAGCGACTCGACCAGCTTGTCGATGCGCCGCTGCCGCGTCTCCGGGCTCTTGGCGCTCTCGATCTCCCCGACCTGCTTGCGCTTGAGGCTGAAGGCCATCCGCTCGTACGCACCGCGCAGGGCCGGGTCCGCGTCGAGCACGGCCGCGAGGTCGTCCGGTGCCTCGACCACGCGGGGCTCCTCGTCGAGCCGGAGCTCCACCTCGATCTCCTCGCCGAGGTCGACACCGCTCGCCTCGCGGTTGGCCGCGCTGATACCGATGAGGATCTGACCGCGCATGGCGGCGACCCTGGTACGCCAGGAGTGGCCGTTGATCCCGACCACCACGGGGGGCCGCTTGCCCTGCCCGAGCTCGTCGATGACGTCCTGCGGCACCTCGACGCCCAGCGCGTTGCCGGACGGGATGACCGTGGCCCTGAACTTCATGCTCGCACTCCTCGTCCGTACCGTATGGCGTGACAACGGGCCACGATATACCGGGAGTTGATCCTCATCCGGCTGTTGCCGTGGCTGCCCTGGTGACCTCCTCGGGCCGCTCCCTCCGCCCCTGGTGGGCCGGCCGCGGATTCGCGCCACGCCTTCCGTACAGGATGAGGGGATGGCGTACGGGAGGGGGCGCCGAAGCGGTCCGTACGGGTGAGGGGCGGTTCCGGCCACGGGCGCCCACCCCCCGCCGCCTTGTCAGACAAGTGGAGGTCGGGCCATGCTTGCGCCATGGCAGTCAGCGGACAGCAGCGCAGGCCGGTCGTCGCCCTGTACGAGCGGATCGCCGACGCGATCCACGACGGCACCTATCCGCCGGGCTCCACCCTGCCCTCGGAGCCGAGGCTCGCGGGCGAGCTGGGAGTGAGCCGTCCGGCGCTGCGCGAGGCGCTGCTGCTGCTCCAGGAGGACGGGCTGCTCTCGGTGCGCCGGGGCGTGGGGCGGACCGTGAACGACCGGCCCCCCCGGCGCGGTTTCGAGCAGCTCCAGCCGCTGGAGGAGCTGCTCGGCGCGGGCGGGCCGGTAAGGGTGCGCGCGCTGCTGCGCAGTGTCGAGGAGCCGACCGACTTCACCACGCAGCACCTGCTCCCCGGGGCCGGGGCTGAGCTGCGGTTCTGGGAGACCGTGCTGGTCGGCGAGGGGCTGTCGGTGGCGTTGTGCCACGAGTGGGCCGCGCCGCACGACGTGCTCGAACGGCTGCACCCCGCCTTCGCCGCCGCACTGGCCGGTGAGAGCGCCCGCTCCATGCTCGCGGTGCTGGTGGACGCCTCCCGGGGCGTACCGCTGAGCGCGCACAGCGGGGTGACGGCGACCCTGCTCGGCCGCCGCCGGGGCGAGCAGCTTCAGCGCCCGGCGGAGACCCCCGCCGTCCTGGTCACACAGGTCGTGACGGTGGCGGGCACCCCCGTCCTCGCCGCCAAGCACATGCTGCCCAGCGGGGCGCCGGCCCTCCCCGTGCTCCACAGCGGCTAGGCCGCGCGGACCGAGGCTGTACACTCCCCGGTCATGCACTTGTCTGACAACCTCGCCGCCCAGCCCGTCGCCGACTGGATACGCCGCGCGCCCAAGGCCGTCCTCCACGACCACCTCGACGGTGGCCTGCGTCCCGCCACCATCGTCGAGCTTGCCCGCGCCTGCGGCTACGAGGGCCTGCCGACCGAGGACCCGGCGGCGCTCGCGGTCTGGTTCCGCGACGCGGCGGACTCCGGCTCGCTGGAGCGCTACCTGGAGACCTTCGCCCACACCTGCGCGGTGATGCAGACCCGCGAGGCGCTGGAGCGGATCGCGGCGGAGTGCGCCGAGGACCTGGCGGCGGACGGGGTCGTCTACGCGGAGGTGCGGTACGCGCCCGAGCAGCACCTGGAGCGCGGGCTCACCCTGGACGAGGTCGTCGAGGCGGTGAACGCGGGTCTGCGCGAGGGCGAGCGCCGCACCGGCGGCCGGATCACCGTGCGCGCCCTGCTCACCGGGATGCGCCACACCGACCGCTCCCTGGAGATCGCCGAGCTGACCGTGGCGCACCGCGACCGCGGGGTGGCCGGGTTCGACATCGCGGGCGGCGAGATCGGCAACCCGCCGGCCCGCCACCTCCCCGCCTTCCAGCACCTGAAGCGGTCGAACTGCCACTTCACCATCCACGCGGGCGAGGCCGTGGGCGCCGAGTCGATCCACGAGGCCGTGCAGATCTGCGGCGCCGAGCGCGTCGGCCACGGTGTGCGGATCACCGATGACATCACGGTCCACGAGGACGGCACGGCGGACCTCGGCCACCTCGCCTCCTATCTGCGCGACAACCGCATCGCGCTGGAGGTGTGCCCCACCTCCAACCTCCAGACGGGCGCGGCCAAGGACTACGCCTCGCACCCGATCGACCTGCTGCGCCGCCTCGGCTTCCGGGTCACCCTCAACACCGACAACCGGCTGGTCTCCGGCACCACCATGAGCGAGGAGTTCCAGCACATGGTGGACGCCTTCGGCTACGGGCCCGAGGTGTTCGAGCAGTTCACCGTCGCCGCCGTGGAGGCCGCGTTCCTGCCGCTGCCGGAGCGCCGCCGCATCATCGACGAGCTGATCCGCCCGGGGTACGCGGCCCTGTAGCGAGCCCGCGCGTCCCCGGTCCGCGCCTCCCTCGGCGGCCCGCCCTCCCGGCGTACGGCCTACACCAACGCGGGCACCTCCAACGTGAGCGTGCCCGCGTCGGCGTCCAGCACCGCGGGCACCCCGAGCGGCATCGTGAGCGAGGGGGTGCAGTGGCCGAAGCCGAAGTGCTCCACCACCGGCACGCCGAGCGGGGCGAGCCGGTCGGCCAGCACGGCCCGCACCCTCTCGTACGGTCCGCACGCCTCCCAGGAGCCGAGCACCACCCCGGCCACCCCGTCCAGCCATCCCGACCGCAGCAGCTGGGTCAGGACGCGGTCGATCCGGTAGTCCTCCTCGCCCACGTCCTCCAGGAGCAGCAGTCCCCCGCGCACCGAGGCCATGGCGTCCGGAGTGCCGAGGCCCGCGGCGAGCAGGGCGAGGCAGCCGCCCACGGTGATGCCCCGGGCCCGGCCCGCCACCATGGCGCGGGCGCTCTCCAGGCCGAGCGGGCGGGCCGCCTCGGGTGCGAAGAGCGTGGTGCGCAGGGAGCGCTGGGTGGGGTCGTCCTTGAGGAACGTCTCGGCCGACACCATCGGCCCGTGCAGGGTGGAGATGCCGAGGCGTGCCGCGAACGCCTCGTGCAGCGCGGTCACGTCGCTGTAGCCGACGAACACCTTGGGCCCGGCGGCCCGCAGCGCGCTCCAGTCGACCAGGTCCACCATGCGCTGCGCCCCGTACCCGCCGCGCGCACAGAGCACCGCGTCGACCGACGGGTCGCACCACGCCTCCTGGAGGTCGCGCGCCCTGTCCTCGTCGCCGCCCGCGAGGTAGCGGAACCGCGGGTGGCGGTCGCGGACATGGGGCATCACGACCGGGTCGAGGTCCCAGCCGCGCAGGATGTCGAGCCCCGCGTCGAGCCGCTCGTCCACCACGGGTCCGCTGGGGGCCACCACCGCCACCCGGGCGCCGGGCCGCAGCCGCGCCGGCCGGGTGAGCGGGGTGGGGGTGTGGTGTGGCGGGGTCACTTGTCGAGCTCCAGGAGGGGGACGTCGGGCCGGTCGATGCCGAACGTCTGGGCGTACAGGGACAGTTCGGCCTCCAGGGCCCGGACCAGGGTGTCCGCGCGGCGGAAGCCGTGGCCCTCGCCCTCGAAGGCGAGGTACGCGTGCGGTATGCCGCGGCCCGCCGTCCGGGCCAGGAACCGTTCGCACTGGGCGGGCCGGCAGATCGGGTCGTCGAGCCCCTGGAGCAGCAGGAACGGCGCACTGATCCGCTCCGCGTGGCTGATCGGCGAGCGCTGCGCGTACCGCCCGGGGAACTCGGCGAGAGGGCCGATGAGGGACTCCATGTACCGCGACTCGAAGTCGTGTGTGCCCTCGGGCGAGGACCAGTCGGCGAGGTCGAGCACGGGGTAGAGGAGGGTGCCGCAGGCGTAGACATCGGTGGTGGCGAGGGAGAGCGCCACGGTCCAGCCGCCCGCGCTGCCGCCCTGGATCGCCAGGCGGCGGGGGTCGGCGGTGCCCTCGTCGGCGAGCGCCCGCGCCACGGCCGCGCAGTCCTCGACGTCGACGACGCCCCACTGCTCGCGCAGCCGGTCGCGGTACTCCCGTCCGTACCCCGTGGAGCCGCCGTAGTTGACCTCGGCCACGCCGATGCCGCGCGAGGTGAAGTAGGCGATCTCCAGATCGAGGACGAGGGGGACCTGACCGGTGGGTCCGCCGTGCACCCGGATCACATACGGCGGCAGTTCCTCGGCGGGCGCCGCCCGGCCGGGGTGGTGCGGCGGGTAGACCAGGGCGTGGATGTCACGGCCGCCCGGGCCGGTGAAGGTGCGGATCTGCGGTTCCGGGTAGTACGCCGGGTCCACCGCGTCCTCGTGGGGGCGCCCGACCACGCGGGTGCGGCCCGAGCGGGTGTCCAGCTCCACCACCTCGGCCGCCGTGCGCGGGCTCGCGGCGACCCCGACGACCCGGCTGCCGTGCACCGCGAGCGTGCCGTGCCAGGCCGTCCAGGGCCCGGCCGCGTCCACGACCTCGCCGGTCTCCGGGTCGAGTATGCCGAGCGCGGTCGCGCCCCGGCCGTGGACCACCGCGACCAGCCCGCTCTCCAGCGGGTGGAACCAGCGGCGGCCGAGCTGCCAGAGCGGCCCGCCGAACTCCTCCTCGCGCGGACAGAGCGCCACCGCCGCGCCCTCGCGGTCCGCCGGGCGGCCGGAGGCCGGGGCGGTGGACGCCGGAGCGGGGGGCGCCGGGTCGGCCCGGTAGAGGTTCCACCAGCCGGTGCGGTCGGAGGAGAACAGCAGCCGGCCGTCGGGTGCCCACTCCACCTGCGCGATGGACTCGCCGGGGCCGCCCGCGACCGGGCGCGCCCCTTCGAGGACACCGGCCGCTCCGATCTCCGCGAGGAACAGCTCGGTGCCGTCCCACGGCATGTCCGGGTGGTCCCAGGCGAGGTATGCCGCGCGGGAGCCGTCCGGGGAGAGCCGGGGGCCGGTGACGAAGCGGTGCCGTCCGTCGGAGAGCTCGCGCACCCGGCCCCGGTCCTCGGCGGCCGAGCCGTCGAGCGGTACGGCCGCGAGCACCCGGCGCACGTCGGTCGGCGCGTCACCGGTGAACTCCTCCAGGACGCACCACACTTCACCGCGCCCCGCCACGAGGACGGGGTCGGCCCAGCGCAGCCCCTGCCCCACCGCCGAGAGCGGGGTGAGCGGCCTCGGCTCCCCCGCGCCGTCCGGCTCGTAGGCGTACAGCCGCTGGTCCGGGAAGTGGACGAATACCACAAGCGGTCCCCCGGTGTCCTGCGCCTTCGCGGCCCACGGCACCCCGCCGTACTCCATGACCCGGCTGCGTACGTTCCACGGAGGGGGCAGCGCGGACTCGGGGGTGCCGTCCGCCCGGCGTCGGACCAGGGCGCGTCGGCCGCCCTCGGTGGGACGCGGCTCGGTCCACCACACCTCCGCGCCGACGACGCCGACGAAGTCGGGCGAACCGTCGTGGGCGGCGGCGAGCTCGGCGTCGATCGGCGACGGCCAGGTTCCGTAAGGCCCGATGGGCACCATGTCTTCCAACTCCCCCTACGCGGAACGCAGATAGTGGTCGAGGACCCGCACGCCGAAATGGAGGGCGTCCACCGGGACCCGTTCGTCGACGCCGTGGAACAGCGCCTGGTAGTCGAAGCCGGGCGGCAGCCGCAGCGGCGAGAAGCCGTATCCGGTGATGCCGAGCCGGGAGAACTGCTTGGCGTCGGTGCCGCCGGACATGCAGTACGGCACGACATGCCCCTCGGGGGCGAACTTCTCCACGGCCGCGCGCAGTTTGGCGTACGTCGGTGTGTCCACCGGGGCCTGGAGGGCGACCTCGTTGTGGTGGAACTCCCAGTCGACGTCCGGGCCGGTGAGCCGGTCGAGCGTGGCCCGGAACTCGTCCTCACCGCCCGGCAGGATCCGCCCGTCCACATACGCGGTGGCGTGCCCCGGGATCACGTTGACCTTGTAACCGGCCTCCAGCATAGTCGGGTTGGAGCTGTTGCGTACCGTCGCCTCCACCAGGGCGGCGGCCGGGCCGAGCTTGCCGAGGAGCGCGTCGACGTCGAAGCCGCGGGCGGCCGGGTCCACGTCGATCCCGTACAGGGCGGCGAGCTCGGTCAGGGCCGCGCGGACGGTCGGGGTGAGCCGGACCGGCCACCGGTACTCCCCGATCCGGGTGATCGCGGCGGCCAGCCGGCTGACCGCGTTGGCCGAGTTCACCTTGGAGCCGTGGCCCGCCCGGCCGTGCGCGGTGAGCTTCAGCCAGCCGGTGCCGCGCTCACCCGCCGCGATGGGGTAGAGCGCCATGCGGGGGCCGGCGTGGAAGGTGAACGCGCCGGATTCGCTGATGCCCTCGGTGCACCCCTCGAACAGGGCGGGGTGGTGGTCGGCGAGGAAGCCGGAGCCGTCGACGGCGCTGGCCTCCTCGTCCGCGGTGTAGGCGATGACGATGTCCCGCCGGGGGCGCACGCCCGCGCGCGCCCAGGCCCGGACGACGGTGAGGACCATCGCGTCCATGTTCTTCATGTCGATGGCGCCCCGCCCCCACACCACCCCGTCGCGGACCTCGCCCGAGAAGGGGTGCACGCTCCAGTCGGCGGCCTCGGCGGGCACCACGTCGAGATGGCCGTGGACCAGCAGCGCGTCGGCGCCGGGATCGGTGCCCTCGATGCGCGCCACCACGTTGGTGCGCCCGGGTGTGCGCTCCAGCAGGGTGGGCTCCAGGCCGGTGGCGGCGAGCCGCTCCGCCACGTACTCCGCGGCGGGGCGTTCGCGGCAGTCGCCGCCGCCGCGGTTGGTGGTGTCGATCCGGATGAGGTCGCAGGTGAAGTCCACCACCTCGTCCAGCGCGGTCGCGTCGATGTGCTCAGCCATACTGCTCCTCCACCGCGGCCGAGACGATCGTGGTGACCGCCTTGAAGGTGCGGATGCCCTCGTACATGGTGTCGCTGGTATAGGCGACGCGGCGCTCGCCGCTGCGCGCCGCGCCCGGGACCACCGTGGCGGCCATCGCCAGATGCTCCGCGTCGAATTCGAGCTCGACGGTGAAGGGCCCGCCCTGGACCGGGTCGTGACGGACCGCCAGCTCCGCCGCCGCCTTCGCCGCCGACCTGATGTCGGCGGCCGTGCGCGCGGGGGTGCGGCACACCGCCGCGTACCGCGAGACGTGGTCCTTGACTGCCACCTTGTGCGCCCGCGGGGCATAGCCCTCGGCATCCGCGCAGGTCAGATCGTCACCGGTGACCAGCACCACCGGCACGCCGTACTCCGCGACCACTTGGGCGTTGAGCAGGCCCTCGCTCGCCCGCGTCCCGTTCAGCCAGACGCCCGTGATGGAGTTGGCGAGATAGGTGTGCGCCAGGACGCCTTCGGTGCCCGCTCCCGTGTGGTACCCGACGAAGGCGATGCCGTCCACGTCGCCGTGCTGCACGCCCTCGACCATGGACAGCGACTTGTGCCGGCCGGTGAGCATCTGCACGCGCTCGTCCATCCGCTCCAGCAGCAGATTGCGCATGGACCAGTGCGCCTCGTTGATGAGGACCTCGTCGGCGCCGCCGTCGAAGAAGCCGAGCGCCGCCGCGTTCACATCGGACGTGAACAGGGCCCGGCAGCGCTCCCACTGCGGGGTGCCCGGCAGCACGTCGGCCGGCCAGGTGACACCGGTGGCGCCCTCCATGTCGGCGCTGATGAGGATCTTCATGCCACGAAACCGTACGCGTCGCGGAACGCCCTCACCAGCCCTGTGGACAACCCCCGGCGCGTGTCCTGGCGCGCGCTCCGCCGGGGCTCCTGACGCACCCAATTGGTGCAGACCTCTTGCGTGTTGGTCCAGACCAATGCCAGCCTCTGGTCCGAACCAGCTGCGAAGGAGCCCCACATGTCCGTACGACGTACAGCAGCCTCGCTCGGTGTCCTCGGTGGTCTCGGTGTGGCGTCCGCGTCACTGCTCTCCGTCGCCGCCTCGCCCGCCGCGGCGCACGGCGCCGTGTTCAACCCCGTCAGCCGGGTCGCCGCCTGCTACGCGGAAGGCCCCGAGACGCCCAAGTCGCAGGTGTGCAAGGACCTGGTCGCCGACTCCGGCACCCAGCCGCTGTACGACTGGAACGAGGTCAACATCGCCAACGCCGACGGGCACCACCAACAGCTCATCCCCGACGGCAAGTTGTGTTCCGCCAATCGCGAGAAGTACCGCGCCCTGGACTGGGCGCGCACCGACTGGCCGGCCACCGGGGTCTCGGCGGGCTCCTTCGGGTTCAGGTTCCGCGTGACGGCCCCGCACTCGGGGACCATGACGCTCTACATCACCAAGGAGGGCTTCGACCCCACGAAGCCCCTGAAGTGGTCCGACCTGGACTCCCAGCCGGTCGCCACCTACGCCACGACGAGGACCTCCACCGACGGCTACTACAACTTCACCGGGAACCTGCCCGCCCGCACCGGCCGCCACGTCATCTACAAGGTGTGGCAGCGCAGCGACAGCCCCGAGGCGTTCTACAGCTGCTCGGACGTCGTGTACGGCAAGGCCGCGCAGGCCGGGGCGCAGCCGGCCGCGCCCAGTCAGCGCACCATCGACGCCGGCGCCGCCAGGTCCACCGTCAGCCACCACGGGCACGGCGGCGGCGCGGCGCCCCAGGACTCGTTCGCCCTGGGCGCGGCGGCGCAGCCCGTCGCGGCGGCCTCCCTGGCGGGGGTCCTGGCCGGCGGTGTCCTGCTGCTGCGCCGGCGCAAGGACTCCTGACCCGCGGCCTGTCCGGCCGCGCCGGTCCTCACCCGGTACGCCCCACCACCCACCACGTGGACGGCAGCGTTATCCGGGTGCCGTCCGGGCGGTACTCGGTCGTGGTCAGCGGCAGTTCGCCGCGGGCCACGACCGTCAGCCCGGCCGCGCCGAGCAGGGCGGGCACGGCCGCGTCGGCCACCTCGCCCGGGGTGAGGCCGTGGTCGAAGACCGGGCGCAGCTTCGGCGGCGCCCCCGCCGGGTCCTGGGCCAGCCCCACCAGGACCTGCTTGGCCGTCTCCGCGAGCTCCACCAGCAGGGCCCGGCCGCGCGTCCCCACCAGCGCGGCGACGGCGTCGGCCAGCGGCCCGCGGTCGGCCGGCTCGCACTGGTGGAGCACCCCGCGTACGTACACGTTGGCGTCGCCCAGACGCGCGTGCAGGTCCTGGACGGCCTTCTCGTCGGTCGCGTCCAGCTGCTCGAACCGGGCGCGGCCGTCCGGGTCCTGGCTTCTGGCCCGCTCCACCGCGGCGGGTGAGAGGTCGACGCCGACCACCCTGTCGTAGCGGTCGGCGAGGAAGCGGGTCTGGGTGCCGTTGCCGCACCCCAGATCGACCAGGGGCAGGGCCAGGTCGGTGATATGGGGCTCGAAGAGGGCGAGGTGGGGGCCCGCCGTCAGGGCCGGCTCGGCGTCCCAGAACACCGCGCCCGTCTCGTCCGGCGCCTCGTTCCAGAAGCCTTCCCAGGCATCCTTGTACCGACTCGTCACGCTCATGACCGACTCCCCAGGCTGGCACGCACGGTGTGAAGATCGGTCTATCGGCCCGGAGCCACGCCGACAAGGGCTCGGCCCAATCCTTCACGCCTCGTTCGAGCCGGTTCAGCGCCCCGTGCGCCCCCGGCGCGGCAGCGGCACCTCGAACCACACGGTCTTGCCCTCGCCCGTACGGCTCGTCCCCCACTCGCGGGCCAGTCGGCTCACCACCCGCAGACCCCGCCCCGCCTCGTCCAGCGCTCCCGCGTGCGTCAGCATCGGAAGCGTGTGGTCGTCGTCGACGACCTCGCAGCGCAGCGTCTCGGCCCGTACCATCCGCAGCCGCACCCGGTGGCTGTGCGCATGCCGTACGGCATTGGTGACGACCTCGCTGACCAGCAGCTCAACGGTCTCCGCCACCTCCTCCGCTTCCCATGCGCGCAGTTGGCCGACGACCAAGCGCCGGGACCGGGCCACCTCGCGCGCGTCGATGTCGAGCTGCCACTCGGCCACGTCCTCGCGCGCGATGCCGTTGAGCCGGGCCATCAGCAGGGCGACGTCGTCCTTGCGGCCACCTCGGACGTTGAGGGCGCGGATGATCGTGTCGCAGGCGTCGTCCATCGAGGCGGCGGGGTGCGCGGCCGACTCGCAGAGCGTCGCGAGGCCCACACCGATGTCCTCCCCGCGCACCTCGACCAGACCGTCGGTGCACATCACCAGCCGGTCGCCCGGCTCGACGCGCAGGCGCACGGTCTCGAAGGGCACCCCGCCGACGCCGATGGGCGCCCCGGTGGGCAGCTCCAGCAGTTCGCTGCGGCCGTCGGCGGCGCGGACCAGGACCGGCGGCACATGGCCCGCGTTGGCCAGGAGGAGTTCCCCCTCGATGGGGTCGTAGACCGCGTACAGACAGGTCGCCAGATAGTGTTCGCCGAGCCGCTGCGCCAGATCGTCGAGGTTGCGCAGCAGCTGGGCGGGTGGCAGGTCCAGGGCGGCCATGGTCTGGACGGCGGTACGCAACTGGCCCATCATCGCCGCCGAGTTGAGGCCGTGGCCCATCACGTCGCCGACCACGAGGGCGATCCGGGAGCCGGGCAGCTTGATGGAGTCGAACCAGTCGCCGCCGACCCGGCCGAGCAGGGTGCCGGGCAGATAGCGGGTGGCGGTGTCGCAGCCCGTCATCTGTGGGGTGACCTGCGGCAGCATCGAGTCCTGGAGGGTCTCGGCGACACTCTCCTGGTAGGTGTACATCCGGGCGTTGTCGAGGACGAGCCCGGCGCGGGCGGCCAGTTCGGCGCCGGTCACCCGGTCCATGTCGTTGAACTCGGCCCGCTCCGCGTGGCGCAGCAGGATCATGAACCCGAGCACCACGTTGCGTGCCTTGAGGGGAACCAGCAGCATCGACCGGCCGTTGATCAGAGGCCGGATGTCGCGCTTTTCGAACTGCGAGGCGATGGCGGTGCCCATCTGCTCGCTGATGCGCGGGACGAGCACGGGCTCGCCGGTCGTCATGCACTGGAAGAAGGGGGTGTGCGCGGGGAACGGCATGGACTCGCCGACCGGCACGACGTCGTCCCACCGCCCGGGTGCGTCGACGTGCTCGACGGCGACCCGGTGCCACAGGGTGGTCTCGTCCGGCGGGCCGTCCGGGAACCCCTCACCGGCGATGACCTGTTCCCGCAGATAGGTGCCCGCGACATCGGTGAAGCGCGGCACCACGGCGGCGCTCACCTCCTGGATGGTGCGGGACAGATCGAGGGAGGAGCCGATGCGTCCGCTGACCTCGTTGAGGAACTCCAGCCGCTCGCGCACGGCGGCGTACTCGAGATCCTGCGCGAACTCGGGCGCGGGCGCCGGCACGGCGGCGGCCGGGGTCCGCTCGGCGCCGCGCGCCGACCTGCGCTCCGGGCGGCGGGGCACACCCCAGTCGGGCGTCACGGGCACCCGGTCGTGGCGGCTGAATTCCAGAACGGGATAGCCCAGTTCGAGCACCTGCGAGACGATCCGGGAGCTCTCGCCCACGCTCATACTGGGCAGGATCTCGGGCAGCCGCCCGGCCAGCTCCTCGGCGCCCTGGAACTCGGTGTGCAGCGCGAAGCCCGGCGCTATCCGCTCCACGCCGCCCCGGCCCGGTCCCGGGTGGCCGGCGTGCAGCAGCGCCGCGTCCGCCGCCAGCACCAGAAGCCGCCCGGAGCCCGGCCCGACCAGCGGATACGCCCACCAGAGCACATCGACGCGGGGCCGCCCGGGATCCGAGAGCGCGGCGCGCCCGGCCGTGGGGTACGAGGTGAGGCCGTTGAGCGAGGCGTCCAGCGCGGGGCCGAACAGGTCGTAGGCGTCCAACTCGCCCAGTACATCGGCGGACCGTTCCTCGGCCAGCGCGCCGGAGACCGGCAGCAGATCGAGGGCGGGCCGTCCCACCGCCTCCTCGCGAGCGGGTCCGAAGAGCCGGCGCGCACCGGTCGACCAGTGCGAGACCAGCCCGTCGCCGTCCACGACGATCACGGCAAGCGGAATCCGTCCGGCCACGGCGGACTGCCGGGGCAGCGTCGGCGGAGTGCCACTGTCCATGGGTGGAGGCTCCTTCCCGCCGCAAGGATCTGCGGCTGTGCCACCTACCGTACGGCCATGCGAAGGCCCCGCGCGGGGCAACGCCGGAATACGGCGCGCGCCCGCGTGGAACGGGCATGTGGTTGACGAAAAGTCAGTCCTCGTGGCCCAGTTGGAGGTCGCGCTCGGTGCGACCGCCACCCGCGACCTGGAGGACCGTGGCCACCGGCGGATACCCGGCGGCGATCACCGTGTACTCGCCGGAGGAGAGGTCGACGAAACGGAAGGCGCCGTCGAGGCCCGTGGTGATGGTGTCCACCACGTTCCCGGCCGCGTCCAGCAGCGTCACGCGCGCGTCCTCGACCGGCCGTCCGCCGCTCGCCCTGACCGTGCCGCGCAGCACGGCGCCGCCCGCGAGTTCGATGTCCTGCCGCGTCTCGCGCGAGGCCTGGACGCTGACGGGGAGGGCCGCGGGCCGGAATGCGGGGGCACCGGCGGCCAGGGTGTACTCGCCGGCCACCAACTCGCCGATCACATAGGCCCCTTCGGCCCCGCTGCGGGTGGTGGCGACGACCTCGCCGCGTACGTCGGTGAGGGTCACTGCGGCGTCCCGTACCGGGGTGCCGTCGGCGGTGACCACCGACCCGGCCAGCCGTCCGGCGCCGCCGAGGACCACGTCGAGTTCGACCGGGCGCTCGCCGACGGTCACCGAGACGGCCTGCGGCTGGTGTCCGGTGGCCGCGGCGATCAGGACGTAGCTGCCGGGGCCCGGCACGCTCAGCGCGTACCGCCCGTCCTCACCGCTGCCGCCGCGCCCGACCTGCTGTCCGCGCACGTCGACGAGGGTGAGCGCGGCACGCGGCACGGTGGTGCCGTCGCTGTGCTGAACCGTTCCGCTGACCGGGACGCCGCTGTGGGCGGGGGCGTGGGGCGTACGTGCCTGGGGCACGGGGGTCGCTTCGGCGGCGGGGGCGTTCTGGGACACCAGCGGTTTCTCCTTGAGGAAGAAGGCGAGCAGGAGGCCGAGCACGAGCACCGGCACCAGGTAGAGGAAGATCCGCGGCATGGCCTCGGCGTAGGCGCGGATGTAGCCGTCGCGCAGGGCGGGCGGCATGCCGCGCACCAGCTGCGGGGTGATCGACTTCGGGTCGGGCAGCCGGGCGCCGGCGGGGAGCCGCTCGGTGAGGGAGTGGGCGAGGCGGTTGGTGAACAGGGTGCCGAAGACGGCGGCCCCCACGCTGCCGCCGATCTGCCGGAAGTAGTTGTTGGCGCTGGTGGCGGTGCCGAGGTCGGCGGGGTCGGCGGCGTTCTGCACGGCGAGGACGAGGACCGGCATCACCAGGCCGATGCCGATGCCGAGGACCGCCATCCAGAGGCTGTAGTCCAGCCGGGGCGTGTCCCTCTCCAGCCGGGAGAGCAGCCACATGCCCACCGCGGCGAGCGCGCTGCCGAGGACCGGGTAGATCTTGTAGCGGCCGGTGCGGCTGATGAGCTGGCCGGAGACGATCGAGGCGGCGACGATGCCGCCCATCATGGGCAGGACCAGGAGCCCGGAGCCGGTGGCGCTGGCGCCGTCGACCATCTGCAGGAAGGTCGGCAGATAGCTGGCCGCGCCGAAGAGCGCGACGCCGATGACCGCGCCGACCAGTCCGCAGACGGCGAAGACCGGGTCGCGGAAGAGCCGCAGCGGGATGAGCGGTTCGCGCGCGCAGCTCTCGACCACGACGAAGAGCAGGGCCGTGCCGAGGGCTCCCGCGGCGAGCCCCAGGATGACGCGCGAGCCCCAGGCGTACTGCGTTCCGCCCCAACTGGTCAGCAGCACCACGCATGTCGAGGCGGCGATGAGCAGGAGCGCGCCGAGGACGTCCAGGCGCGGGCGGGCGGCGGGCTGGGGCAGTTGGAGGACGACGGCGATGACGGCGAGGGTGAGGAGGCCGAAGGGGACGTTGACGTAGAAGCACCAGCGCCAGGAGGCGTGGTCGGTGAGGAAGCCGCCGAGCAGGGGTCCGGCCACCGAGGCGAGGCCGTAGACGGCGCCGATCAGGCCCATGAACCGGCCGCGTCGGCGGGGCGGCACGATGTCGGCGATGATCGCCTGCACGCCGATCATGAGACCGCCGCCGCCCACGCCCTGGACGGCGCGGAAGGCGATGAGCTGGTCCATGGTCCGTGACCAGCCGGAGAGTGCCGAGCCGATCACGAAGACGACGATGGCGAACTGGAAGACGGGTTTGCGGCCGAAGAGGTCGCCCAGCTTCCCGTAGACGGGCAGCCCGACGGTGGAGGCCAGCAGATAGGCCGTGACCGCCCAGGAGACCTTGTCGAGGCCGTGCAGATCACCGACGATCCTCGGCAGCGCGGTCGCCACGATCATCTGGTCGAGGGCCGCGAGCAGCATGGTGAGCATCAGCCCGACGAAGACCAGCCGCACCCGGCGCGGGCTGAGCGCCACGGCGGCCCCCGAGGGGGCGGCGGGGGGCGCCGGGACGAACGGGTCTTCCGTCACCGCGTCGGAGAACTCCGGAGCGGGCTCCCGCACGGCCCACCGTGCCCGCCGTTCCCCCGAAGGCCCGTCCTGCGCCGGGTCCTTCACCAGAGTGATCCCACCCACGTCTGCTCCCCTCGTCGCGCCTGATTCGCCTGCGCGGCGTACATACTGCGCATCCGGCGCTAATAGGGAGCAAGCGAAAGCGAAGCGGCGCGCGGGCGCACAACTCGCCCTGAAGGGGGGCGTGTCCACCGCCCCATCAGCGTGTTTCACACGGTCCGGCGCGCGCGGGCGCACCACCGGGTCGCCGCGAAAACCACTCGAACCGGTGACCGCGACCGGGAGCGCTCAGCGGCGGCCCGTGGGCCGGGACCTACTTCTCGACTTCGGCGGCGAGCTTGCCGAGCACGGTGTCGTGGATGCGGTTGAGGCCCTTGGGGGCGAAGGTCTTCTCGAAGAAGCCGCCGATGCCGCCCGCGCCGTTCCACACGGTGCTGACGACGACCTTGGAGCGGCCCTCGCCGGCCGGGGTGACGGTCCAGGTGGTGACCATGGAGGAGTTGCGGTCCTTCTCCACGAGCTGCCCCTCGGTCGGCTCGGAGACCTCCAGCAGGCAGTCGCGCACACGCTTGCTGGTGGCCTGGAGCTTCCAGTGGACGAGGGTGCCCTCGCCGTCGCCGCCCTCGCGCACCTGGTACTCGCTGAAGTGCTCGGACAGGAGCTTCGGACGGCTGTCCTTGTAGTCGGCCACGGTGTCGAACACCGTCTCCGGGCTCGCCGCGATGATCCGCTCCGTGGTGGCCTCGACCTGCGCCATGGCTCTTCCTCCAGCATTCGTGACATCCGGGGGGTGCGCCCGGATTCGGGGTGGGCAAAGCCAATCACCTCGGGGTCGGGCCCCCAAAATCGGGGTTGCTGCGATCATGGGAACAGATGTTCTATTCTGGGGTCAGTGCTACGGACGAGGCCCGAGGAGGCGTGTATGCGCTGGGACAATCTGGCCGAAAACGATCCGGCGCCACCCGGAGCGGGCCGCGCGACCGCGCTGTTCGACGCGGACGCGGTGGTCACCCGTACCTTCGACACCCCCGAGTTCCGGGGGGTCACCTTCCACGAGGTCCGCGCGCGCTCGATCGTCAACCGGGTGCCCGGGGTCTCCCGGATGCCGTTCGAGTGGACCGTCAACCCCTACCGGGGCTGCACCCACGCGTGCGTGTACTGCTTCGCCCGCAAGACGCACAGCTACCTCGACCTCGACACCGGGCTCGGCTTCGACTCGCAGATCGTGGTCAAGGTCAACGCCCCCGAGCTGCTGCGCCGCCACCTCTCCTCCGGCAGGTGGCAGGGCGAACACATCGCCATGGGCACCAACGTCGACTGCTACCAGCGCGCCGAGGGCCGCTACCGGCTGATGCCGGGGATCATCGAGGCGCTGCGCGACCACGCCAACCCGTTCTCCATCCTCACCAAGGGCACGCTGATCCTGCGCGACCTGGAGCTGCTCCAGCAGGCCTCGGAGGTGACGCGGGTGGGCATCTCCGTCTCCGTGGGGTTCATGGACCACGACCTGTGGCGCACGGTGGAGCCGGGCACACCCGCTCCCGAGCGCCGTCTCGACGTGGTACGGACGCTGACCGAGGCGGGCATCGGCTGCGGGGTCCTGATGGCCCCGGTCATCCCCTTCCTGGGCGACCACCCCGACCAGCTGCGGGCCACCGTCCGCGCCATCGCCGCCTCCGGCGCCACTTCGGTGACCCCGCTGGTGCTGCACCTGCGGCCGGGGGCGCGCGAGTGGTACATGGCGTGGCTCGCCGAGCACCACCCCCATCTGGTGCGGCGCTACGAGCGGCTGTACGCGGAGGGGGCGTACGCCCCGAAGTGGTACCAGCGCCGGATCACCCGGCACGTACACGAGCTGGCCACCGAATTCGGCATCGGCCCGGCGCACCGGGGCGCGGCCCGGCGCATTCCGCGGCGCGTGGAGCCGGATGCGGAGCCGGCCGGTCCGACGCAACTCACCCTGCTCTGACCGGAATCCGCCGACCCCGTTGACCGGTTGTCAGGGGTTGGGTTCAGGATGGGCGCATGACTTCACTCACGCACATCGCCACCCCGGACGGACTGGCCCCGGGCGTCAACTACAGCCATGTGGTGTGGGGCACCGGCCGGTTCATCGCGATATCCGGCCAGTGCGCCTTGGACGAGAAGGGGGACGTGGTCGGCGAGGGCGACCCGGCGGCGCAGGCGCGCCAGGTCTTCGAGAACCTGCGCCGTTGCCTCCAGGCGGCGGGGGCGACCTTCGACGACGTGGTGAAGCTGACCGTCTTCGTCACCGACATCGCGTACCTCCCCGCGATCCGCGAGGCGCGGGAGGGCCACCTCGACAGCGGCCGGCTCCCGGCGACCTCGGCGGTCCAGGTCGTGTCGCTCTTCCGTCCCGAACTGCTGATGGAGATCGAGGCGTTCGCGGTGGTCGCCGACCGTTGACCGCCGCACCGCGCGTCCGGGTCGGAGACGTCTGCGGCACCCGGCCCGGGTAGGCCGTGCGCCAATCGGGGGCGCGGCCCGTCGTCGCCGCCTCGCACCGGCACCTACCGGCCGCTGCTCACCGCGCGCGCCGCCGCCGGTGGGCGTCCGCGGCTGCTGCTGTGGGTCCTCAAGGCCAACGGCCGGGCCCGGCGGTTCTACGAGCGTGCCGGTTTCGCCCCGGACGGCGCCGAGGAGGACTTCCTCGCGGACGGGGTCGCCGTGCCGGAGGTGCGGTACGCGATGGGGCTGGCGGGGTCCGGTACGTGAGGGTCCCCGGGCGCGTCAGCCGATGCGCCTGAGCGCCACGGCCGCGGCCGAGGCGAGACGGGGGCGGGCGAGCGCCGTCTCCAGGACCTCCACCGCCCGCTTGTCGCCCAGCTCCCCCAGCCCCTCCACACAGGCGAGCGCCACCCGCCAGTAAGGGGTGTCGGGCGAGAGCAGCGGTCGCAGGGTGGTGATCAGCGCCGGTACGGCCTCGGGGGCGCGCAGCGCGGTGAGCAGCCGCACGGGGTGCAGGGCGTACGCGGTGCGCAGCCGGTTGGTGGCGAGGGCGGCGGCGGCCCGGGCCGTGCGCGGGTCCCCGAGCCGGGCCAGGGCGTGCGCCGCGGAGACGCAGCGCGCGGGGTCGCGGTGGTTGAGCAGCAGCACCAGCGACTCGAAGGCGCGCCGGTCGCCCGCGCAGCCGAGCCGGAAGGCCGCGATCTCCCGGGCCCACAGCGGCCTTTCGCGTTCGGTGAGCACGGCCGCGAGCTCGTCGTGGTCCCGGGTCGAGAGCAGCCGCTCGTACGCGGGCACCGCGTCCGACGCCCCGGCCTCGTCCCGCAGCCGGTCCGCCAGGGACCGAAGCTCCTCGTCCATGCCGGGAAGCGTAGTGGGCCTCCGCCCGACCGGAAGGGGTCCGGCGGCGGGCACCGGGGTGTCCGGCCGTGTGCGCCGGGGCGAGCCAGATCACATCGAGTCGCCACCCCCGCCCTATGGCGCGCTCGTTACTCACCGGTTAACCTCATGTGAGCGGGCACCCCCCGCAGACTCCGGTGGCCTGGTGACGCAGCCACCGGCAGTGTTCGTCGGTTCGGCAGTTTTCACGGCGTGGCCCCGGGACCGGGTCCGCCGGCCCCCAGCACCACCACGACACCTCTCCGCACGCCGTGCGCCCTTGCCGCGCACCCGCGTCCTCGTCGACGCCGTCGCGACAGCCGGATGCCGGTCGCGTGCGCCCTCTCCTCAGTCGTCACTCACCCTGGAGTCCCGTGATGGACACCCCCCTGAACACCGTCGCCGTGGTCGGTCTCGGCACCATGGGCACCGGCATCGCCGAGGTGCTGGCCCGCGCGGGCCGCGAGGTCATCGGTATCGACATCAGCGAGCAGGCCGCCCGCCGGGCCGTGGCCTCCCTGGAGGCGTCCACCGCCCGGGCCGTCGCCCGCGAGCGCATCACCGAGGAGGAGCGGCGCGACATCCTCGCCCGGTTCCGCACCTTCAGCGACCTCCAGGCGGCGGCCGACGCCGACCTGGTCATCGAGGTCGTGCCGGAGACGTACGAGCTCAAGCAGCAGGTGTTCGCCGCGCTCGACACCGTCGTCGCGCCCACCGCGATCCTGGCGACGGGCACCAACGCGCTGTCCGTCACCCGGCTCGCCGCCGAGTCCGCGCACCCCGAGCGCGTCCTCGGGCTGCACTTCTTCAACCCGGCGCCCGCGATGAAGCTGGTCGAGGTGGTCTCCTCGGTCCTGACCGCACCCACGGCCGTGGAGGCGGTCACCCGGCTCGCGCTCGACCTCGGCAAGGAGCCGGTCGCGGTCGGTGACCGCCCCGGTTTCGTCGCGGACGGGCTGCTCTTCGGCTACCTCAACCAGGCCGCCGCAATGTACGAGTCGAAGTACGCCTCCCGCGAGGACATCGACGCCGCGATGAAGCTGGGCTGCGGGCTGCCGATGGGCCCGCTCGAACTGCTCGACCTGATCGGCATCGACACCGCCCGCACGGTCCTGGAGGCGATGTACAGCGACTCGCACGACCGGCTGCACGCCCCCGCGCCCATCCTCGGGCAGCTCACCGAGGCGGGCCTGACCGGCCGCAAGGCGGGCCGCGGCTTCTACACGTACGAGGCCCCGGGCAGCGCGACGGTGGTGGCGGACGCGCAGACGCCGGCCACGATCGCGGCGGGCGCGGGCGGCGGCCGGGAGATCCGCTCGGTCGGTGTGGCCGGGTCCGGGACCATGGCCTCCGGCATCGCGGAGGTCTTCGCCAAGGCCGGGTACGACGTGGTGCTCGCCGCGCGTGGCCTGGAGAAGGCCGAGACCGCCAAGTCCCGTATCGCCAAGTCGCTCTCGCGCTCGGTCGACAAGGGCCGGATGACGGCCGTGGCCCGCGACGAGACGCTCTCCCGCATCACCCCGGCGGGCGCTCTGGAGGCCTTCGCCGACGTGGACCTGGCGGTGGAGGCGGTCGCCGAGGACCTGGCGGTCAAGCAGCAGCTGTTCGCGTCCCTGGACAAGATCTGCAAGCCGGGCGCGGTGCTCGCCACCACCACCTCCTCGCTGCCGGTCGTCGCCTGCGCCCGCGCCACCACGCGCCCGCAGGACGTCATCGGGATGCACTTCTTCAACCCGGCGCCCGCGATGAAGCTGGTCGAGGTGGTGCGTACGGTCCTGACCTCGGACGAGGTGCACGCCACCGTCCGCGAGGTCACCGCGAAGATCCGCAAGCACCCGGTGGACTGCGGGGACCGGGCCGGGTTCATCGTGAACGCGCTGCTCTTCCCGTACCTCAACAACGCGATCAAGATGGTCCAGGAGCACTACGCCTCGCTGGACGACATCGACGCGGCGATGCGGCTCGGCGGCGGGTACCCGATGGGCCCGTTCGAACTCCTCGACGTGGTCGGCCTCGATGTGTCCCTGGCCATCGAGAAGGTGCTGCACGCCGAGTTCCGCGACCCGGGCCTGGCCCCCGCCCCGCTCCTGGAGCACCTGGTCGCGGCCGGCTGCCTGGGCCGCAAGACGGGCCGTGGATTCCGCGAGTATGCCCGGCGCTGAGCCGTGGGGCTCCCCCGCCCGCCGGCCGGGGGAGCGCTGGGGCGGGCTGCTCGATCCGTCGGGCGGTCCGCCCCCGCGAGCGCGGCTTCCTGCACATATGCAGTACGTTCGGTCCATGCCCCAGCCCGCTGCCTCATCGAAACGGCCGACCCGACCGTCCGCCGCGCCCGACGCCCCGGAGAGTGCCGCCGGCAGCCGCGCCGCCGCCCAGCGGCTCAAAATGCGCCGTGAGCTGGCGGCGGCGGCGATGGAGCTCTTCTCGGCCAAGGGGTACGAGGCCACCACGGTCGACGAGATCGCGGCCCGCGCCGGGGTCGCCCGCCGCACCTTCTTCCGCCACTTCCGTTCCAAGGAAGAGGCGATCTTCCCCGACCACGACGACACGCTGGTGCGGGCCGAGGCGGTGCTCAACGCCGCTCCCCCGCACGAGCATCCGCTGGACACGGTGTGCCGGGGGATCAAGGAGGTCATGAAGATGTACGCCTCCTCCCCCTCGGTCTCGGTGGCCCGTTACAAGCTGACCCGCGAGGTGCCCACCCTGCGGGAGGCCGAGATCGCCTCGGTGGCCCGCTACGAGCGGCTCTTCACGCGCTATCTGCTCGGCCACTTCGACGAGCACGACCACCAGGCCGGCAACGACGACCCGCTGCTCGCGGAGGTGGCGGCCTCCGCGGTGGTCACCGCGCACAACCATGTGCTGCGGCGCTGGCTGCGGGCCGGCGGCCAGGGCGATGTGGAGGCCCAGCTCGACCACGCCTTCGCGATCGTCCGGGACACCTTCGGCTCCGGGATCGGCGCGGGGCGCACCGCCAGGCCGAAGGCCGCGGCGGCCTCGGTCTCCACCAGCGACGAGGTGCTGGTCGCGGTGGCGCGGACGGACGCGCCGCTGGACGAGATCATGCAGTCGATCAAGAAGGCGCTGCGGCAGCGCTGACCTGTCCGAAAAGTGAAGGCCTGCCCCTGTTCCGGGGCGGGCCTTCGCGTTTTCCCGGTGCCTGTTCGATCGATCATCGCTCATCGGTGCAGGTCATTACGCAATTGAGAGAAATTGTTGGCACGCAGTGTCTTGCCGACTGGCACGGGGTGCCATACGTTGATGTTGTCCGGGCGGCCGGCGTGCAGAGACCTCTCGTACGCCGGCTGTCCCCGCAAGCTTCTCCAGCGAGCGCGCCCGGACGCCTGCGTCACAGGCACCCTCCCGCGCCCACCAGGCGCCGCCGATCCCGTAGTACCGCCGAACCGACGGCACACCTCCACAGCAGCAGTCCCCTCAGCGTTCCCAACGCGCTTCGCCGGAGGCAACACCGTGAAGGAAATCCTGGACGCGATTCAGTCGCAGGAAAGCACCGCCGCTGACATCGCGGCTCTGCCCATCCCCGAGTCGTACCGCGCGATCACCGTGCACAAGGACGAGGCGGAGATGTTCGCCGGGCTCGCCACCCGGGACAAGGACCCGCGCAAGTCGATCCACCTCGACGAGGTGCCGGTCCCCGAACTGGGCCCCGGCGAGGCCCTGGTGGCCGTCATGGCCTCCTCGGTCAACTACAACTCGGTGTGGACCTCGATCTTCGAGCCGGTGTCGACGTTCAGCTTCCTGGAGCGCTACGGCAGGCTCAGCGAGCTGACCAAGCGCCACGACCTGCCGTACCACGTCATCGGCTCGGACCTGGCGGGCGTCGTCCTGCGCACCGGCCCCGGCGTCAACGCCTGGCAGCCCGGTGACGAGGTCGTGGCGCACTGCCTCTCCGTCGAGCTGGAGTCCAGCGACGGCCACAACGACACGATGCTCGACCCCGAGCAGCGCATCTGGGGCTTCGAGACCAACTTCGGCGGCCTCGCCGAGATCGCCCTGGTCAAGTCCAACCAGCTGATGCCGAAGCCCGGCCACCTGAGCTGGGAGGAGGCCGCGGCACCGGGCCTGGTGAACTCCACCGCCTACCGCCAGCTCGTCTCCCGCAACGGCGCCGGCATGAAGCAGGGCGACAACGTCCTGATCTGGGGCGCCAGCGGCGGCCTCGGCTCCTACGCCACGCAGTTCGCCCTCGCGGGCGGCGCCAACCCCATCTGTGTCGTCTCCAGCCCGGAGAAGGCGGAGATCTGCCGGTCCATGGGCGCCGAGGCGGTCATCGACCGCAACGCCGAGGGGTACAAGTTCTGGAAGGACGAGCGCACCCAGGACCCCAAGGAGTGGAAGCGCTTCGGCAAGCGCATCCGCGAGTTCACCGGCGGCGAGGACATCGACATCGTCTTCGAGCACCCCGGCCGCGAGACCTTCGGCGCGAGCGTCTACGTGACGCGCAAGGGCGGCACCATCACCACCTGCGCCTCGACCTCGGGCTACATGCACGAGTACGACAACCGCTACCTGTGGATGTCGCTGAAGCGCATCATCGGCTCGCACTTCGCCAACTACCGCGAGGCGTGGGAGGCCAACCGCCTCATCGCCAAGGGCAAGATCCACCCCACCCTCTCCAAGGTCTACAGCCTGGAGGAGACCGGTCAGGCCGCCTACGACGTCCACCGCAACCTCCACCAGGGCAAGGTCGGCGTCCTCGCCCTCGCCCCGCGTGAGGGCCTGGGCGTGCGCGACCACGAACTCCGCGCCAAGCACCTCGACGCCATCAACCGCTTCCGCAACATCTGAGTACGGAGCGACACATGACTGAGCGTCACAAGGACCGGCCCTGGCTCATGCGGACGTACGCCGGTCACTCGACCGCCGAGGCGTCCAACGAGCTCTACCGGCGCAACCTCGCCAAGGGTCAGACCGGTCTGTCGGTCGCCTTCGACCTGCCCACGCAGACCGGCTACGACCCGGACCACATCCTCGCGCGCGGCGAGGTGGGCCGGGTCGGGGTCCCGGTGTCCCATCTCGGTGACATGCGGCGGCTGTTCCAGGACATCCCCCTGGAGCAGATGAACACCTCGATGACCATCAACGCCACGGCCATGTGGCTGCTGGCGATGTACCAGGTGGTCGCCGAGGAGCAGGGCGCCGACATCACCCGGTTGCAGGGCACGACGCAGAACGACATCGTGAAGGAGTACCTGTCGCGCGGGACGCACGTCTTCCCGCCCGGTCCGTCGCTGCGGCTGACCACCGACATGATCACCTACACGGTCAACCACATCCCCAAGTGGAACCCGATCAACATCTGCAGCTACCACCTCCAGGAGGCGGGGGCCACCCCGGTCCAGGAGATCAGCTACGCGATGTCGACCGCGATCGCCGTGCTGGACGCGGTCTTCGCCTCCGGGCAGGTCCCGGAGGACCGCAGGGGCGATGTGGTGGCCCGGATCTCGTTCTTCGTGAACGCGGGCGTCCGGTTCATCGAGGAGATGTGCAAGATGCGCGCGTTCGGCCGCATCTGGGACAAGGTCACACGGGAGCGGTACGGCATCGAGGACGCCAGGCAGCGCCGCTTCCGCTACGGCGTCCAGGTCAACTCCCTCGGGCTGACCGAGGCCCAGCCGGAGAACAACGTCCAGCGGATCGTCCTGGAGATGCTGGCCGTGACGCTGTCCAAGGACGCCCGGGCGCGGGCCGTCCAGCTCCCCGCCTGGAACGAGGCGCTCGGTCTGCCGCGCCCCTGGGACCAGCAGTGGTCGCTGCGTATCCAGCAGGTCCTCGCCCACGAGAGCGACCTGCTGGAGTACGAGGACATCTTCGCCGGGTCGCACGTCGTCGAGGCCAAGGTCGACTCGCTGGTCGAGGAGTGCCTGGCCGAGATCGAGCGCATCGAGCGGATGGGCGGCGCGATGGCAGCCGTCGAGTCCGGCTACCTCAAGTCGCAGCTGGTCTCCTCGCACGCCGAGCGCCGGGCCCGGATCGAGGGCGGCGAAGAGAAGATCATCGGCGTCAACTGCTACGAGTCGACCGAGCCCAGCCCGCTCACCGCCGACCTGGACACCGCGATCATGACGGTGGACCCGGCGAACGAGGCGCGGGTGGTCGCGGGGCTCCACGAGTGGCGCGACAACCGGGACGAGGCCCGGGCCTCGGAGGCGCTGGCGGCGCTGAAGAAGGCCGCCGCCGGGTCGGAGAACATGATGACCGCGACCCTGGAGTGCGTCCGCGCGGGCGTCACCACGGGCGAGTGGTCCTGGGCGCTGCGGGACGTCTTCGGCGAGTTCCGGGCGCCGACCGGTGTCTCGTCCGCGCCCGTCGCGGTCACCGCCGAGGCGGGCACACCGCTGGCGCTGGTCCGCGAGAAGGTGACCCGTACGGCCGATGAGCTCGGCTCGGGCCGGCTGCGCCTGCTGGTGGGCAAGCCGGGCCTGGACGGTCACTCCAACGGCGCCGAGCAGATCGCCGTACGCGCGCGTGACGCCGGTTTCGAGGTGGTCTACCAGGGGATCCGGCTCACCCCCGAGCAGATCGTCGACGCCGCCCTGGCGGAGGATGTGCACTGCGTGGGCCTGTCGATCCTCTCCGGCTCGCACTCCGAGCTGGTCCCGGACGTGCTGACCCGGCTGCGCGAGGCCGGCGCGCCCGACATCCCGGTGATCGTCGGTGGGATCATCCCGCCGGCGGACGCCGAGGAGCTGTGCAAGGCGGGTGTGGCCGCCGTGTTCACCCCGAAGGACTTCGGTATCACGGAGATCATCGGCCGTATCGTCGACGAGATCCGGAAAGCGAACAAGCTCGACCCTCTGGAGGTCCCCGCATGACCGTCAACCGTCTCCGCCCGCGCCGTTCGTGCCTCGCCGTCCCCGGCTCGAACCCGCGCTTCCTGGAGAAGGCGCAGGGCCTCCCCGCCGACCAGGTCTTCCTGGACCTGGAGGACGCCTGCGCGCCGCTCGCCAAGCCGGAGGCCCGGCACACCATCGTGAAGTTCCTGAACGAGGGTGACTGGACCGGCAAGACCCGGGTGGTCCGGGTCAACGACTGGACGACCGAGTGGACGTACCGCGACGTCGTCACCGTCGTCGAGGGCGCGGGGCACAACCTCGACTGCATCATGCTGCCGAAGGTCCAGGACGCCCAGCAGATCGTGGCGCTCGACCTGCTGCTCACCCAGATCGAGAAGACGATGGGCTTCGAGGTCGGCAAGATCGGCATCGAGGCGCAGATCGAGAACGCCCAGGGCCTCAACAACGTCAACGCCATCGCCCAGGCCTCCCAGCGGGTCGAGACGATCATCTTCGGCCCGGCCGACTTCATGGCCTCCATCAACATGAAGTCGCTGGTCGTGGGCGAGCAGCCGCCCGGGTACCCGGCGGACGCGTACCACTTCATCCTGATGAAGATCCTGATGGCGGCGCGGGCCAACAACCTCCAGGCGATCGACGGCCCCTACCTCCAGATCAAGAACATCGACGGCTACAAGGCGGTCGCCCAGCGCGCCGCCGCCCTCGGCTTCGACGGCAAGTGGGTGCTGCACCCCGGCCAGGTCGAGGCGGCCAACGAGGTCTTCTCGCCCTCCCAGGAGGACTACGACCACGCCGAGCTCATCCTCGACGCGTACGAGTACTTCACCTCCGAGGCCGGCGGCAAGAAGGGCTCGGCGATGCTCGGCGACGAGATGATCGACGAGGCCAGCCGCAAGATGGCGCTGGTCATCTCGGGCAAGGGCCGGGCGGCCGGTATGCAGCGCACGTCGAAGTTCGAGATCCCGGAGGCGTAACACCATGCAGTTCGGCCGCACCTACGAAGAGTTCACCGTCGGGGACGTGTACAAGCACTGGCCCGGCAAGACGGTGACCGAGTACGACGACCATCTGTTCTGTCTGCTCACCATGAACCACCACCCGCTCCACATGGACGCCAACTACGCCGAGAACACCACCGACTTCGGCAAGAACGTGGTGGTGGGCAACTACATCTACTCGCTGCTGCTCGGTATGAGCGTCCCGGACGTGTCCGGGAAGGCCATCGCCAACCTGGAGATCGAGTCGCTGCGGCACGTGGCGCCGACCTTCCACGGCGACACGATCTACGGCGAGACGACGGTCCTGGACAAGACGCCCTCGAAGTCGAAGAACGACCGGGGCATCGTCTACGTCGAGACCAAGGGCTACAAGCAGGACGGCACCCTGGTGTGCGTGTTCCGCCGCAAGGTGATGGTCCCCACCGAGACGTACATCAAGGAGCGCGGCGGCGAGCAGCCCGGCCGCCCCCAGCTCAAGCAGCAGGAGAAGTAGCCATGGCCCGTCTCGCGCAGACCGCCGGTCTGACCGACGTCCAGCAGGAAATCCTGGCCACCGTCCGGGACTTCGTCGACAAGGAGATCATCCCGGTCGCGACCCAGCTGGAGCACAAGGACGAGTACCCGACGCAGATCGTCGAGGGGCTCAAGGAGCTCGGCCTGTTCGGGCTGATGATCCCCGAGGAGTACGGCGGCCTGGGCGAGTCGCTCCTGACGTACGCCCTGTGCGTCGAGGAGATAGCGCGCGGCTGGATGTCGGTCTCCGGCATCATCAACACGCACTTCATCGTGGCGTACATGCTCAAGCAGCACGGCACCCAGGAGCAGAAGGACACCTTCCTGCCCCGGATGGCGCTCGGCGAGGTGCGCGGCGCGTTCTCGATGTCCGAGCCCGCGCTCGGCTCGGATGTGTCGGCGATCACGTCCAAGGGCGTCAGGGACGGCGACGAGTACGTCCTGAACGGCCAGAAGATGTGGCTCACGAACGGCGGAACGTCGTCGCTGGTGGCCGTTCTGTGCCGGAGTGACGAAGGACACCCCGAGGGGACCGCGCCCCACAAGTCGATGACGACCTTCCTGGTGGAGAAGGAGCCGGGCTTCGGCGAGGTCCGTCCGGGGCTCACCATCCCCGGCAAGATCGACAAGATGGGTTACAAGGGCGTCGACACGACCGAACTCATCATGGACGGACTGCGCATTCCGGCCAATCGGGTCCTGGGCGGGGTCACCGGCCGAGGGTTTTACCAAATGATGGACGGCGTCGAGGTCGGCCGCGTCAACGTCGCGGCGCGTGGCTGTGGCGTCGCTCAGCGTGCATTCGAGCTGGGTGTCTCGTATGCCCAGCAACGTCATACTTTCGGCAAGGCGATCGCCCAGCACCAGGCGATTCAGTTCAAGCTGGCCGAGATGGCTACCAAGGTGGAGGCCGCTCATGCCATGATGGTCAACGCAGCACGCAAAAAGGACTCCGGGGAACGAAACGACCTGGAAGCAGGGATGGCGAAGTACCTCGCCTCCGAATACTGCAAGGAGGTCGTGGAGGACGCCTTCCGTATCCACGGTGGCTACGGCTTCTCGAAGGAGTACGAGATCGAGCGCCTGTACCGCGAGGCGCCGATGCTGCTCATCGGTGAAGGTACCGCCGAGATCCAAAAAATGATCATTGGACGTCGGCTTCTCGAAGAGTACCGATTCCAGGGTTGATTGTCGCTTTTAGGTCGGTTCGGCCGCGAAGAAGATCACACCCTGTAGGCACTGCCCGAGGGCTTCCGGCCGACCGACTCGGCTTCTGGCTTTCCCAGTTGCGGCTCGCAACCGATAGCATCGCTGGTAAACCAGCCGCCGTCCCCCACTTGCCAGCGCGGCATCATCCGCTACGAAGGTCATCCATGCCCCACAGCCAAACCTCTGCATCTCGCGACGGTTTCCTCCAGGGACGTCTTGCTCGCGGAGCATCGCCGTGGCTTCTGCCGACCGTCGCCACCGCAGCCCTCAGCCTCGCCCGCGCGCGCCGCTCCGGCGCCGCCAAGGCAGTGGCCGTACCCGCCACCGCGCTCGCGGCGGGCATGCTGTGGTTCTTCCGCGACCCCGAGCGCGAGATCGCCTCCGGGCGGGTCATCTCCCCCGCCGACGGTGTGGTGCAGAGCATCATGCCGTGGAAGGACGGACGCACCCGCGTCGCGATCTTCATGAGCCCGCTGAACGTCCACGTCAACCGCGCGCCCCTGGCGGGCACGGTGACCTCCGTCGAGCACGTGCCCGGCGGGTTCGTTCCGGCGTTCAACAAGGAGAGCGAGAACAACGAGCGCGTTGTCTGGCACTTCGACACCGAGCTCGGTGACATCGAGATGGTGCAGATCGCGGGTGCTGTGGCGCGGCGGATCGTCCCGTACATCCCCCAGGGCACGAAGGTGGAGCAGGGCGAGCGCATCGGTCTCATCCGGTTCGGCTCCCGCGTCGACATCTACCTTCCGGAGGGGGTCGAGGTCGCGGTCGAGGTCGGCCAGAAGACCACTGCGGGGGTGACTCGAATTGACCGTGATTGATCCTGACACCCAGACCGACTGGGTGCCGGGCACGGACGCCGGCGACGACGCGGAGGAGATGCCCCTCTCCCTGCGGCTGTCGATAGCGGACACCCTCACGCTCGGCAACGCGACCTGCGGGTTCATGGCGGTGTACTTCACCACCACCGGAATCCTCATCCCGCACCTGTCGGGCAGCGCCGAGACCGGCATGGCGCGGCACTCCGCCGCGACCGCCGTGATCCTGATGCTGCTCGCGGCGATCTTCGACCTCTGCGACGGCCTGGTCGCGCGGAAGCTGCGGAGCTCGCCGATGGGCGCCGAGCTGGACAACCTCTCGGACCTGATCAGCTTCGGGCTCGCCCCGGCGTACTTCGTCCTGGTGTACGGCATGGTCGCCGACGACGCCCATCAGCGCGTCGCGGCCGTGGCGGCGATCACCGTGCTGCTCGCGGTGGTGCTCAGACTCGCGCGGTTCTCGTGCGTGACGATGAAGGACGGCATGTTCCAGGGCATGCCGAGCCCCTTCGGCGCGCTGACGGTCGTCTCGATCGTGCTCCTGGAGCTGCCGTTCGTGCCGACGCTGCTCGCCGTCATAGGGGTGGCGTGGCTGATGGTCAGCCGGGTGGAGTACCCGAAGCCGCGGGGAATCCTCGCGGTGGCCATGCTCAGCTGGATCGTGGGGGCGATGGGGCTGCTGGCGGCGTGGGCGTTCGACGCGCCGGGCGGTCAGCTGCTGCTCCAGACGGGCTGCGTGCTGCAGGTCGTGCTGGGCGCGGTGATTCCCCTGTTCGCCACGGCCCGCCGGGTGAACACGATTCGCGACAACCGCCGTGAGGCACGGGCGGCACAGCCGTAGCGCCTGGCGGCGCGGTGCGAGGGCCCTGGACCGTTTCGGTCCGGGGCCCTTTGTTGTGCCCTTGTGCCCGGTCCTCGTCCGCGGGCCGGTGGTGGGCTGGTCGCGCCGTTCCCCGCGCCCCTACAGGGCGCCCCTGGGCGCTTTCAGGACGCGGGGAACGGCGCGGGCGACCGACCACCGGCCCGCGGACAAACAAGGGTTTCCGGGGGCACGGGAGGCGCCGGGTTGCCCGGGAACGGGTCAGGTCAGGAAGTCCCTGGCCAGGCGCTCCGCACTGCGTTCCAGCAGCGGCCCCGCCTCCGCCATGCACCGCGCCGGATCCGGCTCCAGATCGGAGAGGGCGTACGCGCGGCGGATACCGGCCCTGCCCAGGGCCTCCGGGAGCAGGGCCAGGCGCCCGCAGACCGCGACGACCTCGACGCCCGCCGCCCGGGCCGCCGACGCCACTCCGGCCGGCGCCTTGCCGTGCAGGGTCTGCTCGTCCAGCGAACCCTCACCCGTGATCACCAGCGTGGCCCGGGCGAGGGCCGGGGCGAAGCCCAGGACGTCGAGCATGACCTCGATGCCCGGCCGGAACGTGGCCCCCAGGGCCACCAGCGCGCCGTAGCCGACGCCGCCCGCGGCCCCCGCGCCCGGGGCGAGCGCCGCCTCGGCCGCGCGGGCGCCCAGGGAGGCTTCCAGGACCTCGGCGAAGTGGCCCAGCGCCGCGTCCAGGGTCGCCACGTCCCCGGGCGTGGCACCCTTCTGCGGGCCGTACACCGCGGGCGCCCCCTTGGGCCCGGTCAGCGGGTTGTCCACATCGCTGGCCAGGACGAGCTCGACCGAGGCGAACCGGGGGTCGAGGCCCGAGAGGTCCGCCGTGGCCAGGGTCGCCAGCGGGCCGCCGCCCGGCGCCACGGGCTCCCCCGCCGCGTCCAGGAAACGGGCGCCGAGCGCCGCGAGCATGCCCGCCCCGCCGTCCGTGGTGGCACTGCCGCCCACCCCGAACACGATGGTGCGCGCCCCCGCGTCCAGCGCGGCCAGCAGCAGCTCGCCCGAGCCGTACGTGCTGGCGGTCAGCGGGGCGAAGACGCCCTCGGGGAGGTGCTGGAGGCCGGACGCCTCCGCCATCTCCACCACGGCCACCCCGTCCCGTACCGCGAAAGCCGCGGTGACCGGGGTGCCGAGCGGGCCGGTGACCCGGGCCTCGCGGCGGGCGAACCCGGCCGCGACCGCCGCCGCGACCGTGCCGTCGCCGCCGTCCGCGACCGGCAGGGTCTCCACCACCAGCTCGGGGACGACCCGCCGCAGCCCGGCCGTCACCCGCTCCGCGACCTGTACGGCCGTGAGCGAGCCCTTGAACTTGTCCGCCGCCACCAGCACGCGCGCGGTCTCCAAAACTGCTCCGTCCGTCACCTTGCATCCCTTGCTATCGAACAGGCAGTCGCGCCGCTGACGACCCTATCCGCCGGGCGCACCCCTGCCCATAGGCGTCATGCACGGCGGGACGGCGTGTCACCCGACAAAACCTCCATATCGCGGCAGGGGCCGGCCGGGCGCCCCTGCCCTGGCACCCGTGACGACCGTTGACTGCGCCACGTACATCGCCGGGTTCCCCCGCGTCCTCGCCGGTGCCGCCCTCCTCCTGCGCGACGGGCGCGGGCACGTCCTGCTCGTCGAGCCGAACCACCGGGACGGCTGGGCGCTGCCCGGCGGCACGATCGAGTCGGACCGGGGCGAGACCCCCGCCAGGCGGGTGCTCGCCGCGCTCGACGTGCTGGCGGCCGGGACGGGGACGGCGGAGCTGGAGAACGGCCGGCGGGTGGGCTGACGGCCGCCCGCCGCCGGTTCCGTCAACTCTGCTGCCCCGCGGGTCCGTTGGCCGCACAATGTCCCCGTGCCGCATGACGACTACGTGGAACTCATCCTCGACGACGGCGCCCGCGTCAGAGTCGGGCTCTCACCCGTCGGCGTACCCCGGACGGCCCCGGACGACGATCTGCCCGGCGGAGTCGGCGGGGGAACGCCCGCCGGGCGCGGCGAGCGGGTCGCGGCGCTCGCGACGGACACCCTCGCGGCCGTGCTGAGACCGCTGGGGCCCGTTCTTCAGCAGGTGCACGACGCCGTACGGGGCATCGCGGATCCGCCCGACTCGCTCGCGGTCGCCTTCGGGCTCCAGATCGGGCACGACCTCAAGCTCGGGATCGTCGGTGCCAATGGGCAGGCGAGCATGACCGTCTCGGCCACCTGGAACCTGCGCCCCGACGCGCCGGGCCCCGGCACGGACCCCGGCGGCAACTGAGCCGTGGGCTGGTTCAAGGCGCCCGACCCGGAGCCGTCGGCCGACGCGCGCGAAGCGCTGGTGCGGGTGCTCTCGGCCGACCGGGGGCGCACGGCGGGCGCGGGTGTCTACCTCGCCGGGCGCAGACTGCTGACCTGCGCCCACGTCGTCAACGCCGCCCTCGGCCTGCGGATGCTGAGCCCGCGCGACCCGGGCGCGGTCACCCTCGACGTCTCCTTCCCCGCGCTGGCCGCGGGCGCGGCGGGGGCCCGGCAGGCGCGACTGGTGGCCTGGGTGCCGCCGCGCGCCGCGCACCACCGGGGCCCGGTGGCCGACGGCTCCCCGGAGTGGGGCGGCGACCTGGCCGTACTGGAACTGGACGAGGAACCGCCGTCCCCGGTGAGCCCGGTGCGCTGGCAGGACATGCGGGCCGGACAGCTGGTGCGGGCCTGGTACGGCGGTGGCCAGCCGTTCTCGTACGCGGACGTCCAGGTCGGCTCGTGCGACGGGCGGATCGGCTATCTCGACGGGCGGCTCTCGGGCGCGGCCGTCGACGACGGGTACAGCGGCGGGCCCCTGTGGTCGCCCGCCGACGGCGCGGCCGTCGGCCTGGTGATGGGCCGTATCACCCCGCCGGAAGGGGAGTTCGACGCCCAGCACACCCTGCGCCGCAGCTGGGGCCTGACCTGGCAGTCGGTCCGGCAGGAGCTGGCGCGGGTGGGAGCGGCGCCGGACCCGGTGCTCGGGGCGCGCGAGGGCGCGGCTGCGGCGGGCGACGACTCGGTGCGGGACATGATGGTCGGCCCGCTGCACGCCCTGCTGGGCGATCCGACCGTACGGGCGGCGCATGCCACCGCGCTCGGCGCGGCCCTCGGGCTGCGCACCCGGACGGACGGGACGGCGCCGTCGGTGGAGGAGCTCGCGGTGGTGCTGTGCACGGTCGAACGCGCGCTGCCCACCCTGGCCGAGTCGCTCGCGCCATCCCTGGAGGGGGCGCGGGACCGCGCCGGGCTTGACCGGCTGCTCGCGCTCGGCCGGCTCACCGACGCCGCCGGACTGCTCTCCGTCGCCGAACACCGGGCGCTGCTGGTGAAGTGGGACCATCTCACCCGCCGGGACCCGGGGCTGCTGCCCCGGGCCGCGACGGCGGCGCTGCCCTATGTGGACCTGCCCCGTTCGCTGACGGCCGCGCGGCTCGCCCCCGAGGACGTGCCCGGCGCGGTCCGCGAGCTGGAGGAGTGGCCCGGCGACGGCTCGCCGGTGCCGCACGAGACACCCCGGCTGCCCGCCCTGCTGCGCGTGGTGGAGTACGCCGCCGCGGAGACCGGCGGTATGACCTGCCAGGCGCTCCAGGAGTGGAGCGGCCGGGTCGCGGCCCGGCTCGGCATCCATCCCTCGGCGCTGGGCGAGCGCCGGGCGGACGCGGCACGCTGGTCGGCCCGGTCGGCCGGTACCGGGGTGCGCGTCCTGGTGGAGCTCGCCCGCCACCCCCAGGACCCGGCCGGCCACTACCGGTGCGCGGTGTGGCGGATGCGGGCCGACGGCACGGCCGCCCGTACCACCGCCGGAACCGACCGCCCGCGCACCGGGCGGGAGATCGCCCGGCTGGTGCGCGAGGTGGCCGGGGGCGCGGAGGGCGCCGGGCAGAACGTGGCGCTGGTCGCGGTGTCCGTCGCCCCGGACGCGCTGCACCTGCCGGTGGACGAGTGGGACGGGGCCGGCGCCGACGAATTCTTCCCGGCGCGGCTGGGCGAGGACTTCCACCTGGTGCTGCGCTGCCCGCAGATCAGACGCCGCTCGCGCACCGGCGCGGGCGACCTGAAGCGCCGCTGGGGCGCCCGCCACCAGAGCGAGCCGCTCGTCGCGGACCACCGGATCTCCGACGAGATGGAGCTCATCCGGCTGCTCAAGACAACCCACTACGACGCCGCGCGCGTCCTCCTGCACGGGCCCCCGGCCGGCCGGACGCGGCTGCTGCACTTCTGTCTGGCCATGGGCGTCCCGATCGTCCTGTGGGACCGCGCGGCCGTCGAACCCGCCGACGCGGCCCGCCTCGACGGGGCCGCGCCGTACGGACCCGTCGACGAACTCCCCGAAAGAGTCCGGCACTTCGGGGTCCGCGCCTACACGGACCCCGAGGTGCCCGCGCGGCCGGCCCTGGTGTGGGAGGACGCCGAGCTGCCGCTCCCCGACGAGCTGCAGCTCGCCGACCCCGCGCAGGAACCGGGCGTACCGGAAGCCATCGGCCGCCCCTCGGAAGGAACGGATCAGGCGACATGACGGAGAACGACGGGTGGCGGCTCTTCCGCGGCGACCGCACACCCCGTGAGGTGGACTTCCCCGAGGCGCCGCCGTGGCGCCAGTTCGCGGGCGGCGCGCCCGGCACCCGGGTGCGCCGCCGCCCGTATCTGATCGGCCGCACCGAGGCCGACGTGGTTAGCGCGGCGCTGCATCTGCGCCGCCCGCTCCTGGTCACCGGCCACCCCGGCACCGGCAAGTCCTCACTGGCGCACGCCGTCGCGCACGAGCTGTCACTCGGCCCCGTGCTCCAGTGGCCCGTCAACAGCCGGTCCGTGCTCAAGGACGCGCTGTACGGCTACGACGCCATCGGGCGGCTGCGCGAGACCCATCTGCGCCAGGAGCACGGCGCGCCCGAGCCGGACATCGGCACCTTCGTCCGGCTGGGCCCGCTGGGCACCGCGCTCGTTCCGGGTCGGCGGCCCCGGGTCCTGCTGGTGGACGAGCTCGACAAGGGTGACGTGGACCTTCCCAACGACCTGCTGACGGTGTTCGAGGAGGGCGAGTTCGAGATCCCCGAGCTGTCGCGGCTGCCGGAGGCGCAGTCCGAGGTGCCGGTGCTCACCCACGACCCCGACGGCGGCCGGGTGACGGTCATCCGGGGGGTGGTGCGCTGCCGCGAGTTCCCGGTGGTGGTGATCACCAGCAACGGCGAACGGGACTTCCCGCCCGCGTTCCTGCGGCGCTGTGTCCGCCTGGACCTGCCGGACCCGGACGAGGAGCGGCTGCGGGACATCGTGGCCGCGCACCTGGGCGACGGGGCGCTCGACGGCGTGGACGACCTGCTGCACGCCTTCCTCAACCGCCGGGCGCCGGGCGAGCTCGCCACCGACCAGTTGCTCAACGCGGTGTTCCTGCGCAAGGGCGGGGTGAACCTGAACGCCGAGGGTCTGCTGGACGCGGTGCTCCACCGGCTGGGCGGATCGGTCTAGCCGTGCCGCGCGCGGAGCCCCCGGACGCCCTGGCCAGGCTCGCCGCCCTGGTGGGTCACGAGTTGTCCACGCACGAGCTGCTGGACACCCTGTGGCTCGCCACCCGGCTGCCCCGGGGCTCCGCCGCACCGCTCGCGAGCGCCCTGGCCCCGGACCGCACGCGCCGGCCGGGCCCGGCGCCCCGGGAGACGACCCGGACGCCGTCCGGAGGCACGGTGGCGCCCCCGGACGGTCCGGCGGCGGAGGCCGGGGAGGGCGAGGGCTCCCAGCCGCCGCTTCCCACCCAGCTGCTGGGCGCCCTGCACGCGGCGGCGGCCTCCCGCGGCGCCCCCGAGTTCGCCGAGACCGCCCACTCCCCGCCGCCCCCGGCCCAGGGCACCGGGGCCCTGCCGGTGCGCGTGCCCGAGGAGAAGGCGCTCGGCGACGGCGAACTGCGGCTGAGCCGGTCCCTGCGGCTGCTGAAGCAGCCCCGCCCCGGCTCGCACTTCTGGGAGTTCGACGAGGAGGCGACCGCCACCGCGATGGCCGAGAGCGGTCTGCCCGACGTGGTGCTGCGGCCCGCCCGACGACGCTGGCTTGATCTCACCCTGCTCATCGACGACGGTCTGTCGATGCTGTTGTGGCGCAGGCTCGCCACCGAACTGCGCTCCGTCTTCGAGCGGTTGGGCGCCTTCCGCGACATCCGGGTGCACGGCCTGGACGCGCGCTCCCCGGACGCGCCGGGCCTGCGGGGACGCCCCTTCGACCCCGGCGGCCCGCTGCTCTCCCCCGCCTCCGCCGCCGACCCCTCGGGCCGCACCCTGGTCCTGGTGATCAGCGACGGGGTGGGGGCCTGCTGGCGCGACGGCCGGATGCACTCCGCGCTGGAACGCTGGGCGCGCCAGGGTCCGACGGCCGTGGTGCACGCACTGCCGTCCCATATGTGGGACGCCTCGGGCATCCGCTCGGAGCAGTGGTCGGTGACCACCCGGCGGCGCGGCGCGGCCAACCACACCTGGGAGGTGACCGACCCGCTGCTGCCGCCCGGCCTGGGCGACCGCTTCCCCGGGGTGCCGGTCCCCGTACTGGAGCCGTATCCCCCGGCCGTCGCCGCCTGGGCGCGGCTGGTGGCGTCGCCGGGGGCCGGCGCCGAACTGCCGCTGCTCGCGCCACCGGGCGCGCGGGGCCTGCGGGGCGAGGCGGCCACCCGGGGCACGGACCCGGCCGACGCGGTGCTGCGGTTCCGGGACGCGGCGTCCCCGCAGGCGTACCGGCTCGCCGCGCATCTCGCCGCGATCTCGCCGCTGACGGTGCCGGTGATGCGCCTCGTGCAGGCGGCGGTGCCGTGGCGCTCCGACACCGCGCACCTGGCCGAGGTGTTCCTGGGCGGGCTGATGCGCGCGGCCGACCCGTCCGGCGCCGCCCTGCCCGCCCAGCACCGCCGGTTCGGCTTCCTCGACGGCGTCCAGGAGATCCTGCTCGACACCGCCTCCCCCATCGACCTGCTGCGCACCACCCGCGCGGTCACCGACCGCCTCGCCACCCTGGTGGGCCGCTCCCCCGACTTCCCCGCCTGGCTCGCCCACCCGTCGGGGACGGGCGAACTCCTGCCGGGGACCCGGCCGTTCGCCTGGCTGGAGGACCGGCTGCTGACCCATCTGGGGGCGCGGCCGATGGCGCCCGTCCGGCCGCCGCCGGTGACGGAGTACCACCAGGTGGGGCTGCCGTCCGGGCTGGAGACGGCGCCCTGCTGGCTGCCGCTGCGCCTCCAGGACCTGCACGCGCTCGGCCCGTACACCCTGCTGATGCGGCAGGACACCGGCGGCAAGCCGGTCGCGTACATCGGCGAGGACGCGGACGGCCAGAAGGTGCTGCTGCGGGTCGCCCACACCTCGGACCCGCCGGTCGCCCGCGAACTGCTCGCCACCGAGTACCGCGCGCTGCGGCGGATGGACGGGGTGTACGCGCCCGGGGTGATCGCCGGCGACCTCCGCCCCGGCCTCAGCTGGAGCACCCCCTGGATCGCGCTGCGGCTCGACAGTCTAAGCACCGGCCTTCCAGCGCCGACGCTGCGCGCGGTGCTGCACGCCACCGGGCCGCTGCGCGACTCCGCGCTCCTCGCCTGGCTGGGCTGGAGCCTGGCCCGAGCGATCAACCGCTGCCACCGCAGGGGCCTCGTCCACGGCTCGCTGACACCCGGGACGGTCCTCGTCACCGAGCGGACGCTGCACATCATCAGCTGGGCGTCGGCCCGGATCGACGGCGCCTCCAGCGCGTCGTCGCTTGCTATGCCCACCAACTCGCCCTACCGCGCCCCGGAGGTAACCTCCTGGAGCGAATCCCGGATCGCCGCGGGCGACGTGTACGCGGTGGGCACCATCCTGCTCGAAGCGGTCACCGGACGGCACTGGCGCTGGTACGAGCACGACGTACTGCGCCACCACCCGGAGTTCCGCCGTCTGGAGGAGAGCCTGCGCGATCTGCTGCTGCGTTCGGTGGACGAGGAGCCGGAGGCCAGGCCGACCGCGCGGGAGATGGCCGAGGCGTTCGGCTCGCTCCTGGGGACGCCGGTGGAGTGGGACGACGAGGACGACGACCAGGTCGCGGCCGACGCCGAGGAGGACCCGGAGGACGAGGCGGGCCGCGAGGAGTGGATCCGTGCCATCCGGGCGCCGCTGAGCCGGCCGCTGCGGATCGCGGTCCTGGGGGTGAAGGACCGAGCCGGGTGCACCACGACCACCACGGTGCTCGGCGCGATCCTGGCCGAGCAGCGCCAGGAGCGCGTCCTGGCCGTCGACACCGACCGGCATGCGGGCAGCCACATCCATCTGGCGCGCCGCGTGTACCGGGCGACGGCGGCCCGGCTGACCGAGCTGGCCCACTCCGCCCACGAGGTCTCCGGCTTCGAGGTGCTGCGCCTCTTCCTCTCCCAGCACCGCTCCGGGCTGATGGTGCTGGCCAACGATTCGGTCTCGCATCCGCCGACGGTCGGCCAGTTCTCGGACCAGGAGTACCGCAGGGTCGCGGAGGTGACGGCCCCCTACTTCGACATCGTGCTCGCCGACACGGACAAGTTCCCGCAGGCGGTGCTGGAGCTCGCCAACCGCGTGGTGATCGTCTCCCGGGCCGACCCGGCCGGGGTCACCCAGGCTCAGCAGGCCGTCGACCGGCTGATGGCGCTGGGCCGCCCCGACCTGGTGGCGGACGCGGTGGTCGTCCTCAACCACAGCCGTCCGGCCGCCGGCTGGACCCTGGACGCGGCCACCATCCGCAGCCTGAGCTCCCGCTGCCGGGGTGTTCTCATGATCCCCCGCGACGGCCATCTGACGACGGGCAGCACGGTGGAGCTGTCCTGGCTGGCGCCGGAGACGTACAAGGCGTTCCTGCGTCTGGGGGCCCTGCTGGTGGCCGACTGAGCGGGCGTGGCGGGCCCTCAGAACAGGGCGTCCTCCGGCGCTCCCTTCTCGAAGGCCAGCAGCCGCTGCTTGCGGTCGAGGCCGCCGCCGTACCCCGTCAGGCCGCCGCCGGAGCCGATCACGCGGTGGCAGGGGACGATGATGCCCACCGGGTTCCTGCCGTTGGCCAGGCCCACCGCGCGCGAGGCGCCGGGCTTGCCGAGCGCCTGGGCGAGTTGGCCGTAACTGCGCGTCTCGCCGTACGGGATGCCGCGCAGCTGGTCCCACACCGCGCGCTGGAAGTCGGTGCCGCGCAGGTCCAGCTCCAGGTCGAACGTGGTCCGCTCGCCCGCGAAGTACGCGGCGAGCTGGCGGATCACCTCGGGGAACGGGCCGCCGTCGTCGGGCTCGCCGAAGGTCTCCTGGGGCGGGCGGTGGCGCTGGCCCTCCATGTAGAGGCGGCTGAGGACGCCGTCCTCGGCGACCAGGGTGAGCGGCCCGTACGGGCTGTCGGTGACGGTGTGTGTGGTGGTCATCGTGAACGTCCTCATACGGGGAGGTGGTTGATGGGGTGGTCGTCGGTGGCCCAGAGGTACTGGACCGCGTAGGCCCGCCAGGGGCGCCAGGCCGCGGCGCTCGCGGTGAGCGCGGCGGGCGAGGACGGCAGGCCGAGGGAGCGGGCCGCGCGGCGCACGCCGAGGTCGGAGGGGAGGAAGGCGTCCGGGTCGCCGAGCGCCCGCATCGCGATCACCTCGACGGTCCAGGGGCCGAAGCCCGGCAGCTCCAGGAGCTGGGCCCGCGCCCGGTCCCAGTCGGTGTCGATGCCCAGCGCGAGGCTGCCGTCGGCCAGACCCGCGACCAGCGTGGTCAGGGTGGTACGGCGGCTGCGCGGCAGGGCCAGGGACTCCGGGTCGAGACCGGCCAGCGCCTGCGGGGTGGGGAACAGATGGGTGAGCCCGCCCGCCGGGTCGGCCACCGGCTCGCCGTGCGCCGCCACGAGCCGGGCCGCGTGGGTGCGGGCGGCGGCGGTGGATACCTGCTGGCCGAGCACCGCCCGTACGGCGAACTCCGCCACGTCGACGGTACGCGGCACCCGGCGTCCGGGGGCCTTGTCGACCAGCGGGGCGAGCAGCGGGTCGGCGCGCAGCCGGTCGTCGACGGCGACCGGGTCGGCGTCGAGGTCGAGCATCCAGCGGCAGCGGCTGATGGCGATGGTGAGGTCGCGCAGATCGGTGAGGGAGAGCAGACAGCCGATGTGGTCGGGGCCGGGGGTGAGTTCGGCGATGCCGTGTCCGTACGGGAGGGACAGCGTGCGGCGGTACGCGCCGCGCCGCCACTCCTCCACACCGGGCACCGCCGTCGCAGCCAGGTGCCCGAAGAGGTTGTCCGGGTTGAGCGGGGCGCGGTACGGAAGCCGCAGGGCGATCGAGCCGGGGGCCGGGGCCTGACGGGCGATGCCCCGTGCGGCGCGGGCGCGCAGCTCGGTGGGGGCGAGCGCGAAGACCTCGCGGACGGTGTCGTTGAAGGTGCGTACCGAGGCGAAGCCCGCCGCGAAGGCGACGTCGGCCATCGGGAGGGCGGTGGTCTCGATGAGGATCCGCGCGGTCTGGGCGCGCTGGGCGCGGGCCAGGGCGAGCGGTCCGGCGCCGAGCTCGGCGTGGAGCTGGCGCTCGATCTGGCGGGCGCTGTACCCGAGCCGCGCGGCGAGCCCGGTCACGCCCTCGCGGTCGACGACGCCGTCCCGGATCAGGCGCATGGCACGGGCGACGGAGTCGGCGCGGGCGTTCCACTCCGGGGAGCCGGGCGTGGTGTCCGGCCGGCACCGCTTGCAGGCCCGGAACCCGGCCTGCTGGCAGGCGGCGGCGCTCGGATAGAAGGTCATGTTCTCGACCTTCGGGGGCACCACGGGGCAGCTGGGCCGGCAGTAGATACGGGTGGTGAGGACGGCGGTGAAGAACCAGCCGTCGAAACGGGCGTCCTTGGACTGGACGGCCCGCACGCAGCGCTCGGCATCGGTGTACATGGCCGCGGGGGCCGCCGGGGTGGCGGCGGAAGCGGGATTCATGGGTTAAGGATCGGTTAGGGGGTGGGGGGTTGCTGGCAGGAATCCGACATGGAGGTTGGGGGTGGGGTGGGGTGTGGGCGGAGATTCGTCTGCGGGTGGGTGGTGGGCTGGTCGCGCAGTTCCCCGCGCCCCTGGGGGGTGGGGGCGGGCGTGGTTGTTCGTGTGCGGGTCGGTGGTGGGCTGAGCGCGCAGTTCCCCGCGCCCCTAGGGGGTGGGGGCGGGGGCAACCCAGACCGGTGCCCGGGGCCGGGGGCTTGAGGGGCGCGGGGAACTGCGCGGCCAGGCCCCACCGGCCCGCAGACGAACCCCAGCGCAACCCCGGCCCACCCCAACCCCCAGGGGGCGCGGGGAACTGCGCGGCCAGGCCCCACCTAGCCGCAGACGAACCGCAGCGCAACCCCGGCACCCCGACCCCCAGGGGCGCGGGGAACCCGCAGACGAACAACCGCCCCGCCAACCGCTACCCCAGCGCCCCCTCGAACGCCCGATACGCCTCGTCGTCGAACAGCACGAACCGCACCTCCTCCACACCCCCGGCCGCCCCCGCCGTCTCCCGGACGGCCCGCACGGCCACCCGCGCGCCGTCCTCCAGCGGCCACCCGTACACCCCCGTGGAGATCGCCGGGAACGCCACGGTCCGGGCTCCCAACTCCCCCGCCACCCTCAGCGATTCCCGGTAGCAGGAGGCCAGCAGTTCGGAGCGGTCCTCGTCCCGCTGCCACACCGGGCCCACCGTGTGGATCACCCATCGTGCGTCCAGCCGCCCCGCCGTCGTGGCCACGGCCCGGCCGGTCGGCAGTCCCTTGCCGTAGTGGGAGGCCCGCAGCCGGCGGCAGTCGGCGAGGATCTCGGGGCCGCCGCGCCGGTGGATCGCCCCGTCCACCCCTCCCCCGCCCAGCAACGACGAGTTCGCCGCGTTCACGATCGCGTCGACGCTCTGCTCGGTGATGTCCCCCCGGACCAGCACGATGGACACCGCGCCCCGGCCCGCCGCGCCCGAGCCCGTCACTTCCCGTCCGCCTTCCGCAGCGCCCGCCACACCGCTTTCGCCGCGTTGTGCCCGGACATCCCGTGGACCCCCGGCCCCGGCGGCGTCGCGGAGGAGCACAGGAACACCGACGGATGCCGTGTCGTGTACGGGAACAGCGACAGCGTCGGCCGCAGCAGCAATTGCAGCCCCCGCGCCGCCCCGCACGCGATGTCCCCGCCCACATAGTTCGCGTTGTGCGCGGCGAGCTGCGGCGGCCCCGCCGTGGCCCGCGCCAGTACGCGGTCGCAGAAGCCAGGCGCGAACCGCTCGATCTGCCGCTCCACCGCGTCCGTGAGGTCGCCGTCCCACCCGTTCGGCACATGCCCGTACGCCCAGAACACGTGCTTGCCCTCCGGCGCCCGCGAGGGGTCGACGAGGCTCGGCTGGGCGGTGATGAGGAACGGTGTCCGGGGCGCGGTGCCCCCGGACGCCTCGCTCAGCGCGGCGCCGATCTCCCGGCTGGACGGTCCGATCTGCACGGTCCCGGCCCGGCGCGGCTCCGCCGCGGTCCACGGCACGGGTCCGTCCAGCGCGTAATCGATCTTGAACACTCCGGCGCCGTACCGGTACCCCTCGTACGCCCGTCCCAGCCCCGCGATCCGGGCGAGCGCGGTGGGCGAGGTGTCGAAGACGTACGCGCGCGCGGGCGGCAGGTCGTCGAGGCGCTTCACCTCGAAGCCGGTGTGGACCGAGCCGCCGAGGTCGCGCAGGTACGCCGCGAGCGCGTCCGAGATCGACTGCGAGCCGCCGCGCGGCAGCGGCCAGCCGTTCTCGTGCGCGGCGAGGGCGAAGACCAGGCCGACCGCCGAGGTCGCGAGCCCGTTCAGTGGCGCGATGACATGGCCGACGAGCCCGGCCAGCAGCGCGCGCGCCCGGTCGTCCTGGAAGCGGCGCATCGTCCAGGTGTACGGCGGGAGACCGTCGAGGCCGAAGCGGGCGAGGCCGAGCGGGTCGCGGGGCAGGGCGGTCAGCGGCAGCGACATGAAGTCGCGGACCAGGACGTCCCACTTTCCCAGGTACGGCGCCACGAGTCTGCGGTACGCGCCCGCGTCGCGCGGCCCGAACGACGCGGCGGTCTCCGAGACCGAGCGGGCGAGCACGGCCGCGGTGCCGTCGTCGAAGGGGTGTGCCATGGGAAGTTCGGGGTGCAGCCACTCCAGCCCGTACCGGTCGAGCGGCATGGCGCGGAAGGCCGGGGAGCCGATGCCCAGCGGATGCACGGCGGAGCACGGGTCGTGGCGGAAGCCGGGGAGGGTGAGCTCCTCGGTCCTGGCGCCGCCCCCGATGGTGTCCTTGGCCTCGAAGACCTCAACGGACAGGCCGCGCCTGGCCAGTTCGACGGCGGCGGTCAGTCCATTGGGCCCCGCCCCCACGACGACGGCATCGAGCATCGACGGCACCTTGGACTCCTCACGCCCTTGTGGCCAAGACACCCAGCATATTCCGGACCGCCGGCGATCCGGTCCGCGGTGGGTGCCGTCCCGGCCGGAGCGGCGGCCGGGCGATGGCGGTGTCCATGAGGACCTGCCGCCCGCTCACTCCCCCGCCAGCAGCCTCCGCACCCGCTCGGCCGTCGCCGCGTCCCGGGCGGCCGTGAACGGCAGCGCGTTGCCCCCGGTTATCCGGTACGGCTGCCCGGTCACCGTGGTGTGGGTGCCGCCCGCCTCGGCCACCAGGAGCAGGCCGGCCGCGTGGTCCCAGGCGAGCTCCCAGGAGAACGCGATCGCGTCCAGCTCGCCGCGCGCGACCGCCAGGTATTCGAGCCCGGCCGAGCCGCAGGGGCGCGGGCGGACGCCCTCGGTGCGCAGGCCGAGCAGCGCGCGCTTCTGGTCCTGCGTCGTGTAGTCCGGGTGGGAGGTGGCGATCTCGATCACCGCGCCGGGTGCGGGCGCCCCGGACCGTATCGCCTCGCCGTTGACGGTGGCGCCCCGGCCGCGGACCGCGACCGCCATGACGTCGAGCGCCGCCCCGTACGTCCACGACGCCAGCACCTCGCCCCGGTGCGCGAGCGCCACCAGGGTGCAGAAACCCTCCTCGCCGCGCACGAACTGGCGGGTCCCGTCGACGGGGTCGACGATCCACACCGGCGCGTCGCCGCCCAGCGCGTCGTACGACGACGGGTCGGCCGCGACGGCCTCCTCACCGACGACGACCGATCCCGGCAGCAGCGCGGGCAGGGCCTCGGTCAGGAACTCCTCGGCGCGCCGGTCGGCGACCGTCACCAGGTCGTGCGGGCCGTTCTTCTCCAGGATCTCGTGCGCGGCGAGCTGGCGGAAGCGCGGCATGATCTCGACGGCCGCCGCCTTGCGGACCGCCTCTTCGACGTCGGACGTGCGGTTTTCCAGAAACTCTGCGAGCAACCCTTCGATCATGCGTCCAGCAAAACACGCCCCACTGACAACCGACGAACACGGCCCCTGACCTGGCCGTCATCGAGGTGACGTCCCCGGGCGCGGCCGGACGCCGGCCAGGTCGGCGCCGCGCCGGCGCCCGACCGGCGCCGGGTCAGCGCCCCACCGCGTACCCCTGCATCCCGCGCGGATTCGCGGCTGCGGACAGGACGCCGGTCTCCGGGTCGCGGGCGACCGCGCACAGCCGCCCCTCCGACCAGGCGCCGCCGACCGTGACCCGGTGCCCGCGCCGCCGCAGCCCCGCCACCACCTCCGCGGGGAACCGTGCCTCGACCGTGACGCTGCCGTGCCGGGTCACCCGGGGGTGGAAGGAGCTCGGGAAGGACTCGTTGTGCCAGTTCGGCGCGTCGATCGCGCTCTGGAGGCCGAGGCCGCCGCGCTCGCGCGCGCCGAGGGCGAGCGCGAGGAAGAAGTGCGGCTGCCACTGGTCCTGCTGGTCCCCGCCGGGAGTGCCGAACGCCAGCACCGGTACGCCGTCGCGCAGCGCCAGGGTGGGCGACAGCGTCGTACGCGGGCGGCGGCCCGGCGTCAGGGTGTTGGGCAGCCCCTCCTCCAGCCAGGCCATCTGCAGCCGGGTGCCGAGCGGGAAGCCGAGTTCGGGGACGACCGGGTTGGACTGGAGCCAGCCGCCGCTGGGGGTGGCGGCGACCATGTTCCCCCAGCGGTCGACCACGTCCAGATGGCAGGTGTCGCCCCGGGTGGCGCCGTCCGGGCCCACGGTCGGCTCCCCGGCGCCCGCCGCGTGGGCCCGGCCGCCACGCGCGCGCAGTGCCTCGCGGGCGATCCGGGGCGGACGCCCGCCGGGGCTGCCGGGCCGCAGCTCGTACGAGGCGGTCGCGCCGACGAGCGCGCGCCGGGCCGCGTTGTAGTCGTCCGAGAGCAGCTCGGCCGTCGGCACCTCGGCTGCGTCCCCGTACCAGGCCTCCCGGTCCGCCATGGCGAGCTTGCACCCCTCGACGAGGAGGTGGACGTATTCGGCGGAGTCGTACGGCGGCAACTCCCCCGGCAGCAGCGCCAGTTGCTGGAGGAAGGCCGGTCCCTGGCTCCAGGCGGCCGGTTTGCACAGGGTCCAGCCGTTCCAGTCGTACGTCACCGGGTCCTCGTACGTGGCGGACCATCCGGCGAGGTCGGCCTCCGTGAGCGCGGCGGTGTGGCGTTCGCCGCTGGTGTCCAGGGTGGAGCGGCGGGCCTGCGCGACCAGCGCCCGGGCGACGAACCCCTCGCGCCAGATCCGCCGGGCGGCCTCTATCTGCCGCACCCGGCCGTCCCCGGTCGCGTCCGCGCGCGTGGGGGCGGATTCCGCGAGGACGCGACGCCAGGTGCGCGCCAGGGCCGGATTGCGCAGCAGCTCGCCGGGGCGCGGGGAACGGCCGCCCGGCAGATACACCCCGGCCGAGGAGGGCCACTCGCTCGCGAAGAGCGCGCGCACGCTCTCCACGGCCTGCCCGACCCGCTCCACGGGCGGATGGCCGTCCTCCGCGTATCCGATGGCGTACTTCAGTACGTCGGCGAGCGGTTTGGTCCCGTGGTCGCGCAGCAAAAGCATCCAGGCGTCGAAGGCGCCGGGCACGGCGGCGGCCAGCGGCCCGGTGCCGGGCACCAGGTCCAGGCCGAGTGCGCGGTAGTGGGCAGCGGTGGCTCCGGCGGGCGCGGTCCCCTGGCCGCAGAGCACCCGTACCGGGCTTCCGGCGGGTGCGAGCAGGATCGGTACCTCACCCGCGGGCCCGTTCAGGTGCGGCTCGACGACGTGCAGGACGAAACCCGCCGCCACGGCGGCGTCGAAGGCGTTCCCGCCGTCCTCCAGGACGGCCATCGCGCACTGCGAGGCGAGCCAGTGGGTGGAGGACACCATGCCGAAGGTGCCCTGGAGGGTGGGCCGGGTGGTGAACACCCTCGCAGGCTAGACGGGCCCGTGCCGGAATGTCAGACCCCGCCCGTAACGTTGATCCCGCTCGGAACGGATGGAGGAGCAGCGGTGCACGGTGAGTACAAGGTCCCCGGCGGCAAGCTCGTGGTGGTGGACCTGGACGTGGAGGACGGGGTCCTGCGCGGCGTGCGGGTCGCGGGTGACTTCTTCCTGGAGCCGGACGAGGCGATCGGGGCCATCAACAGCGCACTGGAGGGCGCCCCGGCCGACACGGACGCGGCGGGGCTCGCGGCCCGTATCGACGCGGCGCTGCCCCCGGGCACGACGATGTACGGCCTGACGTCGGAGGGGGTAGGCGTCGCGGTCCGCCGCGCGCTGGCGCACGCGACGGACTGGACGGACTACGACTGGCAGCTGATCCACGACGGCCCCCAGTCCCCCGCCCTGCACATGGCGCTGGACGAGGTGATCACGGCCGAGGTCGCGGCGGGCCGCCGCCCGCCGACGCTGCGGGTGTGGGAGTGGGGCGCCCTCGCCGTCGTCATCGGCAGCTTCCAGTCCCTGCGCAACGAGGTCGACCCCGAGGGCGCCGAGCGCCACGGGATCACGGTGGTGCGCCGGGTGTCCGGCGGCGGGGCGATGTTCATCGAGCCCGGCAACACGATCACGTACTCGCTCTCCGTCCCCGACGCCCTGGTCTCCGGCCTCTCCTTCGCCGACTCGTACGCCTATCTGGACGACTGGGTCCTGGGCGCGCTCGGCGACATGGGGGTGAAGGCCTGGTACCAGCCCCTGAACGACATCGCCACGGACGCCGGCAAGATCGCGGGCGCCGCGCAGAAGCGGGTGGTCGCGGACGGCGGCGCGGTCCTGCACCACGTGACGATGGCGTACGACATCGACGCCGACAAGATGCTCGACGTGCTGCGCATCGGCCGCGAGAAGCTCTCGGACAAGGGCACCAAGAGCGCGAAGAAGCGCGTGGACCCCCTGCGCCGCCAGACGGGCCTGCCCCGCGCGGCGGTCATCGAGCGGATGATCGCCTCGTTCCGGGGGCGGTACGGGCTGGCGGAGGGCCGGGTGACGGACGCGGAGATGGCCCGCGCCCGCGAGCTGGCGCGGACGAAGTTCTCCAGCGAGGAGTGGACCGCGCGGGTGCCCTAGGGCGTGTTGCGAAAGTCCCGCCCGGCCGGCCGCCCCCGGCCCCGCACGGACCGGTGGCGCCCCCGGGCCCCCGGCGGACGAGGCGCCCCCGGCCCCTCAGTTCAGCGCCGGGATCACCCGCTCCCCGTACGCGTCGATGACCGTCTCCCGCGCGTCGTGCATCGCGTACAGCGCGAACTGGTCGACGCCCAGGGCCCGCAGCGCCCTCAGTTTCTCGATGTGCGCCTCCACGGGGCCGAGGAGACAGAAGCGGTCGACGATCTCGTCGGGGACGAAGGCCGTGTCCGGGTTGTCGGTGCGGCCGTGGTGGCTGTAGTCGTAGCCCTGGCGCGCCTTGATGTAGTCGGTGAGCGCGTCCGGCACCAGCCCGGAGTGCTCGCCGTAGCGGTTCACCAGGTCCGCCACGTGGTTGCCGACCATGCCGCCGAACCAGCGGCACTGCTCGCGGGCGTGCGCGAGGTCGTCGCCGACGTACGCCGGGGCGGCCACACAGATGGTCACGGCGGCGGGGTCGCGTCCGGCCTCCACGGCGGCCGTGCGGACCGCCTTGACCATCCACTCCGTCAGGAACGGGTCGGCGAGCTGGAGGATGAAGCCGTCGGCCTTCTGGCCGGCCAGCGCCAGCGCCTTCGGTCCGTACGCCGCCATCCAGACGGGCAGCCGGCCGTCCCTGACCCAGGGGAGCTTCAGGGGCTGTCCGTCGACCTCGGCCTCCCGGCCCTCGGCGAGGTCGCGGATCACGTCGATGGCCTCGCCCAGGCGCGCCAGGGTGTTGGGTTTGCGCCCGGCGACGCGCATCGCGGAGTCGCCGCGCCCGATGCCGCAGACGGTGCGGTTGCCGTACATCTCGTTGAGGGTGGCGAAGGTGGAGGCGGTGACCTCCCATGTCCTGGTGCCGGGGTTGGTCACCATGGGGCCGACGCGCATCTGCCGTGTGTGCTCAAGGATGCGGCTGTAGATGACGAACGGCTCCTGCCAGAGCACCGCCGAGTCGAAGGTCCAGCCGTAGCGGAAGCCGTTGCGTTCGGCGCGGCGCATCAGGCCGACGACGGTCGAGGCGGGCGGGTCGGTCTGCAGGACGAGTCCGAAGTCCATGTGGTGTTGCTCCAGGTGACTAGCCGAGGTACTGGGTGGTGGCCCGCGGGGTGTAGACGCCGTGTCCGGCCCGTCCGGTGAACCGGCGTTCGTGCAGGACGAGTTCGCCGCGGGAGAGGACCGTCTCGACGCGGCCGGTGATCCGGCGCCCCTCGTACGCCGAGTAGTCCACGTTCATGTGGTGGGTCTCGGCGGAGAGGGTCTGCTCGGCGTGCGGGTCGTAGATGACGATGTCGGCGTCGGCGCCCGGCGCGATGGTGCCCTTCTTCGGGTAGAGCCCGAACATCCGCGCGGGACTGGCGCAGGCGATCTCGATCCAGCGCCGCCGTGAGAGGTGGCCGTCCAGCACGGCCTGGTGCAGCAGGTCCATCCGGTTCTCCACGCCCGGCAGCCCGTTGGGGATCTTGGAGAAGTCGCCCCTGCCGAGCTCCTTCTGCCCCACGAAGCAGAACGGGCAGTGGTCGGTGGAGACCACCTGGAGGTCGTTGGTGCGCAGCCCCCGCCAGAGCGCGGCCTGGTGCTCCCGGGGCCGCAGCGGCGTCGAGCAGACGTACTTGGCGCCCTCGAAACCGGGCTCGGCCAGGTTGTCGGTGGAGAGGAAGAGGTACTGCGGACAGGTCTCGCCGAAGACCGGAAGTCCCTTGTCCCGGGCGGCGGCCAGCTCCGCGACCGCCTCCTCGGCCGACACGTGCACGACGTAGAGCGGCGCCCCCGCGACCCGGGCGAGCTGGATCGCGCGGTGGGTGGCCTCGGCCTCCAGCAGGGCGCGGCGCACCTCCCCGTGGTAGCGGGGGTCGGTGCGGCCGGCGGCGAGCGCCTGCTCGACGAGGACGTCGATGGCGATGCCGTTCTCGGCGTGCATCATGATCAGCCCGCCGTTGGAGGCCGAGCGCTGCATCGCGCGCAGGATCTGGCCGTCGTCGCTGTAGAAGACGCCGGGGTACGCCATGAACAGCTTGAACGAGGTGATGCCCTCCTCCACCAGGAGGTCCATCTCCTTGAGCGAGTGCTCGTTCACATCGGAGAGGATCATGTGGAAGGCGTAGTCGACGGCGCACTGGCCGTCGGCCTTGGCGTACCAGGCGTCCAGCCCCTCGCGCAGGGCCCGGCCGGGCGTCTGCACGGCGAAGTCCACGATGGTGGTGGTGCCGCCCCAGGCCGCGGCCCGGGTCCCGGTCTCGAAGGTGTCGGAGGCGAAGGTCCCGCCGAAGGGGAGCTCCATATGGGTGTGGGCGTCGACGCCGCCCGGGATGACGTACTTGTCCGTCGCGTCGATCGTCCGTTCGGCGCTCCAGCTCTGTGCCGCGTCCGACGCGTGCGCGGCCAGGGCGGCGACGCGGCCGTCCTCGATGAGGACGTCGGCGTGGAGCTCGTCGGCGGCGGTGATCACCAGTCCGCCGCGGATCAGTGTGCGGGTACTCATGGGTGGTGCTCCCTTTCGTACACGTACGGCGCGCTCCGCTCGGGGGCGCGGCTGTTCGGCTGAGGGACGGCCGTGCGGCGGAACCGCGAATGCCACGGCCCCGGTCCGGCGCGCGCTACACGCTCCGCAGCGCCCGTTCCAGGATCGCCGCCCCCTCCTCCGCCTCCGCGACCGTCAGGGACAGCGGTGGGGCGACACGGAGCACGCTCGTGTTGTGGCCGCCGCCCTTGCCGAGGAGCAGACCGCCCTCGCGGGCCGCTTCCAGGACGGCCGCGGCGGCCTCCGGATGGGCCTCGTCGGTGCCCGGCTTCACCAGCTCGATGCCCGCCATCAGCCCCCGGCCGCGCACCTCGCGTACGAGCGGGAGCTGGGCGGCGACGGCCCGCAGCCGCTCGATGAGCAGCCCGCCGACGCGGCGCGCGTTGCCCCGGAGGTCGTGTTCGAGCAGGTACGACAGGTTGGCGAGGCCGGCCGCCATGGTGACCGGGGAGCCGCCGAAGGTCGAGATGGAGTTGGCGTCCAGGCAGTTCATGATCCGGGCACTGGCGACCACACCGCCGATCGACATGCCGTTGCCGATGCCCTTGGCGAAGGTGAGGATGTCCGGCGGCCCGTTCTCGGCGTGCGCCTGCCAGCCCCAGAAGTGCTCGCCCGTACGGCCCCAGCCGGTCTGCACCTCGTCGCTGATCCACAGGATGCCGTGCCGGTCGAGGACCTGGCGGAAGGCTGCGTACAGCCCGTCGGGGGGCGAGGTGAAGCCGCCGACGCCCTGGATGGGCTCGGCGATGAGCGCGGCGACGTCACGAGTGTGGCCGAGGAGGTCTTCGAGGTCGGCGACGCAGGCGTTGATGAACTGGCGGTCGCTCAACTCCGCGTAGGGGCCGCGGGTGCGCACGCCCCCGTGCACGTAGAGCGTCTGCAGGGGTGACAGGCTCGTCGGTGACCAGGAGTGGTTGCCGGTGATGCCGACCGCGCTGAACGAGCGGCCGTGGTAGCTGTTGCGCATCGCCAGGATCTGGTTGGAGCCGCGGTGGGCGGTGGCGAGCAGCAGCGCGGTGTCGTTCGCCTCGGTGCCGGAGGTGGTGAAGAAGACCCGGGCGTCCGGGATGCCGGAGAGCTGGGCGATCCGCTCGGCGAGCTCGACCATCGGGCGGTTGAGGTAGAGCGTCGAGGAGTGGATGATCCGGCCGGCCTGTTCGGAGACGGCCTTGGTGACCTCGGGCAGGGCGTGCGCGGTCATCGTGGTGAGGATGCCGCCGAAGAAGTCGAGGTAGCGGTTGCCCTCGGCGTCCCAGACGTACCGGCCCTCACCGTGGGTGAGCTCGATCGGGTGCCGGTAGTAGAGCGCGAGCCATTCGGGCAGCACCGCGCGGTGGCGGTCGAAGAGCGAGCTCACGGCCGCACCAGCCCTTCGTAGGCGTCGGGCCGCCGGTCGCGGTAGAACGCCCACTGCTGGCGCACCTCGTCGATGAGGCCGAAGTCCAGGTCCCTGACGAGGAGTTCCTCCTCCTTGTCGCTGGCGGTGCCGCCGACGAACTGGCCGCGCGGGTCCACGAAGTAGCTGGTGCCGTAGAAATCGTTGTCGCCGTACTCCTCGCGGCCGACCCGGTTGATCGCGGCGACGAAGTACTCGTTGGCGACCGCCGAGGCGGGCTGTTCCAGCTGCCACAGATGGGCCGAGAGTCCGCGCGAGGTGGCAGAGGGGTTGTAGACCAGCTGGGCGCCGTTGAGGCCCAACTGCCGCCAGCCCTCGGGGAAGTGGCGGTCGTAGCAGATGTAGACGCCGACCTTGCCCACGGCGGTGTCGAAGACCGGCCATCCCAGGTTGCCCGGTTTGAAGTAGTACTTCTCCCAGAACCCCTTCACCTGGGGGATGTGGTGCTTGCGGTATTTGCCGAGGTAACTGCCGTCGGCGTCGATCACGGCCGCGGTGTTGTAGTAGAAACCGGAGTCCTCGATCTCGAAGACCGGGACGACGATCACCATCCCGGTCTCCCGGGCGAGCTCCCGCATCCGCTGGACGGTCGGCCCGTCCGGCACCGGCTCGGCCCACCGGTAGTGCTCGGCCTCCTGCACCTGGCAGAAGTACGGGGCGTTGAAGACCTCCTGGAAACCAATGATCTTCGCACCCCGCCGGGCGGCCTCACGGGCGTGTTCCTCATGTTTGGCGATCATGGATTCGGTATCGCCGGTCCAACTGGCCTGGACCAGTGCGGCGCGGACAACAGTGGCCATGAGCTGCTCCTTAGACGAGCCGTCAGCCAGGCGTCGACACGCGTAGATTGCGTGTGGAGAGACGGTAAAGCCCGTCACGCACCGTGGCAAGACCATCGCCGTCACGCCACGAAGTCGATCACATTTCCCTCGGTACGGGGGCGGGGAGCCGCGCCCAGTTGCCCCGCCGGGCGTGCCTCAGCAGCACCGGGTCGTCGCCGACGACCACCGGGTGGCCCACCTCGGCGAGCAGCGGCAGATCGGCCGCCTCGTCGGCGTAGGCGTAGCAGTCGGCGGCGAGCAGGGCGTGCTCGCGCAGCAGGGCGCGGGCCGCGTACCCCTTGCCCTGGCCGGACATCGGCGCCCTCGGCCGGGCGCAGAGCACCGCGTCGGCGCCCAGCTCGCGGGCGACGGACGCGACGGCCCCGGCGGGCGACGGCGTCACCAGGACCACCAGATGCCCCCGGGCGGTGTGGCCGTGCAGGGCGGCGAGGACCGGCGCGTGCCAGAGGCGGCCGAGCGGCCCGGGGCCGTCCGGGGGCAGCTCGGGCAGCGCCAGGAGCGTGCCCTCGACGTCGAAGAACGCGGCGGCACGTGGCGCGCGCGACCGGGGTGGGCGGGAGCGGGACCGGGATGCATGGGCGTCGTTGTCCATCGCCGGGGACCCTGCCCATCCGCACCCTCCCCTCAATCCCTGGATTTCAACGTTCTGTTGCAATTCCGGCCACGCGGAGGGCGTGGACGAGGTCTCGTCTGCGCCCCTCGGAGACCGCGCCGGCGGCGGTGAGCAGCCGTGGGCCGAGGCGCGCCGGGGCGTGCGCGGCCAGATGCGCCGCGTCCTGGGGCGTACGGACCCGGACGAAGGCGTCCAGCAGCGCGTCCGCCTCGCGCTCGCGTCCGGCGTCACCCAGCGCGAGCACCGCGTGCGCGATCTGCTCGGCGGGCCGGCTCACGCCCTGGCGCAGCAGCCGGTGGCAGTCGGCGTCCTGCCCGGCGTCGGCGAGCGCGGCAGCCGCCGCGGCGAGCCGGTCGGGCGGCAGCGAGGCCGCCTCCCACAGCAGGGTGGCCCAGTCGGCGCCGAGGCCCGCGCGGTGGAGCTCGCCCGCGAACAGCGGCAGCAGGTCGGCGGGTCCGGCCGCCGCCTCGCACAGCACGGCGTGCGCCTCGCCGGTACGGCCCCCAGCCCGCAGCCGTACCAGCCGGACGACGGCCTCGCGGACCGCGCGCTGCCGGTCGAGCCCGTCCGCCCGTTCCTCCGGCCGGGGCTCGCTCCGCCCGCGCGGCTGCCCGGACTGTCCGCGCGACTGCCGACCGCCACCGAACCGGGCCCCGGTGGGCGCGGCGACGGCGACCGGGGGCAGTAAGGGCCCCCTGTCCTCCGTCTCCGCCCCGGGCCCCGCCTGCGGCTCCATCCCCGACCCCACCCCCACCCCCGGCTCCAGCTCCGGTTCCGCCCCGTCGGCCTCGATCCCGGCGAACCGGGCGCCGCGCGAGGGGCGCCGGACGGCGGGCCGGGCGGCGGGTACGCGAGGGGCCCGCTCGGGAGCGTCCGGCGCCGCGCCGGCCACGGGGGCGCCCTCGCCCCCGCCCCGGGCCACCGCCCGCTCGCCGAACCAGCCCCTCGGCACCTCCGGTCCCAACGCGGCGATACGGGAGCGCAGTTCGGCACAGCGGGCGGTGGCCCGGGCCAGGTCGTCCTGGATCCAGGCCAGCTCGTCCGGGGCGGCGCCCGGGAGGTGGTCCGCCGCACGTGTCTGCTCGCGCAGCATGAGGGTGAGCTGTTCGCGCAGGGCCTCGCGCCCGCCCGGGCGGGTGTCGTACGCCGCCGTGGCCGCGGTGTGCAGGGCCCGCGCCCGTACCGTCTCGCGGGCCACCGCCTCCGGGCCGTGTGTCGGCGCCAGATCCTGGAGCAGCGATTCGACCACGTCCCACGGCGGGATCGCGCGGCCCTCGAAGCAGGCCGCCAGGCCGCCGGGGTCGCGCTGCCGGAAGACCGCGTACCAGCCCCCGTTCCGGTCGAGCAGGGCCGTCAGCCGGCCCAAGTACCGTGCGAACACCCCCATGTCCGCCGGGAGTTGATTGACCGTCATCGCGCCATCCCCCAACCGTCGACTGAACCCCCACGGTCCTTGGGCATTCGATACCCGCGGTATTGCGCCCGTGTTACACCGAGGTCTTCACCGCGATACCGGGGTATGGCCGTACGCCGAACGGCGAGGTGATGACGGGAGCCGCGCGCCCCCGCGAAGCGCCGCTGCGCGCCCCGGACGGACCGCGGCGGGGACTGGCGGGGGCGGCGGCGTACGCCGGTGAACCGCTCGGGGCGCCCCGCGCCTTCGAAGGCCGCCCGCGCCGGATCGATCCGCCGGAGCCTGCTCGGATCAGTCCGCCCGCGCCCGCTCCGGGGCTCGGCGAGCCCGGCCCACCCAGGAACGCACAGAACAGGGCAAACGGTCAGAAATCACCCGCGCCAGGACAACCCGCCCCCACGGACCCGCTCATGCGGGCAGCAGGCTGCAACTCCCGGCGACCTCGTCGAGCGAAAGGCCGAGCACGCCCGCCAGCGCGGCCACGGTGAAGAAGGCCGGCGTCGGGGCCCGCCCGGTCTCGATCTTCCGCAGGGTCTCGGCCGAGAGCCCGGCCGCCGCGGCGACCTCGCTCATGCTGCGCCCGCCCCGGGCGGTCCGCAGCAACCTGCCCAGCCGCTCGCCACGTTCGCGCTCTTCGGGGGTGAGAGGGGTGCGGACCATGCCCCCGAGTCTATCCGGAGCGGGCCGACACGCACCCGGCGCGGCCGAAGCGGACCCGTACGGGCCGCCGGGGACCACCACGCCCGGCTCAGCCGCCCACCGCGCCCTCCGCCGTCCACCCCTCCACCTGGAACCGCGGGGTCACGTCCCGCCGGCGCACCTCCTCACCGCAGCACCGGCACATGATCACCGGGTCGAGATCCGCGCCGCACGTGTGCTGCCACACCGTGGGCGGCACGTCCGCGAGGTGGCGGTCGCCCCACCGCATCAGCGTCAGCAGGACCGGCCGGAGCTCCTGTCCCGCCTCGGTGGCCCGGTACTCGTACCGCGCGGGCCGCTCGTTGTAGAGCACCTTCTCCAGGACCCCCGCGTCGACGAGCCTGCGCAGCCGCGCGGTGAGGATGTCGCGCGGGGCGCCCACGTTGCGGGCGATCGCGTCGAAGCGGTGCACACCGAAGAAGACCTCGCGCAGGACGAGCAGCGCGTACTTCTCCCCCACGACCGCGAGCGCGTCGGCGATCGAGCAGGGCCGGGAGTTCTTCTGCGATGTCGTCATGGCTCCACGGTAAGCCAGGAACAGCAGTGCATTGGATTTTCCAACCCACTGGACTACAGTGAATCCAGTTTCCAAACCTACTCGCGGGTAGCGGGTGGGAACCGAGCAGCATCCGAGCAGACCCGAGGAGCGCGCCATGCGTGACGCCGTGATCGTGGAAGCCGTCCGTACCCCGACAGGAAAGGGGAAGCCGGGCGGGGCGCTCTCCGGGACGCACCCCGTAGAACTGCTCGCGCACACCCTGCGCACCCTCGTCGAGCGCAGCGGCGTCGACCCGGCGCTGGTCGACGACGTGATCGGCGGCACCGTCGACCAGGTCGGCGAGCAGGCCATGAACACCACCCGGTACGCCTGGCTCTCCGCCGGGTTCCCCGACAGCGTCCCCGCCACGACCGTGGACCGCCAGTGCGGCTCCTCCCAGCAGGCCGTCCACTTCGCCGCCCAGGGCGTGCTGTCGGGGGCGTACGACCTGGTCGTGGCCTGCGGGGTCGAGTCGATGAGCCGGGTGCCGATGTGGTCCAACGTGCCCGCGGGCACGGACCCGTTCGGCCCGGGGATCGCCGCCCGCTTCCCCGAGGGCCTCGTCCCGCAGGGCATCAGCGCCGAACTGATCGCCGCGAAGTGGTCGATCGGGCGGCAGCGGATGGACGAGTTCGCCGCCGCCTCGCACCGGAAGGCGACCGCGGCCTGGGACGGCGGGCTGTTCGACGCCGAGACCGCGCCGATCGCCGGGCTGACCCGGGACGAGTCCGTACGTCCCACGACGACCCCGGAGATCCTGGCCGGGCTGAAGCCGTCGTTCGTGGACCCGCACTTCGCCGAGCGCTTCCCGCAGATCGACTGGTCGGTGACGGCCGGCAACAGCAGCCCCACCAACGACGGCGCCTCGGCCGTACTGATCACCTCCAGCGAGACCGCCGCGCGGCTCGGGCTGCGCCCGCTCGCCCGGCTGCACAGCTTCGCGGTGACCGGCTCCGACCCCGTCCTGATGCTCACCGGTGTCATCCCCGCCACCGAGAAGGTGCTGCGCCGGGCGGGCCTCGGCCTCGACGACATCGACCTCTTCGAGGTCAACGAGGCCTTCGCCAGTGTGGTGCTCGCCTGGCAGCAGGAGACCGGCGCCGATCCCGCGAAGGTCAACGTGCACGGCGGCGCGATCGCCCTCGGCCATCCGCTGGGCGCCAGCGGCACCCGGCTGATGACCACGCTGGTGCACGCGATGCGCCGGCGCGGGGCGCGCTACGCCCTCCAGACCATGTGCGAGGCGGGGGGACTCGCCAACGCCATGGTGCTGGAGGCGCTCTGATGTCGGCTCAACCGCGCCCGTCCGCACCGAGGCCGGTGTGACGCACGCCGCACCCCGCGACAGGGGCGCGGCGCACCGCCTTCCCGGACGGGCCCGCCCTCCGGCGCGTGAGCGACGCCCCGGTGCCCGCGGCCGGAAGTCGACGCCCGGAACGGGCCACGCGGCACGCCCCGGCCGAGGCCCACCGTGGCCGGTCCCGTACCTGTCCCGGAACGTCACGTTCTGCTGTCATGGACCCGCCAACCCCCCACAGGAGACCGCGGGCTGGCGACATGACCGAAGGAGAGCGTCATGTTCAACGTACTGGCCATCGGCGGCGCATCGGCCGTCCTGCTGGCCGCCCCGCTCAGCACGTCCGGCCACACCCCCGGCTGGGGCACCCCGCCTCCCGACAAGATCGTGATCGACCTCGTGACCGTCAACGGTTCGGGCTGCCCGGCGGGCACCGCGGCCGTCGCGGTCTCCCCCGACAACACCGCGTTCACCGTCACGTACAGCGCCTACCTGGCCCAGGTCGGCAAGGGCGCCCAGCCCACCGACCTCAGAAAGAACTGCCAGCTCGCGCTGAACGTCCACGTCCCGCAGGGCTTCACCTACGCGGTCGCCTCGGCCGACTACCGGGGCTTCGCCCATCTGGAGAAGGGCGCCACCGCGCAGGAGCGGGCCAACTACTACTTCCAGGGCATGTCCCAGACGGCCTACATCTCGCACCCGTTCAAGGGGCCGTTCGCCGACGACTGGCAGACCAACGACACCACCGACGTCGCCGCCCTCGTCTACAAGCCCTGCGGGGAGGAGCGCTATCTGAACATCAACACCGAGCTGCGGGCCGGCGCCGGCACCTCCGACACGGTCAACACCACCAGCTTCATCACGATGGACTCGACCGACGCGAGCATCACCACCACGTACCACTTCTCGTGGAAGGTGTGCCCGCCGAAGTAGCGGGCCGTCGCGGCGGTACGCGCACGGGCCGCCCGCCGCGAGGCGGACGGCCCGTGCCGTCAGTTGGCGGCGATGAACCGTCTGGCCAGCTCGTCACCGAGCGAGACCGCCGCGCTGTGGCTCTCGATCGGCTTGGTCTGGGAGTTCTTGAAGAGGATGTACGTCACGCCGGACTCCGCGCCGCCGGTGGCCGGGTCGGGGTTTATCCCGAGCGCCTTGGCGGTGGCGTAGGAGGCCTCCCCGATGATCTTGGAGGGGCCGGTGTCGCCGACCACGGCGTACTCGACCTTGTCGCGGTAGACGACGGCGACCACCCCTCCGCCCTCTATCCCCGCCGAGCCGTAGTTCCAGATCGAGCTGGAGCTCGGCACGACGACGTACGGCAGCTTCTCGGCGTTCAGCGGTTTGCCGTTGGACTGGCGGAAGGCGGTGTCGCCCTGGAACCACGGGTCGGTGCCGGTGTTGCAGGCGGTGGTGGTCTGGCCGTCGCAGTCGACGTCGAGGTCGGCCTTCCAGAAGACCGCGCCGTTCTTGCCGCAGACCGGGACCGTCGCGGAGGTCTCGCTGTCGGTCCGGTACTTGCCGCTGGAGATCTGCGAGCAGGACGTGACCTTGGCGAGCAGGTCGGCCGCGCTCACCGAGCCCTCCTGGGTGCGGGTGGGGGCGCCGGCCGCGCGGGGAGCGGTCGAGGCGGTGGCGGGCAGGGCCGCGGTGGCGAGCAGTGCCGCGCCGGAGGCGGCGGCGAGGGCGAACGTTCGCGTACGCACGTGGGGGACCCTTCTGTTAGGAAAGTTTCCTTACCTGACGCGAACAATCTGAACCGTTTACATGAGCGCGTCAACCCCGGTCACATAAAAGGAAACGCGACCCCCGTCCCGTGAAGGACGAGGGCCGCGCCCCCTTCACCCGCCCGGCGGACGGTTCTGACGAAGTGTCACCCAGTCGGGCGCACCACCATCGCGGAGCCGCCGCCGCGCCGGACCTTCTCGGCCGCCGCCACCCAACGGCCGTCGTCGAGCCGCTCGACGCCGGTCGCCGCGCCGATCATCGGGTTGAGCGAGAAGGCGTGCCCCAGCGCCTCCAGCCGGGCCCGCAACGGGCTGTCGTAGAGCTCGGGCTCCAGCTCCGTCCTGGCCGCGTTGCGCTGGCTGGCGCGTGGCGCGGCGATGGCGTCGACCAGCGACAGACCCCGGTCCAGGTGTCCGACGAGCGACTGGAGCACCGTGGTGATGATGGTCGCGCCGCCCGGCGAGCCGAGCGCCATGACCGGCCTGCCGTGCCCGTCGAGCACGATCGTCGGGGACATCGAGGAGCGCGGACGCTTGCCCGGACCGGGCAGGTTCGGGTCGTGGACGGCCGGGCTCGCCGGGGCGAACGAGAAGTCGGTCAGCTCGTTGTTGAGCAGGAAGCCCCGGCCGGGGACCGTGATGCCGCTGCCGCCGGTCTGCTCGATGGTGAGCGTGTACGAGACGATGTCGCCCCACTTGTCGGCCACCGTCAGATGGGTGGTGTTCTCGCCCTCGTACGTGGTGGGCGAGGCCTGGCCGGAGGTGGCGCACGGCGCCGGGTGGCGCGGGTCGCCGGGCGCGAGCGGGCTGGTCAGCGCCTTGGTGTCGCTGATCAGACAGGCCCGCGAGTCCGCGAACCGCTGCGAGAGCAGCCCCTTGGTGGGGACGTCCTCGAAGGCCGGGTCGCCCACCCAGCGGCCCCGGTCCGCGAACGCCACCCGGCTCGCCTCGATGTAGCGGTGCAGGTACTGGACCTCGGACGCCTTCGACAGATCGGTGTGCTCAAGGATGTTGAGCGCCTCGCCGACCGTGGTGCCGCCCGAGGACGAGGGCGCCATGCCGTAGACCTTCAGGCCCCGGTAGTCCACCTTCGTCGGCGCCTGACGCTTGACCGCGTACGACCGCAGGTCCTTCGCGGTGAGGTCGCCGGGGCGCGCGTTCCGGCCCGAGCCGGGCGCCACGGGGGGCTTGCGGACGGTCCGGACGATGTCGCGGCCCAGGTCGCCGCGGTAGACGGCGTCGACGCCCTTGCGCCCCAACTCCTCGTAGGTGCGCGCCAGATCGGGGTTCCGCAGCTTCGCGCCGACCACCGGGAGCCGGCCTTGGGGCAGGAACAGCTTCGCGGTGTCCGGGAAGTCGGCGAACCGCGCCTGGTTGTCGGCGGTCTGCTGGCGGAAGGTCTCGTCGACGCTGAAGCCGTCGCGCGCGAGCCGTTCGGCGGGCCGCAGGAGTCCGCTCAGCGGTTTGGAGCCCCAGGCGCGGAGGGCCGCGTCCCAGGTGGCCGGGGTGCCGGGGGTGCCGACGCTGAGCCCGCTGGTCACCGCGTCCGGGAACGGCAGGGGTTTGCCGTTCTCCAGGAACAGGGACGAGGTGGCGGAGCGGGGCGCGGTCTCGCGGCCGTCGATGGTGTGCACGGTGCGGGTCCGGGCGTCGTAGTAGACGAAGTACCCGCCGCCGCCGATGCCCGACGAGTACGGCTCGGTGACGCCGAGGGCGGCGGCCGTGGCGACGGCCGCGTCCACCGCGTTGCCGCCGTGCTTGAGCACCTCGATACCGGCGGCGGTGGCGTCCACGTCGACGCTGGCGACGGCGCCCCCGTACCCCACCGCCTCGGCCGTCTTGACGGGTGGGCGGGCGGTTGCCGGTGGGGCGGCGGCGACCGAGGTCGCCACGGCCGCGGCGACGGCCAGTATCGAGAGACTGCGGACGGCGGAGCGACGCATGCGTACCTCCTGGGTGCGAATGTCCGCGCAGCGTAACGCCGCTCCCGCCGTCTCGTCAGGACCGTCTCGAACACCGCGTCGCGTGGCCGCTAGCATGCGCGCCCATGAACGACGACGTACGCAACATCGTGCTCGGTGTGGTGGCCGCGGGCATCAGCGCCGCCCTGGGCTGGCTCACCCGGACCTACCTCTGGAAGCGCAGGCTCCGCCGCAAGCAGGACTTCTTCGGGTTGCCGACCCACTCCGAGTGCCTGCTCGTCGTCAACCGGGACGCGGGCGCGGAGGGCGCGGTGCACCGGTTCGACGTGTTCGCACTCCTCGAACTCGCCTCGCTCATCAAGGACTGCGGGGCGCACGCCCGGATCGTCCAGCACGACGCGACCCAGCAGGGCTTCGGGGTCCGCACCGAGTTCTGTGTGGGCGGGCCCTACTCCAACCGCCGGATGGCCGCGCATCTGTCCGCGCTGCTGCCGGGCGTCACCATGAACGTGGACACCGAACCCGTTCCCGAGCGGGGCGCGTTCACCATCGGTGGTGAGCAGTACCGGGTGGAGGGCGGGGTGACCGAGTACGTCATACTCGCGCGGGTCACCGCCGGCCAGGGGCAGCGGCCCGTGTTCCTCTTCTGCGGGCAGCGCGCCATCACCAACCAGGCGGCCACCCGCTATCTCGCCCGCAACCACGAGAAGCTGGCCCGCAAGCACGGCGACGGCACGTTCTGTCTGCTGCTGAAGGTCGTCAACTCCCTCGCCTACGGGCCGGACGTGGTGGAGGTCGTCGCGGACGTCACCCGCGCCGCCCTCACCGCCCCGCCGGCTCCAGCGGCAGCGACTTGATCCCGTTGACGAAGTTGGAGACCAGCCTGCGCGGCGGCCCGGCGAGCGCGCAGACGGGCAGCAGCCGCAGCGCCTCCTCGTGCAGCACCCGCAGCTGGAGGCGGGCGAAGTGGGCGCCGAGGCAGACGTGCGGACCGTCGCCGAAGGAGACGTGCGGGTTGGGGGTACGGGTGAGGTCCAGGCGGTGGGGGTGGGCGAAGACGCGCTCGTCGTGGTTGGCCGAGGCGTGGAAGACCACCACCTTCTCGCCCGCCCGCACCCGCTGCCCCGCCAGCACGGTGTCCCGTACGGCGGTGCGGCGGAAGGTGAGCACCGGCGGGTGCCACCGCAGCAGTTCCTCCACGGCGCCGTCGACGCCCGCCGTGCCGGCGCGCAGGGCGCGCTGGGCGGCCGGGTGCTCGGCCAGCGCCAGGAAACCGCCGGGCGCCGCCGCGCGCACGGTGTCGTTGCCCGCGACCGTCAGCAGGAAGAAGAACATCTCCAGCTCGGCGTCGGCCAGTTCCGAGTGGGCGAGCGCGGTCATCACGTCGTCGCCCGGCTCGCGTCGCTTGTACGCGGCGAGCTCCTGGGCATAGCCGAACATCTCGCGCAGCATCGCGGGTGAGCGGGGGTTGACCGGCCGTCCGTCGGGGCCGAGCACCGGCGGCTCGTCCGGGTCCTGGTAGCCGATGACCCGCTCGGTCCATTCGAGCAGTAGCCCGCGGTCGCTGCCGGGCACTCCGAGCAGGTCCGCGAGGTTGAGCAGCGCGTAGTCGTCGGTAACCTCGGTGACCAGGTCGAACACCCCGTCCTCGGCGCCGTCGCGGGCCGCGCCGAGCAGGGTGCGGGCCCGGGTCCGTACCGCCGCCGCGAACCGGTCGACGCGGCCCGGGGTGAAGGCGCGGCTCACCAGGCGGCGCAGCCTGCCGTGGTCGTGGTGGTCCGTGCGGCCCGGCACCGGTGCGGAGCCGGGTGCGGGGTCCTGGTTGAGCATCATGCGCCGGATGAACGGCAGGTCGTCGGGGTCGGGGTCGCGGATCTGGGTGGCGCCGAGCGCGGAGGAGAAACCGGCCGCGTCCTTCAGTACGCGGACGACGTCGGCGTGGCGGGTGACCGCCCAGAAGCCGGGTCCGGCGGGCCAGCCCAGGACCTCGTACTCCTCCTGCCAGGCCACCGGGTGCCGCTCGCGCAGCTCCCGGTAGTCGTCGTGGGGCGGCCCGGCGGCGTACCGGCGCGGGTCGAAGACGTCCGGCAGATCACTCATCGCACCAAGGTGACGCCCACCGGCGCCGTCGACAAGACCGCCCCTCGGGAGCCCGGCTCCGGCTCAGAACGGGCACTTCGCGGGAGCGAGCTCGCCGTCGGTCCCGGCCACCGTCACCGACACCGACCTGCTCGGCACCTGGGTGACGGCGTGCGCCGCGGTGCACACCAGCTGTTGGCGGGCGCCGGCCGGGAAGTCGCGCACGGCGCGCTCCAGCCGGATGTCGACGTTCGCGCCCTCACTGCTGACGGCCATCGCCCCGTAGTAGTTGGGCAGCCCGGTGCTCAGCCCCGCGTCCTTCTCGGCCTGGGTGGGGCCGTTCAGGAGCAGCGCGACGGCGCTGCCCGGTGACTGTTCCCGCTGCCCGGGCCGGACCACCGGCAGCACTCCGCCAGGGCCCTCGAAGTACAGGGTGACGCCGCCGGGGACGGTGGGTGTCGCCCGGACGTAGGCGGGGTCGCCCACCTCCACGACGTCGGTGGAGCGGATGCCGCACCCGGTGGCGAGGAGCAGGGCGGCGCACAGGGCGGCGAGCCGGGCCGCCCTCACGACGGGCTCCCCTCGCCCGGCGGGCGCGCCGGGAGCTCGACGGTGAACACCGCCCCGCCCGAGGGCCCGTTGGCGGCCCGGACGGTGCCGCCGTGCAACCGGACGTTCTCCAGAGTGATCGCGAGACCGAGCCCGCTGCCCGCCGAGCGGGTGCGGGCGGCGTCGGCCTTGTAGAACCGGTCGAAGATGTGCGGCAGCACGGCGGGGGCGATGCCGGGGCCGCCGTCGCTCACCTCGGTCACCACCCGGTCGCCGTCGGCGCGCAGCACCACCCGGACCGGGGCGGTGCCGTGGCGCAGCGCGTTGCCGACGAGGTTGGCGACGACGACGTCGAAGCGCCTGGGGTCCAGCATGGCCCGTATCCCCGGCGGCAGGTCGACGGCCACCCGCTCCTCCCAGCGCCTGCGCTGGAGGGTCTTGGCGATCGTCTCGGCCACGTCGACCTCGTCGAGGTTGAGCTCGGCGGCCTTGGCGTCGAAGCGGGAGATCTCCATCAGGTCGTCGACGAGGGTGGCGAGCTTGTCGGTCTCGGTGGAGATCAGCCGGACCGCCGCCGCGGTGTCCGGGTCGAGCCGGCCGGCGTCCTCGTCGAGGACCTCGGTGACGGCGAGCATCCCGGCGAGCGGGGTGCGCAGCTCGTGCGAGACGTCGGAGGCGAATCTGCGCGCCCTGGCCTCGGCCTTCTGGAGCTCCTCGACGGACCGCTCCAGCGCCCTGGCCGACTCGTTGAACGTCCAGGCCAGATCGGCGAGTTCGTCCGAGCCCTTGACCTCGATACGGGTGTCCAGGCGTCCCTTGCCCATGCTGCTGGCGGCCCGCCGCAGATCGCGGACGGGACGCAGCACACTGCGGGCGGCGAGCAGCGCGGGCACCAGGGCGACGGCGAGCGCGGGCAGCGCGCCGTCCCGGGCGGCGGTGACCATCGCCTGGACGTTGTCCTCCTCGGTGGCCAGCGGCATCACCGCGAACACGGTGAGCCCGGTGGGCTGCGCGGGCTGCACTCCCTCGTCGCCGAGCATCACGGGCATGCCCACGGTCAGCCAGGGCTGGCCGTCCTTCACCACCCGCTGGAAGGTGCCGTGCGGATTGGCGCGGGCCCGGCGCCGCAGGTCCTCGGTGAGGACACCGGACGTGGTCTGGCTGACGTTGGAGGCGCGCAGCGAGCCGTACTCGGCGAAGACGTACCAGGGGTGCGGCTTGCCCTGGCGGCCCACCGCGAGGCTGAGTTCGCGCAGCGAGGTGCGGGTCATCGGCAGCTTCACCGTCTGCGCGCCGATCTGGTCCCGGAGCTGGGCGACGGCGGTGTCCTGGGCCTGCTGGAGGATGACCGAGCGGGCCTCCTGGTAGATCAGGGTGGCGGTGGTGCCCGCGGCGATGGCGGCGACCAGGAGGAAGGCGGCGATCAGCCGGGCGCGCAGCCCGAGGCGCCCGGCCCGCAGACGCGCGCGTATCACCGCAGCGGGCCGAAGCGGTAGCCGAAACCGCGGACGGTCTGGATGTAGCGCGGGCTGCCGGCGGTGTCCTCGATCTTGTGGCGCAGCCGTCGGACGCACGCGTCGACGAGCCGGGCGTCGCCGTGGTAGCTGTGCTCCCACACCGACTCCAGGAGCTGCTGGCGGCTGAAGACCTGCTCGGCGTGGGCCGACAGATGCAGCAGCAGCTTCAGCTCCGAGGGGGCGAGCGCCAGGCGCTCGCCCGCCTTGGCGGCGGTGAGACCGGCCCGGTCGAGGACCAGTTCGCCGTGGAACTCCAGACCCGGGCGCCCGGGCTCGGTGAGCCTGCGCAGCACGGCCCGGATGCGGGCCTCGATGACCTCGGTACGGGCGGGTTTGACGATGTAGTCGTCGGCGCCCGCCTCCAGGCCCACCACCACGTCGAAGTCGTCGCCGCGCGCGGTGAGCATGATGATCGGCAGCTGGCTGGTCTCGCGTATGCGGCGGCAGACCTGGACGCCGTTGATGCCGGGCAGCATCAGGTCCAGCAGGACCAGTTCGGGCTGGAAGGTCCTGAGCGCGGCGAGCCCCGCCTCGCCGGTCTCCGCCGCGCGCACCTCGTGGCCGCGCCTGCGCAGCCCGAGCTCGACCCCTTCCCGTACGGAGGGGTCGTCCTCGATGAGCAGCACGCGTGGCATGAGCGTCAGTATCCCAGCAGTCTCGTGTGTCCCGGGCGGGTGAGGTGTCTCAGCGCTTGCGTCCGCCGCGGAGCTTGCCGAGCACGTCGTTGATGCCGTCGAGCCGCAGCGGCCGGGCGAGCAGGGCGACGGTCACGAGCAGCACGGCGGCTCCGGCCCCGGCCCCGGCGAAGTAGCCGAGCGGGTCGGCCGCGCGGGCCGCCGCCCAGCCGAGCAGCGCCGCCGGGGCGCAGCCCAGGAGCAGCCGGACGTGGGTGGTCAGCGCGGGCGAGCGCAGCAGTCCGGCGCCGCCGCCGAGCCTGCGGTCGAGGGTGTAGGCGGTGAGCGCCCAGCCGGCGAACAGCGCCAGCGAGTACGCCCCGGCCATCCCGGTGACCGCCCAGCGCGCGGGCAGCAGCACATAGGCGAGCGCGGACAGGCCCGCGTTGCAGCCGGCGATCACCAGGTTGAGCAGGAACGGGGTGCGGGTGTCGCCGAGCGCGTAGAAGCCGCGCGAGAGCACGTACTGCCCGGAGAAGGCGATGAGCCCGGGCGCGAACGCCATCAGCATCCCCGCCATGACCTCGACGTCGGCGGGGCTGGTCCTGCCGTACCCGAACACCACGCCCATCAGCCAGGGCGCCAGCGCGAACAGGGCGCAGGCGGCCGGGACGATCAGCGCGGCGCTGGTGCGCAGACCGTAGGACAGGTCTCGCCGCACTCCCGCCGGGTCCCCGTCGGCCGCGGCCCGGCTCATCCGGGGCATCAGGGCGGTGAGCAGCGAGACGGTGACGATGCCGTGCGGGACCACCCAGAGCATGTACGCGTTGGTGTACGCGGTGTAGCCCGCGCCCTTGGCGTGCTGGGCCGCGGTGGTGGAGAGCCGGGTCACCACCCAGTACGCCAGCTGGTTGGTCAGGACCAGCAGCACCAGCCAGCCCGCGGAGCGCAGTGGGCGGGTGATGCCGCTGCCGCGCCAGTCGAACCTCGGCCGCCAGCGGAACCGGGCCGCGCCCAGCGCCGGGACCAGCGCGAGCGCCTGGACGGCTATCCCGGCGGTGGTGCCCCAGCCCAGGATCCGGGTGTCGGTGGCGCTCAGGGTGTCGCCGGAGGTTCCGGCGGTCACCAGGTACAGGCCGAACACCGCGATCACGACGAGGTTGTTGAGGACGGGCGTCCACATCATCGCGCCGAACCGGCCGCGCGCGTTGAGGACCTGCCCGAAGAGCGTGAACAGGCCGTAGAAGAGGATCTGCGGCAGGCAGTAGCGGGCGAAGGCGACGGTGAGGTCGCGCTGGGCGCCGGTGTAGTCGGTGTAGAGGTCGACGACGCGCGGTGCGGCGAGTACCGCGAGGGCGGTGAGGGCGGCCAGGGCGGCGGTGCAGGCGGTGAGCAGCCGGTCGGTGTAGGCGGCGCCGCCGTCGTCGTGCTCCTTGGCGGCGCGGACCAGCTCGGGCACGAAGACCGCGTTGAGCGTGCCGCCGATGAGCAGGGTGTAGAGGATGGTGGGGATGTTGTTGGCGACCGCGAAACCGTCGCCGACGAGCTGGACGCCGAGTGCGGCGGCCACCACCGCGGAGCGGACGAAACCGGTGGCGCGCGAGACGATGGACCCCGCGGCCATCACCGCTCCGCTGCGGGCCAGGGACGGCTTGGCGGCGTGCCGGGGCGCCGTTCTGACGGGGGCCGTCACCGGCGCGCCAGATAGGCCTGGAACGCGCGGTGGAGCGCGTGGTTGGCGGTGCCGCTCATCGGTGTCTCCCACTCCCCCAGTGTCTCGACCACCTGGCCGCCGGTGCCGAGCTTCCAGCGCAGCAGACCGAACGGGCGGTCCTGTGGATCAAGAGTGGAGGGTACCCCGCGCATGTCGTACACCTGAGCGCCCAGCGCGTGGGCGTCCAGCATCATCTGCCACTGAAGGGCGTTGCTGGGGCGGACCTCGCGGCGGTGGTCGGCGGAGGCGCCGGTCTGGTACCAGACCCGCCCGCCGGTGGAGATCATGGTGTGGGCGGCCAGCACCTCGCCCCCGTGCACGGCGAGGTAGAGGCGCATCCGGCCGGGGTGTTCGGCGTTGAGCGCCGCGTACTGGCGCTCGTAGTACGCCAGCGAGCGGCCCAGCCGGAAGCCGTCGCGCTCCTCGGTGATCCGCAGCAGCCGGTAGAACTCGGGCAGGTCGGACGCGTTCCCGGTGACGACCTCGACGCCCGCCTTCTTGGCGGTGCGCACATTGCGGCGCCACTCCTGGTTGAGCCCGGACCACAGCTGCTCGGGGGTGCGCCCGGCCAGCGGCACCTGGAAGACGTAGCGGGGCTGGGCGTCCGCGTCGCCGCCGTCCCCTCCGCACCGCCGCCAGCCGCGCGCCCGCAGCCGTTCGGCCACCGCGCTGCCCAGCGAGTCGACCTCGGTGGCGAGCACGTCGCCGACCCTGCGGCCGGTGCCGGTCGCCGACTTCAGCAGGGCGGCGTCCCAGCGCCGGTACGCGGGTGAGGGCCCGATGCGTACGGCGAAGGCGCCCGCCCGGCGCAGATGGCGCAGCAGTGGCTGGAGCCAGCGGTCGATCTCGGGGTCGGCCCAGTCCGCGACCGGTCCTTCGGGGAGATAGGCGAAGTATTTCCGGGTGCCCGGGAATTGCCGGTAGAGCACGAGGGCGGCGCCTTTCAGCTCACCGCCGCCGAGGTGCCAGCCGACCCTCTCCGCGGACCACTGGTCCTTCACCTCGGCCCAGGAGGGGTGCTGGAGAAAACTCACGCCGGAGCGGGCCGCCAGAAAGGACCGGTACTCCGCGACGGAGAGACCGCGCACGTGCAGGTCCTGGTCGCGGTCTCCGGTCACGAGCAGTGCGGACACGTGAGTGACCTCCCAAGTACGCCCCGCGATCGGTTCCACGGGGATGCACAGGATGCTCACAGCAGTCCATGACCGCGCCGCGCGGCGCATGTGACCGGACGGTGACAGTTCCTCTGCGGTCCTTGTCACAAAGCGAATCCCGGAGATTTCCGGCCCTTTGCGCAACCTAGAGTCGAGTGACCGACTCTCTCCTACGGAGAAGCATTGCTACGGAGGTTTTCCAGTTGAGCCGCATACGCCGCCACATCCCGCTCCGCCGCCGACCCGTCCGTAACGCCGTCATCGCCGGCACCGCGGTCCTCGCCGCCGCTCTGAGCGCCTGCTCCGGCGGGTCGGGCGGCTCGGACGACGCCAAGGGCGGCGCCGACATCGCGGGCGCCAAGAAGGCCGAGATCGCGGTCAATCTGACGGGGCAGCAGGCGAAGGCGGGCGAGCCGGTCAAGGTCACCCTGGCCGGGGGCAGGCTCCAGCAGGTCACGGTCACCGACGGCAAGGGCGGGACGCTGGCGGGGAAGATATCCGCCGACGGCAGGACCTGGACCTCGGACCGGAACGCCGCGCCCGGCACCACGTACGCGGTGGAGGCGAAGGACGACAAGGGCTCGTCCGCCAAGGCCGGTTTCGCGACCGCCGCCGCGGACAAGGTGAACAAGCTGGCGCTGGCGCCCGGCAAGGACACCACGGTCGGTGTCGCCCAGCCGCTGTCGATCGTCTTCGACCACCCGGTGAAGAACAAGGCGGCGGTGGAGAAGCAGCTCAAGGTGACCACCTCGGACAACACCGTGGGGTCCTGGGGCTGGATGGAGGACTACTCCGGCAAGTCCCGGGTGGACTGGCGGCCCAAGGAGTACTGGAAGCCGGGCACCAAGGTCACGCTCCAGGCGGACCTCAACGGCGTCGACTCGGGCAGCGGCTGGTTCGTCAAGGACTACAAAACCGGCTTCACGGTGGGCCGGAACCAGGTCGTCAAGGTCAGCCTCGACAACCACCACCTCAAGCTGTACCGCGACGGCGCCGTGGTCAAGGACATCCCGATATCGGGCGGTACGCCCGGCGGCGACAAGGCGTCCTGGCGCGGCAAGGCCGTCCTGATGGCGAAGGAGGGCACGATCAACATGAACTCCGAGACGGTCGGGCTCGGCAAGACCTACGACAAGATGGTCGACTACTCGATGCGTCTGACCTGGTCCGGGATGTACGCCCACGCCGCTCCCTGGAACGACGCGTTCTTCGGCAACACCAACCACAGCTCCGGCTGCATCGGCATGAGCGACGCCAACGCCAAGGAGCTGTACGGCATGGTGCAGCCCGGCGACCCGTTCGAGATCACCGGCGAGGACGCCAAGGGCACCCAGGCGGTCAACAACGGCTACGGCGAGTGGAACCTCGGCTGGGAGCAGTGGCAGGCCAAGAGCGCCCTGAACGGGGCTTCGACCACGGCCGGCTAGAGCCGCCCCGCACCCCGCGGTCACCCCCGCCAAGGAGAGCGGCACCCCCGTCGCGTCTGTACGACGTGGGCCCGCTCGGCCTCGGCAAGCCGGCCGGCAACGCCCCCTGCACCTTCCACGGCAAGACGCCCGGCACAGGTGGTGGACACCGTCGACCCGCTCTGCATCGAGCACAACCCGACCGGCGCGCAGCTGACCTTCTCCCCGCCCGCGTCAGATCCGTCGTCTCTGACGGTCCCTCTCCGCGAGGAGTGATCACCGGCTGCTGCCGGGTGGGCCTTGCCCCCTTGCTACTGCGCACCTGGCAGCAGCGTCCCTGGTTCGGCCGGGGCGACATCCACGGCCTCCGTCTTGGGATTGCGCTTCTGTCTCCTGGCCATCCAGGTGGCGAACCAGGAGAGCAGCATGCACATCCCGATGTAGATCGGTGAGATCACCATCACCACGGGGATGAACGGCAAATCGTAGTCGAGATTCGAGGCGATGAGCTTCCCCGCGTGCAGGAACTCCTCATACGTGATCAGAAAACCGAGCGAGGTGTCCTTCAGGGCGACCACCAGCTGGCTGATGATGGTCGGCATCATCGCGCGGATCCCCTGGGGGACCAGCACGTACGTCATGACCTGCGTCTTGCGCATCCCGAGCGAGAATGCCGCCTCCTTCTGGCCGCGTTCCACGGAGTTGACGCCGGAGCGGAACACCTCGGCGAGCACCGAGCCGTTGTAGAGCGTCAGTCCGGCCACCAGCGCCGGCAGGGGCTGAACCTTCAGCGCCACGAAGATGAAGAAGATCATGACCAGGACGGGCATGGCGCGGAAGAACTCGACCAGCAGCGTGGCGAGCCAGCGCACCGGCCGGTGGTCGGAGAGGCGCCCGGTGGCCAGGACCGCGCCGAGGAGCAGGGAGAACAGCGCGGCGAACCCGAAGGCCTTGAGCGTGTTGCCGAGTCCGCGCAGCAGCAGCCGCTGGATTCCCTCGTACTCGAAGGGCGACCACTTGGTGGTGGTGAACTGGTCGGTGTCGAACAGCAGATAGACGACCCAGCCGAGCAGGGCGAGGATCAGGGCGGTGGAGACGACCCCGTAGAGCAGGTGCCGCTGCCGGGTGTTCGGGCCGGGGATGTCGTAGAGGGCGGTGGCCCGCGTGGACGGCTGTGCGGTCATCGGACGACTCCCCAGTACTTCTCCATGAGGTTGAAGACGACGCTGATGGCGAGCGTGATGATCAGATAGCCGACGGCGATCCAGATGAAGGTCCAGACGATGTCGTAGCCGAGCTCGCTGAGCGTCTTGTACGTGCCGAGCAGCTCGGTGACGCTGAACGCGCCCGCGATGGCGGAGTTCTTGGCGAGCGCGATGAGGGTGGAGCCGACCGGCGGGATGACCGAGCGGAAGGCCTGCGGCAGCACCACGGCGGAGAGCGTCTGGCCGAACGTCATCCCCAGGCTGCGGGCCGCCTCGCCCTGGCCGGTGGGGACGGTGTTGATGCCCGAGCGCAGTGCCTCGCAGATGAACGCGGAGGTGTAGCAGCCGAGCGCGAGCACCGCGAACAGCTTGAAGGGCAGCACCAGACCGAAGCGCGGCAGCCCGAGGAGCACGGCGAAGAAGAGCAGCGTGAGCGGGGTGTTGCGCAGCACGTTCACCCAGACGGTGCCCAGCGCCCGGAAGGAGCCGACCGGCGAGACCCGGAAGGAGGCCATCAGGAAGCCCAGCACCAGCGCCAGGGCCGAGGCGTAGACGGTGAGCTCGACGGTGCCGAGGAAGCCCTTGCCGTACAGCGAGAAGTTCTTGGTCAGTACGTCCATGCGGGACCTCAGCTCGCCGGGTAGCGGTCGATGGGCGGGACGGGCGCGGCCTTGCGTCCCGACAGGCCGAGAGTGGCGTCGTAGGCCTTCTGCCAGTCGCCGTTCTTCTCGTGGGCCGCGAGGGCGTCGTCGAGGGCGAAGCGCAGGGCGTTGTCGGCGCGCGGCACCCCGACGCCGTAGGGCTCCTTGGAGAACGGCTTGCCGACGACCTTGAGCTCGTCGGGCACCTTGGCCGCGTAGCCGCTGAGGATGGTGTCGTCGGTGGTGACGGCGTCGACCTGGAAGGTGAGCAGGTTGTCCACACAGACGGAGTACGTGTCGTACGCGACGAGATCGGCCTTCGGGTAGTCCTTCTGGATGCGCTGGTACGGGGTGGAGCCCGCGGCCGAGCAGACGCGCTTGCCGTTCAGGTCCTGCGGCCCGTCGATGTCGTCCTCGTCGGTGCGCACCAGCAGGCCCTGGCCGGCCATGTAGTAGGGCCCGGCGAAGCCGACCAGCTTCTTGCGGTTGGCGTTGATGGTGTAGGTGCCGACGTAGTAGTCGACCTGGCCGTTCTGCAGGGCGGTCTCGCGGTTGGCGGAGGCGATCGTCTTGAACTCGATGGACTTCGGGTCGAAGCCGAGGGAGGCGGACATCATCTTGGCGATCTCGATGTCGAAGCCGGAGTAGACGCCGGTGGCCGGGTCCTTCTCGCCCATGTAGGGCTGGTCCTCCTTGGCGCCGACGACCAGGTGGCCGCGGTTCTTCGCCCGCCGCCACACCGTCGAGCCGGGCAGTGAGAAGCCGGTCACGACCCGGTAGCGGGGCAGTCGGTCGGGCTGCGGGCCCTTGACCGGCGGGCTGCCCGACTTGCCGCACCCGGTGGCGGCCAGGACCAGCGCCAGCGCGGCGAGCGCGCGTCGCGTACGCGTCATGGTTGCGTCCACTCCCCGTTCAGTGCTTGAGGATCTTGGAGAGGAAGTCCTTGGCCCGGTCGCTGTGCGGGTTGGTGAAGAAGTCCTCGGGGGTGCGGTCCTCGACGATCCTGCCGTCGGCCATGAAGACGACGCGGTTGGCGGCGGAGCGGGCGAAGCCCATCTCATGGGTGACGACGACCATGGTCATGCCCTCGCGCGCCAGCGACTGCATGACTTCGAGCACCTCGTTGATCATCTCCGGGTCGAGCGCGGAGGTGGGCTCGTCGAAGAGCATGACCTTCGGGTCCATGGCGAGCGCGCGGGCGATGGCGACGCGCTGCTGCTGGCCGCCGGAGAGCTGCGCGGGGAGCTTGTCGGCCTGGGAGGCGAGGCCGACCCGGTCGAGGAGTTCGCGCGAGCGCTGGTCGGCCTCGTCCTTCTTGCGTCCGCGGACCTTGATCTGAGCGAGGGAGACGTTGGCGAGGACGGTCCGGTGGGCGAAGAGGTTGAAGGACTGGAAGACCATGCCCACTTCGGCGCGGAGCGCCGCGAGTCCCTTGCCCTCTTCCGGCAGCGGTCTGCCGTCGATGGTGATGGACCCCGACTCGATCGTCTCCAGGCGGTTCATCGTCCGGCAGAGCGTCGATTTGCCCGACCCGGACGGGCCGATGACGACCACCACCTCCCCGCGTCCGACGGTGAGGTTGATGTCCGTCAGGACGTGCAACTTCCCGTAGTACTTGTTGACGTCACGCAGCTCGATCAACGGATCGACGGCCATACACGGTCCTGCCCACTCATCGCTGTGTCGAGGTCAGCGCAAACTATCCAGCCGGGAAAGGCACTTCATCTCGACACGCACGAAGAGGACATAAACCGTATTTTGGGTTACTGGCGAGTTGGGTTCCCCGGTACGGGGGAACGGGGGCGCGACGGTCAGACCTCGGAGGCCTCCGCGTAGATCTGCGAGAGCTCGGGCGTCCCGCTCGCCGCCCACTCCGTCCCCGCGCCCACCACGTCGATCTCGCGCCCCGAGACGAGCCGCACCACCGGCCGGCCGCCCGGCCACACCTGCCAGGAGGCGCCCTCGACCGTCCGTACGAGCACCGTGCCCAGATAGAGGCCGGCGTCGTTGCCCAGCCCCGGCAGCTCCTCCGGGTCGTCCCGCCAGCGCGGCGGCAGCTGGTCGAGCGCGGCCAACGAGGCCGGGCTGTCGTCCAGTTCGAGCCCGGCCTGCTGCGCCCGGACCCGGAGCAGCTCGCACTCCGCGAGCAGCTCCCCCACACCCTCCGGATCGGTCTGCACCGCCTCGGCGAGCACCGCCGTCCGCTGCGAGCCGTGCCGCTTGCGCCAGTTGTCCAGGATGTTCATGACGTCCAGCGTCCCACTGGCACAGACCCGCGCACCACCGGCACGCGGGGTGTGATTCTCAGATCTCCGGGCGGGGTGTGATTCTCAGATCTCCAGGTCGACGACGACCGGGGCGTGGTCGGACGCGCCCTTGCCCTTGCGCTCCTCGCGGTCCACATAGCTGTCCTTGACGGCCTTGGCGAACGGGCTGTTGCCGTACACCAGGTCGATGCGCATGCCCCGGTTCTTGGGGAAGGAGAGCTGGCGGTAGTCCCAGTACGTGTACGGACGGTCGTACTTCAGGGGGCGCGGCACCACGTCGGAGAGACCGGCCTCGCGCAGCGCGGCGAGCGCGGCCCGCTCCGGCGGGGTGACATGGGTCTGGCCCTCGAAGAACGCCACGTCGAACACGTCCTCGTCGGTGGGGGCGACGTTGAAGTCACCGAGCACCGCGAAGGGCCGCTCCCCCGCCGTGTCCTGGGCGACGGCCGCCCGCAACGCCTCGAACCAGGCCAGCTTGTACGCGTAGTGGCCGTGGCCGACCTCGCGGCCGTTCGGCACGTACACCGACCAGAGGCGGACTCCGCCGCAGGTCGCGGAGACGGCGCGGGGCTCCAGGGTCCCCTCGAAGCCGGGGTCGCCGGGCAGGCCCCGCACCACGTCCTCCAGGCCGACCCGGGAGACCAGCGCCACTCCGTTCCACCGGCCCGTGGCGTGCACCGCCGACTCGTAGCCCAGCTCGCGGAGCTCGGCGGCGGGGAAGCCCTCCTCGGTGGTCTTGGTCTCCTGGATGCACAGCACATCCGTGCCGGTGCTCTCCAGCCAGGCCAGGAGACGGGGCAGCCGGGCGGTGATCGAGTTGACGTTCCAGGTCGCGATGCGCATGCGGAACAGCCTAACGGCGGGGTACGACAGTCACAGATCCGTCGACTCCCCCGGGCTCAGCCGCGCGTGGTCGGCGCCGCCCAGATTGCCCAGGTGGGTGTCGTAGATCGGCCGGGCCAGGTCGGTCAGGAGCGCGTCGTGGACGTCGATGGCCCGGCGCGGGGCGACCTCCCGTACGTACTCGATCACCTCGGAGATCTTGCTCCACGGCGCCTGCACCGGCAGCATCAGCGTGTCCACCGGCCGGTCCGGGACGGTCAGCGCGTCCCCGGGGTGGAAGAGCGAAGCGTCCACCAGGAAGCCGACGTTGGTGATCCTCGGAAGGTCGGGGTGGATCACCGCGTGCAGCTCGCCGTGGACCTGGACGTCGAACCCCGCCGCACTGAAGGCGTCGCCGTGCCCGACGGTGTGGACCCGGCCCGGGAAGGCCGCGGAGATCTTCTCCGCGACGCTGCGCAGGGTCCAGATCTCGGCCGCCGGATTGCGCTCCAGAGCGGTGCGCAGCCGGTCCTCGGCGAAGTGGTCGGGGTGCTCGTGGGTGACGAGGACGACGTCCGCGCCGAGCGCGGCGTCCGCCTCGCTGAAGGCGCCGGGGTCGATGACCAGCGTCCGGCCGTCCTTCTCCAGCCGGACGCAGGCGTGGGTCTTCTTGGTCAGCTTCAGACTCATGCCCCCATCCTGCTACGGCGGGGGCCGCCGCGCCCGGACCGCTCAGGGCTGCGGGGTGGTCTCCTCACGGATGACCGCGGCGGCGGCCCGGAAGGCCGCGCCCGCCGCCGGCAGGCCGCAGTACACGGACGTCTGGAGCAGCACTTCCCTGATCTCGTCGGGGGTGAGCCCGGCCCGCAGCGCGGCGCGGGTGTGGGCCGCGACCTCGTCGAGGTGGCCGCCCGCCACCAGCGCGGCGAGCGCGACGACGGCCCGGGTGCGCCGGTCGAGCCCGTCGCGGGCCCACACCTCGCCCCAGGCGCAGCGGGTGGCGAGCTCCTGGAAGGCGCCGGTGAAGCCGTCGGCGTCGGCGGTCTCGGCGTCCACGCGCGCGTCCCCGAGGACCTCGCGCCGCAGCTTCATGCCCCGCTCGTACGGGTCGGGGCGCTCCTCGGCCACGGCGCCCGGGGCGGGCACGGGCTCGGCGGCCGTGGGGACGGGCACGTGCAGGGTGTGCGGGGCCGGGGCCCGCGGCGGCTGCGGGACGGCGGCGACCGGGGCGGCCGGGACCGGGACCGGGACTGCCGGGAGCGTCTCGTGCCAGGCGGTAGAGAAGTGGTGGACGAGCAGATCGGTGACGGCGGCGGGCTGCTCCACCGGCGCCAGGTGCGCGGCGCCCGGCACCACCGCGAGGCGCGCGTCGGGCACCCCGGCGACCAGGACGCGCGCGTCACCGGGCCCGGTCACCCGGTCCTCGGCGCCGACGAGGACCAGCGTCGGCACGCCGATACGGGCGAGGTCGGCGCGGATGTCGAAGGCGGCCAGCGCCTCGCAGGCGGCGATGTAGCAGCCGGGGTCGGTGGTGCGGACCATCTGGACGGCCCACTCCACGATGGCGGGCTGCGCCGCGGCGTAGGCGGGCGTGAACCAGCGCTCGGGCGTGCTGCGGGCGATCGGGTCCATCCCGTTGCTGCGCACGACCACACCGCGCTGGCGGAACTCGTCGGCGGTCCCGAACCGGGCGGAGGCGGCGACCAGCGCGAGCGAGGCGAGCCGCTCGGGGTGGCGCAGGGCCAGGTCGGCACCGACGGCGGCGCCGATGGCACTGCCCGCGTATCCGAAGCGCCGGATGCCCAGCTCGTCGAGGGTGGCGATCAGCCGGTCCCCGAGCTCGGCGACCGAGACCGCCGGGAGGGCCGGGGCGCCGCCGTGCCCGGGCAGATCGAAGCGCACGATGCGCCAGCTCCCCGAGAGCTCGGGTATCTGGCGGTCCCACATGTGCCATGTGGTACCCAGCGAGGGGCCCAGGACCAGGACCGGAGCGTCTTTTGGCCCGTCAGAGCGGTATTGCAGGGTGTTCGTCAGTGTCTCGCTCACCCGGCTGACCCTCTCATCTCTCACTTGCAGTCCTACCGTCAGGGGCAGAAGGTCTGGGGGGACGCGGGCATGGACGCCATGTGGTCCGCCTCCACCATCAAGGTCATCGGGTCCGGCATCGACGACCCCGACTTCGCCGACAAGCTCTCCCGTCTGATCGGCGACCACGACGTCGAAACCACCTCCACCTCGCACTCCGACTCCGGCAAGAGCACCTCCGTCTCCATGCGCCAGGAGCGGATCCTGGCCGCCGACGCCATCCGCGCCCTGCCCAAGGGCACCGCGCTCTGCTTCGCCACCGGCCTGCGCGCGGCCATGCTCGACCTGCGCCCTTGGTATCTCGAACCCGGCGCCGACGAGCTGTCCGCTGCCTCCGCCCGCGCGTCGAAGGGCATCACCGAGCGGGCCGTCGCCAAGGCCGCCCCCCACCAGTCCGACTACGACACCGCCGCGTAGCCCTCCCTGCTCCACGGGCAGAACCCGAACCAGGATCCGCCGTCGTACGACCCGGCCCGTCCACTCCTGAAGCCCCCCGTTGCCTAAGCACTCTGGGCCGGCACCTCGCACAACTGTCGTCCGGGCCTCGTCACTCCGCACGGCTGCACTTGCTCCCCCATGCATCCCTCGAAGCCCCCGCACGTCGTTTGAAGAGAGACATCCCATTCCTGACCTTGTCGACTTCTCCCGCAATCTGGCGGCCAGACTGCCCGGCCACTGGGCCGCAGACGTCCAGCACCACAACGCCATCGCCGATCGTTTCGAACGCACTGCCCGTGTCTGGACGCCCAGCAGCGCACGGCCGTCCCTCGCCGCCTTCCACCGCCTGGAGGACGCCGTGCTCACCGGCCCGGACGGGCTCCGCCTCTACCTCCTGGGCCATCGCACCAGCCGCATTCTGGTCTGCCCCGTGATCCCCGACGGCCTCCACGAGGACCTCACCGACCGGATGAGCGCCCCACCGTCCGTGGCCGTACCCGCCGAACCGGCGCGGGCTGCCTGGCGCATCACCGACCGCCTCATCCCCCACTACATCGCAGCCACCGCACAGGCCCGCCGGCCCAGCCCCGCCCGCACCGCACCTACGGCGTCGCGCTGCCCGCTGCCCCGCATGACCGCTGCGTCACCTCGCGACGCGGGCCGAACACTGCGCTGACTCGCCTTCACTCCCGCCTCCCCGCCGCAAGGATCACCCATTTCCACAACCCCCGCATTCACCGCAATTTCGCTCGGTGCTGGAGTGCAGTCCAGCGCCATGCTCGCCCTGTCAGCCAAGGGCGTTCTCCCCCGTGTCGATTACGCGATATTCGCCGATACCGGATGGGAGCCGCAGGCCGTTTACCGGCATCTGGACCGACTGGAGCGGGACATAGCCGCACCCGCCGGAATCCCCATCCTGCGCGTCTCGTCCGGCAACATTCGACAAGACGCACTCGACCCGCATCACCGCTTCGCTTCCATGCCCTTGTACATCCTGAACCAGGACGGCAAGCCCGGCATGACCAGGCGTCAATGTACTGGCGAGTACAAAATAAAGCCATTGAAGAAGCAGGTGCGCGAACTCCTCGGATACCCCTATCCCGTGCGCATCCCGAGAGACGTTTTCGTGGAGCAGTGGGTCGGCATTTCGACGGATGAATTCCACCGGGCCAAGGACTCGGACGTCAAATACATGCGCAACCGGCACCCTCTCATCGATATGGGCTGGTCGAGGGCCGACTGCATCAAATACCTGACGTCCCTCGGCCTGGCGGATACACCCAAATCGAGCTGCCTGGGATGCCCTTTCCACGGAAACGCGCAGTGGAGGTCCATCCGGGACTCCTCGCCGCAGGAGTGGGAGGACGTGGTGGCTTTCGATGCGGCCATCCGGAAGGGCAACGCGCGCGCCAACGCGAGCGGCAACCGGCTGCTGGGCGAGGCATTCCTGCACCGCTCACGCGTGCCGCTCGACCAAGCGCCGATCGATCACGTCACCGCCGCGGAATGGGCAGCCATGCAGCAGGAACTCGACGACAGTGAAGCCGACGCCCAGGCGCTGGAGGACGGTGTGGTCGACGGTTGTTCCCCGTGGGCCTGCCGCGGTGAAGCCGAGCCGGTTCAGGACGACTTCGGACTGGCCTCTTGATACTTGATCTGTTCGCCGGGCCCGGCGGATGGAGTCAGGCCCTGGCCATGCTCGGCGCACGGGACGTGGGCCTGGAATGGGACGCATGGGCGTGCAAAACCCGTGCGGCGGCAGGGCGGTTGACGATCCAAACCGATGTCGCGGCCTATCCGTTGTGGCCGTTCCTCGGCCGGATCACCGGGCTGATTGCTTCACCGCCCTGTCAGGCGTGGTCAATGGCCGGCAAGCGCCTCGGGCTCCTCGACCAGCCCCTGGTCCACCAGGCCGTCGCCGACCTCGCCCGGGGCTTCGACACCCGTGCCAAGCTCCTGGCCGCCTGCCGGGATCCGCGGAGTCTGCTCGCCGCTGAACCCATGCGCTACCTGCACGCCTTCCACCAGCACGGCCAGCCGGAGTGGGTCGCGATGGAGGAGGTCCCCGACGTCCTTCCGCTGTGGCGCCAGTACGCGGCGATCCTTCGGGCCTGGGGGTACTCGGTCTGGACCGGGATCCTCAACGCCGCCGACTACGGGGTCCCGCAGACCAGGCGACGGGCGATCCTGCTCGCCTCACGTACACACACCGCCGAGCCCCCGCCGGCCACCCACGCCAAACTCGCCGAGCCCGAGACGCTGTTCGGGCCGGGCCGCGCCCGCTGGATCTCCATGGCCGAAGCCCTCGGCTGGGGCGCCACCGACCGCCCCGTTCCCACCGTGTGTGCCGGCGGCGGTCCCGGAGGGGGGCCCGAGCCGTTCCCCTCCGGCTCCCGCAAGACCCTCAGCGACGCCCGCGACCGCGGTACCTGGAAACCGCAAAGGCCCGCCAACTCCGTTCGGTGCGAAGCGCATTGTCCGGTGGAGAAGACCGACCGTCTCCCTCACCCTGCCGTGGGCACGGCACCGGCGTGGCGCTGGAGTCTGCGCAGCAACAGCCAGGCCAACGCCACGACCCGCACCCTCGACCAGCCGGCCGGGACGCTGTTCTTCGGCCACCGTGTCAACGAATGCGTGTGGCAGGCCGAACCCATTGCCCCCGCGACGCCGGGCACCGTCCGCGCGCCTGATCCGATCCGGATCACCGCCGCCGAGGCCGGCATCCTTCAGACCTTCCCCGCCGACTACCCCTGGCAGGGCAACAAGGGCCAGGTCTTCAGCCAGGTCGGCAACGCCGTCCCGCCCCGACTCGCAGCCCACCTGCTGGCCCCGCACCTCGGGAAAACCCTCACCCCCGACGACTTCACCCTGGCCGCCTGATGCCCCACCCCCTGCCCGACGAGAACGACAACCTGGACGACCTTCCCTCGCCCGTGCACTACGTCGAACAAGCCCTGCTCGGCGCCCTCCTGCTCGACCCGCACCGCCTCAACGAACTCGGCCCCCTAGATCCGGACCACTTCTCCCAGCACGCGCACAGCGAACTGTTCCGCGCGATGCGCACGGTGCCGGCCCCCGACGCCGAGCAGCACCGCACCAGCCCTGCCTGGCTGAACACCGTCCTGGACGCGGCCCGTCCCCACGCCCCCGGACTGACCGTCTCCTACCTGCACCTGCTCATCCAGGTCTGCCCCTGGCCCCAACACGCAGCCATGTACGCCCGGATGATCCGCGCCGACCACGCCCGCCGCAGCCTGCGCCTCCACGCCGAACGCCTCGCCCAGAGCGCGATGGACACCACCCTGCCCCACCGCGCGAAGGACACGATCCGCCAAGCCGACGCCCTAACCCGGTTCCTCGACGATCTCGCGGGCCGCTTCGCCCCGCACGCGGGTTCTGTGCCGCGCACCGCGCTGCCACCGCCCCCGGCCCGGGACACCAGCGAGGACGCCCTCGACGAGGAACGCCTGCTGATCGCCACCGCGACCGCCCACCCCGCCCAGGCCGGCCAGATGCGCTGGCTTGTCCCCGAGGACTTCGCGCTCCCGGTGCACGCGACGCTGTGGCGATGTGTGGCCGCGCTCTCCCATCGCGGCGATCCGGTCGACCCGATCACGGTGCTCTGGGAAGCCCAGCACCGCGGCCTCCTCGTACAGAGGATCGCTCCTGCGGATCTGCTGGCCCTGCTGTCCACGCCGGTCGGCTCCCCGGAGCACTGGGGCGAGAAAGTCCTTGAGCGTGCCCTGCTCAGCCGCGCACAGAGCGTCGCCACCACCATCGCCGCCTTCACCAACGACCCCGCCAACAGCCCCCACCAGCTCATCACCGGCAGCCGGCGGGCGCTGGCCGACCTGACCGCCGTGCGCTCCCGCTGGCAGCAGGCCACCAGCCGGGCCGCGCCGCGCACCGCCCGCCCCGCCCGCACCCCCGCTGCTCCTCGGGCCGGTCCGCCACCGCGGACCGCCCCGCTCCCCCTCCGAGTCACTCGCTGAAACCCCCTGTCCGGGCCGACCTCCACGTCGGCCCGGACCGGCGAAACGAGCCCGCCATGCCCGACACAGCACCCGACGCCCACGTTCTCCTCGCCCTGCACCCCCAGCACCCCAGCGCCGTCGTCGCCACCCTCACCGGCAGCACACTCCACACCGCCCGCGCCACCCTCGCCTCGGAAGGCTTCCAGCCGGTCACCAAGACCACGATGCTCCTCGTCCGGATCGACCACGAGGAGCCCTACTACGCCAACATCACCGCAGGTCTGCTGCGCGACGCCGGCATCCCCGTGGAGATCACCGAGCCGCTCCGGGAGGAGATCAACACCGAGTGGACCTGGGCGAGCCACCCGATGACCTGGCTCAACCGGGATGAGATCCGGCTCGTCTCCGCCGAAGCCCAGAAGATCCACGACGACATCGCCTCGGGTTTCCTCACCCTCCACCTCCACGCCCACGACGGTCACACCACCGTCGCGGTCGGCACCTACCGGCACGCCGACAGCGTCCATCTCCACGGCGAGGACCATCTGCGGGTCGTCAGCGGCTCCTACGACACCCCCAGCGAAGCCATCGCCGACTTCGAGCGCCTGTACGGCGCCGCCGTCCGCCCCGGCCCGCCTCCACCCACCGACACAGAACGGCATGCCGCCCAAGCTCTCGCCGGCACCTCAGCGTCGGAGGCAGCCACCGCCGCTGACACCGACCCCCAGGTCGAATCGCAGGCACCGAAGACGGAGCTGGTACCGGTGTACGCCGCCGACCCCGGCGACCATGAAGCCCTCTTCGACGACTTCCTCAACTCCCAGCCCGCCTGGGAGAAGTACCGCCCGTACGACGAGACCACCATCGCCAGCCACGAATCCCTCACCCTACGCGTGGAGTTCGAGCACGAAACCGGGCCGCGCGACATCAACTGGACCGTCGCAGCCTACGAGACCCCCGTGGGCGACCGCCTGTGGCACAGCACAGCCACCGCCTCCACGCCGACCGCGATCATCAGCGCACTGCTGGACACGGTCACCACCGAGGACGTCTGGGGCCGCGGGCCGTCCACCCGCGTTACCGAGGCTCACATCGTCAAGGTGACCCGTCCGCTCGCGGATGCGGGCTGGAAGCAGTCCATTCACGGGCGCTACATCGCCTGGGAGGCCCCCGGCCCCGAAAACGGCGGCATGCTCTTCGATGCGCTCGACGTCCAAAAGGCCGACGGCTCCCTTCCCATATGGACTTTCTGGGGCGGCCACGCCGCCCACCAGCCCGTCTGGGCACTCCGATTGTCCACGCACACACCGATGACCCTGGTGCACAACATCGCCTTCGAAATGACCGAGGGCCATGGAAGCCGCCTCGTATATCCAGCTACTCGCGGCCCAGTGCGTCGCACCGCACAAGCCCCAGCACGGGTAGCAGCAGCGCCACAGGCCGTCCACCTTCCCGGGCGCAGTCGATGAGCCTCAACCCGGTAGAAACGACGATGTTCTGGGTCGGCCTCACCATCGTGGCCGCCTTCGGAATGCTCTGCTTCTCCCTTTCGCGCCGGTTGATCTGCCGCCTGCGCTCCGTCACGAGCGGCATCGCCGTCGAAGGCCGCTGCATCCGCCGATACTCGTCAGAAGGCAGCGAAGGCAACACCTCCTGGCACCACGTCCATGCCTTCACCACCCTCGACGGGCAGTACGTCGAGTTCGAGGAAGATGCTCTGCTCCTCGAACCGGGCGACACCGTCACCGTGCGGTACCGGCCCAACAACCCCGCACGGTCCGCCACGGTCATGGGTCAAGGCGGCACCTGGTCACCCCTGTTCGGCCACCTCTTCTGCGTCCTCATCACCGGGGCCTTCACACTGCTGGGCACCCTGTTCGTGTGCCTGAGCTTCGGCCGGTAGGACAGCAAGGCGACATGCCCGGCCCGGCGTTACGTTGCGTATCCGGGCGACGCCACGCGAGACGGGCGAGTTCACGGAGAGGACTCGCGCGGCGCCACGCCGCCTTCGGCAGGCGCATGCCCTCACATCAGTCATAGACGCAACTGCTGATACCGGCTGGCAGCTGGCGGTATGAACTCACCCGGTTGCGCCAGGAGACGGGGAGGTTCACTTTGGCCCCGGCTGCGATGCGCACGTAGTTTCCACCGTAGTCCTTGTCCCAGTAGACACAGATGTTCCGCGTTCAATTGTTCACCACGGAGTTGGCCCGGTCATTCCATCCATACTCGGTCAGATTTGCGTTGTACTTGGGCTCGTTGCAGTCACTGTAGATGTCACCGACGGCGTTGTTCCCGTCCCACATGCACCAGGTGGCACGAGGACAGTCCGACCACGCGTCCGGTCCGGCGGGTGACTGCTGAACGGCCGCGGCAGTACCGCCTGACCGTAGGACGACGGTCAGCACGACGGTGCCTAGTGATCCGGAAATCCTGTTCATCCGACTCACACCCTTTCCGCGTGGCCCTACGTGCCGGGAAGCTGTCTGCAGGCCCTTGAGTAAGATGCCTTCCCCATCTCGGGGTCGACACCGACTTCACCGAACATCTCTGCCACCAACACACAGCAACCAAGCCGCGAGATCAACGTCGCCGCTTTCTCCCACCCCGGCGGAAGCCGGCCGCGTCGAAGCCCTGTGCTCCGGCCCCACCGCCTGGATCGAGGGTCGCTCCCCCGTCGCAGCGGACGAAAGGCCGCCTGGTGGCTCACGCCACCGTGGGGATGACCCGTCCTTACCTAGAATGATCTGTGTGGGCGCGGTGCACCCAGAGCTCGCGAGCACCAGCCTGCTTGCCGACATCCGGCGGGGTCGGGTAACAGCACCGCTCGCCCCCGGCGAGCGCCAGGCCATCGTCCTGCGGTACTGCGCCGCCCTCCCCGACGCGGAGGTGCCGCCCTCCAGAGAGTGACTGACCGAGCTGTGCGGTACCGGCCGGAACGAGGCGTTGGCAAGGTCGCCGCCCATCTGAACGGCCGCGAGCACATCGACGGCTACGACCACGCGGGATTTGGCCGTGAGTATGGCTCCGTTCTCGTATGGGAGCGGGGCAGCCTCGTGGCTGCCAACTTTGCAGCCACCTACGAGTCATGCCAGCAGCGGACCAGAAGATGAGAGTGGCTTAACCATGATCGTGAAGACGGGCGAATCCTCAAAGGGCTTCTGCGTGCCGACCTTTTCGTATTTCCAGGTCTCATAGAGGGCCTGTACTTTCGGATGCGTTGTGTCGACCAGGAGCGTCGCGAAGTCATCGTCGCGGCTGTCCACCAGGGCTTCATGGAGCTTCGTGGAAACACCGGTTTTGCGCCACTTCTCCATGACCATCAACTCTGAAAGAGCGAAGACCGTCGCCTCAGGCGGTACGGACCCGGGGCGTTCCGACCCCTTCCACCATCCACCGGGTTCGAACGTCGCGCCGTAGGCGAAGCCTGTAGGCGCCCCCTTGTCGAACCCCACGACGCATGACCAGCTGTCCTTGCTGCTCCAGTGGTCCACGAACCAGGCGAAGCGTTCCCTCTCGTGGAAGCGGTCCTCGCCGCCGTCGTAGACAGCGTCGTGCATGTCGAGGAGCATCTCCCGGATGTCGGCAGCACCCTTGCGCGTGTAGGTCTTCAGATCCATGCCTGTGCCCTCTCTGCCCAGTCCAGAACACTGGACTCCCTTGTCCCCGACGACACCACGAGCTTGCGCACGTTCGCCAGGGTGTCGGTCGTGCGCTTCGAGCCGCGAACCTTGGTCAGGAGGCCGGCAGCTCGGTTCGCCGTGCAGCAAGCCTGCTCCAGGTCACCTTGCTTGGCCTGCGCCAGGGACAAATGCGCGGTGTAGTAAGTCCGGTTCCGGAGGAGGTCCGGACGGATGGCGCCTAGGGCACGGTGCAAGTGGTACTCCGCACGCTCGGGTTCGCCAAGCCGCAGCCACACAATCGACGTGAGGCCGTCGAGTTCGGCCTCGTCGTAAAACGTGATCCAGGGGGGCCGCTCCACGTCCAGGTGGCGGCCGAACGAGCGTTCCGCGGAAGCGAGGGCCCTCAGCGCGGTGCTGCGTTCGCGGCTTCCTGCGTAGGCGTGGGCATTGCGCATGTGTGCCAGAGATGCGTACAGCGGGTCCTTCTTCGCGATGGTCAGGCTCTTTGCCGCGTCTGCCGCTGCGGAGACCTCGGCGTAGTCCTTACGCTGTCCGGCCACCATCGCCAGGTGGTTCCATACGTGGTACTGCGTCTCGCTGTCTCCGGACAGGCCGGCGAACGTGACCGCGGTGTCCAGGTGGTTGCGGGCACGGGTACGGGCTTGAGCGTCGATGGCGGCGAAGGCCGCCGAGCATGTGACGTCCGAGGCAAGGCAGTAGAGCTTCGTCCGCACCCAGGCCGAGGCGCCTCCCGCGGCCAGTGACGACTTGATTCGCATGGCCAGTTCTACGGCGTGGTTCTCCACTTGCTGGGCACCGCCGAGCGCTTGGTCATCCGTGACGATCTCGGCGTACTCGGCACGGAAGCGGTTCACGTCGCTCTGACCGAGGCGGGGACGCGCGGCGCCCGTGGTGAGTGCGACGGCGGTCCCGGTGGCGGCGGCGAAGAGAGTACGACGGTACATCGGGTCCTCCGGTGGTGCTTGTGCTGCCTTCTTGGCCCGGGGAACGAAGCCCAGGTCGATAGCTGAACGACCTAGTACCTTCTCGACGCACAACCGCTGCTTGGCCTGCGGCCATTGAGTCTTGCCGTCCAGCCACCTGCGGATGTCCCGGTCAGTGACGTGGCCTTCTTGCCCCGTCAGGGCACCGATCTCCGTGTTGATGCGCCGGGCTAACTCCGCCTGCCCTATCCGGCAGGTGTCCATAGCCGCAGCGAGCTTGCGGTTCTCTCCCACAACCGCAAGGTAGCGGCGCGGCCATCAGGGGCAACACCCCGAAGGTAAAAATCACCGGGGTCACCCCTTCGGCATCTGAAGGAATCACCTGTCGTGGGAAAAGCAGCGGCGGTACACTGGTCTCTCGCCACCACCGCCGCCGCAGCGAAGAGGCGCCACCCCCGGTGCTCGCTGCATGGAGAAGTGCGGCCGGCCTTCCCCCGGTAAAGGCCGGCCGCTCCACCCCGGAGGGAAGCCCCGTGACCGTGACAGCCGCCCGACCGACTGGGACAGGTCCCGCCGGTTACGCCGAGACCTGGCCGTGCGAGCCGGAGACCGCCTACCGTGCCCGCTTGCTCGTCTCTTCCGCCCTCAACGCGTGGGGAGCGGACGAGCTGGTTGACGCTGGGACGTACATCGTCTCCGAACTCGTCGCCAACTCCATCAACCACACCCCTTGCCGCTTGGTTCGCGTCAGCATTCATCGGCCGAGCACCGGCGTGGTCCGGATCGGTGTCAGCGACAAGTCTCGTCTCACGCCCGAGCTGGGGCACCCCAGCGACGGCCAGGAGGGCGGGCGCGGACTGCTTCTGGTGGAGGCGATGAGCTGGCGTTGGGGCTACGACCGAACGCCGTGGGGAAAGGTCGTCTGGGCGGAGCTTCACGAAGGCGGACGCGCCTGATGGCCAAACACGCGAAGCGGCGTACAGCGTTCTCCCTTGTTCCCCTCGGGCTGCGCGGTCTGGCCGAGAGCCGCGAGCGGGGTTCATCCTGGGTGTACCGCCTCCCTGAACGGGGATTCGCCGCCTGTGAGGGTGTCAGGTTGGAGACGGATCTCCTCAGACGGTTTCTCGAGGCCATGCGACGGCAGCAAGTCGAGGAGTGCGGGGACGGGCCTGTCCACATCACTGTCGAGGCCATCCGGCAGACCATGGACTACGTGCTCAGCAGTCACCTGGACGCGGCGCAGGACAGCGAACTCGACGCCACGCTCCAGACGATTCAGGGGCATCTCGCGGCTCTCGCGGAGGCGGCGGAGACGGAGTTGGACATGGGCCGGATCGTGGTTCGCGAGATGGTCACGCGGGCGCGCGCCGTCGCCGATGAGGAGCACCAGCCATCGCGGAGGAGCACGAGGCAGGCTGCGCTAGTGGTCCGGGATCTCCTGGCACTGCTGACCCGTGAGGGCTGGCAGGGCTCCCACCCCGCCCAGAAGGAGGCCGTCGATGCCTAGGGGGACCAGCCCCCGCCCGGCCAGCACCAAGCCGTACACGCAGAAGGAGGCACCGTAAGCCATGCAGGAATTCTGGAACCTGCGCCGTATCCGCACGTACCTGGCCATGCAGAGGCGCTTCGAGCTGTACGACGCTGTTGACGCCTTGGCCGAGGAGATGGGCGGCGCGGATATGCCGCCAGCGGGCACATACCTGACCATCTCCGCATCAGGGTCCCGGCCGTCGGCCGGAGGTAAGGCGGGGCTCGCCGCTCTGAAGGTGATTCACCACACACACCCGGTCGCGATGCACGCTCTGTATACGTACCTGGCCGTGATAGGTGTGCTCGTTGCCCTGACCCTCGCCTCGTTCTTCACCCAGGTAACCGCGCGATGAGGAGTCTATTCCGCCACAGGCCGGTGCTCTCAAACTACGAGCGCAACGTGCAGCAGATTATGCATCCCCCCAAGCTGACTGTCCGCGATCAGTTCTGGCTCGTCGCCTGGTGGCTCGAAAGGCAGTGGTGCCGGCACGTGACGCAGCGTGAATTGTATCGGCGGCTGGACGGACTGCACCTCATGGTCAGGGCACCACGGCCGCCGCAGTGGGACGCACCGGAGTACGCCGTGCGCTCACTCCAGCGTCTCGCGGCGGATTACAAGAAGCAGGGCGGTGCGACCTCTACGCGCGGGCTTCCTCCGGAACCCGGCGAGCGGAGGGGCACTTGACGATCTTCCGCCATCGGCGGGGACCACCCGGGGCACCGGTATTCCATCACGGCCGACTGTCCAACCGATGGCGGAGCCCAGTCCGTGGAACGGACGGGCACCTCCCGCGCCCAGCATGGTCCGGGGACGATGAGAGAAGGAGAACGCACACTGCCCGCTACCACCGAGACCGAACCCGACAAGGCCGCGGTCGTCGAAAGCGACACCGAGGTTGCCACCGAGGAAGACGGGGGCGACCCCGACGCGGCCGAGCCGCTCAACGCATACGCCGTGCTCAGGGCCTGACGCGGTTTCGCCCGCATGCTCCGCCTGGAGCAACCCCGGACAGGTCGAGCCAGGCGGTACGGCGCGGTCGGCTTCCCCCGAGGTCCGCCGCTCTACCAACAGTCCATCCACTCATCCGAGGAGTCTCCGTGACGACCGCTACGCAGACCTCCGGCCGCCCGTGGGGGGTCGGCCGCCTGGCGCCGTACCCGACCACTACCTACCGGCCGCACGCCACGATCACCATTGACTCTGCCACCCAGCTCGGCGTCTTCCGCGACCGCGCCGGCCACGTGGTCGAGATGGGCAAGCACGGCACGAGCTCCGGCACCGAGACGTCCATGACCACGAACTCCGACTCCAAGAACGACCAGGGCCACGACCAGGACAGCAACCAGGACTGATGATAGAAGCCGAGAAGAGGCCGGTCCTGGTGGCCACAGAGGCGGACGACATCACCGCCGACATGGTCATCACCGAAATCAACCGGCGCGATGTGCCGGTGGTCAGGTTCAATCCCGCTGACATCGGCGGGGACCTCGCGGTCTCGGCTCGGTTCGGCACCTGCCCGGCCCCCGTGGTCGGGCAGGTGCGTACCCCGTCGAGAACCGCTGACCTGACCCAAATCCGGTCGGTGTACTGGCGCCGCCCCGAGTGGCCCTCGTTCCCTCACCTGCCCTCCGATGACTCCCGCTTCGCGGCAGCGCAAGTCCGCTACGGGCTCGGTGGCACCCTCTACGCCCTAGGCGGCCCGCTCTGGGTCAACCACCCGTTACGAATCGCTGCGGCCGACTACAAACCTGCTCAGCTCGCTCTCGCCCAGCGCCTCGGCTTCGCCGTCCCACCCACCCTGGTCACCAACGACCCCGACGAAGCTCGCGAGTTCATCTGCGGCCAGGGGGACGCGATCTACAAGACACTGAGATGGACCCCGTACACACGTGACGGCGTACCAGTCACCGGTTGGGCTGACCCCGTCAGTGCCGACGAGATCGACGAGAGCATTCGCGTCACCCCTCATCTGTTCCAGGCTCGGGTGGACAAGGTCGCTGACCTCCGCGTCCTGATCGTCGGCCGGCACACGTTCGCCGTGCGCATCGAGTCCGAACTGCTGGACTGGCGCAAGGACTACAGCGCCCTGACCTACACCGTTGAGTACCTCCCCGACTGGGTGGACAAAGCCCTGCACGCCTACCTGGACCGCCTGGAACTGTTATCAGGGAGCTTCGATTTCGCGGTGGACCGCGCAGGGGACTACTGGTGGCTGGAGCTGAACCCCAACGGCCAATGGGGGTGGCTGGAGACGGAGACCGGCCTCCCATTGTCCGCAGCCTTTGCCGACCTACTCACGCAAGGAGACAGCCGATGACAGACTCCGCGTCCGAGCGGCGTCGCATGGCCGCCGCGCTCGCGAACAAGGGCGCCCTGACACTTCCCTGGCTCCGCGGGGCCGTGGAGAGCGTGCCGCGCGAGCAATTCCTCCACCCCGGAGTCTTCCTCGACGAGGGACGGACGTGGCGACCCCTCACAGCTCTCGGGACGGACCGGGACGAGTGGCTGAAGATCGCCTACAGCGTCGACACCCTGACGACCCAGCTCGACGGCCACCTCACCGCCGATCAAGTGAGCGAGCCCGTCGCGGGCGTACCGACGTCCTCCTCAACCGACCCGACCACAGTCGTGCGCATGATCGAGGCCCTGGACCTCAAGGCGGAACACCGCGTCCTGGAGATCGGTACTGGCACCGGCTACTCCACAGCCCTGATGTGCCACTACCTCGGCGAGGACAACGTCACCACGATCGAGGTCGACCCGCAGGTGGCGGCGCGCGCCGATGCTGCCCTGGAGACAGTCGGCTACTCGACTTGGACCGTGACCGGCGATGGACTCCTTGGCCACCCGCGCCGAGCGCCTTACGACCGGGTGATCGCCACCTGTGCCGTCCGCCGCATCCCATACACCTGGGTCAGGCAGACGAGGCCCGGCGGCATCGTCCTCAGCACCGTGGGCTCCTGGCCCTGGGGAACCGGCCTTGCGAAGGTCACCGTCAAGGACAACGGCACCGCCGAGGGTTCGATCATCGGGCGCTCCTCGTTCATGCAGGCCCGCGCCCAGGCAGTCACCCCCGTGGCGGGTGACCTGTCGGCCCGTACCGCGTATGCCGACAGCGAGCGAGAGGCCAGGGTGTCGCCACTCCGGCTGGAGGAATGGGTACCCGCCTTCCTAGCGCAGCTTTCCGTTCCCGGCGCCCAATTCGTCCGTGCTGCCACGAGCGACGGCGCCCGACTTCTCTACCTCTTCGATGCTGAGCGCGAGTCCTTCGCACACTTCGTGGAGGACGGTGATGGCTGGGTCGTCCGCCAGGGCGGCCCCGTGGCCCTGTGGGACAAGGTCGAGCGGACTCTCATCGCCTGGCAGGCCGCGGGGAGTCCTGACGTCTCCGCCGTACAGCTCCGGGTTACGGACAAGTCCCATACGTACTGGATCGGCGATCACCCGGAACTGCGTTGGGAGCATCGCCTCGACACTGCCTAGTGAAGCAGCGCGCCCCGTCCCCGTCCGCCCGGCCCAATGCTTCCAGCAGCACCTCCATGCCGACTGGGTCACAGAGTGCGACAACGGCTGCTGTGGGCTACGTACCGGGAACGGCGACCTTCTCATCCGTGGCCCGGGCCGTGGCGGGCTGGCCGTCCTGGAGCTGCTGAAGCCGCTTCAACGTCGCTGAGAGGGTGGCCTGCGCCCCGGACGGGTCACCGCCATTGCCACCGTCCATCCGGACACGGATGTTGACCCTGCCAGAGCGGCTGTACGCGTAAACGGAGTCGCTTGCGGCCCCAGGGTTGAGGACGAGCGTGCTCTCGTCACCGACGGCCGGCTTGGGGGCCTGCTCCTTCTTCGTCTCCTTGCCCTTCACCGCCAGGTAGGCGCGGTGGGCATTCTCGGCGGTATCGAACAGACAGATGTCCACGTCCGTCATGTTCCTCGTGGACCCGTTGTACTCGTAGGAGGCGTCGCTGCTGCGGACCCATCCCTGCGGTGCGGCCTTTGCAGCGTTGGTGTTGCAGTACTGGCCCTCCATCACCTGCTTGCTGTCGTGCAGGGACCATCCCGGGAGCGTCTCACCGTTGCCCAGCAAGGCTTGCGTGAGCGCCGCCTGAGGGAGATCCTTCGTGATCGGCTTCGGCATAGGAGAGGACGCTGACGGCTTGCTGCTGTCGTGCGCGTTCGCGGCAGAACCCGGGGTGTCGCTGCTGGATGAGCAGGCGGTGAGCGCGGTCATGCCGAGCAGGGCAGTGGCGACGATGACGTGTACACGGGGCATGACCTCAGCCTATCCAAAAGTGATCATCTGCCCATGGCCGTTTGCGTCGAGAGTGAGACCTGGACCAGGGAGCCACGGTGCCTGAGCGAAGCAAAGACACCGGGTACCGTGACCACTTAATGGTCTGGGTTGATTTTCTTACCACGGGAGCCTGAGGAACCGCGGGCCGGAGGCAGGTCGAACGGCGTCGCCGGCCGGGACGCCGCTTCGCCGCGCGCTTCACATCGCGGACGTACTTCACAGTGGTATCCCCGAGCTCAGCGATCCGACCGGTCGTCCAGCCGTACAGCCCTCCTCGGTCAACACGCGCGGAGTCCTGTAAAAAACGGCGCAGCGCCCTACCCCAGCCTAGGTCGCGGAGGACACCGCACACCCGACACTCCGAACAGTGGCACCCTCCCCTTGTGATTCAAGTCACATTGAAGTTAAGCCGAAGGCAGTCACCCAGCTCGCCCTCAAGACTGGTATCGCAGAGACAGCGTTCATACCAACACCTCCCGTGCCTGGCTCACCGCTTCCGGGTGCCGTGCTGTCGCGCCCGGCGCAACGACAGCGCGTCAGAGCAGCATCCTGTGCCCACCTTTGAGGGCCAGTCGGGGGGGTGTGGTCACACAGCGACATGCGTGCAGGACCGCCAGTCGCCTGCTCACAGACCGGTGCCGCGAGACGGCCGGAGCGCCTCAGCCCGACAAGTACCCACGAGCGTCTGCCATGGGCGGCTGGGCACCCTATCTAGCGGCTCTGACAGCGCGTCACCCTCGCCGCGATCGTGATCGTTGTTGCGCGCCGTCGTCGCTGCTTGCATGACGTCTGCCTCAACCGGCGGACCCATGTTCTCGTCCGTCGCGCTGGGGCACACACTCCCCTGCGCAACGGAAGGTTCCGCCATGAAGGATGTCTACGAACGGTTGCTGGACGCTGCGAGCCTGCGGTCTGCAGATGGTGCGATTCGTATCACCGCGCATTACGAACCGCTGGCCGGCGTCGGGACGCCTGTGTCCCCTCCGACGGTGAAGGGGAGGGAGACGAACGCCGCCGCCCATCTTGTCGAGCGGCGGTACGTGGACGGCCTTGAGACCTCGGTCGTTCTTCTCGACCAGCCGCAGTCACAAGCCAACCGGTGCGAAACCGCTCTGCTGGATGCGATTCGGCGGCAGGCCGCGTTCATTCCGCATCTGGAGATGGCGACCGAGTCTCTAGGGGTGCCGGTGCGGATGACGAGCCTGGAAGCCCCGCATCGCTCGCGAGATGCGTACTTCCGAGACTCTGTCGACGGTGCGGGCGTTGCCTTCGATGCGACGGAGCCGGGTATGGCTCTGCGCGATGCCTGCCCCGGCGACATGAGCGGGTACCTGAGTCTGGCCCCGAGCGATCTCATTTACGGAGCGTGGGATTCGCACCGCAAGCGTCGTATCCAGGTGAAGATCCCCCGCGCCTATCGGTCCGAAATGATTGGCATCAAGCCGCTGGTCGGTGTTCGGGGAGCCGGGCGTTTCGACCGTCTCAACCTGGCGGGAGAGACGGTCCAGTTGACCGAGACCGGCTGGATTCCCTCGCCCTCCGAGAAGCCCAAGGCGGGCGTCAAGACGGCGCGCATGTCGGAGCTCGGGCACGGCATGATTCCGCCTTCGGAGGGGCTGGGCGGCGTCTCGGTCACCTCCGTACAGCGCAGCGCCTCGCTGAGCCTGGCGAAACTGGCGATGCTGCGCTTCGGTCCCGTCAGCGACGAGCTGACGCAGGCTGCACGGGCCCTGGTGGCCGCTATTGCCCTCCTGGGCGACCGGCTCGCCTTCGCTGCCCCTGCCCTGCACCTGCGCTCTGGTTGCGAGCTGCTGTTGGTGTCCGAACGCATTGATTGGGTCCAGCGCAGCCGTGACGGGGGACCGGCGCTCGATGCGCTGGAGCTGTCCACTCACGAAGAGGCGCTGGAGCTGTTCGAGATCGCACGCGATCGAGCCCATGCTGCGGGCGTGCAGTGGGCGGCCGAGCCGTTGATCGTGCACCCCAACCCGAGCCTTCAGCAAGCGATTGACAAGTCGTATGTAATTGCCGGGGTCGGCGAAGCCGAGAGCGAGTGACCCCGATGCCCTTTCGCATCACCGTCGACTTGCTAGACGCTTCCTACCAGGCGTCTACCCTCGATCGCAGCCACGCCGAGTGGCCCCCGCACCCCTCCCGCATCTTCTGCGCCCTGGTGTCTGTGGCTGATCCCACCGATCCTGTCCAGGACGCCGCCTTGTCCTGGCTGGAGCAGCAGCCGCTCCCGGCACTACTGGTGCCGGCTCGTACCACGGAGGCCGAGATCCCGCGGATGGCCTGGGTGCCGACGAACGCCTCGGCGGCCAAGCCTGGTCACGCGGTGCTGCCCGGACGGACCAACGGCGGTAAACCGAAAGTGTGGCCGCAGCGCTCCCTGGCTCAGCCTCGGCTGGAGTTCGTATGGCCATCAGAGCCACCAAGGGGAGTGTTCACTGTCCTGGCCGAGTTGGCCAGGACAGTGCCCTACATTGGCCGGGCCGGCGGCCATGCCCTCGTCACCGCCGACGCATCTGAGCACTCCGTGTCGAAGGACCGCAGCACCGAGTGGGATATGTGGCACCCCAGCGATGCAGCCGGCACGACAGCCGATGTGTGCTCTCTTCGGGCCCCGTATCCGGGCTACTTGCAGCGGCTGCGTCTGGCGCACGAGCAGGGTGAGTCCGCTTGGCAGCAGGCCCGAATGTTCCCTTACATCCGCCAGGGAGCCACCGCGCCGGATGCCACCCAGGAGCCCAAGGCGGGGCCGTTCGAGGACCTGATGACCTTTGCGTTCCCACCGCGGTTCTCCCTGGACCCCGCGCTGACGGTTGCGGCGACCGGCGCGCTGCGGGAGAAGACGATGGGCTTGCTCGCGGAGGCGGGACACGACGTCGAGACCATGGTCGCCGTCCATGGCCACAAGACAAAGGGAGACGAGCGCCGCCTCTGCGCCTACCTAGGGCTGCCGTTCGTCGGCCACCCGCACGCCGACGGCCGGCTGCGGGGAGTCGCGGTCGCACTGCCCAGTGACCTGGATCCCGCGCACCGCAGAGCGCTCCTGGCCGTGCTCCTCCGCATGGGCGGCGGCCTGCGCAAGCTCAAGGTGCCCAGCCTGGAACGTCCCGTATCGCTGACCTATGTCCGCGCCGGCGACACGGAAGTCACCTCCCTCAAGTCGGTGATGCCGGAGCAGTGGACGCGGGCCGCGCGCCAGTGGACCACAGCCCTGCCCATGGTCTTGGATCGCTTCCCCCGGGGTCGCGACATCGAGGGCTCGGTGGCCACCAGCTGTCGTCTGGCCGGCCTGCCCACGCCTGTTGCAGTGGAGGTCCTGCGCACCGGCGCCTTCGTGCCCGGCGCACCCAGCCTTTACTCGAATGCGGTACGTCGTAAGGACGGTGAACGACCACTTCCCGTCCGGCATGTACGTCTGGCCTTCCCTCAGCCTGTCACCGGTCCGGTGGTGCTGGGGAGCAAGAAGACCTTCGGCCTGGGCCTGTGCGTGCCCTCCGACGCCCGGAAGGCGGAGGCATGAGCTTCACCCCGGAGGACTTTCCCGACTTCGTCGAAGCCGTACACGGCTACCGCCCCTTCCCGTGGCAGAACGCCTACCTCAAGCAGGTCGCTCAGACCGGGCAATGGCGGGACCTGGATGTGCCGACCGGTCTGGGCAAAACCAGCTTGATCGATATCTGGCTGTTCCTGCTCGCCTGGCAGTGCGCCACCGGGCTGGAGCGCAGTGTGCCGCTACGGCTGTTCTTCGTCGTTGACCGCCGTCTCGTTGTCGACCAGGCGCACGAGCACGCCCGCACCGTCCACCGCGCTCTGCAAGGCGCCTCGTACGGCTCCCTCACCGGCCGCGTCGCCCAGGCACTGCGTGAACTGAGCGGGGAAAGCACCGCTCTGGAAGCGGTGCGGATGCGGGGCGGCGTGGACTGGGCCTCACGCTGGCTGCGCTCCCCCGTCCAGCCCGCCGTGATCACCTCGACCGTGGACCAGTACGGCAGCCGCCTGCTCTTCCGCGGCTACCACACCAGCCCCAGGATGCGGCCAATCGATGCGGCCCTGTGCGGCACCGACGCGCTGCTAGCGGTGGACGAGGCGCACATCGCTCTGCCATTGCTCACAACGGCCGCCGACTGCACCGCCTACCAGCAGACCGCCTCCCACACCGACCTCGCCCGCCGTGGCGTGCAGGTCGTCAGCCTCTCCGCCACCGGCGCTGCTGATCCCGCGCGCCCGCGCCACAGCATCACCCGAGCGGATCGCCAGCACCCCGTCGCGGGGAACCGTCTCAACGCCCAGCGGCGGCTGACCCTGTGGGATGCGAGCACCCTCGCCAAGAACTCCGCGCTCGCCTTCGCCCAGGCCGCCGAGCAGGCCACGGACGTCATGCTGCCGCTCATGGCCCGCCCCGTGCTCGGCATCATCGCCAACACCATCCGCACCGCCCGAGCAACCTTCCAACGCCTGTCCGCACGCGACGACATCGACCTGGTCCTGCTGACCGGCCGCTGCCGCGGCGAGGATCGCGAGCGCCTGCTGAACAGCCGCCAGATGCGCGAGCTGTTCCAAGGCATCAACGCCGATCGCGACCGGCCTTTGGTGGTCGTCGCAACGCAGACCGTCGAAGTCGGCGTAGATGTGTCCTTCGCGGGACTCATCAGCGAGAACGCCGCTGCGGCGGCGCTCATCCAGCGCCTGGGCCGCCTGGACCGCACCGGTACTTTCCCCTGGGCCCCGGCGGTCGTGATTCGCGCCGCAGCGCCGGATCCGCAGGACATCCCGGTCTACGGCCCAGCCGCCCACGCGACCTGGGAATGGCTCACCTCCCATACCCCTCTCACCACCTGCGCCGAGGACCTCCAGCACAGCCTTCACCAGGGACTGGTCATCAACCCGACCACGCTGCCCCTCCTGCTGGCAGGCACCGAGACCGCGTCGCTGAATGTGCCGGCTCCGCGCATTCCCGTCCTACACCGCACCCTGCTCGACTCCTGGACCCGCACCAGCCCGACCCCGGTGCCCGACCAGCCGACCGCGCCCTTCCTCCACGGCCTGAGCACCACGCCCGAAGACGTCCAGGTCCTGTGGCGCAGCGACCTCCCCACCGTGGGAGGTCAGCCGGACTGGGAGAAGTGGGCCGCTCGCATGGCCCAAGTCCCACCTCATCCCGGCGAAACCGTCGCCATCCCCGCCCGGCAGCTGCGCCGCTTCCTGACCCAGCCGTCCGCCGACGACACCACCAGCGACCTGGAAGGGACACCGGACGCGCAGGCACCTACCCCGGCCAAGAAACACCAGACGATGGCTCCGGTACTGCGCTACGACGACCGCGACAACCAGTGGATCCCCGCAACCGGCCCCCGCGACATCCGTCCCGGCAGCATCGTCGTCCTGCCCTCGCACTACAGCGGCCACGACGCCTACGGCTGGACCGGTACCCCCGGCGCCCCCGTCGTCGACCTCGCCGACTTCCCGCCCCTCACAGACAGCGCACCGACCCGCCTGGACGCCGGCCCCCTGGCACTGCTCGGCGGATTCGACGAGACCACCGCCCAGGCGGCCACGACGGCCATCACCAGAGCATCCAAGAAACTGCTGGCCGGCGAGGACGACGAGTCCATCACCGATATCATCCACCAACTCCTCGACCAGCTTCTGGGCCTGCTCCCGGCCGCAGACTCCGGGCCACCGACGCCCGGCTCGTACACCATCGACCTGCACCAGCGCCTCAGCCAGCTCCGAACCATCACCGCCTGGGACACTGCCGCCGATAGGCGCTCGGCCCGCACGGGCCACGCCATCCTCGACGCCACCGACCCATCACGCCTGCTCCTGGTCCCCGCCCGCCCGAAGGGCGACCGCGTCGAGCGCACCGCTGGCGTCAACGACGAGGACGCCGATGGCAGTTCCCTCACTCGCCCCGTCGGCCTGGCCCAGCACGGCAAGGCCGTCGCGGCACGCGCAGCCGAATTCGCCGTACGTCTGGATCTACCCACGGCCCTGGTGGCTGCTGTGGAGACCGGGGCGCACGCCCACGACTGCGGCAAACACCATCCCCGCTTCCAGTGCATGCTGTGCGCCGGCGACCGTCTGCTCGCCGAGTCCCTGGATGAGCCCCTGGCCAAGTCCGGCATGGACCCGGCCGACCATACGGGCCGCCGCCGCGCTGCCCGCTTGGCCAACTGGCATCCCGAGCTGCGCCACGAAGCACTCAGCGCCCTGGCCGTACAGAAGTGGCTCACTACCCATCCCGACCACACCCAGGGCCTGGACAGCGACCTCATCGTGCACCTGGTGGCCTCCCACCACGGCCACGCCCGGCCGCTCCTGCCCCCGGTGACCGACCCCGACCCCGTCGACGTCACCTGCCTCATGCCCGACCAGCAGCACATCACCGTGAACAGCGCCGCCATGGGCACCGACTGGACAGGCCCCGACCGCTTCCACGCCCTCAACCGTCGCTACGGCCCCTGGGGCCTGGCCCTGCTCGAAGCCGTTGTACGCCTGGCCGACATGGCCTGCTCCGAGGAAGGCAGCTAACCCCGATGCCCCACCACGAACTCGAACTGCCCGCCCTGGTCAGCAACTCCCCACTCGGCTTCCTCGCCGCGCTGGGCATCCTCCAGCTCACCGCCCCCCTCCTCGACCAACCCGCCCGGCTCTCCTGGCGCGGCCCGGACGCACCCGCCCTCCTCCACACCCGCCAGCCCCTCACCCATCAAACCCTCGCCGACCTGCTGAGCACCCAACTACCCGACGTCCCCGCCAAGGAGCCCCTGCCGCTGGTTCCTGGCATCCTCTCGCTGCCCCGCAGCGGACCCAGCGACGCCCTGCGCATGCCCATCGACACCGCCCTGCACCACCTGCGCACCCACACCCGAGTCGAGCGCGAACACAACACCCCCACCGCCCACTGGTTCACCGCACTCGTCAACCAACTCAGCATTGCCCCCACCGAGAAGAACACCGGCAACGTCCGCCCCGTACGCGGCAAGCAGCCCGACCTCTACACATCAAGCACCCCGCTCTTTGGCCGCGGCGGACAAATGACCCTGGCCAACAACTGGACCAAAGCCGCCGATGAATGCCGCAAAGATCCCACCCATTTGCTCGCCGCACTCACCGCCTGGCGCCGCGTCGACGGCTACGCCGGCGCCAACCTCGACCACCACTCCACCGGCGACGCGCACATGGTCAGCCAAGGCAGACCCACGCAACAAGGCGTCCCCGGAGCCACCTGGCTCGCTCTCCACGGGTTCGCCACCTTCCGCCTCACCGGCGACAGCACTCTGGCCCAGACCACCAGCTGGGACCGCACCATCCCCAACGGTGCACTCACCTGGCCCATTTGGTGCCCTCCGCTCACCACAGCCAGCATCACCACCCTCCTCGAACACCCCCTCGTCCGCACCCCGAGCCCCGACCCCGCCAAACTCCACAACCTCGGCGTCACCGCCATCTACAACGCCCCTCGCACACGCCTTCCACAGGCTGACGGGCCCCTCCAACTCGGCCACCCCGTCTACCCATGAACGACCACCAAACCCGAGTTCGGAACCACAAGCATGCTGGCGCCTATCTCCTCTGCGGCACTGAACCGCAGCACCACCACGGCTGCTCCTGCACCACGGCGATCGCACGCTGCTGGATCTATCTCCGCAGCTCCGAATGGCAGCACCATCTCGGCATGGTCTTCAACGCAAGGGCGGGGCATGCTAGACGCTTTCTCTGGAGCTCCGAACCGCAGCACCACCACAGCTTCGCGCTCGCACTGCAGAACCTGGCGCGCCACCGCTACCTCTGCGGTTCTGAACCACAGCATCATCACGGCGAGGACTTCGTACGCTACGGACGCTGCCTCGGACTGCACTCCCTGCCACCGTACGCTGCAGCATCATCGTGGAGACGTAATCACTTTCGACTGCCCAGGAAACCTCGGCTCGTCTCTGCGGTTCCAATCCGCAGCACCATCACGGCGGCGCTCAGAAGACGTATGCGTTCGACCGCAACGGCTACCTCTGCGGATTCGAACCGCAGCACGACCACGGCGCCTGGGGCCACGGCCCGCCAGCCAGCGACTACCGACCACATCTGCGGTTACGAATCGCAGCATCATCACGGCTGGCAGGCTCTATCGAAGTACTCGGGCGGGCGGCCGCTGTCTCTGTGGTTCGAACCGCAGTACCATCACGGCTGGTCCCATCTGCGCGGCCGCAAGGGCGCCCCGCCCACTGTCTCTGCGGTCTCAAACCGCAGCACCACCACGGCCCTGTCATGGGGACCATCGTCACCCTCTACACCGAACTGCCCTGCGGTTTCGAGACGCAGCACCATCGCGGCTCCACCTCCAGGCTGCACAGGCGGTGCTCACTGAGCTCTCGCTGCGGTTCCAAACCGCAGCACCATCGCGGTGGCGTGGCCCAGACAACAACAAACCGCGCATACCGGGCTGCCTCTGCAGGCACGAACCGCAGCACCACCACGGCGACCAGATCGGGATCTACGTTGGAGGCGGTCAGCTGCTTCCACTGCACCCCGTAGCCACGGGTTCGACGTATCTCTGCGATTCAAATTCGCAGCACCTTTAAGGCGATGGCGCCGATATCGGCACCATCGCTGTGGCTGCCGAGCCACACACCGCCACGACACATTTTCAGATCGAACTCGTTACAGCACCCCGCCAGTTACTGCGGAGAGGACCGCAGCACCACCACAGTAAGGGCGACCACGGCGGCTTGGTCACTGCCGGGCGACACCACTTCTGCGGCCAGTTCCGCAGCATCATCACGGCCCGCGGTGGGTACAGATTCTTGCCATGGATTCCGTGCCGCCTCTGCCGTCACAGTCCGCAGCACCATCGCAGCGTCGTTGACCCGGGGAAAAATGGCTTTCACCGGATGACGCCTCTGCGGTTTCGAATCGCAGCACCATCGTGGCTTGTGGGCGGCCAGCCTGGATGGGCTGACCTTACTGCCGCCTCTGCGGTTCTGAACCGCAGCACCACCACAGCATCGGCTGGTCCGGAAGGTTCCCGGCCCACTATGGGCTTGCCTGGGGTCAGGTACTGCAGCACCATCAGGGCGACGCACCGCGGCCGGTCGTCTCGGCTCCCATCGCCTGCCTCTGCGGTCGAACCGCAGCACCATCACGGCTGCAGGTCGGTGTGGACGCCTTCCATCTGCATCATGCTGCCTCTGCGGAGCCACCCGCAGCACCACCTCGGCAGCGTTCCGGGCTCGGCGACCATGTGCCGCAGCACCATCACGGTTGGTAGATCCCCGATTGGGTCTCCTCAGCAAGGTTCTACCTCCGGGGCCCGGGATCGCAGCACCATCACTCCAGCTTCACCAGGCGCCGACTCACTACCGAATTCGCCTGCCTCTGCGATTCAAATTCGCAGCACCACTGTGGCGATGGCGCCGATTTCGGCCTAATATTTGGCCTGGCGTAATTTCTGTGGCCGGCCAAGCCACACACCACCACGGACATATCTTCAGGTCGAATTCGTTACAACCTCCAGTCAGTTACTGTTGCTCTACCCGCCCCCGCACCACCACGGAACTTTGAACGTCATTGCCTCGGTCTACCAGGATGAGCACACCTCTGCCGTTCTCAAGACGCAGCACCACCACGGCGAGCAGACCACCCGCTTCCAACAGGATGCGATTGCACTGACTCTGCGGTTCAGCCGCAGCACCATCACGGAATTGCCTAGTACATGTCGTTGATGCCGCCCCAGGCATCAGGCTCGGCGCCGCGTCGTCTCCGCACCCAACCAGCGAATAAACGGCGGCACCCAACAGTCGACGTCACGGCGATCCGTCGGTCAGGATCGGCTCGCTGATGATCAAGCAAGGCTGCGGCGCGGGCGGGCCGTCGAGGCTCACTGTCGGCAGAGTCACTCCTCTGCCGAGCAGCGGCGGGGCGATACATAGCCGACGATCCCCGGTTAGCAAAACCGGGGATCGTCCGGACCATTAGTGGTCCACCGCCAGTCCCTGCCCGTCACGTCGGAAGGCAGCATCACGACGACCGCCCACAACTCCATACGCCGCCAGCGCTCCAGCGAGGGAGCTCTACGCCGCCGAGTAGCTGAGGCGGAACAGATCCTGGGCACGCTCCAGGTCTCGCTCCGTACGCAGCTGCACCTCCAGGTCGCCCGTGCCGTGGTGGCCGAGCCCCGTCACGTCCCGGGTGAAGCCGGGGACGAGGTCGACGTCCTTCGGGTCGGCCTTGAGGTAGACGAGGACCTTGGTCTGCTGCGGCGGGCAGACGCTGGCGAAGTTTCGCAGCCGCCGGTAGGCGCGGTACTGCTTGCGCTGCACCCGAGTGACGCCGTCCCCGAGCCCGACCAGGACCTCGTCGACCGCTTCGCCCAGCTCGGCTATCGCGCCGACCTCCTTCCGACCGAGAGACACCCCAGCCGTACGGCGGCGTGCCCGCTGAGCCGGCGCCGGGCGCCCGGTGACGGAGACCACGGTCTCAAGGCCGAAGTGGTCGCTGCCGAAGTATCGGTAGCGGACCAGGTCGATCGAATGCCGGTGCTCGCGTACGGCGTGCGCGTCGTAGCGGGTGAAGTCGCCGGCCACACAGATCAGCCGTGGCGCGCTCCACAGGATCTGGGACACGGCCGTGCCCCCGAGCCGGTCGCGGACCAGGTTCCGGAAAGTGTCCTTATGGTTCGTCAGCCAGGCCATGTAATACAAGCCCTGGTTGATCACCCCTGCATCGGTGCCGCGCTTGTACTCAACGATCACGGGCGCGCCGTTCTCGTCGAGTCCAAGCGAGTCGATCCGCCCGCCGTCGACGCAGTCGATGACGTACTCGCTCGCGAGGAACGTGACGCCCAGCATCGTCTCCATATGCGCCTCGACGAGTCCTTGCACATCCGCCTCGACGGCGGCCAGATGCGGCATCACCTCGACCACACCACCTGCCGTGCTGAACAGCTTCAAACCGCCCACTCCCCCTCGCGATCACGATGCCAGAGGGCAACGCCAGACCGCGTAGGGATATTTCCACCACCATCTCCACTTCACAAAGGGATCAACAAGTACGTCATAGACCACCGCGACAGCCTGCCGCACAGCGCCCTCAGCAGCCCCGCCCACATCCGCGCCACCTGGGGTGGTACGGGCAGCGTCGAAGAAGCCTCCGCAGCCTTCGGATTCTCCCGCGCCAAGGGCTACGACCTGGTCCCTCGTGGCGCGTTCCCCTGCCGCGTCTAGCGCATCGGCCGCAGCACCCGCGTCGTCACCGCCTCCCTTCTCCGTGTCCTCGACAGCGGCGAGCCTGAATACAACGGAACCCACGAAGCACACGCATCGCCGACGTGACCTACCCAAAAGCCCCTTCGGATGTGCCGACGGGCGCATTCGTATCACGCTGGGTCACGCACCAACTGCGTTGACGGCCCTATACGGCAGGTTCGGACCTGCCCGGCACACTGGTGCACCACGTCGACCTGCGGGTCGGCCTACGGAAAGACAACTTCCATACGCTCGCCAGGCTCCGCCGACCCCTGGAAACGGCACGAACCACTGGCAGAGAACCTCGCCACTCTTCCGGCTGCTCCGCACCTTGAGCCAAGGTCGCTGCGCGACAGCCCTGGCGATACCGGAGCCGGTGCGCCGTGCGCCGTGCGCGTGAACTCTGCCGGGCCGACCCGTCTGCTCCCGCCATGTCCCGCTCCGCATGACTACTGTCGACAACAGGTGTGCCGGGAAGACTGGTCGGCAATGTGATCCATCCTGCCCAGGAGTACATATGGCGTCCGTGGAGGCTCCCGCTCGGCACGCACTACTCTGCGACTCACTGCCGCTCCTCCAAGCCGGGAGTCAATGGTGACCGGTCTGCCCTTCGGCACGGAGCCCGCTGCTGCCATCCCGGCTGCTCTCGCTGCGGGCATACTCGCCTGTCTGGCCGTCTTCGAGTTCCGGCGGCGCAGAAGACGGATCAGCCGCCGGGAAGGACGTCGCGTCGTGGTCAAGCTGCGGGGCGAGATCACCGCCAAGAACGCGAAGGTTACTGGCAAGCGTCTCGTCAGGGCGCTGCGCGGCGGTCCGGATGTCCTGGAGATCGACCTGACGGGCGTCTCCCACATCAGCGATGACGGCACAGCCGCCTTCTTCGCCGTACTCCGGGCGACCCGGAAGAGCAGCATTCAGCTCCTTGTCACTCACGACTCGCCTCAGGCACGCACCATGCTGACCCGTATGGGGCTGATCCGCGCTCTGCGTCACGATGATGGCCGAGGGCCGGGGGTCGGTTCTCCCTGAATGGGGCGCATCCATGCTGCTGACGGGTTAGGCCAGGGCGAAGTAGCGCAGCCAGACGTAGAGTGCTGCGGCTGCGGTGGTGACGGTGGTGACGATGAGGCCGTATTTGGTGAACTGCCAGAAGGTGATGGGCTGGCGGTTGCGTTCGGCGATGCCGAGGACGACGACGTTGGCGCTGGCGCCGATCGCGGTGGCGTTGCCTCCGAGGTCGGCGCCGAGTGCGAGGGCCCACCACATGACGTGGTCGGCGCCGCCGCCCATGGACTGCACGAGGTCGCTGGTGATGGGGGCCATGGTCGCGACGTAGGGGATGTTGTCGACCACCCCGGACAGCACGGTGGAGGCGCCGAGCAGCAGCATGGAGCCGCCCAGTTCCTGGCCGCCGATGCTGCTCGCGAGGGTGTCGGAGACTTTCTTGATGACGCCGGTGTCGATCAGGCCGCCGATCATGATGAACAGACCGGCGAAGAAGGCGAGGGTGGGCCATTCGACTTCGGCCAGGACCTCTCCGGTCTCGACGGTGGAGACGGCGATGAGCAGGCCGGCGCCGAGGAGGGCGACGATGGACGGCTCGTAGTGCAGGACCGGGTGGAGGACGAAGCCCGCGATGACGAGGGTGAGCACGATCAGGCCCTGGGTGAGCAGGCGGGGGTTCTTGATGGCTTCCCGCTCCTGCAGCTCCATGATCTCGGCGGCGCGTTCCTCGTCGTACACGAAGGACTTGCGGAACAGCCACCGGCACAGGGCGATCAGGACGAGGGTGAGCAGCGCGGACAGCGGGGCGAGGTGGACGAGGAAGTCGTTGAAGGTGAGGCCGGCCCGGCTGGCGATGATGATGTTGGGCGGGTCGCCGACGAGGGTGGCGGTGCCGCCGATGTTGGAGGCGAAGACCTCGGCGATCAGGAACGGGGCAGCAGGCAGGGCGAGGCGTTCGCAGACCAGCAGGGTGACGGGGGCGATCAGCAGGACCGTGGTGACGTTGTCCAGGAGCGCGGAGGCGAGTGCGGTGATGCCGATCAGCATGACCATGACCCGGAATGGCCGGGCGCGGGCCTTTTTGACGCCCCAGATGGCCAGGTATTCGAAGAGGCCGGTCTTCTTGAGTACGCCGACGATCATCATCATGCCGGCGAGCAGGAAGATGACGTTCCAGTCGATGCCCCGGTCCTGGAGGTAGAAGGCGGAGACGTCGTCGGTCGCCCCGATCGCGAGCATCATCCCGGCGCCGCCGAGTGCGGCGGCGACCCGGTGGATGCGCTCGCTGATGATCAGGGCGTAGGTGCCGACGAAGACGGCGATCGCCGCCCAGCTGTGCCAGTCGTTCACGCGGGCTCCGTCTACTTGGGGGTGGCCTCGATGAGTCGGTTCAGCAGGTGTGCGGCGGTGATCACACCGAGCAGGCGGGGGCCGTCTTTGTGCCGCTCCGCCACAGCGACCAGGGGGCTGCGCTCCTTGGCCATCAGCGCGGCCACTTCCAGGGCCGTGTCGTCGGGCGCCGCTACCGGAGGCGCGGGGGCCCTGCGGGGCAGGCATTCCCCGACGGTCCGCCCGGTCAGGGCCGCGCAGAGCCGGTCGGCGTGCTTTTCGTCGACGACTGCCGCGAGGGTGGGGTCGTCCAGGACGTAGGAGGGGACGAGGGCCTTGACCATCTGGGAGGCGGGCAGGATCGCCACCGGCACCCCCTTGCCGTCCAGGACCAGAAGGCCCGGCAGCTGGTGCCCGGCCAGCAGGCGGGCTGCTTCGATGGCGTCGGTGTCGGTGGTGACGGTCTCGTACTGGACCGCAAGGTCACGTGCGCGCATGGCCGGCTCCGTTCGGGTGCGGGATGTCGTTCGGCTCATCGTGGGCCGCGTCCGGGATGCCGACCAGGTCGTTGACGCGGAACATCCGGGCGACCGGGACGTCGGTGCTGGAGTGCGCGATGATCGAGAAGGCGATGCACACCGCGATCAGCGTGTATGCCTGTTCAGCCTGCGGGATGCCGGACTGGAGCACCAGGAGTCCGTATACCACGGAAGCGAAGCCCTTCGGTCCGAACCACGCCGCCGCCAGCTTCTCCCTGCGGTCGAACGTGGTTCCGATGAGGGACAGCAGCAGGGACGCCGGGCGGATCAGCACGATCGCCAGGACGACGGCCATGTAGCCGCCCCACGCCAGGTTCCCGAAGAGCGTCGGTGTGAGCAGGGCCCCGAAGACCAGAAGGGCGGCGAACTTCGCCAGTTCGGCCAGTGCCTCGCCCAGCGGTTCGAAGGCGTCCTTGGACTCCGGCGACATGGAGGCGAGTACCGCGCCGGCGGAGAAGGCGGCGAGGTAGGGGTTGGCGTGGGTGAGATGGCAGGCCGCATACAGGATTACACCCGTCGCCAGCGGCAGCAGCGGCTGCAGTTTCGGTTCCGCGCCCAGGAGGGGCAACCGCACCAGGGCGTCGACCAGCAGCGGCAGCACCATCCCGAAAGCCAGGCCGAGGGCGAGTTCAAGAGCGATCGTTGATGCGGACGCCTCCGCACCCGCGCCCGTCGAGGGGCCCGCCGCCGCGATCAGCAAGAGCACAATGGGCAGCGCCAGGCCGTCGTTGACGCCGCTCTCCACATTCAGCAGCTGCCGCAGCCGGGCCGGGACCTCCTTGCGCCCCACGATCGCCGAGGCGAACACCGGATCCGTCGGTGCGAGCACCGCACCCACCAGGAACGATGTCGTCCAGTCCAGACCCGCCAGATAGTGGGTGACCAGAGCCATGAACACGAAGGCCAGCGGCATGCCCAGTCCCAGGGCGCGGGCCGGGTTCCTCCACGCGCGGCGCAGCGCCGGGAAGGACACGTGCATGCCGTCGGTGAACAGCACCGCGAAGAGGGCGAGGTCGGCGGTGACGGCGACGGCCTCGCTGTCCGACGTGATGTGGATCAGGCCGAGGAATCCGTCACCGACCAGTGCCCCGCCAACGAGGAACAGGAGGGAGGTGGACAGGACCGTGCGGGCGGCGAGCCCGGACAGCAACACCGCCACCAGCAGCGCCACCCCGAAAACCGCGACAAGAACCATGGCCAAGACCCCCGGTCGGAAAAGAGATTGATCCCTTGTTCGCCGACCAGGCTTCCCGGCACACCGCAACCGACTCTACCTGCTCTTGGTGCATCTTTGACAAGATTCTTGTGCCCCACCTGCGGGGCGCGCCCCGCTGCCGGGACCGAGAACCGGATGCGGTTCAGAGGCTTGTGGCGGGCCAGTCGAGCAGCCGGGCGCCGATGACGGCGGTCTGCAGGGTGTAGCGGTGCACCGGGTCCGCAGGGTCGGCTCCCGTGAGCTGGCGGATGCGCTCCAGGCGGTAGGTGAAGGCCCGTACGCTCAGGTTCAGCCGGCGGGCCGCCTCCGCCGCGATGCAGCCGGAGTCGAAGTAGGCGGTCAGGGTGTCGAGCAGAGGCTGCGGTCCGCCGCGGGCCTGCTGCAGCGGGGCCAGGGCGCTGCGTACGAGGTCGGCCATGGCCTGTCGGTCACGCGTCAGGACAGGGAAGACCAGGAGGTCCGCTGCGCGCAGTACCGGGTCGTCGAGGTGCATGCGCTCCGCCAGATCGAGGGCGTTGAGGGCCTCTTCATAGGAGTGGGCGACTCCGCCCGCGCCGGGCTGCGGCCGGCCGATGGCAACCCGCCCGCCGTCCGTCACCGCGTGCGCCTGCTTGGCGAAGTACAGCAGGACGTCGGTCTGGTCGGCCGGGGCGATGCAAACGAGCCGGCCGTCCTTGGTGACGAACAGGATGCGGCGGTTGCCGAAGCGGCCGAAAAGGGCTCGCTCCACGCTCTGCGTCACCGGGTGTGCATCGTCGTAGGTCTGCGGGCCTTCGGCCACGGCGACGGCATGGGTGTGGGAGAGGAGCAGCCCGAATCGCTCGGCGCGCTCGGCGAGGTTGCCGGGGTCGCTGCGTCCGTAGAGGAGGTCGTCGATGAATTCTCGGCGCGCTGCCTCCTCTTGGCGTACAGCCAGGATCTGGGCCCGCTCGTGCCCCTCGGCCAGGGCGTCGACGACTTGGCCGATCGCACCGAGGATCTGGTCGAAGGAAGCCCGGGGCAGGTCAGGACAGACTGCCCGGGTCATCTCCAGATGCCGGTGCACCAGCGCGCGCAGGCCGTGGCCGGCCTCGGCGGCCCGCTCGCCCAGCGCGCGCCTCGACTCCAGCTCGTCGCGGGTGAGTCGGCGGCCGGTGGCGCAGACCTCGCTCAGGATGCGGTCGTAGCCGTCGAGATAGTCCTCGGATATGTCCCGGCCTGCCACTGGTTTCTCCTGAGTCTTGATGCGCCGGTAACGGCTTCTTGATGGGCGGCTGACGTCTTTTTCAGTCGGCGGCGTCAAGAGTGCCAGATGCCCGCCGCCTGACAGCACCCGGCATCAAGAGGACATAAAGATTGCCGTGATCCGGCAATGCGAACTGGCTTGTCCCTGGTCAAGATGGGGGCGGGGGAGCACGGGGGATGATCCCGGTGCCGGGAGACGGAAACGTACCCGGCACCGGGTCCCAGGCCCCGGCACTGGACGGGTCACGAACGAACGGGGGCGACACAGTGGGTGAATTCCTCGGCGCCGCCTTCGGATTCCCCGCCGCTCTGTTCAGCGCCGCCTTGATCGTCGTCGTGGTCTTCTGGCTGCTGGTGCTGTGCGGTGCCGCCGAGCATGACGCGTTCAACGGGGATGTGCACGGCGATCCGTTCGGAACGGGCGGGGTTCCCGTCACCATCCCGGTGTCGCTGCTCGTCGCAACCGCCTGGTTCACCAGTTTCACCGGCTGCGTCCTCGTACGCCGCTCCGGAGCATCCGGCGCCTCTCTCGCTGCTCTGAAGCTGGGGGTGCTGGCGGTGGCCCTGCTGCTCGGCTGGGCTGTCACCCGGTCTTTGCTCCGCCGCCTGATGCGCCTCTTCCCTGACCAGCCTCCGCCGTCCCGGCTCGACTTCATCGGCCTGACCTGCACGATCCGTACCGGTTCAGTATCCACCGAGTTCGGTCAGGCGGAGGTCGCCGCAGCGGACGGGTCGACCGCGCTGGTCCAGGTCCGCCAGAACGGCACTGCCCCGCTGCGCCTGGGTGCCACGGGACTGCTGTACGCGTTCGACGACGACGGCGAGTTCTTCTGGGTCGCGCCCTACGATCCAGCGCTCGACCCGCGCGCCTCCGCCTGACCTGCTCACCCCTGCCGGTCACTCTGCTTCATCACCCCTGTCCCAAGGACGTCTCATGGATGCCATTTCCCTGGGCATCGGCGTACTCGTCGCCGTTGTCCTGCTCATCGCGATCACGATGCTCCTGGTGGTCAGCAAGCTCTTCCGCAAGGTGGAGCAGGGCCGCGCGCTGATCATCTCCAAGACGAAGAAGGTCGACGTGACCTTCACCGGCGCTGTGGTGCTGCCGGTGCTGCACAAAGCCGAGTACATGGACATCTCGGTGAAGACGATCGAGATCCGCCGGACCGGCCGCGAGGGGCTGATCTGCCAGGACAACATCCGGGCCGACATCCACATCAGCTTCTTCGTGCGGGTCAACAAGACCGTCGAGGACGTCATCAAGGTGGCCCAGGCGATCGGCACCCAGCGGGCCAGCGACAAGGTCGCCATCCAGGACTTCTTCGCCGCGAAGTTCTCCGAGGCGCTCAAGACCGTCGGCAAGCAGCTCGACTTCGTCGACCTCTACACCAAGCGCGAGGAGTTCCGCGACCAGATCATCCGGGTGATCGGCACCGATCTGAACGGCTACCACCTCGACGACGCGGCCATCGACTTCCTTGAGCAGACCCCGATGACGCAGCTGGATGCCGCGAACATCCTGGACGCCCAGGGCATCCGCAAGATCACCGAGCTGACGACCGTCGAGCACGTACGCACCAATGAGTTCCAGCGCACCGAGGAGAAGGAGATCACCCGGCAGAACGTGGACGCCCGGGAGACCATCCTGGAGCTGGAGCGCCGCCAGTCCGAAGCCGAGATCAAGCAGCGCCGGGAAGTGGAGACCCTGCGGGCCCGCGAGGAGGCCGCGACGTCCAAGGTGCAGGAGGAGGAGCGCCTCGGCGCGCAGACGGCCTTCTTGCGCACCGAAGAGCAGCTCGGAGTGCAGCGCGAGAACCAGGCCCGCGAAATCGTAGTCGCTCAGAAGAACCGTGAGCGGGTCATCGCCGTCGAGAACGAGCGCATCGAGAAGGACCGCATGCTCGAAGTCATCGCCCGGGAACGGGAGACCGCGCTGTCGCAGATCTCCAAGGACAAGGAGGTCGAGGCTGAGCGCCGCGAGGTTGCCGATGTGGTCCGGGAGCGGATCGCCGTGGACCGCACGGTCGCCGAGCAGGAGGAGTCCATCAAGAAGCTCCGCGTCGTCGAAGAGGCTGAGCGCACCCGTCAGGCCGTGATCATCGGCGCCGAGGCGGAGGCCCAGGAGAAGCTGGTCAAGGACATCAAGGCGGCCGAGGCCGCGGAGGTCGCCGCCAAGCACCACGCTGCCGAACAGCTCACTTTGTCCGAGGCCAGGCTGAAGTCCGCCGACCTCGACGCGCGCGCCAAGCTGCGGCTCGCCGAAGGCATCCAGGCGGAGGCGGCCGCTGAGGGACTGGCCCAGGTCCAGGTCCGGGCCAAGGAGGCCGAGGTCATCGAGAAGGCCGGCCGCGCCGAGGCCGAGGCCGCCGGGGCCCGGTTGAAGGCGGAGGCAGAAGGCGCTCGCCTCAAGGCGCTCGCGGTCGCCGAGGGCACGCAGGCGCAGGCGACCGCCGACGCCGCGATGATCGGCGAGAAACTGAAGGCGGAGGCGGCCGGGCTCACCCAGAAGGCAGCCGCCATGGCTGCCCTCGATGACGCCTCGCGCGGGCACGAGGAGTACCGGCTGCGCCTCGCTGCGGAGAAGGAGGTCCGGCTGGCCGGACTCGACGCTCAGCGGCAGGTCGCCGAGGCGCAGGCCACGGTCCTGGCCACCGGCCTGGAGAACGCCGACATCAACATCGTCGGCGGTGAGTCCGTCTTCTTCGACCGGCTGATCTCTTCGATCGCGCTGGGCAAGGGAGTCGACGGGTTCGTGCAGCACTCCGAGACGGCCCAGGCCCTGGCGAAGCCGTGGCTGGACGGCAGCGCCAGCTTCCCCGAGGACGTGATGCGCGTACTGGGCTCGGTCTCGACCGGCGACATACAGAACCTCACGGTGTCCGCGCTGCTGATGAAGCTGATGAAGTCGGGGGGCACCCAGAGCGGACAGCTGAGCGAGCTGCTCGACAAGGCCGGGCAGCTGGGCCTGGCCGACCTGCCGATCTCGGCCCTGTCCTCTGCCAACGGCACGGCCAAGGTCTGAATTGCCCTCCGGGGCCCGCCGCGTGCGCGCGGCCGGCCCCGGGTGTCGCACGCGACCAATCTCGTACGCCTTCGCAGGGAGCCCCACGATGAACAGCATGTCCCCCTCGTCCGCCGTGGACGCGGGCACCTATGAGGTGCTGCGGGACCGCTTGGCCGGGCAGGCCGCGGAACTGGCCCGGCGGGCCGAGGCGCTCAACCGGCGCCGCACCGAGGAGTTCGGCTCCACCGAGCTGTCCCTCGTCGGCACCGGGCGGATCCGTACTGAGCACAACTGCGCGCCCCGGGACATCGTGGCTGTCGGCGGCAGGCTGCTGATCGGCTACACCTCCCCCCTCACCCTGAAACCCGATACGGCGGTGGGTGATGTCTTCGCCCTGCATGACCGCGACCTGGCGCGGCTCCCCGAGGACGCTGTACCCGGCCTGCTCGACGACCCCGAGTTCGTCCGTGCATTCGCCGCCCTTCACCGCTACTTCCGTCAGACCCGCCTCCTCCAGCTCCGGCACACCGAAGGCAGGCTCCTCGCCGTCTTCCAGACCGGCGAGGACGGCGAGGACATCCGCGTGCTGCGCTGGGCACTGGACCCTGACGGCAACGCCTCGTTCCTGGACGCCCGGGGGGAACGCGACCACGTCTTTCCGCCCTCCCACGACTTCGAGTGGACCGCCGCCACCCGCGAGGACCACGTTCTGGGCCGGCACCCGCACGTATCCATCGGCGGCGAGGTGTTCGTCGGCACGGTCGGCGGCGCCCTCACCGTCAAGGTCCTGGACGACACCGAGACGGGCGAAGGGATCTACAGCGAGCCGGTCGACCAACCGCTGCAGTCGCTCGCCGACGCGGACATCGCGTACGCGCGCGTGGGGCAGCTGATCCTGCTCCGCGTACGGCCGTACAAGGAGCACGTGCAGCGCCACCTCGTCTTCAACCGCACCACCAAGTCCGTCACACGCCTCGACGGCATAGGGCAGGCGTGCCACCGGCTGCCCGAGGACCAGGGGATCGTCTTCCCCGGCGGCTACTACCTGGCCACCGGGACTTCCAAGACCTTCGACACCGCCACCGAGGGCCTGGAATTCGAGCGGATGCTGCGCTCCCCCAACGGTGAGGACGTGCTGTACGCCTACCATGACCGCGTCGAGGGCCGCAGCCTGCTTCTGCCGTATAACGTGATCCGCAAGGCGGCCAGCACGCCGCTCTCCTGCCATGGCCACGCGCTCTTCGACGACGGCACCCTGCTGGCGCTGCGCGCCGACTCCCACGAGCCGACCCGCATCCATCCCATCCAGCGCTGGCGCTCACCGTACGTCTCCGACACCTGTGCCGCCGCACAGTCCACCGGCGCGGGCGTGCTGGCCCGCATCGGCAACGCTGACCTGGTGCGCGGGATCTCCGACTGCCTCTCCCTCGCGCGCACGGTCACCGAGACCACTGCGCCGACAACCGCCGTGTACGAAACGCTCCTCGCTGCCTGCATCCGGACCACGGATCAGCACCACTGGCTCGGCGGAGCCGACGTGGGCGACCTGCTGCACCCGTTGAGCGAACTGCGCACGACGGCCGAGCAGGTGCTGGCGGAGTTCGCAACCGTGGCGACCCTCACCCGACAGGCCGCAGAGGCGCTGGACGAAGCAGCCCACCGGACCGGCGCACTGGTGCGTCGCATCCGCGGGGAGGCTCCGCGCAGGGCGGACGACTGGGTGGATCGCCTGACCGAACTGCGCCGCGCACAAGGGCGCTTGGTAACTCTTAAGGAGACGCGCTACGCGGACACCGCGCGCATCGAGGAGCTGGCTGCGGACCTCGCGGACGACATCACCCGCTTCGCCCAGCGCGCCGTCGCCTTCCTCAGCCGGCAGGACGCCTTCACCGGCTACCACCACGACATCGAGCAGCTGATGGCGCAGGCGCAAGGGATCGCCACAGTCGCCGAGGGCGCCCCGGTCGCAGAACAGCTCGACGAGCAGACCGAGAGGCTGAGGACCGTCACCGACGTGGTGGCCGGACTCGACGTCGGCGACGCCACGGTCCGTACCTCCGTCCTGGCACACATCGCGGACGTCCTCGGGGGCATCAACCGCACCCGCGCCGCCCTGGACGCCCGCCGCGCCGACCTCCAGAGCCGGGAGGGCCGTGCCGAATTCAAGGCTGAGACCGCCCTGCTGGGCCAGTCCGTCATCGGCGCGCTCGCCGCCGCCGACACCCCGGAGCGCTGCGACGAACAGCTCGCCGGCCTCCTGCTGCGGCTGGAGAACCTGCAGTCCCGGTTCGCGGACTCCGACACCTTCCTCACAGACCTGGAAGCCAAGCGCACCGAGGTGTATGAGGCGTTCTCGGCCCGCAAGCAGACCTTGCAGGACGCCCGCGCGCTCCGCGCCGAGCGCCTGGCCGACTCGGCCGCCCGCGTCCTGCAGACCATCACCCGCCGTCTCGCGACCCTCGCCGACATGGACGCGGTGAACACCTACTTCGCCTCCGATCCGATGGTCACCAAGGTCCGCAGGACCGCCGAGGAACTCCGCGAACTCGGCGAACAGGTGAGGGCCGAGGAGCTGGAGGGCCGTATCAAGGCGGCCCGCCAGGAAGCAGGGCGCGCCCTGCGCGACCGTACCGAGCTGTACAGCGACGACGGCCGGGTCGTGCACCTGGGCCGGCACGCGTTCGCGGTGAACACCCAGCCCCTGGACCTTGCCCTCGTCCCGCACGGCGACGGCCTGGCCTTCGCTCTCACCGGCACCGACTACCGCTCCCCTGTGACCGACGCCGCGTTCGCCGCCACCGGCCCCTACTGGAATCAGTCCCTGCCCTCCGAGGACGCCGGCCTCTACCGCGCCGAGTACCTCGCGGTGCGCCTGCTCGCCGAGCACGGACCGGCCGCGCTGAACGACGGCGACCTGCCCGGGCTCGTCCGCAAAGCTGCCGAGGCCGCGTACGACGAAGGCTATGAGCGCGGCATCCACGACCACGACGCCGCCCTCATCCTCACGGCACTTCTGCGGCTGCACGACAGCGCCGGTCTGCTGCGCTACCCGCCCGCGGCCCGCGCCGAGGCCCAGCTCTTTTGGGCCCACCGGACGACAGAAGCGGACCGGGCGACGTGGACACGACGTGCGACGTCCCTGGCCCGGGCCCGTGACACGTTCGGTCTCGCTCCGGCCATCGCCGACCTGCAACAAGAACTGGCCCAGGCCATGGACGGCTCCGTTCGCGCCGCCGAGTACCTCTTCGAGGAACTGACCTGCGGTCCCCCCGGATTCGTCACCAGCGCCACCTCCCGAACCCTGCTCGCCACGTTCCGGCGCACAGTGGGCACTTCGGCGTTTGACGACGACGTGACCGTCCTCGACTCACCGGCCGACCGGCGTCAACTCGTCGAAGCCTGGCTGGCCTCCTACGCCACGGCGGCGGGCGAGCCCCTTGATGAGGGGGACCTCGCGGAGGCGGTGGCCGTCGAACTCTGCCCCGGTCTCACCCGCTACTACTCCGACGCCCCCTTGTCCACGACGGTCGAGGGACTGCGCGGCACCCACGCCCGCATCCCCCACGACCGTACGCTCACCGTCCGAGTCGATGAGCTGCTGGCCCGGGCTGGTGACTTCATCCAGCACAGGGCCGCGGGATTCCGCGACTACCAGCATCAGCGGACCGCTCTCATCGCCGCCGAACGCACCCGCCTGCGCCTGGACGACTACACACCGAAGGTTATGTCCTCATTCGTCCGCAACCGCCTCCTCGACGAGGTCTACCTCCCCCTCATCGGTGACAGTCTCGCCAAGCAACTGGGCACGACCGGCAGCACCAAGCGGACCGACAGCAACGGTCTGCTTCTGCTGCTCTCCCCGCCGGGCTACGGCAAAACGACCTTGATGGAGTACGTCGCGGACCGGCTCGGCCTGTTCCTGGTCAAGGTCAGCGGCCCAGCCCTGGGCCACGCGGTCACCTCACTGGACCCCGCCCAGGCCCCCAACGCGACCGCCCGCCGCGAGGTCCAGAAGATCAACTTCGCGTTGAAGGCAGGCAACAACACCCTGCTCTACCTCGACGACATCCAGCACACCTCCCCGGAGCTGCTGCAGAAGTTCATCTCACTGTGTGATGCGACGCGCCGTATGGAGGGCGTCGGGAACGACGGTCCCCGCACCTACGACCTGCGCGGCAAGCGCTTTGCCGTCTGCATGGCGGGCAACCCGTACACCGAGTCCGGGCAGCGCTTCCGCGTCCCCGACATGCTGGCCAACCGCGCGGATGTGTGGAACCTCGGCGAGGTACTCACGGGCAAGGAGGACGTCTTCGCGCTGAGCTTCATTGAGAACGCGCTCACCTCCAACCCTGTCCTCGCACCGCTCGCGGGCCGCGACCGCGCCGACCTGGACGTACTGGTACGTCTCGCCGAACACGACCCGACGGCGCGCACAGGTGAACTCACCCACCCCTACTCGCCGGCCGAGCTCGAGCGCGTCCTGGCCGTCCTCCGCCATCTGCTCACCGCCCACTCCACCGTCCTCGCAGTCAACACGGCCTACATCGCTTCCGCCGCCCAGACCGACAGTGCCCGCACCGAACCCCCCTTCCAACTCCAGGGCTCGTACCGCAACATGAACAAGATCGCGGCGCGGATCGACCCCGTCATGAACGACGCCGAACTCGCCGCCGTCATCGACGACCACTACCACAGCGAGGCTCAGACCCTCACCACCGGCGCCGAAGCCAACCTGCTCAAGCTCGCCGCACTGCGTGGCACCCTCACGCCCGACCAGATGACCCGCTGGGCGCAGGTCAAAGCGGCGTACGTACGCACCCAGGCCCTCGGCGGACCGGAAGAAGAACCACTCACCCGGGCCGTCGCCGCACTCGGGCTGCTCGCGGACCGCATCACCGCCGTCGAATCCGCCATCACCCGCGCTGTCACCCCCCACACCGCCAGGACCCACCTGGACGCACGGCACACGGCACGTCCGGTTCGACCGCCTCAGTCCTGAAGGGCGGGCAGGAGGCGGGTGGGGCGCCGGCCGGAATGGCTGGTCCGGGCAAGCTCGCACACGGTGGCGGCCGCGTGACATGGAGGCCATCGCCCCCTTTGGACGACAGCCGCAAAGGATCTTTCACTTCTCCCTATGAGCGAAAATGTGTTCGATGCGGGCGCGGACCCGGCCCCACCCGGGCTCAGGCTCGAGCCCCGCATAGGCCCAAGAATCAGGGACAGCGGAAAAGGGTGATGGGCATCCACCCTTTCAAAAAGGCCATAACGGTGCCGCACAGCAGAGAAAAAGGACGGCGGTAGACCTTGATTGGCCGCCGAAGGAAGCGGCCGAACTCTGATCGAGGCAGCGATTGATCATATTCCCGCAGCCGTGATGGCGCTCGCCCCGATGGGGCCTATCCACGCGGGCGAGACAGCGTGCGAGCGCCATTTGGGGAACAATGGGGGCCTTGCCCGCCTGTCGCCACCTCTCGTATGATTCGACCTTCGACACCCTCCGGTTCGCGCGTTACAAGCGGTCATGAACGGTGAACTATGAGACACGAGGCGGCGTTGGACAGTAACCCAGTCGGAGCGAAGCTGAGCAGTCGATGAATGACGTCCTAGACTGGCTACTGCCCGGCATATTCGCCCTGCTCGCTCTTCCCGGCGGCACAGCGTTGACCTTGGGCTGGGTTCCAGCACTGCTCAGGCAACGGCCCGGACCACTGAGAATTCTGGGCACGAGCTTTGTCGGAGTGGGAGCCGGCATGGCAGCCGACTCGATCCCCCGAGCCATGCAGATGTCCCAAGCAACAATTGATAGCTGCTCCTACGCGGCACTGGCGCTCGTGTCGGCCGCGGTGCTCCCAGCAGTCGTCTACGACATGAAAACGGGCCCCTCTCACAAAGGCGCGCCCTAAAGGCCGGCGAGCCGCTCGCCGCATCGCGGTCAACCCTGCCGGACGCTACCCATCCGCTCGGCGAAGGCGGCCGGGTCACCGTCGAACCCACGGATCATCTCGTGGAACTCCCACTCACCCGAACTGCCGTTCCTAGTGCATTCCGCGACCGTCGCCGCAGTGGATCCGGCGACCCGCGCGAAGTCATGGGCCAGCAGCTCGACGTAGTCCTCGACGACCACCACCCCCGCATGCGCCATGTCCGCGAACGTACGGGCGCCACCATCCTGATGAATGGCCACGCCGACGACCACCCTGCCGAGGGCAGGCGCCATCCGGTCGAGCTCCAGGACCATCACCTCAACAAAGCCCAGGCCCAGCCCGGTCCGGCTGTGCCGGATCATGCTGATGGTGCCGTCCGGCGATCGACTGTCGGAATGGACGACATACGCCGGCCGACCGTAAGGGTCGTCCGCAAAGTAGGTCGCGGCGATGATGTCGAGGTGCCGAGGCGGCTGACCGAAGGGACTGGGATCCCATCGGAGCCTCACCTCCACCTTCGCCCGCACTGCCCTGCCAGCATCCATCCGCCGCCTCCCCCGCAACCAGCGCGGCCCGGGGCCGGGCCGCGCACACCCAAGTGTGGCCGATGACCGGCAACTTGGTACTGCCGAGCCCCCCCCCCGGCCAGGACAGTCTGCACCGCGTCAGCTCGTGGTCGCCTCGGCCCGGGTTTCGACGTCCTCGATCCCGGTGGGGCGTCCGGCCCGCACCCAGCGCGCGTACAGGCCGCCGGCGATCAGCAGGGTGCCGACCAGCGACAGCACCGGCCAGCCGCGCAGCAGATTGACCACGAGAGTGAAGGCGACGGCTGCGGCGGCGAGCGCGTTGACCCACGCCACGACTGGATTCCCCTCCACCCGGGCGAAGCGAGTCATGGCCATCAGTCCGACCAGGAAACTGACGAAGACGGCGACAGCATAGAAGAGAACAAGTTCCTGTTCCTGGCCCGCCGCTGCAATGATGATCACTGCAGCGGCGCCGAGGTAGACGACGACCGACCAGTACGGGGTGTGGTGTTTGTTGGCGCGGCCAAGGACCGGCGGCAGCACGCCCGGCGCCCCGGCCGTTCCCGCCAGCGCCTTGAGCAGGCCGGGGCCGGCCTGGAAGGAGGAGCTGGCAGCAGCGAGCAGAAGCAGCGAGCTGGTCAGCTGGAAGGCTCCGTACAGCCACCCCGATCCGGCGGCGGCGTGCGCGATGTCGGCAATCTGGGTGGAGTCGTGGTCGGGGACGCCGATGTGCAGCCGTACGGCCAGGGCGGTCAACGCGATGGTGAGGCCACCGACGATCACGACCAGCAGGGCGAGGGTGCCCCGTCCGAATCGGCAGCGGTGGGTGTCGTTGAGCTGGCCGAGTTGGGCGATCGCCGTCGAGGGCGCTTCCACACCGGTGGCCAAGGCCATCGCGACGGGGAAGGCGAGGACCACGGCCAGCATCGCCGGGTGGCCTGGTGCGGTGCTGCCGGCGGCGTGACCTGCTCCGTGCGGGGAGGTGAACCCGAGTACGAGCACAGCGACACACACCGCGACGAAGAGCACGGTCATCCCGGCGAACAGCAGCCGTCCGCCGTGCCCGAACCAGGTCAGTCCCGCCACTATGGCCAGCAGGCCCAGGGCCAGCGGGACGCGCACTCCACTCAGTTCGGGGAAGAGGGCGATGACCGCGCTGGCGGCGGCCGAAATGGAGATGCCGATGGTGAGGACGAAGTCGACGACCAGCGCCCCGATCGGCAGGAAGGTCCAGCGCGGTCCGAAGGCCCGCCCGGCCGCGGCGGCGGCTCCCCCACCTTTAGGAAAGCGGCGCACCAACTGCCAGTAGTTGGCAGTGACCACCACGACCAGCCCCACCACCAGTGACATGGTCGGCAGGAGCAGCGCCAGGTCGCCATGGAGGGCGCGCAGGGCCGCCTCGATGGCATAGGCGACGGAGGAGACCGGGTCGGCGATCACGGCGAAGGCGAACGCGAAGAACAGTACCGAGCGGCGCGGCGCGCGTCCCGCACGGGGCGCGGCTGAGGTGGAAACGGGCGTGGTCTGCCCGGGGAGTGTCATGTGCCGGTGCCTTTCGGGGGCTGTGTCGTGACGCGTGACGACGCGTACGAGAACGATTCAATTTCGCCGACCAGGCTTCCCGGCACACCAGGGAGAAGAGTACGTCAAGAAGTCGACAGTGGGGCATTAAGGAGACGTCAAGGCTCTCGCACAGCACGGCGAAGTCCGCTCCTATGCGCTCAGTCCTCCTCGGCTCTGTGCGAAGGGAGTGCAATGCGCACGACTCCCTTCGTCCAGCCCCCCAGCCCGTAGGTCGCCTGATACACGGGTTGACCGTGTCAGCCCGTGTGGGCTCCTGGCCATGACCGGCCCGCATGGCAGGCTCGTGGGCGACGGCGAGCAACACTCCCCGCATCGCTCCAGGCGACGCGGGGAGCCGGCGAGGGGTTCATTTACCCAACGTGACGTTCGGGCAGGAGTGGGAGGCGGCGGTTGCGTTGAGGAAGTTCTGGAAGATTGCGCGTTGGAGGCCGGCGGTCTTGGACACGTCACCGCCGGTGTGCTTGCGCAGGGCGTTGCCGTATGCGGTGTTCCAGTGGGCGGTGAAGTAGACGTCGCCGCCCGAGCAGTGCACTACCGCTTCTTGACGGGGAGAGGCGAGGCCCTTGCCACCGGGGAGCTTGGTGAAGGCTCCAGGCGCGTCCAGGGCCGCCCGGACGAAGGCGGCTTCGGAGGTGGCGGCCAGCGACAGGCGTGCCTCACCGCTTCCGCCAAGTGCCAGGTCGCATGTCCACGTCTTGTTCTGCTGGTTGAGCCGTTCCTGGCCCGGTTCGGCTACGCCGGTGATGACGCTTTCAGGGGGGAGCGTGAAACCAGTCAGCCCGCAGACCTCCCGCGTGCGCGTGGGGCGTTCTGCGCCGGGCTCGGACAGGGCGCTGGGTGCGCGCAGGTCCGACGTGTCACAGCCCGCCTGTTTCGCGACTGTGCGTGCCGCGTCCACCAGCAGCCGTGCAAGGCCCCTGCGGTCTGCCGTGCCCTGCTCCATGGTGGCCTCGACGGTGGCGACGGTGTGCTGGGCAGGGTGGACGACGGCACTGCCCTGGATATTTCCGACTTTCGTCCAGCACGCCTGCGGGAGCACGACGTAACCGCCTCGTCCGGAGACCGCGCCGGTCGCTCCGTCCTTGAAGTACGACCGCTGCGCGGGGTCCTTCCACACCGCAGTCGTGAAGGGGAAGGCCCCCTCCTCGGTTGCGGTCCGCACCGTCACCTTAAGGTCGTCCCCACCGGCGAGGAGACTTGTGCGCTGCACGGTGCAGCGGAACTCCGGGCGCCCCTCCCCTCCCTGTTCCGCCACCGTGGACACACGCCCGCGTGTGTCCAGGGCACTTTGGACGCCATTGGAGTCCAGTCGCCCGCCGCAGAAGGAGTCAGAGCCCAGGATGTTGGTGTCGCGCCAGCCGTAGAGCGCGATCACCGCAGCGGTCGCGACAAGAACGACGGTGCCGAGCAGCGCGGGCTTCTTACTGGGTGCAGACTGGACTGCCACAGTGGTTGCTTTCGCTCGTGGGGGATAAGGGGCGATGCGATGCTCAGGTGCGTGATCGCAGGGCTTCGTACGCTATCTGGCGACCGCTGACGTAACTCTGCCCGGCCTCTCCCGCCGCTGCCTGCGCCAGGTCGGGACGGATGTGGTGCTCTTTGCCCCAAGTCTCGAAGTATTTGTCGAGCTTGTCCTGGGCGAGATCGTTGCCGCGGCTCAGTTCTTCCTTGTTGAGTGATCCTTGCTCGGCCTGTACGGAGGCGAGCCAGTCGTTGAGGGAGACGTCCACCAGGCGCTGGGCGGCGTCGCCGATGACGGGGATGCCGGTGATGGCACCGCCTCCCAGGTGGTAGCCGTAGAACCTGATGGCGGCGGCGTCGCTGATCTTCTGGTCGTGTACGTCCATCCTGACGTCGCCGCCGACGGCGTTCAGCGCGCCCATGACCTCACCGACCTTGCGGGAATGGTTGGTCACGCTGAGGTCGTTCGGGAAGTCCTTGCCCAGCAGTTCCTGGGACATGTAACCCTGCTGGGCCTGGTAGATGCGCTCGAAGTTGGACGGGTCGCCGGACTCCGAGACGCCGCGGATCATCCGCAGCAGGCTGCTCCTGCTGTTCTGGATCTGCGAATCGTCGCCGTGCGCGTACACGCCCTTCTCACCGGCCCGTCCGCCCGGTCCGTCGCCGTCAACGATGTCCACCACGTCGGGTGAATAGTCGGCGAGGGCGCGGGAGAGCGGGGCACGCAGTGCTGCGTACTCGTCCTTGCCCAGCAGCTGGTCGGCCTGGCCGAGACGTGGGTGGTCCTTGTTTTCGCCGGCTTTCCCGTCGGCGGCCCCGTAGTCCAGGTAGTTGACGCTGTCGTGCATGATGCGGGTCTGCTCGACGGAGTGGCGCCCGAAGGGGGTGCCGTCTGCCCCGGGACGGTTGCCCGTCGTGCCGGCCTCCAGCGCGAGGCCGAGCCCGGCCCGTACGTCCTTGTCGAAGGTGTCCTTGCCGGTGCGCTCGATGTTGCCGGTCCAGTCGGACGTGTCGACGTGGTTCCAGTCGCGCTCGGTGAGCAAGTACTTGAGCGCGTCGTTCTTCTGCCCCGGGCCCGGGTCCAGATAGCCGGTTGCGGTGGCGGGGTCCTTGGCCATGATGCCGAGCACGCCGTCGAGGGGATCGTTGGCGAACCAGCCGCCGTCCTTCTTCCCGTTGAAGTCCCCGCGCAGGTCCCAGATGTCCGGGTTGCCGCCCCGCTTCTTGTCCTCGGCGGTGCGGATGTCTTCGGCCATGTCCTTGAGGAACTGGCCCGAGTATCCGTCACCCTGCTGCATGAGGGTGACCAGAGACTGATAGCCACGTACCTGCTGGCCGTGACCGGTGCCGACAGCGATCTTGTTGCCAGCGGCGTCGAGGTCGTACTTCTGGACTCCCGCCTTCTTGAGCCCGTCCCGGAATTCCTTGTAAAACGGCGAGTTGGTGTCCTTGGTGGCGGTGGACAGCGTGGTCGCCAGCTGCGTCTGGAGTCCGGCGTAGGTGCTCTTGTCGGCGGCGCTTCCGGAGTGGCTCCAGTCGCTGAGGTGGTTGGTGAAGGTGAGGGTCCCCTCGGGCCCGAGACTGGCCAGCATGGTCTGGCTGAAGACCGTGTCGTGAGAGTTGTCCCGCATCAGCGACTCGAAGCGGGCCGCCTCCTGCGGTGTCAGCTTCTTGCCGTCGTTGACCTTGCGCGCGAGGTCGGCCGCGGCCTCGCCCTCGTAGTGCTCGACGTCGCCACTGGCCTGACCGTTGAAGCCGTTGAAGTTCCCGTCCTTCAGATCGATGTCGATGACGACCGCCTCCAGGGCGGTCTTCAGCCCCTGGTCGGCGTCGTCGACCGCACGCACCGCATCGTCGATACGCTTGCTCCATGACATCTCGGTGCTGTGCAGGTCTGGATCGTGCCGGATGGCGTTCGCCTCGGCCGCCGACACTTTGCTGAAGTCAAAGCTCACGGCCCCGGCCTCCGAGACCTTCATCCCCGCGTCGATCGCGTCCTGCCGGGCGTGCTCCACCCTCTTCTTCAGATCGACGAAGTGGGCATGGGCGTCCCGCAGCAACGAGGCCACCGCCTTGGCCTCCACCTGCGCGGCGGCGTACTCATGCCGCGTGGTGGCGAAGTTCGGGCGGGAGAACAACGAAGCCTGACCGGTCCAGGTGCCGTCCACGCTCACCGGCTGGACCCGGTCCTTGTAGCGGTCCTCCAACTTCTTGAACTCCCCGGCCATCGACTCCCATTTGTCGGCGGCGGTGTTCAGCTGACCGAAGTCGATCTTCATAACCTGCTCATACGTCAACATCGCGTCCCCCGCGTCTAGTGGTGAGGCGGCTGCGACAACTGATGCAGCCTGGACTGACGGGCCAGCTCGTCACCAATGCCCTGGTCGTTCCTGATGAACAGGCTGTTCGTGCCACGCAGCGCGGACTTCTCCCCGGCAAGGCGCCCCATCAGAGCCTTGACCTGCATCCCCCAGGTCTCCTCGGCCTTCTTCAGCCCCGCCGCGGTCGCCCAGCCCTCGAACGCCTTCGCCGCGGTCGCCGTAGCCTCCTTGGCCCAGTCGCCGGCCTTCTTCGTATTCGGCTCGAAGTCCGTCTCGATGTCGTTAGCCGCGGTCGTCTTCCGACCCGCCTGCGAGCTCAGATCCCGATCCCCACCACCACCGACCGGACCGTCATCCACCCGGTTCAACCGCATCGCCACCGGCTGCTGCCCAGCAGCCTTACTGGCCGCCCACTCCGCCTCGAAGGACCCCATACCCCGTACCGCTTCCCCACTCGCCCCGCCGTGCCACGCACCAACATCAACAACGTAGGCCACCAGCTCAGCAGGCACATGAGTACACCTACTCATGTGATCAAGTTCGCATACGGGGTCCACAGCTACTGGTCATCTCGGGATGGCCCCTTCCCTCACAGCACAGGACCCGCTTGCTCGGCCGACTGGTACGTGGGCGCACCGGCTCTGCGCCCGGCCTCTTGTACTGCACTCCGCCGGGGCGCGTGGGCGCCGAGCTGAACCCTGCGCGTCACACCACGCGCGCGGTCCACTGCCAGCTCCCCGGCTGAGCGAGCCGACGAACGGCCCGTGAAGGTGAGGCCGGAGATGGTCTTCGACAACACCGCTCAGGGAGTCTGGTTGCGGCAAGTTCGAAGCTGCCAGGGCAAAGCAGAGACATGGGCCCGGACGACCCTCATGGAACAGGTCGGTAGATGGACCTTCCTGACAAATCATGCCCGTGTGCTGCTGGCCGTCGCATAGGACCCCGGCGCTCGCCTGCGTGACATCGCCGCGGCGCGTCACGTCACCGAACGCACCGTCCACATCGTCGTCACCCTCGATGAGGCCGACTATCTCAGCCGCGAGCGCCATGGAAGGCGCACGCGCTACACCCTTCACCTGGAGGGCTCGCTGCGACACCCGGCTGAGGCCCCCTTGCCTACCCGCAGCCTGCTGCGCTTGCCGCCAGCAGCGCTGGCGAGACTTGAAGCCCCGCCCCACTGCGCTGCTGCACCAGCATCCGCCGACTGAGCCCGGGCCACTACACCGCACCGTGCCTACATCATGCCGGCATCAGGAACAAACATCCCCATCGGCTCCCGCAAACACGGCACTGCGCTTTCGAGCCGGATGGCTGGAAACGTCGACGGGCCGCCGCCCAGGTAAAGATCACGTAAGTATGACCACCCCGATCGCACCTTAAAGGGTGCTTGCCCGGATTTGGCAGCTTTTCAAGGTCAATAAGGTGCCAAGTGCAGGTCAATACGATCTAGCTTTCCCCAAAAGGACGAAAATGAAGAGACGTTCACTGGCCGGACGGGATCGCGTCCGGCCTCGGCTCGACGGGCCCTGGACGCGCCGGACGGCCACGCTGCTCGCGTTCACCATGGCGGTGTCGGCGCTGGCCGGCAGCGAGATGGCCGTGGCGCGGCAGCAGCCTAGGGCGCAGGACGCGTCCGCGAAGCCCGCTGCCACCTCAGCCGAGGACATATCCTCGGCACGGGTCGCGGCGCGCCTTTCGCGCAAGCGGGTCGAGGCCCTGTCGGAGCGCACAGAGACCTCCACTACGTGGGTCAACCCCAACGGTTCGCTGACCACCGAGGTGTCGGCCGGGCCGGTCCGTTTCAAGGAGGGGGGCGACTGGAAGCCCGTTGACCTGGACCTGGTGCGCAACAGCGACGGATCCGTCACCCCGAAGGGGCACCCGCAGGGGCTGCGCCTGGGCGCGCCCGGTGGTGCCGCGACCCGCTCGCTCGCTGCGGCTGGACAGGCAACCGCGCGTGACCTGGTCACGCTCGGCGAGGGGGACCAGCAGATCACTTTGCAGTGGAAGGGCGGCCTGCCCAAGCCGGTGCTTGATGGCACCCGCGCGACCTACGCCGACGCTCTTCCCGGTGCGGACGTGGTGGTCGAGGCGACCCGTACGGGCTTCGAGCAGTACGTTTCGCTGCGTCGCCGACCTGCCGCGGGCGGTTACACATACACCCTGCCCCTGAAGGCCAAGGGGCTGAAGGCCGAGCAGCTCAAGGACGGCAGCCTGCTGTTCAGCGACGCCAAGGGCAAGAAGCAGGCGACCATGCCTGCGCCGGTGATGTGGGACGCCGCTGTCGATCCGGTCTCCGGAGAGCATCTCCACCGTGCTCCCGTGGCTATGAAGGCCGTCGAGCGCAAGGGCTCCATCGACCTGGTCTTCACCCCGGATCCCGCCTTCCTCGCCGACGCCAAGACCACGTATCCCGTGACGGTGGATCCGTCCACTGCCTCGCTGAGCAGTGTCTTCGACACCTATGTCCAACAAGGCGTCACTGTGGACGAGTCCACCGACACCGAGCTGGACTTCGGCAACCCGGGAACGACCAACGCGGACGGCACTGCCCGCACCGCTCGCTCCTTCATCACCTGGAACACCGCGCCCTTCTCGGACGCACTCGTCTCCAGCGCGAAGCTCAGCCTGTGGGACTTCCACGCAGGCAACACCGACTGCAAGGCATACCCCTGGGAGGTGTGGGACACCGGCAGGGCGACGACCGGATCCCGCTGGACCTCTCAGCCCGCGTGGACCAGCAAGTCCGCCACGTCGACGGAGACGACCGGGAACCCGGGCTGCTCGACCCAGCCGGACGGCTGGATCAACGCCGACGTCACCACGCTGGCGCAGACCTGGGCCTCGGCGAAGAACGCCACCTCCAACATGGGACTGCGCGCGTCGAGCGAGACGACGACCGCCGGGTGGAAGCGCGTCAACTCCGCCAACGCGGCGAGCAACCCGCCGAAGCTGATCGTCACGTACAACTACCGTCCCCACACCGGTACCGATCAGCAGGCCGGTTCGCCGTTCTACAAGGACTCCTCCGGCACCTGGTACGTCAACAGCACCACTCCCATCCTGCGGGACACCTTCGTCGACCCCAACAACGACAAGGTCGACGGCACCTTCCAGATCTTCGACAACGCCACCGGCGCGCAGGTCGGAAATGTGCTGGTCTCGCCGTACGTTCCCTCCGGGCAGGCCGCGTCCGTGACCGTGCCCGCCGGGCTGCTGGTGAATGGCAAGACGTACAAGTTCCGCACCTCGCCGTACGACGGCACCAGCTACAACAACACCTGGTCGCCGTACGCTGTCTTCACCGTGGACACCAGTGCCCCGTCCGCCCCGTCGGCGGTCTCCTCCACCGACTACCCCAGCGGCCAATGGGTCAAGGGCGCAGGACAGAGTGGCAACTTCACCGTGACGCCGCCTTCCGGTGACCAGAACGGCGTCGAGTGGTCCCTCGACGGCACCACCTGGACCAAGGTCTCCACCGGTGGCTCGGCCGCTCCTGTCACCTTCAACGTCACCCCGGCGAAGGCCGGCACCAACACCCTGCGCGTGCGCGCCACGGACAAGGCCGAGAACAAGTCCGAGGCCGTTCCGTATGCCTTCCACGTCGGTCCCGGCGGTGTCACGCTGCCCGATGACGGAACCCGCACCGCGGCTCGCGTTCCGCTGTCCGCGGAGGCCGACGGTGCCAAGTTCGACAAGGTCACCTTCTCCTGGCGGCGCGGTGACGCGGACTCCTGGGCCGCCGTGCCCGTTGGCGACGTCTCCAGCGGCGGTCAGGCACTGGGGTCCTGGCCGGTCACCCTCGCGTCCGGCAAGGTCTCCGGCCTGAGCTGGAACGCGGCCGGGACGGTCAGCCCTGACGGCACCGCCCAGCTGCGGGCCGACTTCACCGGCCCCGGCGGCGCCAGCGCGTCCTCCGACCCGATCAGCGTGGTCGTCGACCGCAACGCCGACGGGGCCGCCACCGAGGAGGTGGGACCCGGTACGGTCAACCTGCTGACCGGTGACTACACGCTCACCGGAACCGACGCCTCCTACTTCGGCATGACGCTGACGCGCACCGCTTCCTCGCGCTCCCCGCAGGCAGGTGCAGGCCAGGCGGGGCAGGCGGCGATCTTCGGCAAGGAATGGCTCTCCGGAACCGGCGCCGAGGCGACCGAGTCCGACTACACCGGCATCCAGAAGACCTCCGCCACCTCGCTCGATGTCCTCGGCCAGGACGGCGCCAAGGTCACCTTCACCGCGAACTCCGCCAACAACGGCTGGGTCGCCGAACCCGGCGCCGAGGACCTGACCCTCAAGGGGTCCTTCACCTCCGGCGACTTCACCCTCTCCGACACCGACGGCACCGTCACCACCTTCGCCAAGGTCTCACCGACAGCCACCGCGTGGACCGTGACCAGCTCGCTCACCAACGGCCTGGCGAACTCCACCACCAAGGTGGTCTCCGAGGCCGTAACGGTGAACGGCAAGACCCTGGCGCGACCCAAGCGGATCATCGGCTCCACCAGCGCCGTGTCCCTGGCAGCCTGCGAGAGCGACCCGTCCACCAAGGGCTGCCGCGTCCTGGACTTCGGCTACGCGACTGCCACCACCGCCACCGCATCGGCGTTCGGCGACGTGAAGGACCAGCTCGCCACGGTGCGCCTGTGGGCGACAGCGCCCGGGGCAGCCTCCGCGACCGCGACCGCGGTGGCCTCCTACGCCTATGACGACCAGGGGCGGCTGCGCGAATCCTGGGACCCGCGCATCTCCCCGGCCCTGAAGACCGCCTACACCTACGACGCTGCGGGACGCGTCACCAGCCTGACCCAGCCGGGCAGGCTGCCGTGGACGTTCACCTACGGCAAGGCCGGGTCCAACCCGGCCGCGGGCGACGGGATGCTTCTCGGCGTCTCCCACCCCACCCTCGCCGCAGGGAGCGCCGACCAGGTCGACGGCACGGCAGCCACCACCTTGGTCTACGGGGTGCCGTTGACCGGTTCCAACGCCCCGGAAGACCTCGGTACCGCCGCCACCGCCTCCTGGGGCCAGAGCGACCGGCCGACCGACGCCACAGCCCTCTTCCCCGCTGACCAGACGCCGGCGGGCAACGACGGCGCCGCACTCGGCTCCGGCGACTACACCCGCGCCGGGATCCACTACCTCAACGCCTCCGGGCAGGAGGTCAACGAGGCGACCCCCGGCCATCACATCACGGTCGCCGAACACGACCAGTTCGGCCACGTCATCCGCTCGCTGACCGCAGCCAACCGGGAACTGGCGCTGGGCACCACGGCCGCGCAGAAGACCCAGCTGACGGACCTCGGCATCAACGCCCTCTCCTCCGGTGAGCGCGCCCAGCTCCTGTCCACCGTCTCCGTATTCGACCGGGCCGGCGCCCGCGAGACCGACACCTACGAACCGCTGCGCCCGATCACCCTGGCCTCCGCCCTCACCAGCGGCCAGAGCACCGTCGCCGCGGCCGGCAGCCGGCTGACCGCCCGCCGGCACACGGTCAAGGAGTACGACAGCGGCCGCCCCACCGACGGCACCGCCACCGTGAAGGACGTCGTAACCAAGGAGACCGTCGGCGCACAGCCTCGCTCCTGGCCGGACCTGCTCGCCGACCCCCGGACGACCACCACCGGCTACGACTGGGTGAAGGGCCTCGCGGTCACCACCGTGCAGGACCCAGACGGCCTGGCCATCACCAAGTCCACGTCCTACGACGAGATGGGACGCGTCACCAAGGTGTCGCTGCCCGCCTCCACGGGCGATGACGCGGGCACCACTATCACCACCTATTACACCGCCGACGGCACCGGTGTCTGCGGCGGCCGGCCCGAGTGGGCGGACACCATCTGCCGTACCGCGCCGGGCGGCACCGTCACCGGCGGCGGCGCCAACCCCTCGGAACTGGTCACCAAGACCACGGAATACGGCTTGTTCGGCCAGCCCACCAAGGTGACGGAGACCGCCAACGGCGTCTCCCGCACCACCACCACCGCCTACGACAATGCCGGGCGGGCCACGACCACCACGGTCACCGGAGGCACCGGCGCCGCCGTGCCGGCCGTCACCCTCACCTACGACGCCGCCACTGGACAGGGGACCAAGCAGACCTCCACCACTGGCGGCACAATCACCAAGGCGTACGACAAGCTCGGCCGCCTGATCTCCTACACCGACGCCGACGGAGGGACCACCACCACCCAGTACGACGCGCTCGACCGGCCCGCCACGGTCACCGACAGCGTGCCGTCCACCACCACCTACACCTACGACACCACAATCGACCCGCGCGGCCTGACCACCAAGGTCACCGACTCGGTCGCCGGCACCTTCACCGCCCGCTACGACGCCGACGGCGATCTGAGCAGCCAGCAACTGCCGGGCGGTTACACCATGCGCGAGGAACAGGACCCGGTCGGAACCGCCACCACGCGGACCTACACCCGGGACAGTGACGGCACCGTCCTGGTCTCCGACAGCATCACCGCCACCGTCCACCAGCAGTGGGCCACCCACACCGGCACGCCCGGCGTCACCGCCTCGCAGGCGTTCACCTACGACAAGGCGGGCCGGCTGACCCGGACCGAGGACACCAGCACCGACGCCGTCTGCACCACCCGCTCCTACACCTACGACAAGAACAGCAACCGCAAGAGCCTGGCGACGGCCACCGCCGCCGTGAACGCCGACTGCACCACCGCCGGGGGCACGACCGCCGACAACACCTTCGACAGTGCCGACCGGCTCGTCAACGCCGGCTACACCTACGACGCGTTCGGACGGACCACGGCACTGCCCGGTTCGACGGTGGGCTACTACACCACCGACCTCGTGCAGCAGCAGACCGCCGGGACCAGCCGTCGCACCTGGGCGCTGGACTCCGCGATGCGGTTCCGCTCCTGGACCACGGAGTCGAACGCCTCCGGCAGCTGGACCCAGACCGGCGCCAAGGTCAACCACTACGACTCCGACGCGGACAACCCGCGCTGGATCGTCGAGGACGGCGCGGGCTCGCTGACCCGCAACGTCGACGGCCTCGACGGCAACCTCGGCGCCACCACCACCAAGACCGGCGGCACCGTCCTGCAGCTGGAGAACCTGCACGGCGATGTCACCCTGCAGCTCCCGCTCGACACGTCCGTCGCGCCCACCGTGCTTGACACGGACGAGTTCGGCAACCCGCGCGCCGGACAGTCCGCCACGCGATATGGCTGGATCGGCGGCAAGCAGCGCTCCAGCGAGACGCTGACCGGCCTCACCTTGATGGGTGTCCGGCTGTACGACCCGCGAACGGGTCGCTTCCTGAGCAGCGACCCGGTGCCGGGCGGTAACGCCAACGCCTATGACTACTGCAATGGCGATCCGCTGACCTGCTATGACCTCGACGGGCGCTGGAGCTGGCGAAAAGCGTTCAAGGTAGCCGCCGTCGTGGGCGGCGTCGCCGGTGCGATCGCCTGCGGTGCCTCGGTGGTCTGCGGAGTCGCCGTCGGCGCCGCTGCAGCCGCAGCCAGCTACACGGCGGGACACGCCGGTACCAGGCACTGGAGCTGGAACGGCTTCGCCAAGTCCACCACGATCGGCGCCATCAGCGGCCTCGGCTGGGGCGGCTTCGCCCGCGGCGCGGGCAAAGCCGGCGTCCACTTCGCCTGGAAGGGCGCACGGCGCTTCGGCGTAAGCTTTACCAAGAACGCGTCCGCCCGGGGAAGCAACTTCTGGTGGAACCGCGCCGGCAAATACAGCAACAATTTCCGTGTCCACAGCCACCGGATTCCCGGCATGTCGCGATGGAAGTTCGTCCACTACCACCGCAGGGGCAACGGGAACATCGGTAACCACCGGCCGTGGCAGGGGAGGTGGTGACCTTGGAGCAGCCCTTCGGGACGCCGGCCGAGCCGGTCTTCCCGCTCGTCCTGGTCGACGAGGACCAATGGCTCGACGTGTGCGAGACAGACCTGGACCTCCAGCGTGCTGTGGAGCCCGACTTCCTCGACGACCTCGCGGCCGCCTTCGACGCGCTGGCGCGACCGCTGCAGGTGATCGCGCGAGAGGTCAACTCCACGTGGGGCCGCCACAACAGCGAGACGGCGGTCAAGGTCCACGGGCTGCCGCTCCCCGAGGAACTGCAAAGACACGTCCGGAACTACTTCACGCTCTGGACATACGAGGCACCGCCCCTCTTCCAGGGTGATCCGCACGAATACATCGCCGCGGTGAAGAAGCGAGCGGTGGCGGCCAGGACCCGGAGAAAGAAGGCCGGGCCAGGCAGCTGAACCACACGCCACACCCGGAACGGGTGGCCGGGCCGATCGTCGCGAGAAGCGGCGATCGGCCCTTCGCGTTCCGTACACCGGGGGTCAAGCGCGGCCCCGCCGGCGCCGCTCCCTGCTGGCCGACGCCGACGCATTCTGCGCGTCGCCCCTCGAGCGGCACAGGGCCGGCCCTGTGGTCCGGCGCTCCACCTCCGGAGGACCGGATCAACCCGCTAGGGATTACTTTCGGTGCCGTCGGCATGCCCTGGCTTGGTCTAGACCGTCATGACTGTCGCCCGCCCGAAGTACTCTTCCGGTTCGCTTTGCTGCCGCGGCGCTGAGCCGTCGAACGGCCCTGGGCCTGGTTGATGAACGCCGGTCGGCATACACGCGACTACGAACGGCTGATCCAGCATTCCGAGGCCCTCTCACCTGGGCAGCCATTATCTTCATGACACGCCGCCTGATCCGGTGGGGGCAAGAACTTCGCAGCCCTGGACCCTGAAATGTGAGATCACGCGGCCCGGCGGTCGGCGGCGTCTCCGCCGGGCTCGTGGGCGAGTAGGCCGGACGCAGAGATCCGCTCGCCAGTGGTCCCCGGTGAACGCAGAAGGTCTGGCTCACCGCCATGACGATCTCCAGTCCATGCCGACCAATCCGTTCCGGATCGGCTTATGGACCGGTGGGAGCGTAGTGCTGCTGTCCCCCACACTGATTTGGACGGTGCCCTCGCTGACTTCCAGGTCCCCTAGGTATGGGCCGGGCGCGTATTAACGGGCCTCGGTCACGAGCGCGCTCACGACCAGTGCTCGGTTCGGCATGAACGGCCCTCGCCAACCCCCGGTAGTCTGGTGATCGACTACGAAGGGGGCGGGATGAACGGCAGTCCGCTGTACCACTGGATAGCGCTGGCAGTGTCCACGGCGCTCATGCTGCCGGTGCCGGTGGCCATTCTGGCGGGGTGGACACCGCCGTGGATGCGCAAGCGACAGGCCGGGGTGCGGCTTCGCGCCTACGGCATTCTGTGCATCTACGCCCTCATGCTTGTCAACGGCATCCCCCGGATCGCCGACGCCTCATTCGAGACAGTCATGGTCTGCACGAACGTGGGCTTCGGCTTCACCGCCGCCGCTGCGGTCCTGTTCCTGCTCTCGGCACGCAGGGATTCAGGCGACCGGGCAGCTGGCCCAGTTGAATCTCGGGAAGGCTGAGAGAAGGCGTCAGGGGGTTGGTCAGGCTGCTGGTGTGAGGGGGTGCCCGCCCCAGAGGCAAGTCCTCTATCGTGTCTCCCTGCTCGATCGGTCGGCGGCATCCGCCGGGCTGCGGGGCGGGGTACGCGGCGACCGGTCCCAGGTATAGGCGCAACAGCGCGGGCAGGCCGCGTCGGTTTCATCACTGAGCTTCCTCGCCCAGGCCGATTCTGCGTGAATCTGCTGGACCAGCTTCGCCGGCGAGCACGGGCCTGCGGGAGATCCACGAGATGTCCCACCGCCAGTTCGAGCTGGTCTCCGCCCTGGCAGCCCGCGATGGACTCATGGTCAAGCAGCGGCACGGCGGACCTCAGACGGGGGCGTCGATGTCATCGCCGCGACGCCGGGCAGCCACAGATTGGTCTTCCAGGGCAAGCACACCAAAAGAGCGACGCCCGTAGGAGTGCCAGCAGTCCGCGAGAGGAGTGCCGGCAGTCCGCGCGCTGAACGGCATCGCGCGCCCCGTCCACCATGCTGACATCGCGATCCTGTTTACCCGCTCAGCTGGTGGGTGCTCATGCACTGGGCCACCTGAGGCAAATCCCTGCTCGACATCATCCACCAACACGGCCCAGGCCAGCTCCTCACCGGCGTCGGCCTGGGCCATCAGCGCCGTGAACACCCGCTCCCAGGTGCCATCAACGGCCCACATCCGCAACCGGTTGTAGACGCCTCTCCAGTTGCCGTACTTCTCCGGGAGATGGACCCGCTGCGTTCCCGTCTGGAACTTGAAGGCGATTGCGTCGATCACCTCACGATGATCCCGCCAGCGGCCACCCCGCTTCGGCGTCCGGTCCGGGAGCAACGGCTCGATCCGCGCCCACTGCGCGCCACCTCACGGGGCGTATTCGCTACGGTGCATCTCCGGCCAATCTCGTAGCAGCCCTCTCCCCCTCAACCACCGCCGGCCCTTCTATATTACTAATTATTTTCCTTCGAGTGAGAACACCCTTTCGAGGGACATCATCGAAGCCGGTCCAAGGTCTAGAATCCTGATCGTTCTCACGGCTGGTGAAAAATCTCGGCTCGATGTGAAAATGAGTGGCCTTTCAGTGCGAGCGGGGCCAGCAGTGGGGCGTCGTTGCTGACCACAGGCGGAGAGGCAGGCAGGACATGGGGAAGTGGGAGAACGGGATGGCAGCCGACCAGATCGGCGCTGCTCGGTGGCAGAAGGCTCGAGCCAGTGATGCAAAGAACGACTGCGTCGAGGTTGCACGACTGGGTGAAAACGAGTTCGCGGTACGCAACTCACGGTTCCCCACCGGTCCCGCGTTGATCTTCACGAAGGACGAGATGGACGCGTTCGTACACGGAGCGGGCCGCGGGGAGTTCAGTAACATGCCTGTCTAAAAGAAGCAGCGGACGGTTGCCCTTCAGGCGGGCAGACTGTTCTCCTTGGCGCGCGACGGGAAACCGTCGTTCATTGCAAGGAGTTCAGATGTCCACTCGGGTTCTTGCCCTGGTAGGCCGGGAGGGGCAGGCGCCGCCTGCTACACCACGTGCCGCAGCACAGCTCATCGGAGTCCTGCTGCGGCACCTGCGTGTCCAGAACAAGCTGACCCTGGAACAGACAGTCGCCCACAAGATTCCCGGGATTGGGTCGCTCGCGACGCTCCAGCGGTGCGAGAAGGCCACTGGCAAACTCAAAGAGGAGCGCGTCTACGCACTGCTCCACTTCTACGACGCTCCTTCCGACGTCGTTCAGGAAGTAGAGGCGCTCATGAAGCAGTCCCACGGGCAGCAATGGTGGACGCACTACTCCGACGTCGCCGGCGAGATCATGAACGGCCTGTTCGCTCTGGAGACACACTCCAAGATGATCAGGGCCTGCCATCAGACCCTCGTGCCCGGCATGCTGCAGACCGCCAACTACTCGCGTGCGGTCATGAAGAGCTTCTACGGCTCCTACCCCAACCCGAAAGAGAGGGAGAAGGAGCTGGCGAACGTTGAGCGGCGGCTGGAGATGCGTCTCCACCGCCAGCACCTGCTCGATCAGCCCGACGCCCCCATGTTCGAAGCCCTGATCGCGGAACAGGTGGTGAAGAAGCTCAGGGGCGGCAAGATCGTGATGCGCGAACAGCTACGGCATCTGTACAACTTCGCCGAGAACAAGCCCAACGTGCACATCCGCATCCTGCCGGAGTCCGCCACCCTGGACGACGAACCCGTCCATCCGGCGATGACGCTGTTCAAACCGCATGATAGCGCCACCGGCCGGACGATCTACTTGGAGGACATGAACCGCGGCGGGACCTTCTTGGCCGAACCGAACGAGGTGGAGATCTACCAGGCGTCGATCGACGACTGGTGGGCCAGGGCTCTGTCCAAACGAGAGACTCTCGCTTGCCTGCAGGAGCGCATCGACGGGCTCGCCCGCGATTTTGACGAGTAGTCACCCAATGCGGGCTACGGCGCCGTACTCGATCCATTCGGTGGTGTTCTGGCGCGGAGCGAGATCACTGTCTGGTAGCCAGCGTGAGACCTCAACCGGCCCTGGGGTCTCCAGCACCTCCAGGCCGACGAAGAATCTCTCCACTTCTTCGATCGACCGCACGCGGCCCCAGTTGTCGCCTGTGATGTCCTTCATGAACTGCGTCACTTTGTCGCGCAGTTCAGGCTGGTCGCTGGCCAGCTGGGAAATGACCATGAAGCTTCCGGGCGGCAGCAGGCCGGCGACCCTGCGAACCAGCGCCCATGGGTCGTCCGCGTCGGGAATGCAGTGGAGCACGCTCACAAACATGGCCGCGACCGGCTGACCGTCTCGGAGCAGGTGGCGAACTTCCTCGCTTTTGAAGATGGCTTCGGTGTGGCGCATGTCGGCGTTGAGGACGGCTGTGGTGTCCGGGTCTTCGGCTAGCATCATGCGTCCGTGGCCCAGAACGATGGGATCATTGTCGATGTAGACGACCTCGCTGGCCGGGTCGACCTCTTGCGCGACCTGGTGCAAGTTGGGCCGCGTCGGCAACCCTGAACCGTGATCCAGGAAGCGGCGCACCCCGTGTTCGCGGGCGAGGTACCTGCCCGCTCGCACAAGGAACGCCCGGTTCACGAGCGCCAACTCGCGGGCGCTGGGTGCGAGGCGAAGCAGCTCCTCACACGCGGCCCGGTCTACGGCGTAGTTGTCTGTGCCACCTAGAAGGCAGTCGTACATTCTGGCGACGCTGGGCTTGCTGGTATCAACGATGAGGTGCTCCCCAGGCTCGCGACGGCCGCACTCTCCCGCAGCAGCACGCGCCGTCGGCAACAGACGTCCATGCTAGAAGAGTTGGTCGCGGGTATGCCAGCGCCGTCCACCATCGAGGGATGCACCCTCGAGCCAAACAAGCCATGCGCCTGGCCTGTCGTGCGCCGGCGCACACCGGGTGGCATTGACAGTTCCATATTCAGTCGCTGAGATTGCGCAAAGCCCGACTGTGCAGCAGCCCGAACTGGGCTTCCTCCAGCCCCATCGCGTGACTGGCCTGCCGGGGGGTCAGGCCCAGTTTATGGCGCAGGACGAGTGCGTCTGCTTCGATTCGGTCGAGCATGTGGTGCAGCCGGTCGGCTGAGTCCGTCCTTCGCGACGCGCATTCCTGGGAGAGCAGGTCCCAGGCAGCCGCTGACGGCGAGGCGCTTCCCAGCACGGCCGGCCATCGGGCGGCGACTTTTGACAAAGCAGCGCGGGCCAGTTCTCCGCCGTGGTGCGCCGACCCGGCGACGATGCTGCTGAAGCGCCAGTAGACGGGCCAGTGATCGTTGCAGAAGACCACGTATGCCAGCGGATCGCTGGTGGGCCGTGCCGGCGGACGGCCGAGTTCAACGTGATTGACGGGCGGCTTGGAATAGGCGCGCGACCTGCGAAGGTCATGGCGCTTGGGCATGGTGTCCACCCCACAGGTTCAAAGAGCAACGGCTCCGGCCGCGCACGACGACAGTGTCGAGCGCGGCGCGGGGCCGCAGTAGATGCTGGAACGACAGAGTGCGGCTCAGCCGAGCTCCCTCACGGCGTCCTGAGCAGACAGCAACCGTCCTGGCCCTGTCCTCTGTTGTACGGGCCCAGCCGGTGTGTCAGTGGGTGTAGCGAATCCGCACGAATGAGACGGCGCTTCGGTCCGACCACGCGGTCGCCGTCATCATCATCTGGACTTCCGGTGCCAGAGCGCCGGGCCAGATGGCCGCGACCGCCATAATCGCAACGGTCAGCGCCGAGCCGAATCGGAAGTTGAGCAGGAAGACGCTGGCAACACCTGTTTGGATGAGGACCGGCAGCGGAATGCTCACTGCGGGCACCGTCTGCAGAAGGCGGGACAGCCCCCGCCGAACGTGCTGAATCAACTCTCGTACCTCCTGGTGCAGTCGATTGGTTGGGCACGAGGAACAGGGCCCCGATGCGAGCGCCAGCCAACTCGGGGCCCTGTTCCGTGCCGATCGCACGCTAGTCACACCGCTCAGAGAACCGTACGAGCTGCAAATGGTGAAAACGGAACCAGGAACTCCTGATTCCGCCCCTGTTACGTGCCGCTAGTGCCCACCTCAAGCAAGAATGCAGTCAACAGCGGGCACAGATAACGCGTTGTGCGATCCCACCCGGCCAGAGATGATCAGGGCGTGTGAAAAATAGGTAGCCATCCTCGACCCAGCTCCACTCGTTCGAGGGAACGCCGCTGGGCCCACACGGAGAAAATCTGGAATTGCCAGGGCCCGCACTTGAGAAGTTCTACTCGCCCGACGGGGCACGACAGCGCGGCCACGTCGCGCGCTGACAACCGATACCTGGCCGATCCTTCGGAGACGACTTGACAATCACCGGCCGAAAGGCGCGGATTATAACGGCAGGTCGCCGGTTGCCCAAACCGTCGATATTCCGCATCATTGGTGGTCCACTGCCACGCTCTGCAGCCCGTCCTGGGAGGTATGGCCGGGCGTACTCGGCGCGTTCAGCCACTTTTACGGTCCACCGGAGCCAGCCCACGTAGGCAGGCGCCGGCGATCTCTGGGACGCGTTCAGCGTTGTAGTGCGGTCGATCCGGTTCGCGCCGCCCGGCGCCCGGTCCAACCCGGGCCAGAGCGTCGAGGCATAGGCAGAGGGCTGCGCATCGCTGGCACCGGAGATGGCCGTTCCCGCTCATCGGAACGCTGCCTTCGTGAGTCCACCGTGAAGTGGGCGACAGGTAACCTCGGCGCGGTTCCGTGTCCGTCTTCAGAGTGGCGGGGTGCCAAAGAGGTCGACGGTGTTTGACATCGAGCTGCTGCATGCGTTCAAATTTGCTCACCTGGCCCCAGGCAGCGGCCAGCTCCGGGTACTGCTGAACCGACCCTACGTACCGCCGGACAACTCCCTCCACGCTGACGCAGACTCATCTTCACTGGCTAGCTTTATCACCTTCTGTCCGTGCCGGGTCGGGGCACACGAACACGGAGGTCATGATGTCCATTGATCAGTACGTCTCGTTCGCCCGCCAGGAACTCACCGGTGAATCTCTTCGCGCGGCACGCCAGCGAGTGAAGCAGCTGTCCGACTGGGCCTCGCTCATCCCGATCGCGACCGGGACACAGCAGCTGCTCGAATCCCTGCTGTTGAGCCGACTGGGCGCCCCCGGCACCGCGACGCGATACCCGCTCGGCATCTCCGAGGTCGTCCCCGCGACCAGCCGCCTGGAGATCCGTCTAGAGCACGCCGGCCTCGTCCGCCCCGCGCTGGCTCTGCTCCCCCACCGTCAGCGTGATCGCCGCGCGGTACAGGGCGTCCCGGAACTGCTGGCCCGTGCCGCCGTCGGCAACATCGAGATCTCCTTCGCCCGTAACCCCGACGCCGGCTTCGTCGCGCTCAGTTCCCTGGACGGCCACGACCTGGGTGACGTGCTCTCCGAACACGCAGCGGACGTGACCGGTGACGGGCGCGTCCCGCTGTGGACGATCGATCCCTCTACTCTGCCGCCTCTACCCTTCCCACCCGCTGGTCGGCGACGTAAGCCCAAGCCGCCGACCCTCACTCAGCTTCACGCCGGTACCGCCGGAATTCCCAGCGCCCTCCTGCGCCGCGTCCGCCTCTTTGACCGCCTGGCCGGCCACCTCGCGGTGAGGATCACGGTCGAGGAAGGTGAACACAGCCTGTGCTGGCACCTCACGCGGGAAGTCCATCCCGACTGCTCGCCACACGACGCGCGGTTGATCGAGTTGCTCGCGGACCCCATCGCCGGCCCAGGGCTGGTCAGTGACCTGGCCTGTCACGCGTGTGACGCCCGCGGGTGCATCATGACCTTCACGGCGGCGGATGGGCGGAGCGTCCTGCGAGTCGGGTCCATCTCGGCGGCGGTTGCCGCGCCTTTGGTATCGCGCTCGGCACGCCACCTCACCGCGCTGGGCGAGCGTCCCTTCCTCACCCACGCAGCCGCGCGCTCATCGGACATCGAGGCCGGCTCTCGGCCTTCGGCGTCACCCGCCCCTCCGGCAGGCGGACCGGCACGGGGACACTGTGTGCAGTTGCTCGCGCCCCGCTTCGGCATGGACTCAGGGGAACTGCACCACACAGCCACACAGATCGCCGCTGCCTGGGCTCTTGAGGGATACGCGGTGCTCGTAGTGCAGAATTCTTGGGCCTCTGCTCCTGCTCAGCGGCGTCAGGTTCAGGGCGTTGCCACGGCCACGCCGTCATCCATGCCCGATCCCGAAGCGGCGCCCTTCGCCCAGCACCGGCCACTCCGGCTGCTTCCCGGCAACGGGTCACTGTCCGGTCAGACCAGCTACGGGGGCCGCAAGGCGACGGCCGCCCTGCTGGACGAAGCCCGCCGACAATTCGACTGGATCCTGTTCGTGGGCTGCGACGACACCTACGGGCTGGGGACCCACATCGAAGAGTCCGCGGACAGCTACGTCGTGGTGGTCTCCGCCCGCGCCTACGACGAGTACGTCGTCACCACGCAGGCCCGTGACGGAGTCGCCGAGCCCCGGCAGATTCCCGTCAGCGCGGCGGGATCCGCCATCGCGTGGCGACACGGCCATCTTTCCGGCATTCCTTTCAACCGTGTCCCGGTCACGGGTCTGGTCCTCAAGCACTTCGAGGTCTGCGATGGCACCCTGTCGTCCGCCTTCGTCGAGCAAGTCGACGCTGAGCTCGACCGGCTGGGCACCCCCGTGCTCACCCGTCTTCCCTGGCTCGCCAGCAACGGGCCCGGCCTGCGTCTCTCCGCCGGGACCGTGCTCGACTACGTCGATGACGCGTATCGGACGGCGTACATCAGAGCCTGCCAGCCGATCCGCGAAGCCCTGGCCGCGGCCCAGCCGTGCAAAATCCCGCGGCCTGTTTACCCGTGGGGCTGAACGCTCCGGCCCGACGCCGACCGCACCCCCTGCCGAGGTCCCGATAGGCCCCCGGCAGTGGGTGCCCCCGGCAGTGGGCCTGGCGGCAAACCGGATTGCCGCCGACCGTCAGGGGACGGAACTGACTGCGTCGTTCTCCCTCGAGCCGCCCCCGGCAGGGCTGGTGGCAGTGCTGCCGGGAGCGATTCAATCCTGCTGTCGCGTGCTGCGTGACGGTCCCTCACTGGCCAAGCACTCTCGGAGCTGACTTTGGCCCACCGCGGCCGTGCCGCTGCACGGCCACGTCAGCGGCGGGCCACAGGCGCTGGGCGAGAGCGGAGGCGGCCTGCTCCATGTCGTTGTGAAGGGGGGCGGCGTCCAGGACGCGAGGCTGTTGGGCAACACCCGCCAGCCTTCCCCTGCATTCCGGCGACTACGGCTTCGGCTTCGGCTTCGGCTTCGGCTTCGGCTTCGGCTTCGGCTTCGGCTTCGGCTTCGGCTTCGGCTTGCAACGACCGCTGGCGCCTCTTGGTGGTCACACACCCTCTCGACACGTGCGGTGATCATCAGTATTCGGCGGATCACGCGTGGTCGCAGCCACAGAGCGATACATAGCCGACGATCCCCGGTTAGCAAAACCGGGGATCGTCCCGACCATTAGTGGTCCACCGCCATTCCCTGCCCGTCACGTCGGAAGGCAGTATCACGACGACCGCCCACAACTCCGCACTCCGCGAGCGCTCCAGCGAGAGAGCTCTTCGCCATGGTGTAACTGAGGCGGGAAAGGTCCTGAGCTTCCAGGTCCCGCTCCGTGCGCAGTTACATCGCCAGGTCGCCGGTGCCGTGGTGCCGAGCCCCGTCACATCCCGGGTGAATGTCGACCGAGACCTCGTCGACCGCGTCGGCCAGTTCGGCCATCGCGACGCCCTGCTTCCGGACCGGGGGCACCCCCAGCCACACGGCGGCGTACCCGCCACACCGCGGCCAAACGCTGTGTGACCCAGGCCGGAGTGGTCGCTACCGAAGTAGCGGTAGCGGACCAAGACAATCGAACGCTGGTACTCACGGACGTCGTGTGCGTCGTAGCGGGTGAAGTCACCGGCCACACAGATCAGCCTCGGTCCGCTCCACAAAAAATCCGGGATGCCGCCGTGGCTCCGAGCCGATCGCGGACCAGGTTCCGAAAGGCGCCCTTGTGCCTCGTCAGCCGCACCACGTAGTAGAGGCCCCTGGTTGATCACACGAGGTCGATGCAGTCAATGACGAACTCGCTCGCCAGAAGCCTGACACCCTGCATCGTCTCCATTGGCGCCTCCAAAAGGTCCCTGTACATCCGCCGCGACTGCAGCCAAGCAGGGCATTCACCTCGGCAACACCACCTGCCGTGCTCAACAGCTTCAAACCGACCACTCCCCTCGCCAACACGATGCCAGAGGGAAACACCAGACCACCCGGATGCTTCCGGCAGCACCGCCGACCCCGAAAAGGACCAACACGCACGACATGAACAACCACGACAGCCAGCCGCACAGCGCCATCAACACCCCTGCCCATATCCGCGCTACCTGGGGCGGTACCGGCAGCGTCGAAGAAGCCTCCGCAGCTTTCGGGTTCTCTCGGGCTAAGGGCTACGACCTTGTCCGGCGCGGCGAGTTTCCCTGTCGAGTACTACGCATTGGCCGCGGCACCCGCGTCGTCACTGCCTCCCTGCTCCGTGTCCTCGACAGCGGTGAACCTGAGTACAGCGGAACCCGTGACCCACGCTTCGAGTCGGCATGACCCACCACGCGCAGAGGCCCCCGCCGGAGCATTCCGGCGGGGGCTTCTGCGTCTCACCTGCAGTCCTACCGCCTGGGCCGAAAGGTCTGGGGGGCACGGGCATGGACGCCATGTGGTCCGCCTCCACCCTCAAGGTCATCGGATCCGGTATCGACGACCCCGACTTCGCCGACAAGCTCTCCCGTCTGATCGGCGACCACGACGTCGAGACCACCTCCACCTCGCACTCCGACTCCGGCAAGAGCACCTCCGTCTCCATGCGCCAGGAGCGGATCCTGGCCGCCGACGCCATCCGCGCCCTGCCCAAGGGCACCGCGCTCTGCTTCGCCACCGGCCTGCGCGCCGCCATGCTCGACCTGCGCCCCTGGTATCTCGAGCCCGGCGCCGACGAGCTGTCAGCCGCTGCCGCCCGCGACTCGAAGGGCAACACCGAGCGGGCCGTCGCCAAGGCCGCCTCGAAGCAGTCCGACTTCGGCACTGCCGCTTAGCGCTCCCTGGTGGTGTCTCACGGCCGCTTTGGCCATCTGACGTCCCTCGCGGAATCACACCCACTACATCCCCTTGGCGCCTACGACTTCCGCCTGGATGGCAGTCAGGCCGTCCTAGGATGCTGGGCAGGATCAGCTGACTGTGAGGATACGCATGGCCACAATGATCAAGCACCAGGAGATATCAGCGTCCGTCGACTATTTCGGACTATGCCTGGAGGATGCTGACGACGCGCGGCTCCCCGCCCTGTTCCCTGACGGGTATGAGCCCGGTCCGTTCCTGACCCCGCGGGATGGCCGGTTGGATATCACGAGTGCCGGGCACACACACCGGGCCCATCTGACTGTGGAGGTCTGGGACAGTGCTCCGCCCAAGCCCGACGGTGAGTGGGAGGAGGAGGGTTGTGCGTCCCTCTTCTGTGCTGCGGGTGAGCTGAAGGTGCGCGGAGTCACCAGCCCGATGCCTGAACGGATCCGCCTCTCGGAAGGGCCGGCCAGGTGGTCGGTTCGTCTGCTGTGTACCGGTCGTGCCGCGGTGGCCGAGGCTGCAACCCGCGACGTTGTCTACGACGTAGAGCGCTACACCGTCCAGTTCTGGCCCGCCTCCTAACCACGAAGGCCGGTGCGCGCAGCGCACCGGCCTCCGCGATCAGCGTGTGGCGGCCTTAATGGATGATCTGCACCCAGAAACCGTCATCAGGCCCATCGACGACGCGGTTCTTGTCGTAGAACTGGCCCAGGAGGATGCCGGCGTCCCTGTTCTGATCCCCAGGGACGGGCATCACGCTGAAGTTGTCACGCAACTGATGCGGGTCGTAGTCCGCGCCGACGGCCCCTTGGTACGTGCTGGCGAAGGGGTACTCGTCGCACTGGTCGCCGTTCTTGGCGTAGTCGTCCCCGAAGTACTTCGTGCAGTTGTACACGGAGCGGCGGCGGTTCTCTTCTCTGCGCTTCGAGTCCGTGTACAGCCGGGTCAGAGGGTCGCCAGCGTTTTGCCCCGGGACCTTCTTGGTGGCACGGGGTGGCACGGTCGAGCCGGGGTTGGTGAACGCCTTCTCTATGTGGCGGGCAACCCCACGTTCCGGCGCCCCATCAGCGGTGCTGTACACGAGGGGCGTCTGGTAGGCGAGGCTGGCTGCGCCTGTGGCCGAGTTGGGGAGGTAGGGCGCCTTGTCCCACCGCAGGGCGAGCCAGAAGGGTTCCCCGCCCGTGGCTCCGCCCAGCTTCCAGGCCATCGGCGGCCTGACCTTGAAGGAAGGCTGGTAGACGGCGCTGATCAAGTCCACCGCTCCGCCGTTGCCCTGCCCCGCGGAGGCTTCCACGCTCTGGCTGAAGGTTCCGTTGCTGCGCAAGGCCACCCAATACTTGGAGACCGGCAGCGGTGTGCCGCCCCAGCTGTACTGGACGCCGGCAGGCCAGCTCTGGGCTATCGCCGCCGAGGTCTGGATGGCCGTAGCCGTGATCGCCGTCTGGCCGGTGGAGAGCATGTCGGTGAACTGGTAGGTGAGCTGGATCTCCCGGCTGATCGACGGGACCGTCGCGATCACGACGACGTTGAAGTGACTCTCGCCAACAGGCTTGCCGTTCTGCAGCCAGGTCTGGTTGAACGTCGCGCCCGAGCAGGCGGCGTAACGGGACTTGACGAAGAACTTGTTCGTCGTGCCCAGACCCGCCACACACTCGGCGGCGGTCATCGTGCGCGGCGGATCCGGCAGGGACACAGCCCCCGCCGCTCCCTCGCTCTTGGTGGGCGCGGGGCGCGCGGACTCTCGCCGCGCACGCGGAGCGAAGGAAGCTGCGGGCCCCACCGTCTCTTTTGCGAGCCGCGCCTGCGTGTCACCGTCGTCGGCTAACGCTCGCAGTCTTGCCAGGCCCTGGCCGCTTTTCAGCTCCGCGAGGGAGGGAGCGTGGGCGCCGTAGGGCAGGACGTAAGTGTCCACGCGCTGATCGAGCGGTGCACCGTGAGCCGCCGCCGGAGCCGCCAGTGGCCACATCAGCGCGGAGGCGGCCAACGCCATGGTGCAGCCACGTGCGTTTTTGAGGAATCGTTTCATCGTCCCCCCCTGGACGTAGGAATTCCGCCCTCGCAAGGAGCGGCAGACATCATGCCTATCAGCCCCAGCCGCTAAGCCTGAGCGCGCTTGTCCTGTTTGGCGCGATCACCGTTGCAACCTGACCGAACACGCCGCCTCGCAACAAGTGAATGGACACGATCTTGGGAAGTCCACCAAATCGATCCCTAGAGCGGAAGACCTAGCTCTATCGATGCATTCGGGATGCCTCTTCAGACCACTGAGGAGGTGTGACAGTCATCATCCCAACTGCCCGACTACGGCCCCCGGAGAACCGGGAGGGTCACCAAATCACCGTGACCGCCCACACTCACCCTGCGGGGCCGACAGCCAAGGACCTGGCCACTTTCGGCGCCTCCCGACCCCCCATCCCCCGCGGCGCGAGCCACCCCTTACACATGGAGCACTGACCCTGCTCACACAATGCGGACTGCCCATCCCCCTGCATCTCTTGCCGAATTCGCTGCGCGCCTATCGCTTCCGCTGCCTGGCCGCTGACTCCTTGACATCAAGCACCGACGGCGGCACGGACGAGCGGAACAACCTTCGCCTCGTGCACTCCGAATGCCACCGCCCACACCGCGCGGGCGACAGGAAACGGGCCACATGACTCTGCCAACCTGCGAAGCCCTTGCGGCTTGCTTATGCCGGATGCGGGGAAAACCTGCACGTCTGGTTCGGAGTGAGCCGGGTCACGGCAACGTGATCCGGCTACCCGACCATTGAGTGGCTGCCAGATCATTGAAGGCGCCGTTAACGACATACCAGGCGACGTTGAGGGTGTCGCGGTCTGGTTTGTGCTCCTCGCGGAACTCCCGGTGTGGGTGAACGAAGTTGCGGTAGTCGCGCAGGGTGTGACTGAAGCTGGTGACGTCTGCGTCGATCCATCGCTGACGGGAGCAGATGTTGATGAGGTCGGCCAGATAGGCACGTGAAGGGTCTGTGCGCCCCAGCAAGGAGGCGTCTCGTTCCTGGATTACGGTGAGCAGGACGCCTTCGAGCAGGGACCCGAGCATGATGATGGCGGCAACGTGGGCGCCGTTAGCGAAGCAGGTGCGTGCCTCATCCAGTCGGTGCTGCAGCAGTTGGGCCATGCGAGCGTCAGCGATGATGTCGGCCATTGTGGCCTTCAGTTCGACGGGGGCTTGTTCTCCAGGGTGTCCCAGTGAGGGGTCGCACGTCACCACGCGGGGGCAACCGCCGGGAGTTTCTAGGCGCAGCCCCTCGTGGATGAGGAAAGTGTTGACTGCCTGGAGGACTTTGGGCAGCTGGTGGGGTTCTTCGTAGTACTCGCGGGCGTCCGCCAGGCGCAGGAGGATTTTTTCCATCTCCGCAGCGTCTGTGCGGCGTTCCATGAGGCGGGCCAGGGTCCATTCGCTTCGGGATTCCCCATCGAACTCGAGGACGTCAAGCCAGCCGGCGTTTTCGAAGAAGCGTGTGAGGTCGCGTGTGCCGCGGTAGTAGAGATGGTCGTCGCCGCAGATGACGCGGGACAGTTCCTTGAGGGTGTTGGTGTCTAGGGTCACGGTTCCGGCTCCAGGTGCAAGGGTCATGTTGTTTGCTCCGGTCCATCGATGGCGGCACTGCTGGTCTCTCGAGCGTGTGGTGCCTGCGCATCCCCAGTTTCGGGTGGGGCTTGTTCGGCGCCGCTGCCGCCAGCCATGTCGTCGTCCCCCTCCTCAGCGGGCTCAATGGGTTCGTCGCTGTCGTCGGGGTCGGGCAGAAGCAAGGGGCTCCATGCGGGGAGGTCGGTCCGATCACCGGTGGGCGGGGTGTAGTCGGCGGGGTGGATATCGAGGCGGACCAGCTCCGCCCACAGCCCGGTGAGGGCTTCTTCCGGGTCGAAACGGAATTCGCTCTCGGGGATGCGGAAGAACTGCCATCCGACACGTCGCAGTTCGCGGTCACGCTGGTGGTCGCGCTCGATCTGTTCCCGTGTGGTGTCGTGGTAGTAGGCGCCGTCGCACTCGACCGCCAGTCGGCCGCGGGCGCCGACGACGACGAGGTCGATCTTCTTCGTGCCTGCCGGGAACTGTGGCAGGACGTGGTAGCCACGCCGCTTGAGCCTCAGGTACACCTCCTGCTCGAACATCGATTGGAACACTGGGTGTTTGACACCGTCGGTCACCGGGCCGATGTCATGCACGGCTGCGAGCGCGAGAGGCGGGTTGTGCATGTAGGTGATCAGGTTGAGGCGGATGTCCCTTGGCTTGAGACGGTCCACCGGCACTGAGTAGAACAGCCACATCTGGTCCTGAGCGCGGCTTGCAGCCACGTTATATGCCTGCTGTTCGCTGCGATGGCCGCCTGCGATCCTCGGCGGATCGGTGACCACCATGGACAGCAGAATGACGTGCCGTTCATCACCTTGGAATGACGCGGCGTTACCGACCCGAATCTGGTGACGCTCACGGACGGCCGGTGCGATGCGCTGTTCGATCAGAGACTGGATGTACTTGGTCTGTCCGAAGCCCTGCAGGACGATGATGCCGATCGTCTTGTCGCGGTAGGCGTCATCATCGACCATGCGCTCTAGGGTGTCGACGATGGCTTCGGCTTCTTTAGGGTTGTGGATGCGGCCCTCGCGGCCGATGGTGATCGCGTCCTCGACGAACGTGGTGCGCAGCGGATCCAGACGTTCTCCTCCGTATTGCCGCAGCGGCAGCAGCGCATGGTCGTAAAAGGTGCCGGACGACCAGTTGATGATCTCCGGAACACACCGAAAGTGCTCATCGAGACGGATGACCTCAGGGAAGAACGAGGTGAGCAGGCCGTAGAGATTGGTGTGGGGCATGTACAGCTCGCGTACTCCCGACGGCATGTCGTGCAGGTAGGCACCGAGTTTGTCGCGGATCGCCTGGTGGCGTCCGAAGCCGGTCGAGGGGGGCGAGCACTGTTTGTCGTCGCCGACCACGATGACTCGGGGTGCCAGCCACAGCAGGAACAGGGCATCCATGCTGGCCTGGCTTGCTTCGTCGACGATGACGACGTCGAAGCTGTTGCGGCGGGCCTGGACCATTTCGGCGACGGCCGCGATGGGCATGACCCAGGCCGGCACGGCCCCCTGGGCGACACGCATGCGCTCGTTAGCAGCGGCGCGGAGCCGGTCGGCACTGCGGCCTGTCCCACGGCCCAGGTTAGACATGTGTGTCTGATACATCTGCAGCGCCGAGCGCTGTTCTGGTGTCATGTGAGTGAGGCAGTGCAGACGGCCCCAGGCTGCGGCGAGTTCGCCGGTAACCTCTTCTAGCAGCGCTTCTAGTTCGGCGAGTTCGGCATCCAGGCGCTGCTCCAGGCCGGGCTCGCGCCGCGCGGTGACGAAATGGGCGGCCTGCGCCCATGCCCAGGCTCGCTCGAGCGACGCTAGGCGTTCGTCCCAGTCCGGATCAGCGGCTTGCTCCAGCAACCGGGCGGCGAGGACCGGATGTGCGGGGCGCAACTGGCCGAGAAGGTGGTGGCAGCGGCGCCGGCGCGCGTCCCGGTGGTGGGCAGCCTGCAGGGCGTCGACGGCTTTGATGTAGGCAGCAACGTCCTGCTCGCGCAGTGCGCTTGCTACCGCACGTGCTTCCGCGGCCGGATGTTGTCCCTGGTCGCTGGCCATCAGGTGCGCATCCCAGCGAGCAAGTTGCGCGAGTGCATCGTCGGCGGCACGCCTCCCGGCCAGCGCCTCCGTCGCGTCCACGAGCACCTGCCACGCATGGCGAGTGGTCAGAGGAAGCCGGAGACCATGGCCAACCAGCAGGTCGTCGATGTCTTCCCGGGCGTCGGTGAATGTGGCGATGTGGCGCAGCTGGGTCTGCCGGTGGGCGAGTTCGGCGAGGCGAACCTCAAGGTCTCCCTCGGGCAAGGGTGCTTTCACCTGCTTCCAGCGCACCGCGACAATGTCGAGGGCGATGTGGGCGCGCAAGTGGGCCAGGACATGCTCTAGGTCCTCTGCAGTGCGTGGGGGCTGCCCATCGACGGTGCACAGCGTCAAAATGTCGTGCGCATCCTTCTGAGCACGTGGGGCCCAGGAGGTCATCCGCTCGCGCACCCGCTGCTGACCTTTGGCCCGCATGCGTTCGAGGAGGGCCTGCCCGGATGCGGCCATCCGTCCGGCCTGATGTGCGTCCAGGTCTTCCGGCACGCTGATACGCCGCAGGCCAATAGAGTTGAGTGCTTGGCGCGCCTGATCGATGTGGGTGGTGGTGTCCTCGACGCGCTCCCACAGCGCCCTATGGGTGCGCGCCAGACGCTGGGTCAGCGCCTGAGTTTCCCACAACCGCTCGTCCCAGCGGGTGGCATCGGCAGGAAGACCCATGTGGTGAAGTGCTGTGGCCGCGGCGTCGAGGCGGCGGCTGATGTCATCTGTCTCGGTGGGCCCCATGCCTGCGAGCGCATCGCGCAGCTGGACAGTCTCCTCACCTAGGCCAGCGGAGGTAACACAGCTCGCAGCGAAGGTCTCCGCGACGCGTTCGGCCGTCGGCAGGTCTTCAACAGCCGGCAGCGACCCTCCCGCGCGAGGGTCCCCCAGGCCCTCCCGCAGTAGTACCAGTAGTTCCTGGGCCTGCTGCGCGGACAGCGGCGGCTGGTCGGCCGCGTGCTCAGCCAGAGCGCCGATCCACTCCAGCTCGGGACGGTGGTCCTCGACTGTCTGCACGATCTTGGCCAGGGTGCCCTCGTAGCCCGGAGCTACCCCTTGATATCGGTACTCCCTTTCGCGCACCGCCAGCAGTTGCTCGGTGACAGTGCCGATCCTGCCCTGAATGTCTAATCGGCGCCGGGTCAGCCGGTTGATCTCAGCCTGCAGAGTCTCCGTGTCGGTACTGGCCACCTGTTTCGTCAGCGCCGTGACGGTCCGTTCCAGCTCACTCGTACCGTTGTCGTTGCGCGTTGAGCTCAGCAGCAGCACGCACAAGTCACGTACAGACTTGGGAAGTTTGTCACGCAGCACCGTCAACGGCTGGTCACGGGCGCTGGTGACCAGGACACGCTGCCCCTCCGCGAGTAGAGCCGTGAGGAGGTTGGCGATGGTGTGTGTCTTGCCCGTACCGGGCGGCCCCTGGACGACAACGCCTGTGTCCTTCTGCAGTCGGCGCAGTACCCGGCGCTGCTGTTCGTTTGTCTTTCCCGGGAACAGAGGATCATCTCGAAACAACGGGGCCTGTGCCAGACCTGCGCCGTCCCATGCTGCCCGCTCCTGGGTACTGAGGTCCTCAAGGACCATCTGCGCGAGGCCGAGCGGGGCGTGTTCCTCCGCAGCGATCGTTTCCGCGATCTTCCCGTACAGGCGCAGCAGAGCATTCAGGTTCCTCGGCCGCATCACCAATGCCGGTGCGAACGTCACCCGTGCCACCGGCTCGAGGGCCGGGGGAGGCTGCCAGCGGGCGTTGAAGGCCATTCGGTGCTGGAAGGCGCGGTCCTGCCACTTCGACAGTAGTTCGAGCGTGTCAGGGTCCAGCGGATGTACCGCGCTGGCGGCGATGTCATCCCCCAGGGCCGCAGCCTGCTCTCGGATCCAACCGTCCCCGGAGTCCAGGAAGTCCTGGTCCTCCAGGCGCATCGCCCCCTCCGCCGACAGCCGCACCGTGATCTCCGCGGTGCTGCGGTGCATCGTTGTCTCGACCCGCTGAGTCAGAAGGTGTCGGTGCACTGCGTCCTGCCCCGGCCTGTCCAATGTCAGCAGGCCCACTGCCAGTACGAGCTCGACCCGATCGTCCTCTAGCGCCAGCCGCTGATGCCACGCATAGACCTTGTCATAGAGGACGCGTAATGGCTGCTCGTGCCGCTCCCGCTCGGCCCAGGCCCGCCACCGGTCCAGCCACGGCCCGTACGCACGCAGCACTTCGCCAGCTTCATCCCGCGGGACGACGGTGAGTTCATTCTCAGAGACAGCTCCGATCGTCGCAGGCAGCCTGCTGCGCAGCGGCCCCTCCTCCGCCAGTGGCGGATCATCCGCATCCGGGTCCAGGCACGCTAGCGGGTCGACCCATCCCTCTAATAGTTCGGGGAGGTCCGGCGACGGCTCCTGTGGCACGTGCCTCAGCTGAAGCAGTACCCCGTCCTTGCGAGTTCCCGGCTTGCGTATCTGGGTGGGCAGGTCAGCGAGCCACACCCGCTCCCGGTTGCGGTCATCGCGCTGGCGCTGGTGACTGCTGCGCACCATCTCCCGCAGAAAGTTCACGAGGCCGGTTGTCTTGGTGATGACATCCGGATCGGCGGCATGACGGTGCAAGACGTTCATCGATTCCCTTCCCTCTGAGGACGAACGTTCCAGGATGAGGGAGGGCACCCCTGTTGAGCCCGCCCTTCGACCACGATGTCTGAAATTCGACTACGGCATGTCGCGGAACATCGACACATGGTCACCTTCGAGTATCAGGGGGAGTTCGCCTCTCAGTCGGGTGTCCTGGCTGATGAGGAACGGTTCGTACACGGGATGACGCTTCCGCAGGAGCCACAGGGATCGACCGTGACGGTCCGCAGCGCGGCCGTGCGGTGCCTGCTTCAAGGACTGCTTCATGGCGAGAATCCCATGGACTTGCCTCAGCCAGTTCGTCGGGTGCGCGCGGCGCGCGCCCCGGGCAGCGAGGGCACGCAGAGTGGGGATATCGATCCAGCGGGCTTCACTGGGCCTCGAGCGTCCCGGAAGCGAGCGGGCCAGCCTCCCACCCGCCCAAGAAGGGCGCCGAGGATTGGGTAGGCACCTCTCGCCTTCCCGAGCGTTACCGCGTCTCGCCGAGATCCCGACGCTGCCCTTGGACGAGGCGGTAGATCTCCCGGGCAACGTAGCGTTTCAGGCAGCGGATGATCTCGCGTCGGGTCTTCCCTTCCGCCACACGCCGCTCGTAATACGCCTGGGTACGCCGATCCCAGCGCAGCCGCGTCAGCACGATGCGATAGAGGGCCGCGTTGGCCTGCCGATCTCCGCCGCGGTTGAGCCGACGATGGCATCTGCCGCCGGAGGAATATTCGATCGGGCTTGCCCCACACAACGCAGCGAACGACGCTTCACCACGCAGGCGGTCCACATTGTCCCCCATGGTGATCAACAAAACGGCGGCGCTCCGTGGCCCGACCCCCGTCGCAGCCAACAAAGCGGGGCAATGGGACTCGATCACCTCGGTCAAACGCTGCTCCAGTTCCCGGGACTGCACGGTGAGGTGCTCGATACGCTCAGCCAGCGAGCGCAACGTGAACCTCGTAGCGCGCACCACAGGGTCGTCGCCCATTTCGCCTTCGCCAAGGTTGGCACACGCCCGAATCAGCGCTCGACGGTGCAACTGCGCCAGCTCTTCCCGCAGGGCCGGCTCGGCCGTGACCAGGATCGCCTTGAGCTGATTGACAGCCTGCGTACGGGCCTTGACCGCCGAGTCCCTGGCCACGTTGTACATACGAGCTATCTCCGCCGGGCCGTTCCCCGTCTTCACGCGAGATCGGGCACGGCCACTGAGCACAGCACGAGCAGCGGCCTGTGCGTCGCCCTGATCGGACTTACTCCGCCGATGGCGAGCCGCACGGCCCGGCCCGGGGGCCTCGAGCACGTCAATCCCCCGGGACAGCAGATACCGGGACAGGGCCGCCCCGTAATTGCCCGGTCCCTCCACCCCAGCGCGCCGCACAACACCCGACACCGCTGCCCACTTCACGAGGTGGTCATATCCGAGCTCGGTCGCCGGGAAGCTCTCTATGGCGAGGGTCTTCCCGGTCACCGAGATCACAGCGGCTACATGAATATCCCGGTGCGTGTCGACACCGAGAATCACCTCCTCAGCAGCCTCGAGGAACTTAGGGGGAACATAGTTCGCCACGATCGTTCATCCACCCCCTTCAGTTGCACGCCAACGTCGCCACTGGCCCGGAGGGGCGGTCATCAGTGAGACAGTGCACATTCCTCATGCAAGGCAGTCCTCTAGACACACTCCCCCCGAGACAGGTCCTGCGCGCACTGCCCTGCACCGGTGATCGACGCAAGATCGTTAGGACACTTCGGCCAGAAATTACAGGAGCCAGATACCGGTTGACGGCAGCACCATTGCCATTCTTCCCAGCCGCCCAACGCCAGCACACCGCTACCTCCGCACGAATACTTCCCCGCGAAGCACACCCCGCCCCGCGCAACCCGAGAGCCCGCACCGGCGCGCAACCGCACGCCCGCGCAGACGCCCGACCCGACACGCGCCCTCAATGCCGCTCTTCCTGGCGGCCCCTCGGGGCCGTCCGCCCGAACGCAGAGGCCCCCGCCGACACCTGCCGACGGGGGCCTCATCTATCACCAAGTCTCACAAGCGTCTCACCAACACCGTCGACGCACCTGGAGTACAGGGCCCCGACCTGCGCAAACGGCCCCGACCTGGACCACGTGGACGCCAGAAGACAGTCTGGCCTACCTGTGCCAGGTAGTGCCGAGGGAGGGCCCCAGGACCAGGACCGGGGCGTCTTCTGGCCCGTCAGAGCGGTATTGCAGGGTGTTCTTCGGTGTCTCGCTCACCCGCCCGACCCTCTCATCAGTCACGGACGCCCCTATAACGGGGGGTCGGTCGAGACCGTCCTGACCAGGTTGAAGACCTCGCGGGCGGCATACCGCTTGAGGCATCGGATGATCTCACGCCGGGTCTTGCCCTCCCGGGTGCGGCGTTCGTAGTACGCCTGGGTGCGCGGGTCGTGGCGCAGGCGGGTGAACACGATGCGGTGCAGAGCGGCATTCGCATGCCGGTCGCCGCCGTGGTTGAGCCGGTGCGAGCTCCGGCCGCCCGAGGAGTACTCGATGGGGCTGACTCCGCACAGGGCGGCGAAAGACGCTTCGGTGCTCAGCCGTTCGGGATTGTCGCCCATGGTGATCAGGAGTGTGGCAGCGGAGTCCGGGCCGATACCCACCGGCGCGAGCAGCTGCGGGGCATGGCGTTCAACGAGCCCGGTCAGTCGCTGATTCAGCTCGTCGATCTGCCCGGTGAGCTGCTCGATTGCGCTGAGCCAGCATGCTCAGCGTCATGAGAGTGGCCTCGGCTACAGGGTCCCCATCGCTCCCGCCGGCCTCGTCCTCGCGAGGGCTGAGGCGTGCGCAGGTGCGGAACAGTGCGCGGTTGCCCAGGCCGGACAGCCGCTCCCGCAGGGCCGGATCGGCTACGACCAGGACGGCCTTGAGCTGGTTGATCGCCTGGGTGCGCGCCTTGACCGCGGAATCCTTGGCAGTCTTGAACATCCGGGCGCTCTGCACCGGACCGTCGCCGGTCTTGGCGTGAGCCCGGGCGCGACCGCTGAGTACGGCCCGTGCAGCGGCCTGTGCGTCGAGCGGGTCCGACTTCCCGAGCAGTCGACGAGCCGAGCGGTCGGGCCGGTTCACCTCGAACACCACGATCTGCTGCGCCAGCAGGTACTACGAGTGGTTCCAGAGTGCCCTGGCCAGAGTCGGGGCCGCTGGACTCACGTCCTTCGCCGGTGACGGAGAGCCCACCGCCGCTCTGCTCAACACACGACAAGGCAGCGACTTCTTTGCCGCCGCACGGATGTACCCGCAGGTCTACTCCGTCAATTAGGTCGCCGTGCCGCCGAAACGCATGGAGCGGTCCTCGGCGCACTGGGCGGGGTGATCGGCCTCGCCGCCATCACGGGCCTGCTCGGCAGCCTCTCCTTCGGTCTGCTCGGCACCCATGCGAATACCGTCACCGGCCATCAGAATACCGCGCTCACCAGCGAGTTGACGGCGACGGGCAAGCGCGCCCCACAAGCGGACAAGGAGGTTTCATATCACGCCTACGCCTTGTCAGGCATTGTTGACGACTCGGAGGTGGTGCCGCAATTCGTCGGCAACGCCGTCTTCGTCACCCGCTGCGGGCAGCTTCCAATCCGACTCGATTCCCTCCATGACGGCCGCCTCGCTTGAGTAGCGGACCAGATCCGGCGCCGGAAGATGAGAGTCGCGAAGCCATACGATGAAGGCAGCCGCCTCCCCTGCGGTGATCCCCGACAGCATGATGCAGTCCCGCCCCTGGGTGAGCGCGGTCCCGTCGAATCCTGTCCCCCGGCTGTCAACAGCCCAGAACCACATATACGGTGCACCGCCATGGACATCGTCCTGCCGGAGCTCGTAGCTGACCTCCTGGAAGGATCCGCGTAGGGCCTCACCCAGCTGTTCCAGGTCGAGACCCCACGCATGAGGGTCCCGTTCGGGGGCGTACAGGAGAAAAGTGTTCTGCTCGTCGTCGTCGTTCAGCACGCGTGTACCTCTTCCTCTGTGCTACCGGACATACCGGGCTGCCCCCTTCACCTGCTCCATCGCCATGAGCGTCTGCCAGTAAGGGACGGCCTCCTTGTCGTTGGTGATGATTTCGAGCCCACGCAGCTCGCTGTGCTCGCGGATGGCCTGCCTGTATTTGATGAGTTCCTTCTTGTCCCCGCCGATGAGGACGTTCTTCTTATTCCACTTCAATTCACCGTTTGACTTGTACTCGTCTTGAATATCAAAGGTGGACATCTTGCGGAAAGTACTCTTCTTGCAGTCATCGTCTACGCCTTTGACGTACTTCGCATCGACCATCATGCCGTCTGCTGCACGCATTCCGTCAGCGGAGATGCTGGACTTCCCAGGCCCTGAAAGCGGCACGATACGCTCGGGATAGCCGGCAACACGCAGCTGGTACGCGTTCTCCGGTCTCGTGGGGTCGGGGGATCCGGCGAGACCTGCCGGCGTGAGCGTGTTCACCCAGTTGGTGAACGAGGCGAGTTCACTGGGTGTCAGGAGTACGGGAGGCGGCACCGGGGACGGCGGGATCGGGGCGCGCCAGGGAACGTTGGGGTCGGGGTTGCGGAAGAGTGCGGGCATGATGCCCGGCAGGCCGCCGCGGTAGGACGCGAGGGCGAATGGTGCCGGCGCCGGCTCCGGTAGCGGAGGCAGGAACGGCAGTCCGGGAAGCCCGGGGCCGCCGGAGCCCCGCGGGAGCTGGATGCGGCTCTGGGAGGAGTCCAGGGCGTGCGCCACGTCTCCGAGCTGTTGAATGTAGGGATCACCGGTCACGGCGTCCTTCAGGCCGCCGTCGTAGCCGTTCCCCCCGAACATCGGCTGATGCCATGGCATGTCGAACGTCAGGGGATCATCCTTATGAAACTGGATTTTCAGCTTGGCGTCCTCAACGTGGTCCGCGTACCGGTCGCATGCCTTGGCGAGCTGGTTGCAAGCCGCGATGAGGTTCATGACGAGAGGTTCATCGGATTGCGCCTGCTGTGGCGGCACGCCAAGGCCCACGGAGGCCCTGAAGTAAGTGTGGAAGGACTCGGCTGCCTCTCCCGAGTGCGCCTTGCTCGCGGTGGAGGCATGTGCCTGGGCATCCTCCAGGAAGCGCACCATGAGTTCGCCGCCCCGGCGCCAGCAGCCCGCGACGTCCCGGAGCTTCTCGGGGGAACCGCGGAATCGGTCGCTGCGCCCGCCCGGCGCGTACTGGTCCCACCACGCCGTGTCGCCGACGACCTCCGGGAGTTCCTGACCGAGCCCCAGGTACTGCTGGGGGCAGTCCTCTCCCGGGTCGCCCATGCTCGCGGTCATGTCGACCTGTTTACCGAGGAAAGCGGCGACCACGGCGCTCTCCGTCGCCATGAACTCCCGGGCATTGCACATCAGCCCTCTGCCGGTCTCGCCGAGCACATGTGCGCTAAACCCGATGTGGTCGAGGGTAGTGCGTGCCGCCGAGACGTAGACCTTCGCGAAGTGGTGACCCGCGTCATCATCGCCGGCCATCCCGTGCTGCCGGGACAGCTCCTGCCCCATAGCGATCGCGGTGTCCCGGGCGCTCCGCATCGTCTCGCACAGCCCCATCGCGCCGCTGACCATGGCGGTTGCGATGAACTCCAGATCCGGCGTAAGCCCGCTCACTTCAACGCCCCCCGCACTCCCTATTTACTCGCGTTGTCGATCAAACTAGTGGATGCAGTACAGCGACCGCAGCGGGGAGTCCCCTGGCACAACGGGCAGATCTCCGCCGGAACAAACGGACGGCGGTCAACATCTGTCACGTCCGTGTCACCAACCCCGTTGACGCGCCTGGATGGGAAGCTCCCAACTCGGTCAAACGCTCCTGATCTGGACCATGTGGACGCCATAAGACGGCTTCGCCCACATGTGCCAGGTGGTGCCGAGGGAGGGCCCCAGGACCAGGACCGGGGCGTCTTCTGGCCCGTCAAAGCGGTATTGCAGGGTGTTCGACGGTGTCTCACTCACGCCCCAGACCCTCTCACGTGTCACGGGCGCCCCTGTAACGAGGGCTCGCGCCGTGCACCGCGCTCGGCGGATACGAGGGGCTGATGCGGGCGGCATCGGCCGAGAGCCGGTCGGCCGGGTCCGGCAGTGCAAGGGGCAGGGCCCGGACCGCTCGTCGCGGTCCGGGCCCTGCCCCTTGCGGTGCCGCCCCGCGGCGGCGGTGCGTCAGCTCTGTGCGGCGTCGTCGCCCGTCTGCCCGGCGTCCTCGGCCGCGCCCGCCTTCTCGCGCATCTTGCGCACCAGCTCCGCCTTCTGGTCGGCGGCGCTCTGGCGGTCGAGGTTGCGGTGCGGGCCGTTGTTCTGGCGTTCGGCGCGGGACAGCTTCTTGCGCTGGCCGCCGCCCATGCCCACGGGGTTGTTGATGTTCTTGCTCACGGGTTCTCCCGGAATGATGTGAAGTGATCTACGGATTCATCGGCGGGGGACGGGCGCGGCGACGTCGGAGGACGTCAGCGGGGGCCCGTCACGCTCTCACTCGTAAATCGGCGTCTGGAAGAACGGCGTCTGGAAGAACATGGACAAGACGTTACCCGGTTCCGTCGGCCCCGCACACCAGGTTTTCGCTGTCACGGCGTCGGCCGGGCCAGTCGTCGCGGGTGAGCTCGCCGCCTGGCGCGTCCCGCACGCGGACGGCGGGGCGCAGCGACCGGGGCGGGCGGCGGGCTTTCCGGACAGCGGATCAGGGGCCGAGCGGCCAGTGCCGCTCGGCCCCTGATCTTCTTCGATCTTCTTCGATCTTCTTCGGGCGCGCTGAGGTCAGGCGAGGTTGATGTTCTCGGCCTGCGGGCCCTTCTGGCCCTGGGTGACGTCGAACGTCACAGCCTGGCCCTCCTGGAGCTCACGGAAGCCCGAGGAGTTGATGGCGGAGTAGTGGGCGAAGACGTCCGGGCCGCCGCCGTCCTGGGCGATGAAGCCGAAGCCCTTCTCCGCGTTGAACCACTTCACTGTTCCCGTAGCCATAGTCATGCCTTCCAGTCGATGAACGCCTTCCACTCCATGTGGAAGGCGGAGGTGATCGCCCTGGTTCCTGCGGCACAGCACAGCAAGACGCCCACGCCTAAGCGTGGGCAATGGGGAACTCCGAACCACGACAGCTGACGCAAACGCTACACGCCCACACGCCACGTCACCAGAGGAACGATCACACGGCACACCGTGGACCGGGGAACGAGACGGGCTCGGCCCACGGCAGGGAGGAATCCTCGGGTGGTTGCCGAGCGGCTCGGCGGCGCGGTCGTCGTCGCCGCGGAATACGCGGAGGGGCCCCGGTGCCTGAGTCGGCACCGGGGCCCCGAAGGGGCTTCTACACCATCTGCTGGTCCTGGTACCGCGTCGGCGCTCTGTGTCCGCAGAGCTGACCTGCACGATGCCGGACCCATGGGGATCGCGATTGCCTGACCGGAGACCACCTCACTATCGATGTCCTGCGGTACCCGGGCCCACGTCCTCGTCCCGGGCGATCCTGATGGCGCGAACTCCTCCGTTCTTCCCTCGTGACTCAATTGCACGGACGGAACTGCGTACTGCGTACTGCTGCGCGCTCGCGGAACTACCGCCGCGCTCCTGCTCATGGCGGCCCCTGATCACTGCGGGCCCCCCGGTCCGGTCGTCAGTCCCGTCGCCGTCCTACGACCGCTCTGGCTTCGGAACTCCACCACCGCACCGTGCTGCGAACTGCTGGTACTGCGGGTGCTACGGATACTGCTGCCCGGCAGATCATCCTGCCGGGCCCTGCTCGATCTTGACTACGAGAGAAACCATAGCCACCCCACCACCCAATGTCTACTCTCGTCGGCATAGATTTCCGTCCACTCGGAGGTGAGGCAATCCGCCTCGACCGTTCACCGTTCCCCTTCGCCTCCACCAATGCCGAACGGCGGTGGGGCCCGGCCGGTGTTCCGGTCGGGCCCCACCGCCGTCGCGGTGTGGTGCTGCTGGGTGCTGCCGGTCAGACCGTGGCGGCCGACGTACGGGCGGGGGCGCGCCGGGCCGTCCCGGAGGGGCGGCGCCGGCCCCGGGACGAGGAGGAGGAGCTCCGCTTGGGACGCTCGACGACCGGCGCCTTGATGACGACCGGGATGCCGGACGGAGCCTGGGCGCCGGTGATCCGGTTCAGCGCCTCGTCGCCCGAATGGACCTGGGTGGTCAGCGGCCGGATCCCGGCGTCCGACATCAGACGGACCATCCCGCGGCGCTGGCTGGGCGTGACGAGCGTGACGACGCTTCCGGACTCCCCGGCGCGGGCGGTACGGCCACCGCGGTGGAGGTAGTCCTTGTGGTCGGTCGGCGGGTCGACGTTGACGACGAGGTCGAGGTTGTCGACGTGGATGCCGCGCGCCGCGACATTGGTGGCGACCAGCACGGTGACGTGCCCGGTCTTGAACTGCGTCAGCGTCCGGGTGCGCTGCGGCTGGGACTTGCCGCCGTGCAGCGCGGCGGCCCGGACCCCGCTGTTCAGCAGGTCCTGGGTCAGCCGGTCGACGGCGTGCTTGGTGTCCAGGAACATGATCACGCGGCCGTCGCGGGCGGCGATCTCGGTGGTGGCGGCCTGCTTGTCGGCGCCGTGGACGTGCAGGACGTGGTGTTCCATCGTCGTGACCGCACCGGCCGACGGGTCGACCGAGTGGACGACGGGGTCGGTCAGGTAGCGGCGCACCAGCAGGTCGACGTTGCGGTCCAGGGTGGCGGAGAAGAGCATCCGCTGCCCCTCCGGACGTACCTGGTCGAGCAGCGCGGTGACCTGCGGCATGAACCCCATGTCGGCCATCTGGTCGGCCTCGTCCAGCACCGTGACGCCCACCTGGTTCAGCCGGCAGTCGCCCCGGTCGATGAGGTCCTTGAGCCGGCCGGGGGTCGCGACGACGATCTCGGCCCCGCCGCGCAGCGCGGTGACCTGCCTGCCGATCGACATCCCGCCCACCACGGTGGCCATGCGCAGTTTGAGAGTGCGGGCGTACGGGGTGAGCGCGTCGGTCACCTGCTGCGCCAGCTCACGCGTCGGTACGAGGACCAGCCCGAGCGGCTGGCGGGGCTCGGCACGCTGTCCGGCGGTACGGGCGAGCAGGGCGAGCCCGAAGGCGAGGGTCTTGCCGGATCCGGTGCGGCCCCGGCCCAGGACGTCCCGGCCTGCCAGGGTGTTCGGCAGCGTCGCGCCCTGGATCGGGAACGGCGCCTCAAGGCCCTGCCTGCCCAGTTCGGCGAGGAGCTGGCCGGGCATGTCCAGATCGGCGAACGCCTCGACGGCGGGCAGCGCGGGGGTGATCGTCTCGGGGAGCGCGAACTCGCCCTGCACCGGGGCGCTCCGGCGGCCGTAACCGCCGGAGCGGCTCGGTGCGGCGGAACGGCGGGGCGCCGACGAGCCGTAACGGCTGCCGCCGTTTCCGGCGTCGCTCCTGCGGGAGCGGGAAGAACGGTCGTTCGTCATGGTGCGGTTCATGGGGAACCTTCCTCGATGTGGCACATATCAAGGAATTCCGCAGCGATGAACGGCGTGAAGAATTACAAGTATGAACCGGTGGAAAAGAAAGCAGAGCCGGTCGGCGGAAATATCCGCGAGCGCGGGTGCTGAAAGGGATGACGCGATGGAGCCGGGAGAACGGGCGTCGGCCGCGGTGCGGCTTTCAGGACGCCGTCGCATCTCCGAACCGGCGAACCATGCGCGGCGGGACCGCGGACTCGTCCGGGTCGTCCCGCGGGTTGAGCGGTACGGGAAACGCGTGCAGCTGGGGCCCGCACCCCGAGGGATGCGGGCCCCAGCTACAGATGGTGCGTGAGCGTCAGGCCGGAACGATGTTCTCGGCCGTCGGGCCCTTCTGGCCCTGGGCGATGTCGAAGGTCACCTTCTGGCCCTCGAGCAGCTCACGGAAGCCCTGGGCGGAAATGTTCGAGTAGTGGGCGAACACGTCGGCGCCGCCACCGTCCTGCTCGATGAAGCCGAAGCCCTTTTCCGCGTTGAACCACTTCACGGTACCAGCAGCCATGTCATATCTCCTTTGGGGCAGTGCATCGGTGTCCGCACTGTGCGGACACCGTGTCGCCGCGATGATCACCCCGCCCGGAAAACGACCGGAAAGACAAAAGTGCTCCTACCTGGCCGGAGCCGGATGGGGGCACTTGAAGTTTCGGGAACCACAACTGCAACTGAGATCGACAGTAGCACGCCGGAACGGCCGGTGCGGGGTAGATAATTCGACCTTGTCCAAGGCGGTAAAAACCCTTCCCGCAGGGTCCGTGGAACTCTCACTTCACGAGAACAGATATTGACCGCGCGATGGGCGACGTTTTATCGGGAGGCGTTGTGGCGGCGGTGGTCCGGCATACGCGGGCCGGGCCACCCGAGGGGTGACGCGGCCCACACCGGCGTCGGCCGGGGCGATCGGCCCTCAGACGGAACCGGACCCCGAATCGGACCCGGGCCCCGAATCGGACCCTGGGCCGGAATCGGCCGCGGAGCCGGGTGCGGATGCGGCCCCGGAGTCGCCCGGTGCCCGCTGCGCCGTGCGCCGGTACTCGGCGTTTATGCGCTGAGCCTCCTCCAGCTGGTCCTCCAGGATGACGATGCGGCAGGCCGCCTCGACCGGGGTCCCCTGGTCGACCAGCTCGCGCGCCCGGGCGGCGATCCGGAGCTGGTAGCGGGAGTAACGCCGGTGCCCGCCCTCGGAGCGCAGCGGTGTGATGAGCCGGGCCTCCCCGATGGCACGGAGGAAACCCGGGGTGGTGCCGAGCATCTCGGCGGCCCGGCCCATGGTGTAGGCCGGGTAGTCGTCGTCGTCCAGACGATCGCTCAGCGGACTGTCTGCTGTCATGTCACCTCGTTGTGCAGCGCGTCGAGGGGCCCGGACGCCGTACGGCCTGGCCCGGAGGGAAAGTCAACACCATCCGCCGGCGTCGTCGCCGCGCAGGCCTTCCCTTCCGGCACCGGATGTGCCGTACCCCCCGTTTCGTACCGCGCCCCGCTCTCCGGGAAGTGGCCCTCTGCCGGGCCCCGAGGAGGGGTGGATAGAATCAGGTCCCATGTCGAACCCTGACGACCTGCTCATCGGCATCTCCACCATGGTGGAATCCGGGCAGAGCAATCAGATGTCGCTGACCGTGGTGGTCGGTGGAACTGTCATCACCGGACGACTGGCTCCCGAAGCGGTATGGAGGGAGCGGGTCTCGGAGGTACTCAAGGACTCGGATCATCTGGGTCCCTTCTCCGACGTCTTCACCGCGGACCCCCCGCGGGAACGTACCGACGGCGGTGGGGCGCCCACACATCTGCACTTCCATCTCGCCCGGATCCTCCAGGGGAACGTCGGGATTCCCGAGACCGGTGGGATGTACCGCGTCGCCATCGCGGACGTGAGCGCCTGGACCGTGGGCGACTTCAGCTACTCCGACCACTGAGACCCCGTACAGCGGGAAGGGCCCTGCCGACATGTGTCGGCAGGGCCCTTCCCGCTGTCCTGTACCGGACGCCGTCCGGTGGACCGTCGTGCTGCTTTCCCGGTCAGAGCCCCAGCGGGCCGGAGCCGCCGAGCAGCGCGGAGGCGGTCTCCATCGGCGTGGCCCGCGTGGCGTGCACGGCGGCCACGGCCGGCTCGCCGCTACGGCAGCTGAAGCCGAGCCGGGCCATGGCCCGGGTGACCTCCTGGCCGGTGAAGTCGCGGCGGTCCTGCCGGGTGATGATCTCGCCCACCTGCTTGACGGGGTAGTGGCGACGGCCGATGAGGACGGACTCCCCGGTGATGACCTCGGGCTTCACGCCCTTCATCGAGGTCACGACCCCGCTCTTGGTGAGCTCGAAGGGGAAACGGGCGATGACGCAGCGCATGGTGCCTCACAGGGGAGAAGAAGGGCGATGGGGCGGCCGGGGACCGCGAGGGGTGGATCAGCGGAACAGGGCGAGAGCGCCCGGGGCGGAGCCGGACGGGCCGTCGGCGGCGAGGACGTCCCGCAGCCGGAGCCGGTCCGTGTAGCCGGCGCTGTCACGGACAGCGGCCAGCCGGGTCCGGGTGACCGAGCCGGTGATCTGCTCGTCCCGGTCGCACAGCAGCAGGAACCCGACCCGGGCACCGGCCATGACGGACAGGGCCATCTCTACGGTCATGTCGTCACTCACGCGCGGCCCCGACGGGTCGGCGGCCTCGGCCGTGCCGTGGAGAGGGGCCGTGCGTTGCCGGGTCTGGACGGGTGTCAAAGGATTCCTCCTGCGGGGACGGGGACGGATGGTCCGGTCACGACGGGCCCGGCGCGGCGCGCATGGGCCCGTGGTGGCGGTGTGGCACGCAAACGTTCCGGGGCGTCTCGTTCGGATCTCGCCGGCTTCGGCCCGCACGGGTGTGGTGCGCGGGCCAGGACGCGATCCGAACGGCACGCCCTAGGCCGCCGTGTCGACCGCGGCCGGGCGCTGCGCGGTGCGGCGAGCCGTGTCCGCGCCGGACCGGCTCCGGCCCGCGGTGCCACGTCGGCCGCGGGGTGAGGAGGAGGCGCGCCGGGGGCGTTCCGCGGCCGGCGCGGTGATGGTGACCGGGACGCCCGAGGGCGCCTGGGCACCGGTGATACGGCTCAGTTCGGCTTCGCCCGAGCGCACCTGGGTGGTCTGCGGGGTGATGCCGGCGGCGGCCATCAGCCGGCTCATGTCGCGGCGCTGGTTGGGGGTCACCAGCGTGACGACGCTGCCGGACTCACCGGCGCGGGCGGTACGGCCGCCCCGGTGCAGATAGTCCTTGTGGTCGCTGGGCGGGTCGACGTTCACGACCAGGTCGAGGTTGTCGACGTGGATACCGCGCGCGGCGACGTTGGTCGCCACCAGCACCGTCACATGCCCGGTGCGGAAGTGGGACAGGGTCCGCGTCCGCTGCGGCTGGGACTTCCCGCCGTGCAGGGCGGCGGCCCGTACACCGCTGTTCAGCAGGTGCTCGGTCAGCCGGTCCACCGCGTGCTTGGTGTCCAGGAACATGATCACCCGCCCGTCCCGGGCCGCGATCTCGGTGGTCGTACGGTGCTTGTCGGCGCCCTGCACATGCAGGACGTGGTGCTCCATGGTGGTGACCGCGCCCGCGGAGGGGTCGACGGAGTGGACCACGGGGTCGGTCAGATAGCGGCGGACCAGCTGATCGACGTTGCGGTCCAGGGTGGCGGAGAACAGCATCCGCTGGCCTCCGGGACGCACCTGGTCGAGGAGCTCGGTGACCTGGGGCATGAAGCCCATGTCGGTCATCTGGTCGGCCTCGTCGAGGACGGTGACGGCGACCTGGTCCAGCCGGCAGTCCCCGCGGTCGACGAGGTCCTTCAGCCGGCCCGGCGTGGCGACGACGACCTCGGCCCCGCCGCGCAGCGCCGCCGCCTGCCTGCCGAGCGACATGCCGCCGACCACGGTGGTGAGCCGCAGCCGCACGGAGCGGGCGTACGGGGTGAGGGCGTCGGTGACCTGCTGGGCCAGCTCGCGGGTGGGCACCAGGACGAGGGCCAGGGGCTGGCGCGGCTCGGCGCGCAGGCCCGCCGTACGGGCCAGCAGGGCGAGGCCGAAGGCGAGGGTCTTGCCCGAGCCGGTGCGGCCACGGCCGAGGACGTCACGGCCGGCGAGCGAGTTCGGCAGGGTGGCGGCCTGGATGGGGAACGGTACGGTCACGCCCTCGTGGCCCAGCGCGTCCAGCAACTGCGCCGGCATGCCGAGTTCGGCGAACGCCTCGACGGCCGGCAGGGCCGGGGTGAGCGTCTTCGGCACCGCGAACTCACCCTGGGGCGAGTTCTGCCGCCGCCCGGCACCCGACGTACGGCGCGGGAAGGCGGAACGGTTCTCACCGCCGGAACGCGGATTTCCGGTGCGGGTGCGGGCGGAACGGTCGTTTATGCGCGTGCGGTCCACAGGGAACCTTCCTTGACGTGGCACGTATCAAGGAATTCCCGCAGCGAACGAGCAGCGCAGAGAATCGCAAGAACGAGCCGAGAGAAATGGGGTTCATCGACCCCGAAACGCAGCAAGCTGGGGCCCGCACCCCAAGGTGCGGGCCCCAGCTGCGAAGTGCGTGGCGACGTCAGGCGAGAACGATGTTCTCGGCCGTCGGGCCCTTCTGGCCCTGCGCGATGTCGAAGTTGACCTTCTGGCCTTCGAGCAGCTCGCGGAAGCCCTGGGCGGAGATGTTCGAGTAGTGGGCGAACACGTCAGCGCCGCCACCGTCCTGCTCGATGAAGCCGAAGCCCTTTTCCGCGTTGAACCACTTCACAGTTCCGGAAGCCATGTTATTTCTCCTTCGGGGCGGTGCTCGGAGCGCACACCGTGCGCACTCCGTGTCGCCGTGATGATCACCCTGCCGGAAATAACCGGGACCAGAAAGGGTCCCCGCCGGAATGAACCGGTGGGGACACCCGCAAGATTTCGGGAGCCACAACTGCAACTGAGATCGACAGTAGCACGGTGCGATCAGCCGTGCGCGGCACATTACTCCGCCCCGGCCTGTCGCGCCACTATTATTAATCGCGCCCCGCTTCTAATTCTCACTCCGCGGCGACAGATATTGGGCCGCCCGGGCCCCATGATTCCTGCCGGTTTTTCGGGCCGGGCCCCGGGCACGCGGGCGCTCGTGTCAGGGCGTGGCCGTGGAGACGACGAAGACGACCGGGTTGTCCGGGTCGCTCTCGTCCACCGTGATCGCCTGCGTGGGCAGCGGGTCCTTCTGGGCGTGCCGGGTGCCCGCCCAGTCGTGGCCGGACGCGAAGGTCCAGCCGACCTTCCGCGCGTCACCGGCGTCGATGGCCACCGAACCGGGGCGCAGCGCCGCCGTACTGCTCCCGGAGTCCTTGAGGAACTCCGCGAGACCGGCCGCGGTGGTCCGGAAGGAGACGAACAGCTTGCTGACCTTCCAGCTGTTGGTCTCGTAGTACCGCACGTCGGTGGCGTCGGAGGGGACCGGGACGTCGTAGATGCGGCGCTGGGTCTTGGACGGCCAGTCGTGCTGGAGCCCGGTCGCGGACGCCTCGCTCTCCTTGTCGCGCCCGCTGTCGCGGCTCTGTCCGGCGGAGATGGCGAGATAGCCGGCCGGGACCCCGATGAGCAGGACGATGATGACCGCGGTGAGCCAGCGGCGGCGGATCATGTGCCGGCGGTCCTCGGGCGGCCGGGTTCCGTCCGGGGGCGGCGACTGGCGCGGCACGGCGGGCCGCTCTGCGGGGGTCATCACGGTGATTCCTCGGTGGTACGGGTGGAGCTCGTCCTGCGTACGGCCTCGGCGACCTGGGCGTACCGCTCGTAGCGCTCCACCCGGCGGCGGTTGGCGCGGCGGAAGCGTCGGGCGACGAGGCGGGCGAGGTCCGCGGCGCCGACCATGCCGGCCTCGGGGCCCAGCTGCGCCTTGGCGATCCGGGCCTCGGGGCGGTAGCCGCGGCCGGTCAGCTGGCGCCGGAAGGCGTCCCGGGCCGGGCCGATCAGCAGGTCGTCGGCCGCGCTGACGCCGCCGCCGATGACGAAGCAGGACGGGTCGAGGGCGGCGGCGAGGTTGGCGATGCCGACGCCGAGCCACTGCCCGATGTCCTGGAACAGCTCGACGCACATGGCGTCGCCCTCGCGGGCGAGTTCGGTGATGAGCGGCCCGGTGATGTCGGGGATGTTGCCCTTGACCCGCTCCAGGATGTTGTACGCGACCGGCGAGTCCGCGACCGCGAGTTCACGGGCCTCGCGGACCAGGGCGTTGCCGGAGCTGTACTGCTCCCAGCAGCCGCGGTTGCCGCACGGGCAGCGGTGGCCGCCGGGCACGACCTGCATATGGCCGAACTCCCCCGCCACGCCGTACTTGCCGCGCTTGACCCGGCCGTCCTCCAGGATCGCGCCGCCGATGCCGGTGCCGAGCGTGATCATGACGAGGTGGTCCTCGCCGCGGCCCGCGCCGAAGCGCCACTCGGCCCAGGCGGCCGTGTTGGCGTCGTTGTCGACCATGACCGGGACGGCAAGCCGGGACTGGAGGGCGTCGCGCAGCGGTTCGTTGCGCCAGGCGAGGTGCGGGGCGAAGAGGATGGTGCTGCGGTCGGCGTCGACCCAGCCGGCCGCGCCGATGCCGACGGCGTGCACGTCGTGGCGGTCCGAGAGGTCCAGGACCAGCTCGGTGATGGTGTCCTCGACGACCTTGGGGCTCTTGGACTTGTCCGGCGTCTCGGTGCGGATCTTCTCCAGGATGACGCCGTCGGCGTCGACGACGCCCGCCATCACCTTGGTGCCGCCGATGTCGATGCCGACGGTGGGGACACGGGGTGCGGTCAGGTGCGAGCGGCGCTCGCGGGTGCCGACGGTGCGCAGGACGGTGGCCCGGGCGGAGCCTCGGTAGGTGTTCATCGGGCCGCACCCCGTCGCCGAGGGAGGGGGGTGTCCTGGAATGCTCGCACGACTGGTGTCGTCCCTGGTGGTCTCGGGGAGCCGGGGTGGCCGGCGGCGGACGGCGCCCGCCGTGCCCGATTCTGCCACCCCGGCCGGGACCGGACCTCGCGCGCCCGTACCGCCCCCGGCGCCCCGGCCGTTACTTCGCGGTGTCGGCGGGCCGGACGCTCAGGTCCGGCTCGGGGGCCCGCTGGAGCTCGTGGCTGAGCTCCTCCAGCTCGCTGCCGCCCGCCATCTGGCGGGTGAGCTCGTCCAGGGTGATCTGGCTGCGCAGATGGCTGCCGGTCATCGCACCGCGCTTGAGCAGGACGAAACGGTCGCCGACGAGGTAGGCGTGGTGCGGGTTGTGCGTGATCAGGACCACGCCGAGGCCCGCGTCCCGGGCAGCCGCCACGTACTTGAGCACGACACCGGACTGCTTGACGCCGAGCGCGGCGGTGGGCTCGTCCAGGACCAGCACCTTGGCGCCGAAGTAGACCGCGCGGGCGATGGCCACGCACTGGCGCTCGCCGCCCGACAGGGTGCCGATGGGCTGGTCCACGTCGCGCAGGTCGATGCCCATGCGCAGCAGCTCCGAGCGGGTGGTGCGGCGCATCAGGTCGACGTCGAGCCGCTTGAAGGGGCCGGCTCCCTTCGTCGGCTCGGAGCCGAGGAAGAAGTTGCGCCACACCGGCATCAGCGGGACGACCGCGAGGTCCTGGTAGACGGTGGCGATGCCCCGGTCGAGCGCCTCGCGCGGGTTGCCGAGCGAGACGTCCTGCCCCTCGATGCGGAAGGCGCCGGAGTCGTGCCGGTGAAGCCCCGCGATGATCTTGATGAGGGTGGACTTGCCGGCGCCGTTGTCCCCCAGTACGCAGGTGATCTCGCCCGCGTGGACCTCCAGCGAGACACCTTCCAGGGCGCGGATGTTGCCGTAGTACTTACTGACGTCGTCGAGCTCCACCAGGGGGCTCTCGGTCAGGGTCGCGTCCGTCATGCCGTCGCCTCCGCCCGCTTGCGCACCCACGCGTTGAGCAGGGTGGCCAACAGGAGCATCGCTCCCAGGAAGAACTTGAACCAGTCCGGGTTCCACTCGGCGTAGACGATTCCCTTGCTGGTCATGCCGAAGATGAACGCGCCGACGGCGGAGCCGATCGCCGAGCCGTAGCCACCGGTGATCAGACAGCCGCCGATGACGGCCGCGATGATGTAGATCAGCTCGTTGCCGACGCCCTCGCCGGACTGCACCACGTCGAAGGAGAAGAGCAGGTGCTGCCCGGAGACCCAGGCGGCGAACGCCACGCCCATGTACAGGCCGATCTTGGTCTTGTAGACCGGCACGCCGACCGCGCGGGCCGCGTCGGCCTCGCCGCCGACCGCGAAGATCCAGTTGCCGAACCGGGTGCGCAGCAGGATCCAGGTGGCGACCGCGACCAGGCCGAACCACCACAGGATGGTGACCTTGAGGTCCACCGAGCCGACGCTCAGCTGGGAGGCGAAGACCTTCTTCGCCGAGGCGAAGCCCTCCATGTCGGCGATGGACTTGGTGGAGACCGTGCCGCTGATCAGCTTGGTGAAGCCGAGGTTGAGGCCGGTCAGCATCAGGAAGGTGCCGAGCGTGATGATGAAGCTGGGAAGTTTGGTACGGGTCAGCATGAAGCCGTTGAAGGCGCCGAGGGCGAGCGTGGTCAGCAGCGAGACCCCGACGCCCACCCAGACGTTGGCCGTCATCTGGTAGCTGAACATCGACGAGACGAGCGCCGACGTCGTCACCAGCACACCGGCCGACAGGTCGAACTCGCCGCCGATCATCAGCAGCGCCACCGGTACCGCCATGATGCCGATGGTGGACGCCGCGTACAGCACGGTGGAGAGGCTGGAGGCGCGCAGGAAGCTGTCCGCCACGATCGAGAAGAAGACGAAGACGGCGACGGCCCCGACGACCGAGCCGAGCTCGGGGCGGCCGAGCAGTCTGCGCAGCACGGACCGGTGGATCAGCCGCTCGTCCCTGGCGGACGCGGGCGCCGGTGCGGTGGCGGTCATCGGGTCCCCCGCTTCGTGTACTCCTCCAGCTCGGCGGCGGCGTCCTTGGTGATGATCTGGGGCCCGGTCAGCACCGGAAGGCCGCCGCCGAGCACGTCGCCGTTGTACTTGTAGAGCCAGAGCAGGTCCACGGCCTCGTATCCCTGGAGGTAGGGCTGCTGGTCGACCGCGAAGCCGAGGGTGCCGTCCTTGAGCTCGGAGGCGACCTTGGCGTTCAGGTCGAAGGTGTCGACCTCGGCGGAGCTGCCGGCGGAGTTCCTGGCCTTGACGGCGGTGTCCGCGAACGGGGCTCCGAGGGTGACCACGGAGTCGATGGACCGGTCCGCCTGGAGCTTGGCCTCGATGGAGGACTGCACGTCGGGCATGTTGGTGCCCGTGACGTAGAGGTTCTGCAGATCGCCCTTGAAGGTCTTCTTGGTGCCGGCGCAGCGCTGCTCGTGGCCGACGTTGCCCTGCTCGTGCAGGACGCAGAGCGCCTTCTTCTTCCCGCGCTTGTTGAGCTCCTCGCCGACGGCCTCGCCCGCGATGGTCTCGTCCTGGCCGATGTGGGTGAGCGCGCCGAACTGCTTGGACTTCTCCGAGCCCGAGTTCACCGTGATCACCGGGATGCCGGCCTTCGCGGCCTTGGCGACGACGTCCTTCATCGCATCCGGCTTGGCGAGGGTGACGACGATCCCGTCGACCTTCTGGTCGATGGCCGCCTGCACGAACTGCGCCTGCTGCTGACCCTGGTCGCTGTGCGAGTACAGGAAGTCGATGTTGTCCTTCACGGCGGCCTGCTTGGCGCCGCTCTGGACGATGTCCCAGAAGGTGTCGCCGTCGCCCGAGTGGGTGATCATGGCGAACTTCCAGCGGGGGGTGTTCACCGCCGCCTTGCCCTGGGCCACCGCGGCCTTGCGCGCGTCCTCGGCGCGCTTGCCCCCGGTGCTGCTGCATCCCACCAGGGAGGCCCCGAGCACTGCCGCCAGCACCGCGCCCACCGCGCGTACCCCTGTCCGAACCCTTGCCACGACGCCGTGCTCCTCTTGCTGTACTCCCAGGTGCGCCCGGGACTGGTGCGTGCCTGCCCCGGCCGCCCAAGTATGGGTCACATCCAGTCGGCGGCGGATCATCGGGTACCGCGAGCGGTGTACTTCTCCAACGCCGGCACGTCCTTCCCGGTGACGATGGCCGGCCCGGTGAGGACCGGCCTGCCGCCGCCGACGACGTTGCCGTTGGTCTTGTGCAGCCACAGTTCGTCCACCGCCAGATACCCCTGGAGATACGGCTGCTGATCGACCGCGAAGCCGATCTCCTTGCCCTTGAACTGCTTGATCACGGCGGCGTTGAGGTCGAAGGTGTCGACCTCGGCGGAGCTGCCCGCGCCGCCCTTGGCCTTGACCGCCGCGGCGGCCATCGGCGCGCCGAGCGTGACGACGGCGTCGATCGCCGTTCCCCCCGAGCCCGCCTGGAGTTTCGCCTCGATGGAGGATGTCGCGGCGGGCGTGTTGGTCCCGTCGACGTTGAGGTTCTCCACCGAGCCCTTGAAGGTCTTCTTCACCCCGGCGCAGCGCTCCTCCAGCGAGACGTTGCCCTGCTCGTGGATGACGCAGACCGCCTTCTTCCTGCCGTTGGCGTTCAGCTGCTCGCCGACCGCCTCACCGGCGACGCCCTCGTCCTGCCCGATGTGGCCGAGCGCGCCGAGTTCCTTGGAGTACTGCGCGCCGGAGTTGATGGTGACGACCGGGATGCCCGCCGCGACCGCCTTCCTCACGACGTCCCGGACGGCCTCGGGCTTGGCGAGGGTGACGACGATCCCGTCGACCTTCTTGTCGATCGCCGCCTGGATCAGCTGCGCCTGCTGCTGGCCCTCCTTGTTCGCCGAGTAGAGGAAGTCGGCGTTGTCCTTGGCCGCGGCCTGTTTCGCGCCGCTCTGGACGATGTCCCAGAAGGTGTCGCCCTCGCCCGAATGGGTGATCATCGCGATCTTCATCCGGGGGGTGGAGACACCTCTGCCGGCCGGGGTGCCGTCGTCCGCCTTGTCCTCGGAGCTCTTACCGCCCGAGCTGCTGCATCCGGCGACCGTGAGTGCGAGGGCCGCGGCGAGCGCCGCCGCCCTGGCTGCCGTGCGGGGTATGCGCATGGGGTCCGCCTTCCGTCCCGGCCGCCGGTGTGTGCGGCACGTGAGTTCTAGCGGCGGGCCCTCTCGGCCGTCAATACTTTGTCCGAACATTCTTACGCGGAGATCTCGGCCGGGGCGGGGCCCCACCGGGGTCGTACCGGGGCCGGACCACCGCCGCGCTCACGGCCGTACGAGCAGCTGGAACTCGAAGGCGTAGCGCGAGGCCCGGTAGACATGGGTGCCGAACTCCACGGCCCGCCCGGTGTCGTCGAAGGTGGTGCGCTCCATGGTCAGCAGCGGCGCACCCACGGCCTCGGCCAGCAGTTCGGCCTCGGCCGCCGTGGCCGCCCGCGCCCCGACCGACTGGCGGGCGCTGTGCAGGGTGATCCCCGCGCCGCGCATCAGCCGGTACAGACCGGTGGCCTCCAGCAGCGGGGTGTCGAGCGCGATCAGTCCGCCCGGCAGGTAGTTGCGCAGCTCGGCCATCGGCTCGCCGTGGGCGTACCGCAGCCGCTCGACGAGATGGACGTCCTCGCCCTCGGCCACGCCGAGGGCCGCCGCGACCCGCGCGGTGGCCGGTTCCACGGTGTTGCGCAGCACCCGGGTGGCGGGCTTCTGCCCGGCCGCCTCCAGGTCGTCGTAGAGGCTGCTCAGCTCCAGCGGGCGTTTGACCTGGCTGTGGACCACCTGGGTGCCCACGCCCCGGCGGCGCACCAGCAGGCCCTTGTCGACCAGCGACTGGATGGCCTGGCGGACGGTGGGACGGGACAGCCCGAGCCGGCCCGCGAGGTCGATCTCGTTGCCGAGGAGGCTGCCGGGCGTGAGGGTGCCGCGCTCGATGGCCGCCTCCAGCTGCTGGGAGAGCTGGAAGTAGAGCGGGACCGGGCTGGTGCGGTCCACGCTGAGCTGGAGCGGCACGGCGGGATCCGGCACGGTTCTGGGCTGCTTGGACACGGGGTGAGCGTAGTGCTCGGGCCATGTTGACGGGAAGTCGTGAAGTCTGATTGTCAGGACAAACTCTTGACAGGACGAGTCGGCACCGCCACCTTTTGGCCATGCGCATCGGACTCATCGGAACGGGACGTATCGGCTCCTTCCACGCGGAGGTGCTGGCCCGCCACCCCTCGGTCACCGAGCTCGTCGTCGCCGACACCGACCCCGCGCGGGCCGCCGCGTCCGCCGCCCGGACCGGGGCCACGGCCACCACGGTCGACGGGCTCTTCGCCGCCGGGCCGGACGCGGTGGTGATCGCCTCGGCGACCGCCGCGCACGCCGGTCTGATCGCCCGCGCGGCCCGCGCCGGACTCCCCGCCTTCTGCGAGAAACCCATCGCCCTCGACCTGGCCGGCACCCTGGCCGCCCTCGACGAGGTGGAGAGCGCGGGCACGGTCCTCCAGATCGGCTTCATGCGGCGCTTCGACGCCGGGTACGCGGCGGCCCGCGAGCGCGTCCGGACGGGCGGCCTCGGCCGGCTGCACACCGTACGCGCGATCACCTCGGACCCGGCGCCGCCGCCCGCCGCGTATCTGCCGCTCTCCGGCGGCCTCTACCGGGACTGCCTGGTCCACGACTTCGACATCATGCGGTGGGTGACCGGCCGTGAGGTCACCGAGGTGTACGCGACCGGCTCGGACGCGGGGCCCGCCATGTTCCGCGAGGCCCGGGACGTCTCCACGGCCGCGGCCCTGCTCACCCTCGACGACGGCACCCTCGCCACGGCGACGGCGACGCGGTGCAACGGCGCCGGGTACGACGTCCGGATGGAGTTGGCCGGGGAGCTCGACCAGCTCGCCGTGGGGCTCGGTGAGCGCACCCCGCTCACCTCCGTCGAGCCGGGGGCCGCCGCGCCCGCCGCCACCCCCTGGCCCGGTTTCCTGGAGCGGTTCGCGCCCGCCTACCGGGCCGAGCTCGACGCCTTCGTACGGGTCGTGCGGGGGGAGCTCGCGAACCCGTGCGACGGCCGTGAGGCGCTGCGCGCGCTGCGCGTCGCGGAGGCGTGCGAGCGCTCCCGGCACGAGCGCCGCCCGGTGGCGCTCGCGGAGTTCACCGGCTGAGACACCGGGTGCCCCCGCTCCCCGGTGGCCGCGCCGCCTTCTACCCTGGCAGCGGCGAGGGGAGGCGAGGTGCACGGGCGTTGGTGGTTCATGGGCATGGTGCGCCCGGCCGCTTCCGCGCGACCGGCGTGGGAGCCGTCCAAGGAGGAGCAGCAGCGTGTCCTGGACGAGTGGGAGACGGCCCGCGAACGGCTGGAGCGGCTGGTGTCGGCCCGGGTGACGGCTGTCGGCGATGTGCTGCGGGCCGCCGAACTCCCGGTCGCGGCGGGCGCCGAGCCGGCGCGGCCCGGTGGCGACGCGGACGACTACGCGTGGGTGCTCGACGCCTTCCAGGCCGCCGACAAGCTCCTGGACGAGGCGGCCGACCTGCCGGACCTGGCCGCCGCCGCGGTCCTGGCCGAACGCGCACTGGTCCGGTTCGCCGCGCTGCACGCCCGCCGCGCGGGGCAGCCGGTGCCGAGGCCGCCCGAGCGCTGCTACTACAACCCGCTGCACGCGGCGGCCGAGAGCGCCGGGGCGCCCGCGCGCAAACAGCACCGCAGGCGCGCCCGGCGCCGGACCGGGCCGCGCGAGGCGGCGGCCGACCGCCGTCCCGCCTGCGCGTCCTGCCGCAAGGCGATCCTGGCGGGGCAGCCGCCGGACGTACTGCCCGCGCTGATCCCGGTGAAGGTGTCCCGGCGGCGCACCGCGCGCCTGCTGGTGCCGTACTACTCGGTGCCTCAGCAGTGGTCGCTGTGGTCCCTCTCGGCGTGCGGGGCGTACGGCGACGAGTGGCCCGCGCTGGTGCTGCGCGGCGAGCACCGGCGCAGGGCGGCGGCGGCCCGCAAGGCGTGAGCGCCGCGCCTCACGGGCCGCCGCGCCTCAGCCTTCGTACGCCCTCACCAGCGCACCGGCAGATGCCGTACGCCCCGGATCAGCATGCCGGGCAGCCACTCCAACCGGTCGGCGTCCCCGGCGAGTTCGAGACCGGGCGCGCGCTCCAGGAGCGTACGGACCGCGATACGGCCCTCCATCCGGGCGAGCGGGGCGCCCAGGCAGTAGTGGATGCCGTGGCCGAAGCCGAGGTGGCCCCGCGGGGTGCGGCGGATGTCGAAGCGGTCCGGGTCGGGGTGGCGGGCGGGGTCGCGTCCGGCGGAGGCGAGGCCGACCAGGACGGTCGCCCCGGCCGGGATGACGGTCCCGCCGCACTCGACGTCCTCGCGCGCGTAGCGGTACGTGGCGGTCTCCACCGGTCCGTCGTAGCGCAGCATCTCCTCGACGGCCCCGTCGATCAGTCCGTCGAAGTCGGCGCGGAGCGCGGCCAGTTGGTCCGGGTGCGCGAGGAGGGCCCGTACTCCGTTGGAGATGAGGTTCACGGTGGTCTCGTGGCCCGCGACGAGCAGCAGGAAGGCCATGCCGATGAGCTCGTCCGGGGAGAGCTGGTCGCCGTCCTCGTGCCGGGTGCGGATGAGGGCGCTCATCAGGTCGTCCGCCGGGGCGGTGGCGCGCTTGTCCTCGATGAGCCCGACCAGATATTCGCCCATCTCCCGCGCGGAGGCGTTCGTCCCGTCGTTCTCGGTGGGCGCGACCGCCTCGTTGGAGAGCCGGCGGAAGGTCTCCCGGTCCAGGTCGGGGACGCCCAGGAGTTCGCAGATGACGGTGATCGGCAGGGGGAAGGCGAACGCGTCGACCAGGTCGGCGGTACGCCCGGGAGCGGCCAGCATGGTGTCGAGCAGCGTGTCGGTGATCTCCTGCACGCGCGGGCGCAGCGCCTCGATCCGGCGTGTGGTGAACTCGCGCGCCACCAGCTTGCGCAGCCGGGTGTGCTGGGGCGGGTCGGAGTCCAGCATGTTGGCGCTGACCGCGGTGAACTCGTCCTCGGCGGCGATGGCCCGCCAGTCCTTGGAGAAACGGCCGTCGGCGAGCGCGGCCCGCGCCTCGTCGTGTCCGACGATCAGCCAGACCTCGTCCATCTCACGGGTGCGCACCCGGTGCACCGGACCCTCCGCGCGCAGCTTCGCGTAGTACGGATACGGGTGGGCGGTGAAGTCCTCGTGGTCGCGCAGATCGATGAGCGGCATAGGTCTGTTCCCCTCCGGTGGTCCGGTTCAGCCTACGTCGCCGTCCTCGTCGAGGAGGCCCGCGTCATGGACGAGCAGGGCGATCTGGACACGGTTGTTGAGCCCCAGCTTGGCGAGCACCCGCGAGACATGGGTCTTCACGGTGGGCACGCTGAGGAAGAGGGCGGCGGAGATCTCCGCGTTGGACTGTCCCCGGCCGACCGCGACGGCCACCTCCCGCTCCCGCTCGGCGAGTTGGCCGATCCTCGCCCGTGCCCGGGCCGCCCGGTCACCGGGCCCCTCCGGGGCGCCCGCGACCTGGTGCATCAACTGGCGGGTGACGGCCGGCGAGAGCACCGGCTCACCCGCCGCCACCCGGCGTACGGCGGCGACGATCTCGGCGGGCGCGGTGTCCTTCAGGACGAACCCGGCGGCGCCCGCGCGCAGCGCCCGTACCACCTGTTCGTCGGCGTGGAAGGTGGTCAGGACGATGACCTCGGGGGCGTCGGGGCGGGCGCGCAGGAGTTCGGTGGCGGCGAGCCCGTCGACGGTCGGCATCCGGATGTCCATGAGGACCACGTCCGGGCGCAGCCGGTCGGTCAGCTCCTCGACCTGGGAGCCGTCGGAGGCCTCGCCCACGATCTCCAGATCCTCGGAGCCGCCGAACATGAAGGTGAGTCCCGCGCGGACGAGGGGGTCGTCGTCGACGACGAGCAGCCGGATGGTCATGAGGGCCACGGTAGCCAGGCGCGGACCTCGAACCCGCCACCGGGCAGCGGCCCGTGCTCCAGCCGGCCGCCCGCGAGCGTGGCCCGTTCGGTCAGCCCGATCAGCCCCTGCCCCGATCCGGGCACCTCGGGCACGTCCCCGACGGGGGCGGGATTGCGCACCTCGATGCCGAGCCCGTCGCCCGGGCGGCCGGTGACGGTCACGGTGACCTCGGCGCCGGGGGCGTGCTTGCGGGCGTTGGTGAGGGCCTCCTGGGCGATGCGGTAGGCGTTGCGCCCGGTGGCCGCGGGGACGGTCTCCGGGTCCCCGATCCGGCTGTCCAGGGTGACCTTCATTCCGGCCTCGCGGGACTCGGCGACCAGCGCCTCCAGGGTGGCCAGCGTCGGCTGGGGCCGGTCCTCGGCGCCCTCGTCGGGGCTGCGCAGCACACCGATGATCTGGCGCAGGTCCTGGAGGGCCTCGTGGGCGCTGTCGCGGATGACCCCGGCGGCGCGGGCGACCTCCGCCGGGGGCGCGTCCGGGCGGAACTCCAGACCGCCCGCGTGCACGCTGAGCAGGGTGAGCCGGTGGGCCAGTACGTCGTGCATCTCGCGGGCGATGGCCTCACGGGCGAGCCGCTGGGCGTGCTCGGCCCGCAGGGCGGCCTCCTCCTCGGCGCGTACGGCCCGCTCGCGCAGCGCGACCACCAACTGGCGCCGGGCGCGGACGAGCATGCCCCAGCCCATGGCGAGGAGGACCATCAGCGTGCCCATGATGGCGTTGGCCAGCAGTCCGGTGCTCGGGTCGGGGCGCAGGACCGGCTGCACCCACGCGGTGACCAGGGCCGCGGCGCCGACCGTGGCGACGACGGGCTTGAGGGGCCGGTGCACGGCGAGGCCGAAGAGGGCGACCAGCACCGCCCCGGAGGCGACCGGGGCGACCGTCGTGACGACGACGAGCACCCAGGCGAGCTGGACGGGCCACCGCCGGCGCAGCCAGAGCGCGCAGCAGGCGAGGGCCCCCGCCAGCTGGTCGGCCGCCTGGACGGTCTCGGAGTAGTCGGCGGCCTGGGTCATGGCGTCGGCGGCGAGCATGCCGATCCCCACCGCGCAGAGGAAGGCGCAGGTGTCGACGATCCAGTCCCGTACGGTACGGCGCGGCCGGGTGCGGCCGGGCCGGTCGCCCGGCAGCTCTGGGGCGACGACGGCGGACGGCAGCAGCCAGCGGTATTCGGGTCCAGCGCGTGTCATGTCCCCCAAGCTACGCAGGTCAGGGGCGGCTTGGCGGGTTCCGGACGGGGTGCGCTACCAAAGTCGTACGGTCCGAGACTTTCGCCGCTGCGGCCGAGCCGGAAGGCCGACGCGGGGGCGGGCGCGCGGGGACCAGGCTCGGGGCATGAAGAGATTCTTGGAAGTCACCGGGTTCGTACTGCTGGTCCAGGGGGCCGGCGGGCTGCTGCACGAGTGGACCGGCTGGTTCGGGAAGTGGAGCGTGCTGCACCGGGCGGATTTCCTGGCCGGTCACGAGATCTTCGCAGGCGTGGTGGTGGCCGTGCTGGGCGCGGTCCTGCTGGTCGCGTCGGACAGCGCGCCGCCGGACTAGGCCCCGGGAGGGCTGTGGCGCGGGGAGGGTTGTGGCGCGGGGCGCTGCGGTGCTGTCGGGCCGGAGCGCCCCGCGCGGGGGCGGGTGTCGTCAGCCGCCCAGCTCCTGGTGGCGGGCGTTCAGCCGCGCCGCGCCGTCGCCCGTGAGCGAGCCGAACAGACGCAGCCGGGAGATGCCGCCGTCGGGGAAGATGTCGATGCGTACGTGGGTGGCAACCGCGGGAGCGTCGAGCACGAACCGGTGGTTGGTGTCGGGCTGGAGGCGGGTGCGGGGCAGGATCTCGCGCCACTCGCCCGCCTCGCCGTCACGGACCGAAAGCGCCGCCCAGCCCGCCGAGTTGCCCTTGAGGTAGGCCGTGTCGATCTCGACCGCGCGGATCTCGGACTGCGCCGCCAGGTGGTAGCGGATCCAGTCGTTGCCCTTGTCGCGGCGGCGGCGGGTCTCCCAGCCGTCGTCCATCTTGTGGGAGCGGCCCGGCTGGATGGTGTTGGTGGCGGGCGAGTAGAAGCGGTCGGAGGCGTCCTCGACCTGACAGCCGTTCTCCAGGGCCGCGAGGTCGAAGGTGCCGAGGGCCGCGAGCCACGCCGGGTCCGGGGCGACCTCGCCGTACACGCGCAGCCGGGCGATGCCGCCGTCGGGGTGCTGGTTGACGCGCAGGTGCGTGAAGCGCTGCTCGACGTCGACGGCGAAGCCGTTGGCCGCGTGGCCGCCGACCGCCGTACGGGGTACGAGCGTCACCCACTTCACGTCGTCCGCGAGCAGCTCCCCGGGCGAGGGCGAGCCCGCGACCGAGGTGGCCTCGACGGAGACGGCCTGCGGGTAGTTGCCGCGGAAGTGGGCGGTGTCGACGACGATGCCGCGCACCACGCCGGGTGCGCCCAGGCGCACCAGGGCCCAGTCGTGGTCGCCGTCGGTGGGGTGCGGCACGGCGGCCGAGACACCGCGGCGGCGGCGGGTCTCCCAGCCGTCCATGATCTTGCCCTTGTGGCCGAAGTGCTCGGGGTCGAACTCGGCGGCGGCGGGCTTGAGGAGGTTCTCGCGCTCGGCGAAGAACTCGTCGTTGGCGGCGATGACACCCGCGCCGAGCCGCCGGTCGGCGAGGTCCGCGTACCGCGTGAACGGGAAGTCGGCGGTGCGGTAGTCCGCGTACGGGTCGCCGCCTCCGTAAGGGCTGGCGTCACCGGTGAAGGAAGGTATGGCGCTCACGGTCTCAGTTGTTCCTTTCGAGCAGGCGGCCGGTGGGCCCGGTGAGGGTGCCGTTCTCCTGAATGCGTTCGCCGCGCAGCCAGGTCGACTTGACGACACCGTGCAGGGTCTTGCCGGCGTAGGCGGTGACGCGGTTGCGGTGCTGGAGCTCCGCCGGGTCGACGGTGAAGGTCGCGTCCGGGTCGAGGACGGCGAAGTCGGCGTCGCGGCCGGCCTCGATGGCGCCCTTGCGGTCCAGGCCGACGAGCCCGGCGGTCGCGGACGACATCCAGCGGACCACGTCGTCGAGGGTGTGGCCGCGCCCGCGGGCCTCCGTCCAGACGGCGGACAGGCTCAGCTGGAGGCCGGAGATCCCGCCCCAGGCGGTGGCGAAGTCCTCGGTCTTGAGGTCGGCGGTGGACGGCGAGTGGTCGGTGACGACGCAGTCGATCGTGCCGTCGGCGAGCGCCGCCCACAGCAGGTCCTGGTTGGCGGCCTCGCGGATCGGCGGGCAGCACTTGAACTCGCTGGCGCCGTCCGGGACTTCCTCGGCGGTGAGGGTGAGGTAGTGCGGGCAGGTCTCGACGGTGAGCCGGACGCCCTCGCGCTTGGCGGCGGCGATCACGGGCAGCGCGTCGGAGGAGGACAGATGCAGGATGTGCACCCGCGCCCCGACCCGCCTGGCGGCGGCGATCAGCGACTCGATGGCGGTGTTCTCGGAGACCCTCGGGCGGCTGGCCAGGTAGTCGGCGTACCGGGGGCCGGGCCGCTGCGGCGCCGCGGCCAGCTCGTGCGGGTCCTCGGCGTGCACGATGAGCAGTCCGTCGAAGCCGGCGATCTCGGCGAGCGACTGGGCGAGGTGGTCCTGGTCGAGTTCGGGGAACTCCTCCACGCCGGACGGCGAGAGGAACGCCTTGAAGCCGAAGACGCCGGCGTCGTGGAGCGGGCGCAGGTCCTTGACGTTGTCGGGCAGCGCGCCGCCCCAGAAGCCGACGTCCACATGCGCCTTGGAGCGGGCGACCTCCTGCTTGATACGCAGGTTGGCCACCGTGGTGGTCGGCGGCAGGGAGTTGAGCGGCATGTCCACCAGGGTGGTGATGCCGCCCGCGGCGGCGGCCCGGGTGGCGGTCCAGAAGCCCTCCCACTCGGTGCGGCCCGGGTCGTTCACATGCACATGGCAGTCGACGAGGCCCGGCAGCAGCACGTCGTCGCCGAAGTCCTCCAGGCGGGCCCCGGCCGGCACCTCGGCGTCGTACGGCAGCACCGCGTGGATCACCCCGCCGGCGACGGCGACCGAGGCCGGGCGGGTGCCGTCCGGGGTGATGACGCGCGACGAGCGCAGTACCAGGTTGACGTCGGACACCCGAGCCCTCACTTCCTGCAAATTCAACGAACTGTTGAAGGAGCCTGCATGCCGGAGTCTTCACGCCGATCAGGGAGCCGTCAAGGGTGTCCCGGGTCCGGCGGGGACAGAGGGTGCAGGTCTTGGAGGTTTCCACAGAATGGAATTAGACTTTCACTACGCAGAATGGAGCTATCGCCACGGGGCGCCCCACCGGAACGGACAAACCCACGCTGACCGGCAGGGACTCCCCACGTACGCACTGTACGGCGAGAAACACACAGGTAGGCTGCTGCCTCGCCTGCCAGCTGAAAGGACCGCGCCGTGCCGACGTCCAGCGCCAGCACCACCGACGCCTCCAAGCCATCCGCCGCGAGCGGTGGCGTCCAGTCCCTGGAGCGCGCCTTCGACCTTCTGGAGCGGATGGCCGACGCGGGGGGCGAAGTGGGCCTCAGCGAGCTCTCCGCCAGCAGCGGCCTGCCGCTGCCGACCATCCACCGTCTGATGCGCACGCTCGTGGCCTGCGGTTACGTACGCCAGCAGGCCAACCGGCGGTACGCGCTGGGCCCCCGCCTGATCCGCCTCGGCGAGTCCGCGGCGCGACTGCTGGGCACCTGGGCCCGGCCTTATCTGGCCCGGCTGGTCGAGGAGACCGGCGAGACGGCGAACATGGCACTGCTCGACGGCGACGAGATCGTGTACGTGGCGCAGGTGCCGTCCAAGCACTCGATGCGGATGTTCACGGAGGTGGGCCGACGGGTGCTGCCGCACTCCACGGGCGTGGGCAAGGCGCTCCTCGCGCACACCCCGCCGGAGGAGGTGCGGGCGCTGCTCGCGCGTACCGGGATGCCCGCGGCGACGGAGAAGACCATCACCACGCCGGAGGGCTTCCTCGACGCGCTGGAGCTTGTGCGGCAGGCGGGGTACGCGGTCGACGACAACGAGCAGGAGATAGGAGTCCGCTGCCTCGCGGTGTCGGTGCCGAACTCGCCCACGGCGGCGGCGATCTCCATCTCGGGCCCGGCGGGACGGGTGACGGAGGCGGCGACGGAGCGGATCGTCCCGATCCTCCAGGGGATCGCGGAGGAACTGTCCGCGGCGCTGGCGAACACGGGGGCACAGGGCTGACGGTCCCGTCCCGGGGGGCGGGGTCTTTGGCCGCGGGGTCTTCGGCTGCGGGTGAGTGGGTGGCTGGTCGCGCAGTTCCCCGCGCCCCTTGAGAGCCCGGACTTCGACCGCGGGTGAGTGGGCGGCTGGCCGCGCAGTTCCCCGCGCCCCTTAGGGGGTCGGCCGCTCCCGGGGAACCTGGCTCGGCCCCGCGCTTTTAGGGGCGCGGGGAACTGCGCGAGCAACCACGCACCCACCGCAGACGAACCCCCGGCCACAGCACCCCGCCCCGGGACGGCGGGGCCTCACGCCACCCCCAGGCGTCCGTCCCCCATCCGCACCACGTGATCCACCCGCTCCAGATGCCCCGCGTCATGCGTGACCAGCACCGTCGCCGTGCCGCGCTCCCGGGTGAGCCGGGTCAGGAGGTCCAGCACCGACGCACCCCGCGCGTGGTCGAGCGCACTCGTCGGCTCGTCCACCAGCAGCACCGCCGGCTCGTTCATCAGCGCCCGCGCGATGTTCACCCGCTGGCGCTGGCCCCCGGACAGCTGGTGCGGACGCCGGTCCGCCCGGTCCGCGAGCCCCACCGCGTCCAGCAGGGAGAGCGCCCGCTCCCGCGCCGCCCCGGGCCTGCGGCCCGCCAGATGCGCCATCACCTGCACCTGCTCGGCCGCCGTCAGCGACGGCAGCAGGTTCGGCTGCTGGAAGACGATCCCGACGCGCGTGCGCCGCAGCTCCGCCCGCTCCGCCGCGTTCAGCTGCCCCGTCTCCGCCCCGGCGACCACCACCCGCCCCCGGTCGGGCGTGATCAGTGTCGCCGCCACGGCGAGCAGACTCGACTTGCCCGAGCCGGACGGCCCGACGCAGGCCGTCAGCGTCCCGGCCGGCACCGCGAGGGACACCTCGTCCAGCGCGGTGAGCCGCCCCTCCCCGTCGGGGTACGTCAGCGTCACGGCGTCCAGGATCAGCGGCGCGTTCATCGGGCGCTCCCCAGCGCGGTCAGCGGGTCGACGGCGGTGATCCGCCGGATGGACAGGGCGGCGCCGAGCGCGCCGAGGAGGATCAGGACGAGGGCGGGGAGCAGCGTGGTGCCGGCGGTGAGGACGAACGGCACGGCGTCCCCGATCAGCCCGCCGACCACTGCCGCGAGCCCCGCCCCCGCCGCCGTACCCGCGCAGAGCAGCAGCACCGCCTGCCCCAGCGCGTCCCGCAGCAGATAGGGCGTGGACGCGCCCAGCGCCTTGAGGACCGCGATGTCCCCGCCACGCTGGATCGTCCACACCGTGAAGAACGCGCCGACGACCAGCGCCGAGACGGCGAAGAGGAAGCCGCGCATCAGCTGGAGCGAGCCGTTCTCGGCGCGGTAGGACGGCAGCGCCGCCAGCGCGCCGTCCAGGGTGCGGGTGGTCGTGCCCAGCGCCCGGTCCGCCGCCGCGAGATCCACGCCGTCGTCGAGGGTCAACGCCACCACCGTGGCGGGCGCCCCGGGCGGCAGTGCCGTCCAGACGACGGGGGTGTGGCTGTAGGAGTCCTCGCCGCGCACCGCCGCGACGGTCAGCGCCCGGCCGCCGACGGCCACCGTGTCGCCCTCCCGCGCCCGCAGCCCCTCCGCCGCGCCCCGGGTGAGGACCACGGCCCCGTCCCGTACGGGAGCGAGCCCCGAGCCGGGCCGGACCGCGAAGACCGACACCGCCTCCGTGCGCTCCCCCGCCTTCGCGTTCAGCGTGGAGATCGCCACCGGTTCGGCGCCCCGCACCCCGGGGACGCGCCGCCACCCCTCCCAGGCGGCCGGGGCGAGGACCGAGCCCGTGAACGACACCGCCCGGCCGCCCGGCGGCGCGGCGAAGGCGAGCCGGTCGGCGGGCAGCCCGACGACGGCCGAGGTGCTGTCCCGGGCGAGCCCGGCGGTCAGGCCGGACAGCAGGCCGACGAGCAGGGTGATGAGCACCACCACCGTCCCCATCAGCGCGAACCGGCCCTTGGCGAACCGGAGGTCTCTCCATGCGACGAACATGGCTCCAGCCTCGCCGTCCGGCCCCGCCGGGACATCGCCCCCCGGCACGCCCCGGCCGGATCGAAGGAGGTAGCCGTACATCGAACTTTCGGTTGACCGGCCGGGGGCCGGTCCCGCCTACGCTGGAAGTCCTATGGACCCCCGCCCCCACGCCCCGGTCGCCCGGCTGCCGCGCCTGTCTCTGCACGCGCTGCTCGCCGGGCTGCTCGCGCTGGCCGCGGCCCGTTCGCCGGGCGACGCCGCGGTGTACGCGGCGGTGGGCGCGATGGCGGCGGTGTACGCGGCGGGGGTGCTCAGCCCCGCCGTACGGCCCCGGACCCGCGCGGGCGCGGCGTGGCTCGGGGCGCTCTGCGCGGCCTGGCTGGTGCTGCTGGCCCTGTCGCCGGACGCGCTGTGGGCGGCCTTCCCCCTGTACTTCCTCCAGCTGCACCTGCTGCCGCGGCACTGGGGCCCGCCGGTGGTGCTCGTGACGGCCGGCGCGGCCATCGCGAGTTTCCTGCTCCACGGCGGACAGGTCACGCCCGGCGCCTTCATCGGGCCGCTCCTCGGCGCGGCGGTGGCGGTCGCCACCGTCCTCGGCTACGAGGCGCTGTACCGCGAGAGCGAGCGGCGGCGCGAGCTGATCGAGGAGCTGGTGTCGACCCGCGCCGGACTCGCCGAGGCGGAGCGCGCGGCGGGCACACTGGCCGAGCGCGAGCGGCTGGCCCGGGAGATCCACGACACGCTGGCGCAGGGCCTGTCCTCCATCCAGCTCCTGCTGCGGGCCGCCGAGCGCGCGCTGGCGCCGGACGACCCGGCCCGCGCCCATGTCGAGCGGGCGCGCACCGCCGCCCAGGACAACCTGGCGGAGGCCCGCCGGTTCGTGCGGGCGCTCACCCCGCCCGGTCTGGAAGCGGCCTCGCTGCCGGGCGCGCTGGAGCGTCTGTGCGCCTCGACGCCCGGGCCCGCCGTGCGGTTCGGGGTGAGCGGCACCCCGGTCGAGCTGCCCACCCCGTACGAGGTGGCGCTGCTGCGGGTCGCGCAGTCGGCGCTGGCCAACACCGTCCAGCACGCGGCGGCGGAGCGCGCGGAGATCACCCTGAGCTTCATGGACACCTCGGTGGCACTGGATGTCGTCGACGACGGCCGGGGCTTCGAACCCGGCCGTGAGCGGTCCTCGGGCACCGGCGGCTTCGGGCTCCCGGCGATGCGGTCGCGGGCGCGCGCGCTCGGCGGCACCCTGAGCGTCGAGTCGGCGCCCGGACAGGGCACCGCGGTCGCGATCACCCTGCCGCTGCCGGTGCGGGAACGAGGTGCGGTGTGAGCGCCGGGCCGATCAGGCTGCTGCTCGCCGACGACCATCCGATCGTACGGGCGGGACTGCGGGCCGTCCTCGACACCGAGCCGGACTTCACGGTGACCGGGGAGGCGGCGACCGCCGAGCGGGCGGTGGAGCTGGCGGGCGCGGGCGGCTGCGACGTCGTGCTGATGGACCTCCAGTTCGGTGCCGGGATGCACGGCTCCGAGGCCACCGCGGCGATCACCGCGCGGCCGGACGCGCCCCGGGTGCTCGTCCTCACCACGTACGACACGGACGCCGACATCCTGGCGGCCGTCGAGGCGGGCGCCTGTGGGTACCTGCTCAAGGACGCGCCGCCGGAGGAGCTGGCGGCGGCCGTGCGCACGGCGGCGGCCGGGCAGTCGGCGCTCGCGCCGGCGGTGGCGCACCGGCTGATGGACCGTATGCGCACCCCGGCCGAGGCGCTCACCCGCCGGGAGCTGGAGGTGCTGCGACTGGTCGGCGACGGGCTCTCCAACCTCCAGATCAGCAAGCGGCTCTTCCTGAGCCAGGCGACCGTCAAGTCCCACCTCGTCCATATCTACGCAAAACTGGGAGTGGAGTCGCGCACAGCGGCGGTCGCGGCGGCCGGCGCGCGCCGACTGATCCGGCGACCGGGCTGATTTCCCCTACGCTCGCGCGTCGCCGAGGACGCGCGGGGGCATGCATGCGGGCATGTGTCCGGCCTGACCCGCGTGGAGGCCCCGTATGCCACAGACAGCCCGCCAGTACTGGTGGAATCTGCAAGGACGCACCAGGCTCAACTTCAACTGGGGCATCATCAACCACGACTCGACCGTGATCATCACCGCGTCCGAGTACAGCGTGGACAACAACGATCCCCGGCACAGCCCCCGGTTCATCGGCGCCGCCACGGTCACGGTGGAGAACATCAGTCCGCACTCGCCGCCCTACGACCCCAACCACGGCGTGACGTTCACCGTCAACGTGGAGTGGGGCTCGCCGCTGCACATCGTCACCGACATCACCGTCCTGGACGGCCCGCCGGTCGCCATCGAGTACCAGAACGGCTGAGGGGGGCCGATGCCGCGTACCGCGCGTCAGTACTGGGCCGGCCTCCAGGGCCGTACCACGCTGAACTTCAACTGGGGTGCCATCGACCACGACTCGACGGTGATCGTCACGGTCTCCGAGTTCAGTGTCGACCCGGGCGACCTCAAGCACAGCCCCCGGTTCACGGGCGCCGCGCCGGTGCGGGTGAGCAACATCAGCCCGCACTCCCCGCCGTACGACCCCAACCACGGCGTGACGTTCGTGGTGACCGTCGACTGGGGGGCGCCGCTGCACATCGTCACCGACATCACGGTCCTCGACGACAAGCCGGTCTACCGGCTGTGGGACGGCGGCCGGCTGGCCTTCACGATGCAGCCGCAGCAGCAGACCAACTGGTGCTGGGCCGCGGTCTCGACCAGCATCGCGCTCTTCTACGACGCGGGCAGCACCTGGACCCAGTGCGCGGTGGCCAACTCGCAGACGGGGCGTACCGACTGCTGCGGCGGCGGGGCGAGCGGCGCGGGATGCAACTCCCAGCAGCCGCTGGACAACCCGCTGCGGATCGTCGGCCACCTCGACCGGATGGTGAACAGCCGGGTGGACTTCGCGGGCGTCGAGTCCGAGATCAAGGCGGGCCGCCCGCTGTGCGTCCGGATCGGCTGGTCGACCGGCGGCGGCCACTTCCTCACCGCGATGGGCGTGGACGCGCCGCAGAGCGGTTCCAGCGCGATCGTGGCCGTGGACGACCCGATCTACGGCCGCTCCGACCAGGTCTACAACACGCTCGCGACCAGCTACCAGGGCAGTGGATCCTGGACCCACAGCTACTACACCCGGGCTTAGGGACGGACCATGGCGCTTCAAGTACCGCAGCCACCCGAAGAGTCGCGCTCGGCCGCCGAGGCCGGGGTCGAGCTCCTTGCGGGCCTCGGCCGGGTCCGCACTGCGACCCTGCTGCCCGCAACGGCCGACGAGCTCCGGCTCGCCCATCCGCTCCAGATGTACGTGATCGGCCTCGCCGATCTGCCGGACGGCCTGGACCGGGCCCGGCCGGTGGCCTGGCGCTATCTGGTCCAGCACGACTCGGGGCCGGTCGCGCTCGCCGAGACGGTACGGGACGAGGCGGGCGGGCATGTCTTCAGCCAGCTCAACTACGGGCCGTTCGTCGCGGGGACGGCCGCCGCGCTGGAGGCGGCGGGGCATGAGCCGGGGGACGCGGAGGTGCGGCTGCTGCACCTTCCGGCCGTCCATCTGATCGCCGTCTGGCGGCACTCGCCCGGCTCGGACACCCTGGTCCCGGCGGCCCCGGCGCCGCCGGGGGTCGAGGCGGACCGGGCGTATCCGGCGGCCGAGCTCTTCGCGCTGCTCGCCCGGCACGCCCCGCAGGGGGTGCTGCCGCCGGAGGCGGAGGACGACCGGGGCGGCGGCTGAGCCGGGGTCACCCGGGGCACCCGGGCGGAAAGGCGAGACGCCGACGGCCACGCGCGGGCCGGCGGCGGGGTCCTCGCGCCGCACCTCAGCGCGGCGGCTCCCCGAACAGGTCCACGGCCTCCCGGACCCCCTTCACGGCCACGGACAGCGCGCTCACCGACCCGATGGACCCCGCGATCAGCAACAGCGAGCGGCGCAGGCGTAACACCTCCGGAGCGCCGGAGAGCGCCATCGCGTCCAGCGCCGCGAGCTCGTCCTCGGCGACGGCCCGGTCGGGGAACTCCCCCGGGTACCCCGCCAGCTCCCGGCGCAGCCGTGCCACGGCGCCCCGCAGCCCCGCCACCCTCGAATCCACACTCACGGGCCACTGCTCCACGCGTCGCAACACGGTTCCTTCCCCACGCACGCCTTCGTGCCGGTGCTCACAGCCCGTCAGCGAAGGTCAACTGACGGGAGTTGCGGGTCAGTTAACGCCATCGCGCCCGGCGCGCGCCAGCGTGCGGACGGAATTCGGGGGGCGCGTTCGGTATACGTGGGGCCATGACATCTCCGACGAACGACGAATCGCAGGTCGTGGGCCTGCTCCTGGCGGCCGGCGGCGGACGGCGCCTGGGCGGGCGCCCCAAGGCCCTGCTGACCCACCGGGGGCGCCCGCTGGTGGAGCACGCCGTACGGATGCTGCGCGAGGGCGGCTGCGCCCGCGTCCACGTGGTGCTCGGGGCAGCCGCGGACGAGGTGCGGGCCCGCGCCCGGCTGGAGGGCTGCGTGCTGGTGGACAACCCGGAGTGGGCCGAGGGCATGGGCTCCTCCTTGCGGGTGGGGCTCGCCTCGCTGGCCGGCACGGGGGCGGGGGCCGCCCTGGTCGGCCTGGTGGACCAGCCCGGTATCGGCGCGGAGGCGATCGGGCGCGTCCGGGCCGCGTACCGCTCACCGGCCTCGCTCGTGGCGGCCTCGTACGACGGCAGGCGCGGGCATCCCGTCCTGTTCGGCGCCGACCGGTGGGGGCCGGTGGCGGCGAGCGCGCACGGTGACCGGGGGGCGCGCGCCTACCTCGCGGAGCACGAGCGGGAGATCACGCTCGTGGAGTGCGCGGACGTGGCCGAGCCGTACGACATCGACACCGAGGCGGATCTCGGGCGGCTCGGCTGATCCTCCGGTACACCTGGAGTGAACGCGATGGCACCGAGCGCCACGGTCTGTCGACCCGGAGAATCTCGACATCAACAAACCATTGAACTTCCACTATGAGGAAACTAGTATCCACTGTTCAGAAGCGCCCGACTGATTGAGACGGCGCCCCCAGTCGCATCCCGGGGCCTGGCACTCAGTGCCTTTCGCTGCACCCGGCGGCCGGCCAGGGCACCGCCCGCGAAGGAGTGACAGCACATGTCCGCACCAGCGCCGTCCCCGCTGGCCATCGTCGACGCCAAGCCCCTGCCCCGGCAGGACGAGGTGCTCACCGACGCGGCCCTCGCTTTCGTGGCCGAGCTGCACCGGCTGTTCACGCCCCGCCGTGACGAGCTCCTCCTGCGCCGCCAGGAGCGCCGCGAGGAGATCGCCCGCACCTCCACCCTCGACTTCCGCCCCGAAACCGCCGCCGTGCGCGAGGGCGACTGGAAGGTCGCCCCGGCTCCGGCCGCGCTCAACGACCGCCGGGTCGAGATCACCGGCCCGACCGACCGCAAGATGACCATCAACGCGCTGAACTCGGGCGCAAAGGTGTGGCTGGCGGACTTCGAGGACGCCTCCGCTCCCACCTGGGAGAACGTGGTCCTGGGCCAGCTCAACCTGATCGACGCCTACGAGCGGAAGATCGACTTCACCGACCCGAAGTCGGGCAAGTCGTATGCGCTGAAGGACGCGGGCGAGCTCGCCACCGTCGTGATGCGCCCGCGCGGCTGGCATCTGGAGGAGCGCCACCTGCGCTTCGACGGCCGCCCGGTCCCGGGCGCCCTGGTCGACTTCGGCCTCTACTTCTTCCACAACGCCAAGCGCCTGATCGAGCTCGGCAAGGGCCCCTACTTCTACCTCCCCAAGACCGAGTCGTATCTGGAGGCCCGCCTCTGGAACGACATCTTCGTCTTCGCCCAGGACTACGTCGGCATCCCGCAGGGCACCGTCCGCGCGACCGTCCTGATCGAGACGATCACGGCCGCGTACGAGATGGAGGAGATCCTCTACGAGCTGCGCGACCACGCCGCCGGGCTCAACGCGGGCCGTTGGGACTACCTCTTCTCGATCGTCAAGAACTTCCGTGACGGCGGCGCCAGGTTCGTCCTGCCGGACCGCAACGCGGTCACCATGACAGCGCCGTTCATGCGCGCCTACACCGAACTCCTGGTCCGGACCTGCCACAAGCGCGGCGCGCACGCCATCGGCGGCATGGCGGCGTTCATCCCGTCCCGTAAGGACGCCGAGGTCAACAAGGTCGCGTATCAGAAGGTCAAGGCCGACAAGGACCGTGAGGCGGGCGACGGCTTCGACGGCTCCTGGGTCGCCCACCCCGACCTGGTGCCGATCGCGATGGCCTCCTTCGACGCCGTCCTCGGCGACCGGCCGAACCAGAAGGACCGCCTGCGCGAGGACGTGTCCGTGGCGCCCGGCGATCTGATCGCCATCGACTCGCTCGACGCCAGGCCCACCTACGACGGTCTGCGCAACGCCGTCCAGGTCGGCATCCGCTACATCGAGGCCTGGCTGCGGGGCCTGGGCGCGGTCGCCATCTTCAACCTCATGGAGGACGCGGCCACCGCCGAGATCTCCCGCTCGCAGATCTGGCAGTGGATCAACGCGGGGGTGGTCTTCGAGAACGGCGAGCTCGCCACCGCCGACCTCGCCCGCCGGGTCGCGGCGGAGGAACTGGCCGCCATCCGCGGCGAGATCGGCGAGGAGGCCTTCGCGGCCGGCCGCTGGCAGCAGGCCCACGACCTGCTCCTGAAGGTCTCCCTCGACGCGGACTACGCGGACTTCCTGACACTGCCCGCCTACGAGCAGCTGGTCGGCTGACCAGGCGTCAATTCACGCGGGGCCGGAGCGGATCGTTCGCCTCCGGCCCCGCGCCGCGTCCGTCCTGCCAGAATGAGCGGATGTTACGTGGAGGCAGGGTCGCCGTGGTCGGCGGCAGTATCGCGGGGTGCGCGGCGGCCCTGGCCGCCCACCGGGGCGGCGCGTCGGAGGTCACCGTCTTCGAACGGGCCTCGGGCCGGCTCGCCGACCGGGGCGTGGGGCTGGCCATGCACAACGACCGGTACGCGGAGCTGGAGGCGGCCGGTTACCTCGACGCCACGATGCCGTGGCTCCAGCTGAGCCGGCGGTGCTGGTACGTACGGGACGGCTCGGCGCCGCTGGGGCGGCGCGTCGGGGTGCTGCCGTTCCCCTTCCGTACGTACAACTGGGGTCCGCTCTGGCACGAACTGCGCGACCGGGTGCCGGAGTCCGCCCACTTCCGGGCCGGGACGACCGTCGAGGCGGTGGAGGCCACCCCGGACGGCGTGGAGCTGGTGAGCGGAGGCGTGAGCGAGCGGTTCGACCTGGTGATCGGGGCCGACGGCTACCGCTCGGTGGTCCGCACGGCCGCCTGCCCCCAGGTGCGACCGCGCTACGCGGGCTATCTGGCCTGGCGCGGCGCGTTCGCGGCCGAGCGGCTGACGGCGCCGGAGCTGTGGCCCGACGAGGACTGCGTGTACGCCGTGTTCCCCGGCGGACACGTCATCATCTACCGCATCCCCGACGGCCGGGGCGGCCTGCGGATCAACTGGGTGCTGTACACCGCCCCTCCCCCGGATCTCGATCTGCGCTTCGACAACCCCACCAGCCTCCCGCCCGGCACCCTCGCCGCCACCTTGCACACCCGGCTCGCGCAGATCGCCGACACCTCCCTCGCGCCCTACTGGGGCGAGCTGGTGCGGACGACCACCGCCGAGGAGCTCTTCGTCCAGCCGATGTACGACTTCACCGCGCCGCGCTACGCCACCGGCCGTCTGGTCCTGGCGGGCGACGCGGCGACGGTGGCCCGTCCGCACACCGGCGGCGGCGCGGTCAAGGCGCTCCAGGACGCCACCGCCCTGGAGGCGTGCCTCACCGCCGCACCGGACTGGCCGTCGGCGCTGCGCGCGTACGACACGGGCCGGGCGGCGAGCGGCAGGTCCATGGTGGAGCTGGGCCGACAGCTCGGTGCCGGGCTGGTCGAACGGACCCCGGACTGGAGCGCGATGGAGCAGAGCGGCCTGGAGGAGTGGTGGCGGCGGGCGGACGGCTCGGGCGCGTTCGGCGGGCGCCGCCTCACCTCGTAGCCGTCACCCCGACGACCACCGTGCGCCGGGCGGAGAGGTCGCCCCACCTGCCGTCCGGGAGGCGGGCGCGGAGCGCGACGCTGTAGCGGGTGCCGGACTTCTCGGCGGAGACGGTGAGGCTGTACGTCGCCCGGCCCGGGGGCGGCGCCGCGCCGAACACGATGGTGGTGGTCAGCCGTCCGTTCAGGAAGAGCTGGTAGGAGGTGACCGGGCCGCCGGTGTCGGGCGGGCGCCAGGAGAGTTCGACGGTCGGCACCCCCGCCACCTCCCCGTAGCGCGCGCTCAGCCCGGTGGGCGCCGTACTGGGGGGCGCGCCCGGCGCGGACGCCGTGGTGAGGTCCACGGCGCCGCTGTCCGGCGAGGAGTGGTCGGCGGCGTCGCGGGCTCGGACGGTGAAGGTGTAGACGGTCCCGGGCCGCAGCCCGGTGACCCGGGCGCTCGTCTGACGGCCGGAGACGCTGTGGATACGTACGTCCTCCTGGTAGACGTCGTAGGAGGTGACGCCCACGTCGTCGGTGGAGCGCCGCCAGCTCAGCACCGCCGCGCGGCTTCCCTCGGCCCGGCCCCGCAGCGCGCCCGGGGCGGTGGGCGGCCCGTGGTCGGCGGGGCTCGGCGCGGGGGTGGTGACGGCCACGGGGGCGCTGGGGGCGGAGAGGTTGCCGGCCGCGTCACGGGCCCGGACGGTGAAGCGGTAGGCGGTGGAGGGGGCCAGCCCGTCGACGTCGGTCATGTGCGTTCCGCCCGGTACCGCCCTGACCCGGGCGCCGCCCCGGAGGACCTCGTACCCGGTGACACCCCGGTCGTCGGTGGACGCCTCCCACATGACGTGCACGGAGGTGGCGCTGCTCGCCTGCGCGGTCACCGCGCCGGGCACGGTCGGCGCCCTGCCGTCCCGCTCCCCGGCGGTCGCGGAACACCCGGCGAGGACGAGGGCGCAGAGGGCCGACACGGCGTGGCGGAACGGGCGTTGCACGGTCGCGGCCTCCCTCCGCACAAGTTGGTCCAGACCTATATCGCACAGTCGGCGGCGCACGGCAAGGGGGCGGACGCTCCGGGTCCCGTACGGACATCCTTCCCGGCCCGCGATGAGTTCCGCCCGCCGGGCCGGTCTCACCGGTATGGACAACCACACGCAGTCCCCCCGCCCCGACCTGGGGCCCGCCGCCGGCGCCGTGGCCCGGCTGCTCGACGGTGTACGCGACGAGCAGCTCGCGGCGCCGACGCCGTGCCCCGCGTACTCGGTACGCGAGCTCATCGGGCACCTCGACGGGCTCACCACCGCCTTCGAGGCAGCCGCCCGCAAGGACCTCGGACCCTCGACCGCCACCGACCCGGGGTCGGTCACCCCCCAACCGCCCGACGACTGGCGCACCGGGCTGCCGGGACGGCTCGCGGCGCTGGCCGAGGCGTGGCGGGCGCCCACCGCCTGGGACGGGGACACCCAGGCGGGCGGCTTCACCTTCCCCGCCGCGATCGCGGGGGTCGTCGCGCTCAACGAACTGGTCGTCCACGGCTGGGACCTGGCCCGGGCGACCGGACAGCCCTACGACCCGGGGGCCGCGAGCCTGGAGGTGGTCCACGGCTTCTTCGCGGCGAGCCGGGACGACGCGATGCGCGCCCCCGCCTTCGGGCCGGTCGTTCAGGTGCCCGAGGACGCCCCGGCGCTCGACCGGGTGGTGGGGCTCAGCGGACGGGACCCGGGCTGGGCCGTCTGAGCCCGGCGGCGACGGCGAGCGCCGTCACCAGCGGCAGCGACCCGGCCGTCCGGAAAGCCCGGCGGGCACCGGCGGCCGGGCCCGTGCCGCGGACGGCCGGGGCCGCGGGCCCGCTGGTGCCCGCGGCCGTGCGGAACCTCAGACGGGCTCCCTCGTCGGGATCCTGAGCTGGTTGAAGCCGTAGTACAGCGCCAGTACCCCGTGCGCGGCGAGCGTGAGCGGCGCCGAGACGAAGGCGAGCAGGACCGTCGCCGGATAGGCGAGCGAGCCCAGCGCGAAGCGGGCGCGGGTGGCCCGGGCGGCGGTGAAGTCGACGCGTTCGTCGAAGAGATGGCCGGTGCGGGTCACATGCCACCACAGCGCCTGGAAGTTGAGGGCCATGACGACCATGAGCCCGCTGTAGACGGCGGCGGCCACGTGCGAGGCGTTGTCCTCCCGTAGGTATTCGGCCATCAGCCCCGCGGGCCAGGGGATCGCGGCGACGGTCATGAGCAGCAGCAGATTGAGGAACATCAGCGTGCGGTCGACGCGCACCACATAGCTGAACAGCGTGTGGTGGTTGACCCACATGATGCCGATGACCAGGAAGCTCACCACATAGGCGGCGTACGAGGGCCACTGGTGGCCGAGGTCGCTCCAGAGGTGGTCGCCCGCGTGCGGGGGCACCTTGATTTCCAGGATCAGAAGGGTGATCGCGATGGCGAAGACGCCGTCGCTGAAGGCCTCCACCCGGCTCGATTCATTCACCGGGTGAACTGAACCCGACGCGCGCCGAATCTTCAACTTCCTTTTGCCACAAGGGTGTACGGCCTCTCGCGGTAGTGGTAGGAAAGTTTCCTAACAAAACAGCGAACGACCGACTCCCCCAGGAGGTCAGGTGCTCACCCCCCACTCCAGCGCCCTCGCACGACGTCTGCGGATCACCGCGTCCGCCGTGCTCGGTGCCGCCGTGATCGCGCTCCCCACGGCCACCGCCACCGCCGCGACCAGCCACAATGCCCCCATGGCAGCAGCGGCTACCGGGCTCGACGACCCGGCCAAGAAGGAAATCGCGATGGAGCTCGTCTCCAGCGCGGAGAACTCCTCACTGAACTGGAAGGCCCAGTACAAGTACATCGAGGACATCGACGACGGCCGGGGCTACACGGCCGGCATCATCGGATTCTGTTCCGGCACCGGTGACATGCTCGACCTGGTCGAGCTGTACTCCGCCCGCGAGCCCGGGAACGTGCTCCAGAAGTACCTGCCCGCGCTGCGCAAGGTGAACGGGAGCGACTCGCACGCCGGGCTGGACCCCAACTTCACCAAGGACTGGAAGACGGCCGCCTCGGAGACCGCCTTCAAGAACGCCCAGAACGACGAGCGGGACCGGGTCTACTTCAACCCCGCCGTCAAGCAGGGCAAGGCCGACGGTGTGGGCACGCTCGGGCAGTTCATCTACTACGACGCCATCGTCATGCACGGCGACGGCGGCGACCCGACCAGCTTCAGCAGCATCCGCAAGAAGGCGCTGGCCAAGGCGAAGCCGCCGTCCCAGGGCGGCGACGAGACGAAGTACCTCAACGCCTTCCTGGACGCCCGCGTCTGGGCGATGAAGCAGGAGGAGGCGCACAGCGACACCAGCCGTGTCGACACCGAGCAGCGGGTGTTCCTCAAGAAGGGCAACCTCGACCTGAACACGCCGCTGGACTGGAAGGTCTACGGCGACCCGTACCACATCGGCTGAGCCGGCCGTATGACAGAGCGGCGCGTACGACACGGGGTAGGTGTCGTACGCGCCGCTCGCGTGCGGGCCGGGTGGGCCGGGTTCAGTGCGCGGCCACCACGGGCTCCGCGAGCACGGGTGCCCCGTCCGGCGAACCCGCCTTGCACCCCAGGTGGTTGAAGGCCAGGTTGAGCACGATCGCCACCACGCAGCCGGTGGAGATACCGGAGTCGAGCACCACGCGGACGTTCTCGGGGAAGGCGTCGTAGAAGGTCGGCGCGGCGATGGGGATCAGCCCGATGCCGAGCGCGGCGGCGACGATCAGGGCGTTCTCGCCCTGCTCCAGGGCCGCGGTGGCCAGGGTCTGGATGCCGCTGGCCGCGACCGAGCCGAACAGGACGATGCCCGCGCCGCCGAGCACCGGCAGCGGTACGAGCGCGATCACGGACGCGGCCACCGGGCAGAGCCCGAGCAGGATGAGGATGCCGCCGCCGGTGGCGACCACGAAGCGGCTGCGCACCCGGGTCATCGCCACCAGACCGATGTTCTGGGCGAAGGCGCTTGCCATGAAGCCGTTGAAGAGCGGGCTGAGCGCGCTGCCGAGCGTGTCGGCGCGCAGTCCGCCCTCGATGGTCCGCTCGTCGGCGGGCCGTCCGACGATCTTGCCGAGCGCCAGCATGTCGGCGGTCGACTCCGTCATACAGACCAGCATCACGATGCACATCGAGACGATGGCGGCGGCCTCGAAGTGCGGGGCGCCGAAGTGGAACGGCGTGGGGAAGCCGACCGCGTCCGCGCCGCGGAGCGCGTCCAGACCGGTCATGTGGAACGGCACGGCGGCCAGGGTGCCGACGACCAGTCCCAGCAGGATCGCGATCTGCTGGAGGAAGCCGCGCAGCAGCCTGCGCAGAGCGAGCACGATCACCAGGGTGAGCGCGGCCATGCCGATGTTCTTCATCGAACCGTAGTCGTGGGCCGCGGCGTTGCCGCCCTGGGCCCAGCGGAAGGCGACCGGGAGCAGCGAGACACCTATCAGGGTGATCACGGTGCCGGTGACGACGGGCGGGAAGAAGCGGAGCAGCCTGCTGAAGTAGGGGGCGAGCAGGAAGCCCAGCACACTGGCGACGATCACCGCCCCGAAGATGACGGCCATGCCCTCGTGGCCGCGGTCCTTGCCGATGGCGATCATCGGGGTGACGCCGGCGAAGGAGACACCGTTGACGAACGGGAGGCGGGCGCCGACCTTCCAGAACCCCAGGGTCTGGAGCAGGGTGGCGAGCCCGGCGGTGAAGAGGCTCGCGCCGATCAGGAACGCGGTCTCCTTGGCGGTGAGCCCGACGGCGGGCCCGACGACCATGGGCGGGGCCACCACGCCCGCGTACATCGCGGCCACGTGCTGGAGGCCGCTGGTGAACATCTTCAGTGGGGGCAGGGTCTCGTCGACCGGGTGTTTCTCAGGGGCGGGGTCGGGAGCACTTACGTCGTTGCGAAACCTGGGCTGCGGGGCCACGGGCGGTTCCTCCGGTCGGTTACACGTCGGCGGGTGACGCGGGTGTCAGGGAGGTGGTGCTGGGTGACGCGTGCGTGGGTGACGGCGGTGTCGCGTACGGCGTACGGCAGGGTCTCGTACGGGTACGGAAGTGCGGGCGGTACGGGCGGCGCGCCGTGCGGGGATGGGCACGGGTCACCGTCCCGGGGAGCGCGCACGTATCTGTGGTGCGCGCTCCCCGGGCGCGGCTGCCGCGGACCCCGCTCGGGTCCACGGCGACCGGCCGAGGGCCGTCCCCCTCGGCCGGACTCCTGGGCGGGAATCCCGGTCCGGGATCAGCCCTGCGCGGCGATCCGCGCGAGGCGCTGCGCCTCGTCCCGCGTGGCGCGGGCGATGGCGTCCTCGTCGACGTCGAGGAGCCGGTTGTCCTCGACGATCTGCCTGCCGTTCACGAATGACGCCGTCACCGGGGCGGCGGCGCCGAAGACCAGGGCGGTGACCGGGTCGGCGATGGAGGCGTGGGCGAGGGTGTCGAGCTTCCAGAGCACGAAGTCGGCGAGCTTGCCGGCTTCGAGGGAGCCGATCTCGGCCGCGCGGCCGAGCACCTGGGCGCCTCCGTACGTACCGAGCCGCAGCGCCTGACGGGCGTTGAGGGCCGCCTCGCGGTGCGCGCCGAGGCGGTTGATCAGGAGCGCGTTGCGCAGTTCCGTGTGGAGTTCGCCGGACTCGTTGGAGGCGGTGCCGTCGACACCGAGACCGACCGGGACACCCGCCTTCAGCATGTCCGGGACACGGGCGATACCGGCCGCCAGACGCGCGTTGGAGGAGGGGCAGTGGGCGACGCCGGTGCCGGTGCGGGCGAAGGCGGCGATGTCGGAGTCGTTCATGTGGACGCAGTGCGCCATCCACACGTCCTCGCCGAGCCAGCCGGTCGACTCGAAGTAGTCCGTGGGCCCCATGCCGAACAGTTCCTTGCAGAACTGCTCCTCCTCCACGGTCTCCGAGCCGTGGGTGTGCAGCCGTACGCCCTTGCGGCGGGCCAGCTCCGCGCCCTGCTTCATCAGTTCGGTGGAGACCGAGAACGGTGAGCAGGGGGCGACCGCGACCTGCGTCATCGCGCCGAAGGAGGCGTCGTGGAAGCGGTCCACGGTCTCCTCGGTCCCGGCGAGCGCGCCCTCCAGGGTCTCGACGGCGAAGTCCGGCGGCAGCCCGCCGTCCTTCTTGCTGCGGTCCATGGAGCCGCGGGCGAGGGTGAAGCGGACCCCCATCTCGGAGGCGGCGCCGATGATCGCGCCCGACAGGTCCCCGGCGTCGCGCGGATAGACGTAGTGGTGGTCCATCGCGGTGGTCACGCCGCCGCGGGCCATCATGGCGAGCGAGCCCTGCGCGGCGACCCGGGCCATCTGCTCGTCGATGCGGGCCCAGGTGGGGTAGAGCGCCACGAGCCAGTTGAAGAGGTTGTGGTCGGTGGCCAGGCCGCGCGTGATCCACTGGTAGAAGTGGTGGTGCGTGTTGACCAGGCCGGGGGTCACCAGATGGCCGCTGCCGTCGATGCGGCGGACCACGCTCGTGAGGCCCTCCGGGGCGCTGCCCGCCCCGATCGACTCGATCGTGTTGCCGGCGACGACGAGGTACCCGCAGGCGTACTCGGTGTCGTCGGCGTCCACGGTCGCGATCGCGCAGTTCTCGATGACGATGCGCTCGGCTGCCGATGGTGCCATCGTGCTTCCTCTTTTTCTGCTGCTGAGACGAGTGGGCACGGCAGGACCCTGGAGGATTTGAGTGCCGGGGCCGGGCGGCCCACGGGTGCCGAGGGAGGGACGCGCCCCCGGGCGGCGGGGACCGGGGGCGCTCCGCGTCAGAGGTTGGTCATGTCGACGGGGATCCGCGGCTCGACACCGTCCCGCAGGACGGTTGCCTCGATCAGACCGTAGGGGCGGTCGGCCGCGAAGTAGACCTCGTTGTCGTTCTTGAGCCCGAACGGTTCGAGGTCGACCAGGAAGTGGTGGTTGTTCGGCAGCGAGAAGCGGATCTCGTCGATCTCGCTGCGGCTGTTGATGACCCGCGCACCCATCTGGTAGAGGGTCTGCTGGAGCGAGAGGGAGTACGTCTCGGCGAAGGCCTGGAGGATGTGCTTCTTCGCCTGCTCGTACGACTTCTCCCAGTTGGGCATCCGGTCGTCGTCGCTGGTCCAGTTGTACCGCCAGGCGGCGGAGACGTCGGTGCACAGGATGCGGTCGTACGCCTCCTTCAGCGTCGTGTACTTGTCCTTGACGTACCCCCAGAACTCCGAGTTGGTGGAGTTCATGACCGTCAGGTCCTTCAGGCCCGAGACGACCTCCCAGTTCTCACCGTCGAAGGTGATCTGGGTGGTGCGCAGTTCCTGGCCCTTGCGGACGAAGGAGTGCCGTACCTCGTCCGAGCCGATGAACTTGGAGTTGGCGTCGGAGGTGGCGATCCGCTCCCACGCGTACTCCTCGATGCGGATGCGCGCCCGGTGGATGGGCTCCTGCGAGGTGACGAAGTGGCGGGCGAGGTGGATGCCGAACTGCTCGGCGGACTCTATGCCGTACTCCTTGGCGAAGGCGAACACCGTGTTCTTGGTGGTGTCCGTCGGCAGGACGTTGGCGTTCGAGCCGGAGTAGTGCACGTCCTCCATGTCGCCGGAGAGGGCGACCGAGACGTTCAGGTCCTTGATGTGGTGGGTGTCGCCGTCCCGCACGATCTTGACGACGCGGTTCTCCGCTTTGCCGTACTGGTTCTGGCCGAGGATCACGGGGCGGGTGGGACGGGAAAGGTCGGTCATGTGTCTGCTAGCTCCCTCGGTAAACGGAGTAGCCGAACGGGTTGAGCAGCAGCGGTACGTGGTAGTGCTCGCCCGGCACGACGGCGAACGTGATCGCCACCTCCGGGAAGAACGCACCGCTGTCCCTTACGCGGGGGGCGTCCTGCTGCGCCTCGGCGGCTTGCTTCTTGGCGAAATACGTCTCGGTGTCGAAGTCGAGCCGTACATGGGTCGTGCCCTCCGGCAGCGCCGGAAGGTCCTTGCAGCGCCCGTCCGCGTCGGTCGCGGAGCCGCCGAGCGCCACCCACTCGGCGTCGCGGCCCGAGCGGGCGGCGAGCGAGACGGCGACGCTCCCGGCGGGGCGTCCGACGCTGGTGTCCAGGATGTGCGTGGACACCGATGCGGTGGTCGCGGTGCTCATCAGTGGCTGTCCTCTTCTTCTGTTTCCACGAGACGGGTCAGCCGGATCCGGTTGATCTTCCCGAGTTCGACGCGCACGATCTCGCGCTCCGCCTCGGCGGTGTTGCCGATCCTGGCCCTCATCGCGTCGCGCATCTGCTCACCGGTGGCGCCGGTGGCGCAGATCAGGAAGACATGGCCGAACCTGTCCTGGTAGGCCAGGTTGAGTTCGAGCATCTCGGCCCTGAGCTCCTCGGTGGCGCCGGTCATCCCCCGCTGCTCGCGGGCGGAGGTCGGGTCCCCCGGCTTCGGCCGCCCGATCGGCGGGTGCCCGGCCATCGCCTCTTCCAGGTCCGTCACGTCCAGTTCGGCCATGGCGGCGTCGCTGGCGGCGAAGAGCTCGTCGGCGGTGGCGTACGGGCGCCGGGCGAGCAGCTTGCTCCCCCATACCGAGCTGGCGCACACCTCGTGGAGCGCGGCGCGGGCCGTGCTGTCGTCGGAGGTGTTGAACCGGGCGAGGCCCGGCGTCGAGGTCGAAGTCACGAACGGCCTCCGTGGCCTTGGTGCTGGACGGGCTGCGGATAGCTAACGCCCTCGGAAACATCCCGTCAACACTTTGTTGAAAACTTGGAGCAACAAAAAGCCGCCGTCCGGGATCACGGATGGCGGCCGGCCGGAGACGGCCCGCAAAGGGGCGTTCTCACTCGCTTTTGGCGGCGTTTTCCCTGTTCAGATAGTTGTACACGGTGAAGCGGCTGACCCCGAGGGCAGACGCGACGGTCTCCACCCCATGGCGTACGGAGAAGGCTCCGCGCGCCTCCAGGGTCCGTACGACCGACTGCTTGGCCTTGCGGTCCAGCTCGGCCAGCGGCTTGCCGTGCCGGCGCTCCAGGGCGGCCAGGATGTGGTCGAGGGAGTCCGAGAGCTGGGGCAGCCGCACGGCGATGACGTCCTCGCCCTCCCAGCTGAGCAGCACGTCGTCGGGCTGGGCCTGGTCGGGGCCGAGTAGCTCCGCGCCCATGGCGTCCACCAGCGGCTTCACCGCGGTGACCAGCGGGTGGTCGGCGGGCTCGGTCACTTCTCCCCCTCCGCCACCACGTTGACCTGGAGCGAGACGCGGGTGGCCCCGGCCGCCAGGGACTGGCGCAGCAGCGCGTCGACAGCCGTGAGCACCTGGTCGGCGCCGCCCTCGGCGGTGTTGCCGAAGGGGCCCACGTCCACGGCGTCGAGGGCCGCCGTCCGCAGGACCTCGCGGGCGGCCACCGCGTGCGGGGGCGCCTCGTCCAGGTCGAAGGGCTCGGTCGTGAACTCCACTCTCAATCGCACGCGGACAACCTACTGCCCGGATCGCGAGATCCGGGAGGCCAATCGGACGGGCCCTCTTGACAAGCTCACCGCTCTCCCTGCAACCTTCCATCAAGCAGAAAGTAACTTCCGCAATACGGAAGGAGCCGAATCCCATGGCCCCCTTTTTCGAGCATGGACGCGGCTCGGACCAGCGCTTCGATGTGAACCTCTCGATCCTCTTCACGGAACTCCCGCTCCTGGAGCGTCCCGCGGCAGCCGCCGCGGCCGGCTTCACCGCGGTCGAGCTGTGGTGGCCCTGGATCGAGACCCCCGCTCCGGCGCAGGCCGAGCTCGACGCCCTGAAGAAGGCGCTCGACGACGCCGGCACCCAGCTGGTGGGGCTGAACTTCTACGCGGGCGCCCTGCCGGGGCCCGACCGCGGAGCCCTCTCCGTACCGGGCGAGGAGTCGGACCGCTTCCGCGCCAACATCGAGGTCGCGGCCGGCTTCGCCGCCTCGGTGGGCTGCCGGGCGCTCAACGCGCTGTACGGCAACCGGATCGAGGGTGTCGACCCGCAGGTGCAGGACGCGCTCGCGCTGGAGAACCTGGTGCTGGCCGCCCGCGCGGCCGACCGGATCGGCGCGATCCTCCTCATCGAGACCCTCAACAAGCCTGAGTCGCCGCTCTACCCGCTGGTGAGCGCCCCGGCCGCGATCGAGGTCGTCGACAAGGTGAACGCGGCGACCGGTCTGGGCAACACCAAGTTCCTCCTCGACGTCTACCACCTGTCGATGAACGGCGAGGACGTCGCCGAGGTCATCGAGGCCTACGCGGACAAGACCGGCCATGTGCAGATCGCCGACAACCCGGGCCGCGGCGCGCCGGGCACCGGTTCGCTGCCCCTGGAGGCCCTGCTCGGCCGGCTCGCCGAGGCCGGATACGACGGGTGGGTCGGCCTGGAGTACAAGGCCGCCGACGCCGCCGCGTCCTTCGCATGGCTGCCCGCCGAGGCCCGCGCGGCGCGCTGAGGCCTGCCGGGCTTCGCCGCCCCCTGAACTTCCTGACGTGACACCGCAGTTGAGAGAGGCCCCCAATGAGCACCCCCGCAGACTCCTCCCCGGCCGCCCGCCCGACGATCGCCTGGATCGGCCTCGGCATCATGGGCTCCCCCATGTCCGAGAACCTGATCAAGGCCGGCTACCCGGTCACCGGCTTCACCCTGGAGCAGGACAAGCTGGACCGGCTGGCCGCCGCCGGCGGCACCGCCGCCTCCTCGATCGCCGAAGCGGTCAAGGACGCGGACGTCATCATCACGATGGTCCCGGCGTCCCCGCAGGTCGAGGCGATCGCCTACGGCGAGGACGGCATCCTGGCCAACGCCCGGCAGGGCGCCCTGCTGATCGACATGTCCTCGATCACCCCGCAGACCTCCGTCGACCTCGCCAAGAACGCCGAGGAGAAGGGGATCCGCGTCCTGGACGCCCCGGTCTCCGGCGGCGAGGCCGGCGCCGTCGAGGCCGTGCTCTCCATCATGGTGGGCGGCGACAAGGCCGACTTCGACGCGGCCAAGGACATCTTCGACGCGCTGGGCAAGACCATCGTGCTCTGCGGTCCGCACGGCTCCGGCCAGACCGTGAAGGCCGCCAACCAGCTCATCGTGGCCGTCAACATCCAGGCGTGCGCCGAGGCCGTGGTCTTCCTGGAGAAGTCCGGCGTCGACCTCGCCGCGGCCCTCGACGTCCTCAACGGCGGTCTGGCCGGCTCGACCGTGCTGACCCGCAAGAAGGACAACTTCCTCAACCGGGACTTCGCGCCGGGCTTCCGTATCGACCTGCACCACAAGGACATGGGCATCGTCACCGACGCGGCCCGCAACGTCGGCGCGGCGCTCCCGGTCGGCGCGGTCGTGGCCCAGCTGGTCGCCTCGCTGCGCGCCCAGGGCGACGGCGGCCTCGACCACTCGGCGCTGCTGCGCGCGGTCGAGCGTCTGTCCGGCGCCGGCGTCTGAGCCTTCCGGCTCCCCCCAGACTTCCGGGCGGCGGTGGCGCCGACACCTGTCCTGTCGCGCCCAGGCGTCGCCGCCGTCCGGAACACCCCACTTCATTTTCAACAAACTGTTGACGTTGCTTCGGGGCGTACCTACGCTCCTGACACCGCAGACCGCTCAGCAGTGCAGCTCCCGTACGGAAGGTCACGATGTCGAAGCGCGTGCTTACGACCGAGTCCGGCGCCCCCGTCGCCGACAACCAGAACTCCGCCACCGCCGGCGTCGGTGGCCCCGTCCTCCTCCAGGACCAGCACCTGCTGGAGAAGCTGGCGCGCTTCAACCGTGAGCGGATCCCGGAGCGCGTGGTCCACGCCCGCGGCTCCGGCGCGTACGGCTACTTCGAGGTGACCGACGACGTCACCGGCTTCACCAGGGCCGACTTCCTCTCGCAGGTCGGCCGGCGCACCGAGACGTTCATCCGCTTCTCCACGGTGGCGGACTCGCTCGGTGGCGCGGACGCGGTCCGCGACCCGCGCGGCTTCGCGCTGAAGTTCTACACCGAGGACGGCAACTACGACCTCGTCGGCAACAACACGCCGGTGTTCTTCATCAAGGACCCGATCAAGTTCCCCGACTTCATCCACTCCCAGAAGCGCGACCCGTTCACGGGCCGGCAGGAGCCGGACAACGTCTGGGACTTCTGGGCGCACTCCCCCGAGGCCACGCACCAGATCACCTGGCTGATGGGCGACCGCGGCATCCCGGCGTCGTACCGCCATATGAACGGCTACGGCTCGCACACCTACCAGTGGACGAACGCGGCGGGCGAGGCGTTCTTCGTCAAGTACCACTTCAAGACCAACCAGGGCATCCGCTGCCTGTCGTCCGAGCAGGCGGCGGAGCTGGCCGGCAAGGACGCCAACTCGCACCAGACCGACCTGCTCCAGGCGATCGAGCGCGGTGTGAACCCGTCCTGGACGCTGTACGTGCAGGTCATGCCGGCGTCCGAGGCGCCCGACTACCGCTTCAACCCCTTCGACCTGACGAAGGTGTGGCCGCACGCCGACTACCCGCTCCAGCGGGTGGGCCGCCTGGTCCTGGACCGCAACCCCGACAACGTCTTCGCCGAGGTCGAGCAGGCCGCCTTCTCCCCGAACAACTTCGTTCCGGGCATCGGCCCCTCGCCCGACAAGATGCTCCAGGGCCGCCTGTTCGCGTACGCGGACGCGCACCGCTACCGCCTGGGCGTCAACCACACCCAGCTGCCGGTGAACGCGCCGAGGGCGACGGTGGCGGACAACTACGGCCGCGACGGTCTGATGGCGACGCGCTACGGCTCGCGCCACGACAAGAACTACGAGCCGAACTCGTACGCGGGCCCGTCCCAGACGGACGAGGCGCTCTCCGCCCCGCTGGCGGTCGCCGGCTGGACGGGCACCCACGCGGCCCCCGTCCACGTCAAGGACGACGACTTCTTCCAGGCGGGCGAGCTGTACCGCCTGATGTCGGACGACGAGAAGTCGCGCCTGGTGGCGAACATCGCCGGGGGGCTGTCCCAGGTCACCCGCGACGACGTGATCGAGAAGAACCTGGCCCACTTCCACGCGGCGGACGCCGAGTACGGCAAGCGCGTGGAGGAGGCGGTCCGCGCCCTGCGCGAGGACTGATCCCCGGTCTCATATGTCCCAGACCGCGTGCGGAGCCTGACGGGAGGTCGGGTTCGGTACGCAGTCCGGACCACCGGCCCGGATGAGGGGTGGCCGGTGGCTCCGGACGCTCGGTGATCGCGGCGGCGCGTCGATGCCAGTGCGGTGGTCAAGGTCTGTCCCGGCCCCTTCCTGACCTGAAGGAAGGATGCCAGGGACAACCAATCGCCCGCCGCCGCGATCCCGCCCAACGGGCCCGGGGGCCCGTACCCCTCCCCCATCAAACTCCGCCCGGCGGTGCGAACGACCACTTCTCCCGGCCGCCCTCGCACTGCTCCGCAGGCTTCGCCCGCCTGCGCCGGACTCCGTCCGCCGGGCCACCTTCCCCACCAAGCTCCGCCCGGCGCCGCGAACGTCCTGTCGCGCCAGCCTCGTTCCGTCGGGCGGTCACCACTTCGGAGCCCGGGGGCTGGGTTCGGTTTACGGTCCTGGACCGAGCGCTCGTCGATCAAGGCTTCACCTGCGCTTTCAGGTGAAGCCTTGATTCTTTTTGCGGTCTTGGGAACATCTCGGGAACAAAATCATGGGATCTCCCCGCGTCACGCCCTGATGAGCATCGTTGAGCGCGTTAAGAAGAACGGCGCGATCACGTACCAGGTGGAGTGCTGCTAAAGGGCCAGTGGCATACCGAGAACTTCGGCGACCCACAGAAGGCGTACTCGGCCACCTGCCGGACCTCCCCGCCAGGCGTCTGATTCTCCCAGGTGGCCGAACGCCGCCCCCGGTCCCGCCTGAGCGCCCCCGGGCGGGGCCTCCGCCTGCTCGACGCACGAGGCGACATGTCACGGCTCGGCTACACCGCCACCAGGCCTCGCGCACGCCCCACACCATGTCCCACATGCGCTCCCACACAGCAGCCGCCATCGGCACCGCCACCCTGCTCGCTGCCCTAACTGCGTGCACCGCCACCGAGACGCACCACACCACGCCTCGCACCAACAAGCAGGTCACCCACCGCCCGTCCACCGCAAGCAAGTATGAGCAGACCTGGAAGGCCCCCTACAAGGGAACCACTTGCGGCGACTTCGTCACCAGGATGAGCGAGCACGAACGCTGGGCCATGGCCGCGGACATGCTCAGCAGCTCCCGAGAGACCGACGGCGCCATTACCGTCCCCGTCGACTCGGAGATCACCCGCTTCGAGAATGACATGGCAGCCGCTTGCGCAGCCTCGGCCGTACTGAAGACTCCCGAGATCGCCGTCACCATCTACCTCATGGACCCCAGCTATAAGCCGTGAGTCAGGGCGCGCGTTCGCCGGCGGCCGCTATGCTCCCGCGCATATCAACTTTGGGGTGGTGGGGGTGACGAAGTACTCCGACATACAGCGGGCGGTCCGAGCGGAAAAGATCAGGATCTGGTTCGGGTGGCTGTGTGGCAACGTCATCATGCTGATGATCGCCGTCGCCACGCAGGACGTTGCAGTCGTCAGCGTCATCACACAGGTGCTGCTCGTCGTCGTGTTCCTCGCCCTGACGGTGGCGCTGTTCCGGATGACGGGCGCGCTGAATCGGAAGGCCGAAGCGGCGCGGCGTGAGGTGCTCGGCGAGGACTACCCGGACTGAGCCTGGCCCCGAAGCGGCCCCGCGCCGTAGTCCGGACGAGGCCGTCGTCATGCCGTAGTTGCATCCGGACGATCAGCTTCATGATGGGCCCGCGTCCGGCATGGCCGGACAAAGCCCCGCCGAGTGTGGGGCTTTGCCATTTCCCCCTCACCACGCCCGCCCCCGTGTCACCATGCCCACACCAGAAGTGGGGGCCAAATGATCACGATCAACGCGCACGGCGGCACCACCGTGACCTTCGACGGCCAGTACCTCACCATCAACCGGCACGGCTTCCTAGCCCGGGCCACTTTGGGCAAAGGCGAGAAGCGGCTCCACATCAGTCAGATCAGCGCCGTGCAGTGGAAGCCCGCCGGGCCCGTAATGAACGGCTTCATCCAGTTCACCGTCCCTGGCGGCAACGAGGTTCGGGGCCGCTTCGGCACCCAGACCAACACGGCAGCCAAGGACGAGAACTCGGTGATCTTCACGCGCAAACAGCAGCCCGAGTTCGAAAAGCTCCGTGCTGCCCTGGACGCAGCGATCGCCGCGCAGCACGCCCCTCAGTCCGCCCCGGCAGCTCCCGCCTCGGTCGCCGACGAACTGACCAAGCTCAATGGGCTACTCCAGCAAGGCATCCTCACACCCAAGGAGTTCGCGGCGCAGAAAACCCGGCTCCTCGGCGGGTAGCGACCGGGCCGGCCCAGCCACTGCCCCGTGCGCGGCGACATCGCCGATGTAACACCGCGCCGGGCAGGCCGGTGATGGACCCATCGCCATCGTTGGTGGCGTACCGGCACAGGACGCCCCGGTCGGTCGGGGTACGGGACCTGCGACTCGTCGACGCCCTGATTTCGGCATGTTCTCGCAGGTGGGGCCAGGCTCATCGCGAGAGCGGGGTGCACCCCGGCGGGTGCTACCTGCATCCCGCGCCCGGAGCGCGAGGAGGTGGATGGCGGATGATCGGGAGCCACCGGCCGCCCTCCGCTGGGCTGCAAGTACCGAAGGTGGACAGATCTGAGCGTGGAGCGCCGCCTCCCGCATGAGGCCGCCCAGTCTTCGGCTCGGCTCCTACAGTCTCCTATAGGGGCCCGTGCCCGTTCGCGAGCTGTCGGCTCCAGGACTCGGACGCCGTCGCCGTCTGGCTGGGCCGTCTGATGGACGGCGCGTCCTTCACGACGACTACGCGAGCGCGTCTCGTATTGCGCCCTCGTACGCGTCGGCATCTGCACCAGCGCGGCCTCGGTCACTTCAAGGCGCTGCTGCCTGTACTGAAGGACGTCGAGGCGCGGTTGCCCTGCCCGAGCCCGGGCGCAAGCCCGTCCTGCTCGGCGTCACGGAAGCGGAGCGCCTGCCGAGGGGGCGCCGTCGAGCCGGAAACCCTGCCGGAGCAGTACGCGTACGCGGTGCGTCTCGATTGGCGCTGCCTCGCCCAGGTGGCGATCCTGCGGGCGCTGCGCGCGGAGCCCTTGAACGATCCCGCCCTGCCGCCGCCGGTGGTCACGGGGCGGTTCAGGAGCCTGTGGCCCTGAGGATGACAAAGGCCCCGTCCACAGATCAGCTGATCGTGGGCGGGGCCTCGGCCTGGGTGCCGGTGGTGCTGGGGTCAAAGGCGGTGCATGCGGGTGTAGGGGCTCAGGATGCGGGCGCGGCGGGAGCCGAAGTCGACGAGCATGGCGACTCCGTCCTCGACGCCCACGATCGTGCCCAGGCCGAACTGGTCGTGGGAGACCCGGTCGCCCAGGGCGAAGTTCTTGGCCTGCGGCTCGACCGGAGCTTTGAAGGGACTGGTGGGCAGATGGCGCCTCGGCGCGGACGACTGCGTCATGGTCCTACCAGTATGCGCCGTCCCGGCCCGTACCACCTGCCTCCACTCGTCTCGGATTCGACACGATTGGGCCGGGAGCCCCGGAACGGCATGGGGCGGACCCGAAAGAGTGAACGCGAAAAGGCCCCGGCGCCACCCCCCACGGGAAGCACCGGAGCCCTCGGTTCAGCAGGCGTTATGAGACCTGGAGCGGCCTGATCGCGGTCGGGGCGTGGCCCGGTTCCGTGGCGAGTTCCTCGAACTCGTTGATCGCGTCGATCCTGACGCCCATCGAGATGTTCGTCACCCGTTCCAGGATCGCCTCGACGACGACCGGGACGCGGTACTCCGCGGCCAGCTTCCTGGCCTCCTCGAAGGCCGGCAGCAGCTGGTCCGGATCCGTGACACGGATCGCCCTGCAGCCCAGGCCCTCGACGACCTTGACGTGGTCGACGCCGTAGACACCCAGCTCCGGGGCGTTGATGTTCTCGAACTCCAGGTTGACCTGGAAGTCGATGTCCAGGCCGCGCTGGGCCTGGCGGATCAGGCCCAGATAGGCGTTGTTCACCAGGACGTGGACGTACGGGATGTTGTGCTGCGCGCCGACCGCGAGCTCCTCCAGCATGAACTGGAAGTCGTAGTCGCCCGAGAGGGCAACGACCGGGGTCTCGGGGGACGCGGTGGCGACGCCGAGCGCGGCCGGGATGGTCCAGCCCAGCGGTCCGGCCTGGCCGCAGTTGATCCAGTGGCGCGGCCGGTAGACGTGCAGCATCTGCGCGCCGGCGATCTGGGAGAGGCCGATGGTGGTGACGTACCGCGTCTCGGGGCCGAAGGCGCGGTTCATCTCCTCGTACACGCGCTGCGGCTTCAGCGGGACGTCGTCGAAGTGCGTGCGGCGCTGGAGCCGCGCCTTGCGCTCCTGCGTGGAGGCCGCCCAGGCGCTGCGGTCGGGGAGCCTGCCCGCGGCCTTCAGCTCCTTGGCCACCTCGACGAAGAGGGTCAGCGCGGCCTTGGCGTCGGAGGCGATGCCGTAGTCCGGCGCGAAGATCCGGCCGATCTGGGTCGGCTCGATGTCGACGTGGACGAACTTCCGGCCCCGGGTGTAGACGTCCAGCTCGCCGGTGTGGCGGTTGGCCCAGCGGTTGCCGATGCCCAGGACGAAGTCGGACTCCAGGAAGTTCGCGTTGCCGTAGCGGTGCGAGGTCTGCAGACCCACCATCCCGGCGTTCAGCTCGTGGTCGTCGGGGAGGATGCCCCAGCCCATCAGGGTCGGGACGACGGGTGTGCCGGTCAGCTCGGCGAACTCCACGAGCAGCTCGGCGGCGTCGGCGTTGATGACGCCGCCGCCCGCGACGATCAGCGGGCGCTCGGACTCCAGCAGGAGCCCGATGGCCTTCTCGATCTGGGCGCGGGTCGCGGCCGGCTTGTAGACCGGCAGCGGCTCGTAGGTGTCGGGGTCGAAGTCGATCTCGGTGAGCTGGACGTCGATCGGCAGGTCGATGAGGACCGGTCCGGGCCTGCCGGAGCGCATCAGGTGGAAGGCCTGCTGGAACACGCCGGGGACCTGCGCGGCCTCCAGGACGGTCGTCGCGGCCTTGGTGACCGGCCTGGCGATGCTCGCGATGTCGACCGCCTGGAAGTCCTCCTTGTGGAGCTTGGCGACCGGCGCCTGGCCCGTGATGCAGAGGATCGGGATCGAGTCGGCGATCGCGGAGTACAGCCCGGTGATCATGTCGGTGCCGGCGGGGCCGGACGTACCGATGCAGACACCGATGTTCCCGGCGGCGGCCCGGGTGTACCCCTCGGCCATGTGGGACGCGCCCTCGACGTGGCGGGCCAGCGTGTGCTTGACGCCGCCACCGGCCTTGAGGGCCGCGTAGAAGGGGTTGATCGCCGCGCCCGGCACGCCGAACGCGTTGGTGACGCCTTCGCGCTTGAGGATCTCAACTGCCGCTCGGGCAGCGGTCATACGAGGCATGGAGTGCTCCTGCTTCGGCCTGGCGGATCGGGCTCTGTCGCGCCACCTGAGAGCCGTTATTCCGTAATGCGGAAGTTTAGTTCTGCTATATGGAAGTAACATAGGGGGCGTGCGCAGGCGCGTCAAGGGATCCCCGCGTTCGCCTCCGAGGCGGGCGCGGGTGGGGGACGATGGACCGGACGGGCGGCGAGCACGGGGTGGACGGCATGGGCATCGAGGGGACCGGCGGAGCCGGCAGGCAGGGACCGGGCGGCGGGGAGAGGCGCGGCGGAATGCCTCCCGGCGGGCGCGGCGCGGCCCCCGGCGGCGGGCGCGCGGGCAGCTCAGGAGGTTCCGGACAGCTCGGCGGCGGGTACGGAGGCGGCGCCGACGGGGCCGGCTACCCGGGCGGCCCCGCGGACTCGCCCCGTCCCCCGGGCGGCCTCGGCCGCGAGACCCTGGGGGTGCGCTGCCCCGTCTGCCGGCGCGAGCACCGGTACGCCGCGACCACCTACCCCTGCCCCTGCGGCGCCCCGCTGGTACCGCCGCTCCAGCGCGGCGGCGCCGTCGAGCCGATCACCCACCGCACCTGGAGCGACGACTGGGTGGCCGTGCGCTGCGAGGCGTGCGGACGCCAGGACCAGTGGCCGCAGCCTGAGCTGGGGTGTTCGTGCGGGGCTGTGCTGCGGATCCCGGTCCAGCCGGTCAGCGCCCCGCCCGCCCCGCTGCCCCTGCACATCCCGGTCCCGCCGACGGCCGCTCCGCCGCGCCCGGCGTTCCGGCCGGTGACCATCCGCACCGCCAGGGACGCGGTGACCGCGGCGGCGCTCTATCTGAAGTGGCTCGGCTTCCGCGACGTCCTGCAGTCCGAGGCGCGCCCCGCCTCCGGCATCGATCTGCGCGGCCCCGGCCTGGTCGCCCAGGTCGACCCGACCACCCGCCCGGCGTCGCTGCGCGCGGTGGAGTGCCTCTGGCTGAACGCGCTCAGCACGTCCTCCACCGGTGTCTACTTCTCGCTCGCCGGATACACCAGGGACGCCCGCGCCCGCGGTGAGGAGCTGTCCGTCCCGCTGTTCGTGATGGACCTGACCGGCACGCCCCAGCCGGTCAACGACGCGGCGGACGAGCTGGTGGCGACCGGCCCCTGAGCGGGGAGGGCGACGGGGGCCCGCGGGTGGCCGCGGCGCTCCCCGTCGTCCTGGGGCGGCCGGGCGACCGCCGTGGCCGCGCTACTCCCCGTACCCCTGCCTCAGCTCCACCTTCCGCACCTTGCCGCTCACCGTCATCGGGAACTCCGCGAGGATCCGCAGCCGTCGCGGCACCTTGTAGTGCGCGAGCCGGTCGCGGCAGAACTCCGCGATCCCCTCAAGGGTCGGCGGGTCCGCCGGGTCGCGGGGGATCACGCACGCGAGGATCTCCTCGCCGTACTTCTCGTCGGGCACGCCCACGACCTGGACGTCCGCGATCTTCGGGTGGGCGTAGAGGAACTCCTCGATCTCGCGCGGATAGACGTTCTCGCCACCCCGGATGATCATGTCCTTGATGCGGCCCACGATCTGGACGTAACCGTCCTCGCGCATCGACGCGAGATCCCCCGTGTGCATCCACCGCCCGGCGTCGATCGCCTCGGCGGTCCGCTCCGGCTCGTCCCAGTAGCCGAGCATCACGCTGTAGCCGCGGGTGCACAGTTCGCCCGCCTCGCCGCGCGGCACCGTGACACCGGTGGCCGGGTCCACCACCTTCACCTCGATGTGCGGCAGCACCCGTCCCACCGTGCCGGTCCTGCGCTCCAGATCGTCCTCGACGCGTGTCTGGGTGGAGACCGGGGACGTCTCCGTCATGCCGTAGCAGATGGACACCTCCGCCATGTTCATCTCCGCGACCACCCGCTTCATCACCTCGACCGGGCACGGCGAGCCCGCCATGATGCCGGTACGCAGCGAGGACAGGTCGTACGAGCCGAAGTCCGGCAGGTTCAGCTCCGCGATGAACATCGTCGGCACCCCGTACAGCGAGGTGCACCGCTCCCGCTCCACCGCCCGCAGCGTCGCCGCCGGGTCGAAGGACGGCGCCGGGATCACCACACAGGCGCCGTGCGAGAGCGCCGCGAGGTTGCCCATCACCATGCCGAAGCAGTGGTAGAACGGCACCGGCACACAGATCCGGTCCTGCTCGCTGTAGGAGATCATCTCCCCCACGAAATAACCGTTGTTGAGGATGTTGTGGTGGGAGAGCGTCGCCCCCTTGGGGAAGCCGGTCGTCCCCGAGGTGTACTGGATGTTGATGGGGTCGTCGCACGACAACCCGGCTGCGCGCGTGGCAAGTTGACCCTGCGTCACAGAGCCTCCCGCCGCCGCCAGCGCGTCCCAGGACGGGTCCCCGATGTAGTGCACCGCCCGCAGCCCGGGACACTCCGGACGGGCCTGCTCCACCAGCGCCCGGTAGTCGCTGGTCCGGTGCGCCCGCGAGGCGACCAGCAGCGAGATCCCGGCCTGCTTCAGTACGTACGCGAGCTCGTGCGCCCGGTACGCCGGGTTGATGTTCACCATGACGGCGCCGATCCGGGCCGTCGCGTACTGCACGAGCACCCACTCCGGGCAGTTCACCGCCCAGATCCCGACGCGGTCGCCCCGGGCGACCCCGCTGCCGAGCAGTCCGCGCGCCAGCTCGTCGACGGCCGCGGCCAACCGCGCGTACGTCCAGCGCCGCCCGGACTCCATGTCGACCAGCGCCTCGCGGTCCGGCCAGGCGGCGACCGCCCGGTCCAGAGCGGCCCCGATCGTGTCACCGAGCAGCGGTGTGCCGCCGGTGCCGTGCGCGTACGACAGTGCGGTCATCGCAGGTCCCCCTCCTCGTACTCGGCCGCCGACCCCGCCGCGGTCGCCTCGCGCAGCTCGATACGGCGGATCTTCCCGGAGACCGTCTTGGGCAGCTCGCCGAACTCGATGCGGCGGATGCGCTTGTACGGGGCGAGGACCGCGCGCGAGTGCGCGAACAGCACCTTCGCGGTGTCCGGGCCGGGCTCCCAGCCCGCCGCCAGCACGATGTACGCCTTGGGCACGGCGAGCCGCAGCGGATCGGGCGCGGGCACGACGGCCGCCTCGGCAACCGCCTCGTGCTCCAGGAGCGCGCTCTCCAGCTCGAACGGGCTGATCTTGTAGTCGGAGGCCTTGAAGACGTCGTCGGCGCGGCCCACGTAGGTGATGTAGCCGTCCTCGTCGCGGGAGCCGATGTCGCCGGTGCGGTAGTAGCCGCCGGCCATCGCCTCGGCCGTACGCTCCGGGTCGCCGTGGTAGCCGGTCATCAGGCCGACCGGGCGGGCCGAGAGGTCGAGGGCGATCTCGCCCTCGGTCGCACCGGGCTCGCCGGTCACCGGGTCCAGGAGTTCCACCCGGTAGCCGGGGCTCGGCCGGCCCATCGACCCGCTCTTGAGCACCTGGCCCGGGGAGTTGGCCACTTGCACGGCCGTCTCGGTCTGCCCGAAGCCGTCCCGGACGACCCGGCCCCACACGCGCCGGACGGTCTCGATGACTTCCGGGTTGAGCGGTTCGCCGGCCGCGACGACCTCGCGGGGCGGGTTCCGCAGCGCGCTCAGATCCGCCTGGATCAGCATCCGCCACACCGTGGGCGGCGCACAGAAGCTGGTGACGCCCGCCCTGTCCATCGCCGCCATGAGCCGGGCCGCGTCGAAGCGCGTGTAGTTGTGGATGAAGACGGTGGCCTCGGCGTTCCACGGGGCGAAGAGGTTCGACCAGGCGTGCTTGGCCCAGCCGGGCGAGGAGATGTTCAGATGGACGTCGCCGGGCTTCAGCCCGATCCAGTACATCGTCGCCAAGTGGCCGACGGGATACGAGACATGGGTGTGCTCGACGAGCTTGGGGCGGGCCGTGGTGCCGGAGGTGAAGTAGAGCATCAGCGGGTCGTCGGCCAAGGTGACCCCGTCCGGCTCGAACCGCGCGTCCGCCCCGAACGCGTCGTCGAAGTCCAGCCATCCGGGAACCGGGCCGGCGCCGCGCGGCTTCACGGCGATCCGGGTGTACTCCCCGGGCACATCCGCGAACTTGGCGGTGTCCTCGGCCCGTACGATCACCTGCCGGGCGCGTCCCCGCTCGATCCGGTCCCGCAGGTCGGCGGGGCCCAGCAGCGGGGTCGCGGGGATGACGACGGCCCGCAGCTTCATCGCGGCCAGCGCGGTCATCCACAGTTCCTGCTGGTTGCCGAGCATCACGAGGACCCGGTCCCCGGCCCGTACGCCCCGGGCGCGCAGCCAGTTGGCGACCTGGTCCGAGCGCAGGGACATCTCGGCGTACGAGAGGGTGGTCTCGCTGCCGTCCTCCTCGACGATCTGCAGGGCGGTGGCGGCGTTGCCCTCGGCGATGACGTCGAACCAGTCGAGCGCCCAGTTGAACCGTTCGGGACGCGGCCAGGTGAAGCCCCGGCAGGCCGTCGCGTAGTCCTCCCGGTGCTCCAGCAGGAAGTCCCGTGCGGCCCGGAACTCCTCCGTGGCGCCACGTGCGTCCATGTGCCCTCCTCGTTGCCTGGCCACTCTTCACCACGGTGCGGTGGGTGACCAGCACTCTTTACCCCCGCAGGGGGGTGCGGGGGAAGCCCGCGCGGCATTCGTCCCAGCCCCTCCGGGCCCCCGGGGCCCGGCCGGCCCGCGCCCCCTTCAGGCCACTCACCCGCCCGACCCCAACTCGAACGGGGGAGACGCGTGGCCGGTGAGGGGTGCCAGGAGGCCGTCAAAATCAGCCGGAACGGAGTCAACATGGCGTCAGGAGGCGGACTCCGGCCCGGCGGGCGGGCATAACGTCGAGGCGTCGCGCACAGCGGCGGCGCGACGACGACGACCACACCGCAAAGACTCCCCACCGCACGGACTCTCACGGCACGGACTGTCTGCACGGACTGTCGGCACGGACTCCCACCGCGCGGACGCGCTCCGCACCGACCGGCTCCGCGCTTCCCACCACCGGAGGACACCACCATGGACACCCTCGCCCTCATTCCCGACGACGCCGACCCCGACCCCGACGAACGCCGCCCGGCAGCGCCGCTGTACGTGCCGGTCCGGCTCGGCTCGGCCGGAGGCCGGCAGCTGCGGTTCTGGCGCACCCCCCTGGGTGTACGGACCGCTGTCGGCTTCACCAGCCCCGAGCGGCTGTACGCCGTGCTCGGACCGGGCCAGCGCTGGATCCGGCTGGCGGAGCCCGCGCTGCGCTCGCTCGCGGCGCCGCTCGGCGTGACGACGGTGACGGTCGACCCGCACATGACGGCCCCGGCCCCCGTCGCCATACGCACCGAGCCGCTCGGACAGCCCTGCCCCCGCAGGGGAGGCTGGGACCCGGAGATGGCCGGTGCGGCGCACCTGGCGGGCGGGGCGGGAGCGGCGACGGCCGCGCGGACCACCGCCACGGCCGTCCCCGCTCTGGTGAACTGAGGGCCACGAACCGAGCGCTGCGAACCGAGGGCCGCGAACCGTGGGTTGCGATCCACGCGACCCGGCGAAGAGTGGCGGGGGCATCCAGCAGGGGTCACCGGTCACCCCATGACGTCCCCGAAGCGGACCTCGTACGAGGTGACGCCGGCCGGGGTCATCGCGGTGAGCAGCTGCTCGCCCTCCTTGGCCACCTCGTCGCGCCGCGCCCGTCCGAGCGTCCCGAACGGCTGGACGGTGAGCACCGCGCTCCCCTCCCCCACCGACTCCTCCAGGCGCCACACCCCGGCGAGGAATCCGTCCACGAGGAGGGTGGGATAGGCCTGGTTGCCCTTCCAGGAGCGGCCCCAGTACGCGGCCGGGATCACCCGCGTACGGTCGGCGTGCGACAGCAGCAGGTTGTCGAACTCCGGCAGGAAGCGCGGCGGGGCCGGGGTGTCCTCGCCGGGGCGGGGCGCTTCCGGGAGGTCGAAGAGCTCGACGCCGTCCTCGTCGCGGAAGGTGAGGAGCCGGGGCCGCAGCCGGTCGAAGACCTCGCCGAGACGGGTGAGTCCCGCCCAGGTCTGCATGTCCTTGACGGAGGCGGGACCGAAGGCGGCGAGATAGCGCAGCACGGTGTCGTCGGGCGCCGGGGCCGGCCCCGGCGCCCGCCCCAGCCAGTGCTCGGCCGTGGTCAGCGCGACCTGTCCACTGCGGCCCCACAGCCCGCGCGGAGTGACCTGCACGAGCGGCAGCACACACCGCGCGGCGAGGGAGAGGGCGGAGGGCGTGGCGTCGGGCCACTCCTGGCCGAGCACGTCCCGCAGCTCCTTCATGGTGTACGGCCGCTCCTCGACCAGCGCCCGCACGGTCCCGGCGAGCCGCCCCAGGTCCACGCCCTCCAGCTGCCCCCGGAACTGCCTGAGCTCGCGGTCGCGGGCAGCCTGGACGAGCGGGCGCAGGGTGAGGGCGTCGTCGGCGGTGTGGAGGTGGATGGTGGAGCGCAGGGTCACGATCCGTACGAGCTCGCGGGCCTCGATGAGCGCGGAGAGCCGCTCGGGCCGGAATCCGGCGAGGCGGGCCCAGAGGGCGAAGTAGGGCGGCTTCACGTTCTGTGCCTGGAGCCCCAGGAGGTGCGCGACGGCGTCCTTCGGCCCGAGCGCGGAGGTGCGGCGCAGGAGGTGCTGACGGTCGAGGGTGGCGCGGTTGAGGGCACGGGGGGTGAGGGGTGAGGCCATACGGGCAAGCTAACGCCGAAGGGGGACAGATCCTGTCCGCCATATCCGCACGAGGGCCTCTCCACGGCGACCCATCGGTGTCCGAAACGCCAAGCCTGCGCCATTTGATCCCGATATCCTGCACGAGACGACTCAGACGACTCAGACGACTCAGACGACCCAGATGGCGGCGGACAGTGCGAGAGGTGAGGCCATGACCGACCGGGGAAGGGACCCGGGAAGGTCCGCGCCCTCCGACCGGGAGAGGGGCCCCGAGGCCCCCGAGGGCTCCGCGCCGCGCAGGAAGCACTCCTGGCGACGCCAGCCGCTCCCGCCACCGATCGCGCCGACGGCACCGCCCCCGGCTCCCCCGGCTCCGTCCGCCGCCGGCCCCGTACGGCACGACCACCGCAGCGTGGTGGATGCGGCGCTCTACCGGGACGGCCGCCGGGTCTCTTCCCCCGACACGCTCGCGGAGACCTTCCGCAGGCTGCGCGAGACCCCCGACGGCATGGCGTGGATCGGCCTGCACCGCCCGTCCGAGTCCGAACTCCTCTCCCTGGCGGAGGAGTTCGACCTGCATCCGCTGGCGGTCGAGGACGCGTTGGAGGCCCATCAGCGCCCGAAGCTGGAGCGGTACGGCGAGACCCTCTTCGTGGTGCTGCGCGCGGCCCGCTATCTGGACGCGCCGGAGGAGGTGGACTTCGGCGAGCTGCACGTCTTCATCGGCCGCGACTTCCTCATCACCGTCCGCCACGGCGCCGCCCCCGATCTCTCGGCGGTGCGGCGCCGCATGGAGGAGACCCCCGAGCTGCTGGCCCTGGGCCCGGAGGCGGTGCTGTACGCGATCCTGGACGCGGTGGTGGACGGCTACGCACCGGTCGTCGCCGGCGTCCAGAACGACATCGACGAGATCGAGACGGAAGTCTTCCGCGGCGACCCGGAGGTGTCGCGCCGCATCTACGAACTCTCCCGCGAGATGGTGGAGTTCCAGCGCGCCACGCGCCCCCTGGTAGGCATGCTGCACGGCCTGATGGCGGGCTTCGCGAAGTACGGCACGGACGAGGAACTCCAGCGCTACCTCCGCGACGTGGCCGACCACGTCACCCACACCAGCGAACGCGTGGACGGCTTCCGCCAGGCCCTCACGGAGATCCTCACGGTCAACGCGACGCTGGTGACCCAGCAGCAGAACGCGGAGATGCGGGCACTGGCGGAGGCGGGCTTCGAGCAGAACGAGGAGATCAAGAAGATCTCCTCGTGGGCCGCTATTTTGTTTGCTCCCACGCTGGTGGGAACCATCTACGGCATGAACTTCGAGCGGATGCCAGAGCTGAAGTGGGTGGCCGGGTACCCGTTCGCGATCCTGCTGATGGCGGGGGTTTGTGTGAGCCTGTACTTCATCTTCAAGCGGCGGGATTGGCTGTAGGTGCCACCTTGGGGGGAGGTCGCACGGTTGGGGAGCGGGCCATCACGGCGTCCAGACGTGCCGGGGCCAGACCACGGGCCGAGGGGCCCAGGGGCCGACGAATGGCGTCCGAAACCCGTCCCGCTCTGGCGGGAGCGGTCGTAGCGTCATGCCGTGACCACTGTTGACGACACGGCTTACGGGTACCGCATCGCCCTCCCCGGGGACACCGATGCCATCGAGGCCCTGGACGGTTCCTTCACCACCGACACCGTCTTCCGGGTGACCGCAACCGAGGACGGCTTCACGCTGAGGGAGGAACCGGTGCACCCGCCCCTGACCAAGGTGTTCCCCGACGACGAGACGGACGGCGGCGACGGGGACGACGGGGACCCGGACTCCCGCACCTTCGTCGCCCAAGGGGCCGCAGGCGACCTGGTCGGCTTCGTCGCCGTCTCGTACTCCGGGTGGAACCGTCGGCTGACCGTCGAGGACATCGAGATCGCTCCCGAGCACCGGGGCCGGGGGGTCGGCCGCGCCCTGATGGCCCTCGCCGTGGAGTTCGCCAGGGAGCGGGGCGCCGGGCACCTGTGGCTGGAGGTCACCAACGTCAACGCGCCGGCGATCCGGGCCTACCGGCGGATGGGCTTCGCCTTCTGCGGGCTGGACACCGCCCTGTACGACGGCACGCCCTCGGAGGGCGAGCAGGCGCTCTACATGAGCATGCCCTGCCGCCCCTGAACTGACAGCAGCCGGTTCACCGAGATGGCGACCCGTGGCCCCGTGCGCCGCCCTGCGGGCGGACGGTCGGCGGCTGCTGGATGGATGCGCCCGTGGAGTGGTACGAGCGGGGCTCCACCGGTACCGCGAACACCTCGGCCGAGGACAGGAGTTACGCCATGCGTTCGGCCTCCGACGGCGCGCCGAGCACCGCCCGGCCCGAGTCGCACCAGGCCCCCCATTTGATTTTCCAGCGGCGGGACTGGCTGTTGCTTGCGCACTGAACCTTGATCGCCAGGCGGCGCTTTGCCCGCCGTTGGGCCGGAGGTTGCGGCGGCAGGCGGACGGGTAACGTCCTCCTGCGTCGGCCCGGCGCACACGTCCGCCGATGACGAGGAGGGGCGCGCACCGTGTCCGACGGTGAACCGGTGACCAGCGAGGAAGCGGCCAAGACCGCCTGGCAAGTGCACTCCGTACTGACCGACTGGACCCGCACCGTGGACGCCAAGGCCTCCTTCGCCCTGGCGATGGAGTCCGCGGCCCTCGCGGGCACGGCCGCACTGTCCGGCTCCGGACGCCCACTCGACCGCGTCTCGGGCACCCTGCCGAGGACGGCCCTGTGGGCCGGCCTGGCACTGCTCGCCCTCTCCGCCGTGCTCGCGATCCTGGCCGTTCTGCCCCGCCACAACGGTGCGGGACACGTACGCTCGGACCATGCGGACGACTTCATCTTCTACGGCCACCTACGGCACCGGAGCCCGGACGAGCTCGCCGACCGACTCGGCCGGTACTCCCCACTGCCCGCGCTGAGCCGCCAGTTGGTCGACATGAGCCGCATCCTGTGGATCAAACAGCGGCTCGTACGTCAGTCACTGCTCACCGCGGTGGGCGCCTGCGCCCTGATAGCGGTCGCGGGCCTCACTGGCTGACGACGGGGTGAGGCGGGAGGTGGGGATGACTGCGGATTTCCGACAGAGTGGCGCGATCGGACACGGGCCCAGCCGGACTCCGTTCTGGAACCTGCTGGACGCCGCGGCCCGGCAGTCACTGCGCGAGGCGGGCCGGGTGACCGAGTTCACCCCCCGGGAACACCTGGTGCGGCAGAACGAGTTCAGCGACCATCTTCTCGTCCTGGGCCGCGGCTGCATCAAGGTCACCACGGTCGCCGCCGCCGGTTATCAAGCGGTACTGGCCCTGCGTGGCCCCGGTGACCTGCTCGGCGAGCAGGCGGGGCTGGACGGCGGCCCCAGATCGGCGACACTCACCGCCCTCATACCGGTCCAGGCCCTCGTGATACCCGCCGTGGCATTCCGGGCGGCGGCCCGCGACCACCCCGTCATCACCGGCGCCGTCCACCAGATGCTCTCCGCGCGCCTGCGGGACGCCGACCGGCAACGCACCTCGGCCGGAGCCGATCCGCTCGCCGCGCGCCTGGCCGGTCTCCTGCTCGACCTCGCCGCCAGCCACGGGCGGCGCAACGCCTCCGGGGTCGTGGATATCGGTCTGCCGCTGTCGCAGGACGACTTCGCCGGCCTGGTACTCGGCTCCCGCAGAACTGTCAGCCGGGTCCTCGAACAATGGCGGGCCGAGGGGTGGGTGACGACCGGGCGCACCCAGGTGACCGTCCACAACGCGGACGCGTTGAAGCGAGTACGGGAGGGTGGGCCGGCCGGGAGGTGACAGCGCCGTCTCGGGCCGGCGAGTGACGCCATCGACCGGAGTCCGCCGAGCAGCGGCAATCGGCGGCACCACCCCGACCGCCCCGCTGCGGATGGCCGACGCGGTCCGGCCCGGGGTTCGTCCGCGAGCACCGGCTGGGACGCACAGACCGGTTCAGGTGGTTCGCGAGTGAGGTCTGCCGGCGGTTCACAGATCGGTCCAGGTGAGCGTGGCCAGGTCGAACTCCCGTGCGACGGGGTTCCATGCGGCGACGAAGTTCTTCTTGGCCGCCGTGGCATCAGCGCTCGCCGAAGCCGCGTCCTGCCAGGCACTCGATCCGGTCACGGCGGAGGTCGAGCAGTTGCCCGACACGTCGTCGACCACCCGGGCGTAGGCCCGGTCGGCCTTCTCCGAGCTCTGCCAGGCGCTGCGCAGGGCTGACGCCAGGCTGTCGGCCAGTTGGTCGAGGGAGAGCGCGTCCAGCTTCTCGACCAGACCGGCCCGCGCGCCGGCCGCGTCCTCGAAGACCTGCCGGTCCTCCTGGAGGTCGCTGCAGTTCATCATCGACTGCACGGCGTCGGAGACCCTGCTGCGACGGTCGGCGTTCTGCGTCAGGAGCCTGTGCAGCGATGCCGCCTGTTCCTCGCGCGTGTCCGTGGACTCGATCCGGGGCCGGTCCGTGCCGCCACCGCTGCTGCCGCCGCGCCCGCCGCTCCCGGAGTTCATGTGCATCGCGAACTGCCAGACGACCAGCGCGATGATCCCCAGCACGACGACGACGGCAGCCGGCCGGCCCGACGACGGCACGCGTTGAGGTGCGCCGCGGGGAGGGCTGTAGGGGCTGGAGGGCAACGGGCCAGAGGTCTGCCGGGGCATTGGGCCGCCGGCCGCGGTGTGTCGCAGGCCCACGGGAGTGCGTCGGCCACGCGGGCCGCCGGGGGGCGAACCCGCGGGACGTGTGCTGCCGGTGACCGTCCCGAACGGGCCCGGACCCGCAGTCGCCACGGGCACCGTCGGCGGCCCGCCCTGAGCGGCGGCCGGCCAGGTCACGGGGGCGCTGTCGAAGGCACGGCGCAACGGGTCGAGCCAGTCGCCGAGGGCGGGCCGGTCGCTGGGCGTCCGGCTCAGGCCGCGCTCGGCCAAGTCGGCGACTTCACCGTCCATCCGCCGCAGCTCGGCCGGGTCCTGCCCGTGCTGCTCGTGCAGGAAGAGCCGCACCGCCAGCAGCGTGAACTTGTAGCGATCGCCCTCCACTGTCTCCGGCGCCTCGCCGTCGGGCAGCTGCCAGCCGGGCGTGTGCACGGGCTTGAGTACCCAGTCGCCACCCAGCCCCATGGCGTCGCAGTCGATGAGGAAGCAGCCGGGCCGCGACCCGGAAAGCGAGAACAGCAGGTTCTTCGGGGACAGGTCGCCGGCCACCCCACCGAGGCCGTGCAGCCGTTCCAGAGTGTCGGCCAAGGCGAGGAGCAGACCGAAGACCTGGCGAGGCGTCACGTCCCCCACCATCTTGTTCACGTAGGCCAGCGAGTTGAGCAGGAACTCGAAACCCGCCGTCTTCCTGTCGCCCGACGGCAGGGTGATGAAGAACTCGTCCGGGATCTGCCGCATCAGGAAGCCACAGACCTGCGACCCCTCGGTCACCAGCGCCGCGGGCCAGGCCGTGTGCCCGGCCAGCCACTGCCCGACCGCGAGCGGCTGCTGGGGCAGGAAGGCGACCATCCGCTCAAGTGCGTCGACCCGCAACTGCCGCCGGGCTTCCGGCCTGTACTCCTTGTACACCACCGGCCAGGCCTTGTTGACCAGCCGCTTCTCGACCGCCCAGACCTTGCCCTGCCCACCACCCCCCAGCTCCGCGCCCAGCACCAGGTCCGAACGCGCGATCCGTGCCGCCCCGGGCCCGGTCACGGGGCCCCGCCGGGGAGCCGGTGCCGGGGCCAGACGGCGAGCAGCGTGCGGTCGTCGTCGAAGGTCTCCCGGGAGAAGTCCAGCAGATGGGCCAGCCCGCGCGGCTCCGGCGGGCTCACGGCCAGCTCCGCGAACAGCTCGCCCACCATGCCGGAGCCGTCGCCGAGCGGATCGCCGAAACCGTCGGTGCCGACCAGCAGGACGCCGTCGGCGGGCAGGGTGTACGACAGCGGCCGGGAACGGGTCGACAGGCGCGGCAGCGCGTCCACGGCGTTGCTGGTGATCTCGCCGGGGCCGCTGTCCTTGTCGCTCAGCAGCGGGTTGAACCGCCCCTGGTGCAGGCACCACGCCGAGGAGTCCCCGACGTGCACCAGCGTGACGCGCATCCCGCCGCCCTCGGCCGGTGCGACCGTGCCCGCCACCAGGGTCGTGGCCAGGGTCCGGATCGTCTCCGGCAGGTCGCCCTCGTCCGGTTCCCGGCCGCGGGCCACCCGCATGAGCAGCTGATACCGGGCCGCCTGCAGCACCCGGGTCCAGTCGGGGCCGGCTCGCTCCTCACCCAACTGCACCAGCAGGTCGTTGACCGCCGTGCGGCAGACCAGCGCGGCACCCACGTGGGACTGCGTGGCCGCCGAGACACCGTCGGCCACGGCGAAGACGACCGTGGCGGACGGTTCGTGCCAGGCGACGACCACGTCGTCCTGGCGCGGTCGCCCGTCGAAACGGTGCTGGTCCCCTCGTACGGAGGCCAGCCGTACAGTCAGCTCCGGGCTCGACCACCCGTCGAAGAGAGTGTCCGGCCGATAGGGATCGCCGGGCGGCGGCTTGGGCTCCACGTGCACGGCAGGCGTCCCCAGCACGACCCGCCGGTACCGGTTCGTGCCGCGGCGGGAGTCCGACGAGGGCCGGTCGGCCCCGGGTTCCGGTGCCCCCGATGCCGCGTGCCGCGGTGTCGAGCCGTGTCGCTGGGGAACTCCGGCCTGCCCGTCGGGAAGCGCGTGCCGCGGCGCCGGGGCGGGCTGCGGCGGACTGACGCGCGGATCCTGCGCGCCCTGCGATTCCATGCCGTGGTCCTGGTCGGCGCCTTGCCGGCGGGGCGGGTTCGCGCGCTGTCCGTGGTCAAGGGATGGCGGGGGTTCCAGGTCCGGGCCGTCGTATTCGGGTACGGCGTATCCTTCGACCCGGTAGTCGGGCACCACGTACTCGGCGACGTGCCCGCAGGGCGGTGCCGTACCGCCTCCATCCGGAGCAGAAGTGTGCCGATCCCCCGCCTGACGCGGGTCGAGGGACTCCCGATCGGCGGCCCCGGCCGTGTCGGCGTCCGCCGGCGCGGGTGTGGTCCGCTGCTCGTCTCCCCGATTCCTGTCCCGTCGCAGATGCGGCCACCTGTCCACCATCAGACCTCGTCGATCGCGAGCCGGAAGCCTTCCGGCTTCTCCACCGCCAGCTCGGCCTGCTGGCCGAAGGCCAGGGCGTTTGCCGACTCGACCACGCTCTTGGTGAGCGCGGTGAAGAACTTGGCGATGGCGTCGCCGAGTTGAGCACCGGGGATCGATATGAACGCGAACTTCTGCTCGGTCGCCACGGCCAGGATCGTCTCCGCCCGCGCCCCACCGATCCCGAAGGCGATGACGTTGGGTGCCGCGCCGGTCACCCGCCGGTCGGTGAGCCGGCCGTGCGTCTGGCGCCACTCCTCGCCGCAGGTCGGCTGACCGTCGCTGAGGAAGAAGACCGCAGGGCGCAGCACCTTGTACCCCTGGGACTTGAGCGTCCGCACGTCCTGCGGAATGCGCTCCAGCAGCGCGGCGAACACCGCGTCGTAGTTCGTGCCACCGCCCGCCGACAGCCGGGGCAGTTCGTTCTCGCCTCTCAGATCGGCCAGCACCAGGTGTTCCACGACGCTGCTGGAGAAGCCCAACACGGAGAAACGCACCTTCGCGGCGGCCATCGGCTCTCCCAGGAGCGCGACGTGCAACGCCTTCATTCCTTCGTTGAGGTCGCCGACGTAGCTCGCCATGGAGCCCGATTCGTCGGCGAGGACGTACACCGGCAGCAACTGCCCGAGCGTCTCGGCCATCCCGGTTCTCCCCCTTCGCTGTTCAACCGCACTACTGCTCATGCGTGACGGGCCGAAGGCCCTGTGGGCAGTCGAGTCTCAACTCCATGCCGCCCGCGATCGCGCTCCGGCCAAGATGCAGCAGCGTCTGCTGCAGCAGGACGGAGAACTGCACCGTCGACTGCGTCGGATCCGCGCCCGGCACGGCGACGACGCCCAGTTCGGGCCGGGAGGCGAGTCGCCGCACGACCCGGTCCCGGTCCGCTCCGATGCCGCACGCCACGAGGTGCGGAAAGTACTTGTGTGCCATCAACTCGGCGTGCGCCGAGGGCCATTCGGTGTCGTCCTCGGCCTGGCCGACGGCCAGGAAGAACACGACCGGTCGCAGCACCCGGGGCACCTGCTCCTTCAGCCGTTCCGTCTCCAGCGGCACCAGGTCCAGCAGCCGCCGCAGCACCGGCCGGTAACGGCAGCCCGGCGAGGTGTTCAGCCCCGGGACGCCCGTGCGCCAGGAGACCTCGGTGAGCGGCAGGACCACGTCGGCACCGTCGGCGTAGGTGATCACCGAGAGCCGGACGGCGGCGGCCACGTCGGGGCTGTTGGACAGCAGCGTCTGGACCGAGCGCAGCGTATTGCCGAGGTCGGTGACGCAGCCGGCCGCTGCCTGCGACGTGTCCAGGACGACGTACACCGGGATCAGTCCGCTCGGCGGCGCGACGGCGGGCGCCGGAGTGCTGCCGCCCCATTGCACGGGCCCGCCCTGCCCCGCCGCGGGGGCGGACGCCGAGTAGTCCGGGCCGCCGGGTGTCGCACCGGAGGTGAAGGAGGCCGGCCGCCCGGCGTCGGGCCGCTCCAGCACACCCGCGACCCCGGTTCCGGGCGCGCCCGGGCCGAGCACACCCTTGCGCAGGCCGGGCAGGTCGACCTCGCGTACGACGCCCTGCTCGATGAGGTACCTGACCATGTCGGCGTGCCGCTGGTCTCGGATCTCGTGCTGGGTCGCCTCGGCCTCGCGGACCCGCGCCAGCAGTTCGAGGGCGTGCACGGTCTCCTCGGGGTGGCGGACCAGGTGCTCGCGGATCAGGTTGTCGAAGTCGAGCCGCGTGCTCCCCAGTACGGCCCGCTCCTCTGCTTCCCGGCGCCTGCGGCCGGCCGCCCTGATGTCCTCCATGTCCTCGTCGGAGTAGGTCTGCGAGCGTCTCGCCTCGTGGGTGTGCACACCGAGTTTGGCCCGGCGCCGTGACTCCTCCAGTTCCTGGATGTGCCGGGCCGCAGCCTCGTCCGGCTCCATCTGGACCTTGCAGTAGTAGAGGGTGATGCCTTCGGGGAGCAGGATCTCCCGGTCCAGCTCCTGGTTGACGGCCAGCTGCGCCGTCATCGCCTCGGTGATCGCGAACCGCGCGGCCTGCAGCCGGATGCGGTCGGTCAGGTATCCGTAGACGACGGCCAACGCGTCCCGTACGTTCCTCCTCACCACCATCGCCGGGTCATGCACCCGGAAGCCGACGTCGATCGTGGCCTGGAACCGGTGCCCACCGTCCTTACAGGTCAGCGGGGTCTTGCTGACGGATGCCTGGCGTCTGTGGTCGCCGAGGTCCACGACGTAGCAGGCCCGGTTCCTGCCGAACCAGCGCTGCCCGAAGGTGCGGACGGTCTCGACCTCGAAGGGCCCGCCCTCCACCGGGTACACGATCGCCACCGAAGGCGGCAGGTTGGGCAGTTCGCCCACCTGGCCGCGGGAGATCACCTGCTCGTTGAGAATGAGAGAGACGGCCATCCTCACGCCCCTTCCAGGTCGAGCTGCGCGTGCACCATGGCCGCCGTCAGGGGCAGCCCCACGATCCGGTCCGGGTGCACCCAGTCGTCGGCGCAGGAACGCAGGATCCGGCCCGACCGCTGATCGCCGTGGGCGATGGCACCGACCAGCAGCCTCAGCATCTGACGGAGTTCGGAGTCCCGTTCGGCCAGCCTCGCCCAGCCACCGACGACCTGTTCCGCCTCGTCGTGGAAGAACGACTCGTTCAGCGCGGCACGCCACAACCATACGAAGGAGTCGCGCAGTTCGGGCCGCCGATGCGCCAGGTACAGCAGCGTCGGCCACTCGGGCACTGCGGCTCCCGCGTCGATGTCCTTCGTCTCCACGACCACCTGTGCCGCGACGATCAGGAATGCGAGGACCGCCGCCCGGCCGGAGCGGTGGTCGCCAGTCCTGTCCCGCAGCATGGGCAGCACCGAGCCGGCCGCGTCGGGCTCGTCGGCGACCAGATCGGCCAGCGCGCAGCCGACGGCCACCGCCACCGCCACGTTGTCCACCGCGAACAACCGGGCGAGTTCCTCCACGGGACGTCCCAGCACCGCGCCCAACCCGTGCACCCGGGCCGCGGTCGCCCGCACCTGGGGCCGCTCGTCGGCGTACCAGCCGTTCACCAGCGCGGTCGCCTGCTCCCGCACCCAGGAGTTCTGGCAGGCCACGGAGAGCGCGTAGGCGACGGCCGTGCGGCGCGGCGCGCTGTCGCTGCGTGCCCAGGGCGCCAGGACTCGGCCTTCGATGTACCGGTAGGCCTCGGCGGCCAATACCCCGAGGCCCGAAGCCGCCGCGTAGACGCGCACCTGCTCCGCCGGGTGCACCACCAGCTCGTCCAGCCAGTCGAGGAGTTCGCCTTGGATCTCGTACTGGGTCCAGGCGTGCAGGATCACCCGGCGCGCGTATCCGGGGTCCTTGTACTCAATGATCTTTCCGGGCTCACCGTCCGGCTTGTCCCGCTCCTGGGCGCGCAGATGCTGAAGCTGTCGCCGCCGGGGCGTCTCGAACAGGCCCTTGGACCGGGCCGGGCGGCCGTCGGGCCCGGGCGCCAGAAGGTAGGGCCCGTCGTCCTCCAGCCGCTCGCGCAGCGAACGGGCGGCCTGGGCGACGTCCTCCTGCGGCAGCCCGTTGAGCACTGCCAGGGCGAGCGCGAAGCTGCGCGCGCCGGCGTCCGGAAGGCTCTCGGCCCAGATCTCGAAGTCCTCCGCCTCCAGCCGGGCGCGATGTTCCCGCAGCCGGTCCAGGTCGACGCCGCCGTGCAGGTCGTACTGCTCGATCATCGCGGCGGCAAGGTCCCCGGCCTGCCGACAGGCCGGGCCGCCGCCCACCAGCTCGGCGATCACGTCGCGCACGCCCTCGCGGGTCAGCAGCCGGTCGGCGACGCGCTCCCCCAGTCGCCAGCGCAGATGCGCGCGCACGACCTCCAGGGGCTGCGGAGCCTCCGTCAGATCCCTTACGCCGACTAGCAGTTCCCCGTCGGCGAGTTCACCGGCCGTCGTCGTGACGACCATCCACGCGTCCGCCTGGGACAGCGCGCCCTGCACCTTCTCGTACGTCTCCCGGCCCAGGTTTCCGATGTCCTCGGGCCGCTCCAGCAGGAAGCCGACGCCTCGCTCGATGACCCCGGTGTCGTTCTCCAACTGCTCGGCCAGCGAAGCGAAGTCCACTCCACTGTCCAGGTGGTAGACCGCGCCCGGGCACGCGCCGAGGAGCAGCCGTACGGCCATCGCGGACTTGCCGTACCCGGCCGCCGAGCGCAGGATCAACAGCCGCTGCCTGGTGAGCGCATCGCGGGCGTCGGACAGATCGGCGGGCGCGCAGTAGGCGAACCGAATCCGTTCCGCGACGAGCGGGGACAGCACGCGCAGCCTGCGTCTGTGCCCGCCGAGCACCACCACGTACTTGTCGCCGCCGACCATGTCCCCCTCGACGTTGGCGACGGCGTTCTGCAGCAGCCCGCGGCGCTGCGAACCCTGCCCCACCTGGCCGGTCGCCTCGTAGGACTCCGCGCCCGGTCCGGACTGCGGAGGTGGCGGAGTCTCCGCCCCGTCCTCCCCTCCCGCGGCCGGCTGAGCCTGTGGCGGCCCGTCCTGTCTGTCCTTCGCCGGCTCCTGGGGGGCACCCGGGGCGGGCGGTTTGGACGCGCCGCCCGCCGCGGGTCCCCCCGGCCCCGCCGCCGGCTGGCTCCCCCCTGAGTCACCGGCGGCGGGGGATCCCCCCGCCGTGGCCGCCGTCACAGCCGCACATTCCCTGTGTTGTGGACGGTCACGTGCTTGGGCCCGGCCACCTGGTCACCCTGCACAGTCCGCGCGTGCTGCACGACGGAGGGCTGCCCTGCGGCCGTGCTCCGCTGCCCGTTCCTGACGGCCGACGACTCCTGGTTCCGGCGCGGCTCGGCGAGCGACTCGGGCTCGGGCAACCCCGGCGGGGCCGGGTAGCCAGGGACGCTGAGCCAGATACCGATCGTCTCACCGTGCTTGGTGGTGAGGTCGAACGGCAGATAGGCCGCCGGGTCGATCCCCCGGTGACCGTGCCTGATCACCGCGCGATGCACCTCGTCCGACACGGCGAACACCATCCGGGCCGACGGAGCGGAGGTGAGGACGTCGCGCAGCGGCTGGGCGTCCACGATCCGGCAGGTGGTGTTGACCGCGTCGCCCGACCAGCCGTGCTCGTCGTCTGCCGCCAGACCCTGGTGCAAGGCCATCCGCAGCCGGATCGCGTGATCCTCGTTGGCCTCCTGCGCGTATTCGCGGAGCCCCTCGTCGAGCTCGCGCACGAACGGTCCGGCGATCACCAAGGGCGACACGGACGACCCGATGAGCATGAGCACGCCGTCGCCGCGGTCCTCGGACACGGTGCCCGTCGCCGCGAGCCCGGCACGCTCCATCGCGCCGCCGAGAACGCGGTACATCGCGGCCCGAACTCGTCGCTGCACCGGGTCTCGGCGCGGACTGAAGCTCTCAATGTCCAGCGCGATGATCCAGTGATGCGTGGCTTCCCCTGACATGTGTGGACCTTCCCCGTGCTCCCCGCGAAGGTGCTGCCGAACGAGGCTCCAGTAGACGGCATCCGGAGATTGCCGGTCCACGCCATCTGACGTACTCGCAAGGTTGGCCGGAAACGCTCTGCGACATGCGTTCGGAGCGAGGTCCGCGCTGTTTCCGACTGGCTCCGGCCCCCGCGCCCCCATGGGATGATCGCCCCCGCGACCAGCCCCCGCCCCATCCACCCCACCGGGAGGGTCGCGCCCCACAGTCAGCACCAGCGCAGTCGGTCGAGCCGTTGATACCTATAATCTCGCAGATGTCCTCGCGAATAGACCGCAGCATCACGTCCGCCCCATGGCGCCCCGGGCGTCAGCCGCGCGTGGTGCTGTGGGCCACGGCGGGCGTGGTCGCCCTCGGGTTCCTGATCGCCGTGGAGGTCATGTCGCGTCACTACGGCGCGGCCGGGCCGATCACCGTCCAGGCGCGGGAAGTGGTGTTCCCGCCCAAGCCGGGGCCGCTCTACGGCGGGCTGGCGTTGATGATGGTGGTGCTCACCTGGCGGCAGCGGTTCATCGCGCTCGGCGCCGCCATCGGCATCGATGTCCTCTTCGTCCTGGGGCGGTGGGCGGCCGGGGTCGACGTGCCCGAGGGGCATCTCTTCGGCAACGGCGCGCTGTGGGTGATGCTCGGCTGCGCGGTCTTCGCGATCACGCGCCGGACCGGGCCGGAACGGGTCCTGCTGCTCAAGGGCGTCGGTCTCGGCCTGCTGCTGGTCACCGGGCGCAAGATCGGTGACGCCTGGCTGTTCATCACGGCGAAGAGCCGCCCGAACGTGCTCGACCCGTACGTGGCCATGGCCGATCACGCGCTCGGCAGCCCCTCGTGGGTGGTGGGCCGGGCCGTCGAGGCCACCGGCTCGGTCGGCTCGCACCTCCTCCATTTCGTCTACGGCGAGCTCGCGGTGGCCGCGATCGTCGTCGCCGTCCACCAACTGCGCAACGTGGCCGCCGAGCGCCGCTTCCCCCGCCACCACCTGGTGCGCACCTTCCTGGTGATCGGCCTCCTCGGACCGGCCGTCTACATGGTCTTCCCGGTGGTCGGACCGGTCTTCGCCTACGGGCCGGGCGCCTCCGGCACCGGCGGTGTGGAGTGGGCCGTGGTCAACCTGTGGCCGCACACACCGGCGCCGATCACCGCCCCGCACCCGGTGCTGTACGACGGGCTCACCCCGCGCAACTGCATGCCCAGCCTGCACACCGCCTGGGCCACCGCGATCTTCATCCACTCCCGCAACGCCCCCCGCCCGATGCGGTACGCGGGGACGTTCTGGCTGGTCGCCACGGTGTGCGCCACGCTCGGGTTCGGCTACCACTACGGCGTCGACCTCGTCGCCGGTCTGGTGTTCGCGCTCACCGTCGAGGCGGCCCTGCGTACGTACGACCGCGGCTGGGACCGGTCCGGCATCCAGCTGGTCGCCCACGGCACGGCGGTCTTCGCCGCGCTCCTCGCGTCCTACCGCTGGCTGCCCATGAAGATGGCCGCGCACCCGTGGGTGTTCGGGCCCCTCCTCCTTCTCGCGCTGGCCTCCGTGGTCTACGGGTATCTGCGCACCACCAAGGAGTGGGAGCCGAAAGCCGCCCCGGCGCTCCTTCGGGAACCTCAGCCCGAGCTCGTCTGAATGAAGGGCGGCACGGAGGTGGTTGGGCGCGGCCGTGCCGCACCCTTCCCGCCTCCGTCACCCGGAGCGGGGCCTGAGTGCCGGCTGAGTCCCAGTGGACACCCCTGAGCAATTTCATGGCTTCGCGTGTCATGGTCCGGACAATCGCGCATCCTCCTAGTACGCACTGTGCGCACAAGAAGGGTGACGACGCCATGAACCGATCCACCTCCATCGGCCGGGGCCGCCGAGCGGGCCTCGCGCTCGGTGCGGCCCTGGCGTCCACCGTGCTCTGCACGGCCACGAGCGCGGCAGCGCCCGCCGAGGCGGCCGGCCATGCGGGCGGGCACTCGGACGCGTCCACGGGCGCCGCGCGCGCCTGCCCCGTCGTCTGGTTCGACCTCGGTGAGACCCTCGTCCACACCGCCGCCGACGGCAGCATCGGCTACCAGCCCGGCGCCGCCGCCTATCTGCGCTCACTGCGTCTGCGCCACATCGGCATCGGTCTGATCACCAACGTCCCGCCGTCCTGGGGCGCGACCGACGCCGAGCGGGCCGCCAGGCTGAGGAAGGAGGTCGACTCCGCCTGGCGGGGCTCCGCGCCCTTCGCCTGGGACGACTTCGGCGACCGGGTCCTCACTCCCCGTACCGACGCGGAACGCAAGCCCGCGCCCGCCCTCTGGCAGCGCGCGAAGGCCGACTCGGGGCGGTGCCGGCTCGTCTACCAGGCGGAGACGGCCGAGGAGGTCGGGGTCGCCGGCTCGCTGGGATATCTGCCGTACCAGGTGGGGCAGCCCCACCGGCCGGCGTTCCTGCCGGTCGGGCTCGTCGAGCTCCTCCGCCGGTGGCCGCGCTGAGCGGCGTCCGCGCACACCGCAGCTAGCGGCCCGACGGAGGCCTGCGCACCCCTCCTCCCGCCACCCGTACCGCGTCACCGGGAGGAGGGCCGCCGGCGTCCGCCGGGGCTCCGGTCCCGGTGCGGTCCCGCTCCACCAGCCCGGTGCGCAGCAGCAGCTGGACCACTCCCAGAAGGACCACCGTCACCAGCGCGCTGTGCCAGAGCAGGGCGTCCAGGTGGCCGGCCGAGACATAGGCGCCCACCGCCACCGCCGCCAGGGCGCACACCGCGCGGTCCACGAGGCTCTCGATCGAGAGCAGGGTGGCGCGCGGGGCGCCGGTGGGTACGGCGTCGTTCATCAGCTTGCGCTGCACCGGGTACGCGAAGCCGGTCGCCGCCGCGAACAGGCAGAGCAGGGCGATGACCGCCCACGGGCCGCCGAGCGTCATGGCCGCCAGTGTGCCCGCCAGCGCCAGGCTGAGGATCGACACCCAGGCCACCGGTGGCAGACGGCGGCTCAGCCACTGCGGGCGCGCCGAGCCCACCGCCTCCGCCACCGTCATCGCGGCCAGCACCGAGCCGTGCGAGGCCTCCCCCACCCCGTGGTGCAGCAGGATCGGCTGGAAGAGGTTGACCTGGCAGATCCGGGAGAGCGTGAAGACCGCCACGCCCTGCACCATCACCACGGCGAGCCAGGGCGAGGACGCCACGCAGCGCAGTGCGGCGCCCGCGTCCCGCAGGAACGCGCCGCCCCTGCGCCCGCCGTCCCCGCGGCCGGCCGCCTTCGCGGTACCACCGCCCGTACCGGACCCCGTACCGGACCCCGTACCGGCGAGCCGGGGCAGGGCGACGGCGCAGGCCAGCGAGCCCGCGGCGCTGGCGGCGCTGAGGACGTACGGGGCCGCGTGGGCGACCGACATCAGGGGTCCGACCAGCGGCCAGCACACGACCTTCGCCGCCAGCCCCAGGGCGCGGGCGGTGCCCTCCGCCTTCAGATAGTGCGCGTCGCACTTCTCGGCGCGCAGCCCGTCGTACAGATAGGCGCTCGCCGCTCCCGAGGTCAGCGAACGGCCCAGCGCGATGGCGAGGAAGTGGACCAGGAAGCCGGTGTACGAGGCGGCGGCCACCGGAGCCAGGTTCGCCGCCGTCATCACCACCGCCCCGGCCCGCAGGCAGTTGCGGGTGCCGATCCGGTCCGCGATCAGCCCGGTGGGGATCTCGAACAGGCAGAACGCGACGTAGTAGATGCTCTGGATACCGAAGATCTGGCCGTCGGAGAGCCCGGCCTCCTTCTGGTACGCGTAGAACACCGGCATCCACCACAGCAGGTTGAACAGCAGCTGGAAGCCGTAGTTGAGGCGGATGATCCGCTGCGCGGCGGGTGTCAGCGCGCCCTTGCCGGGCGGCGCGTCCGCAAGGCCCGCGCTCACAGCGCGTACGGGCGGATCTGGACCAGCCGGAAGTCGCCCCGCTCCGTCATCAGCCACTCGATGTCCAGCGGCCGGTCCAGGTCGTCCCCGCTGAAGTGCGACTGCAGGAGCCGCCCCGTCAGCGAGAGGTCCGCGAGCCGGGCGCGGGTGTCGGCGGGCAGCCCGTCGCCCCAGGAGCCCAGGGCGACCGTGCGGCCACCGCCCTCCACCACGTTGTACAGGTACTGCTGCGGCAGCACCGAGCCCTCGACCACGCGCTCCGGGGAGCCGGGGGAACAGTTGAGGTAGACGTTGCGGAAGTCCTCGCGGCGGGTCGGGTCGCAGGTCACCAGGACGCCGCCGAGGGAGGCGGGCACGTACTTCTGGATGATCACGCCCATGTAGGTGTCGTCGAGGGAGATCCCGACCTGGTGGCGCAGACGCACACTGCGGGGCGACACCAGCGAGGCCCACACCTGGCGTACCGCGTCCAGCAGTTCGCCGGTGCCGTGGACGGTGGTGACCGAGTCGTAGACGCCCGCCGCGGAGAATCCGGGCAGGTCCTCGGCGTTGGAGGAGGAGCGCACCACCAGGCGCCCGTGCTCGTCCGGCGGGACGGCGAAGGCCTGGGTGATCTGCCGGGTGACGGACTCGGGCACGGGGGTCTGCCGGATCAGTTGCTGCAGTTGCAGGCAGATGGGGTCCAGGACGTCGGTGGCGTCGAGTTCGAGTGCCATCTTGAGCTTGCCGATGCCCTGCTGGATGGCGGACGAGGAGGCGAGGAAGTGCTGCTGGAGGGAGAAGGGCAGGGCCACACCCTCCGGGGCGCCGACCGTCCGGGCCACGAAGTCGGCCGCGGCGGAGCGCAGTTCGGCGGTGCCCGGCGAGCTGAGGCCGAGGCGGGTGGCGAGGTGGCCGTAGAGGTCGTCGCGGGGCGGCCGGGGGCGTCCGTAGAAGGCGGTCAGGTCGGCGGTGCGGCTGTCCAGTACGTGGTGCAGCTCGCCGAGGTTGGCCGCCTTGGTGCCGTACCGGTCGCGGTCCGCGGCGCGCAGCCGGTGCAGGGACAGCACGGGCGCCTCTTCGAGCAGGGGCGGCTCCAGGCGTATGCGCTGCTGGTGCCAGGCGGGGGCGCGCAGGACCGGCTCGTCGTCCAGCCGCTCCAGCGATATCTCGTCCTCCCCCACCCGGTAGCGCACCCACGCGCCGTCCAGGCCGTCCCGCTCGACGAGTTGTTCCAGGTCGCGCACGATCGCGTTGGGTATGCCCCAGCCGGAGGCCAGGACGTTGGTGTGCGAGAGCGGGGTGATCGGCGCGGTGTTGAGGAACCCGGCCACCCGGGGCACGTCGTCGGGCAGGCACGGCATGGCCACGATGTCGGCCCAGCCGAGCTGCGCCTCGGCCGCCGCGTACTCCTCGTTCGTACGGAAGAACCGCAGCCGCCCGGTGACCTCGCCGGGGTTGAGCGGGGTGCGGGTCCTGGAGCCGAAGAGCTCATGGCTCAGGATGCGCGGCACCCGGCGTTCGCTGATCGCCGCCAGCTCCTCCTCCTGGCCGTGGTTGGCGGGCTTGAGCAGGAGGGGGAGCCGGCCGTCGACCCGGTCGCGCACGAACGCGTAGAAGAACTCCAGGAGTTCGCCGTTCATGGTGTCGGCCTCGGTCGTCTCCAGGACGAGGAAGGTGCGTCCGCTCCCCTCGGCGTCCTCGTCGGTGTGGAGCGAGAGCACCCCGAGCAGGAAGCGGCGGCCGGGGTCCATGTAGACGGAGGCGTTGAAGCCGTCCAGGTCCGCGTCCAGCTCGTCCAGGCTCATACCGAGGACGCGGGTGGCGATGTAGTTGACGTGGAAGGGGTGCGCCGCCGTGTCGAGGAGGTGCCAGGTGTTCTCGGCGCGGTCGACGACGACCTTGAGGTAGGGGTGGCCGGCCAGGACCCCCGAGAGGGTGCGGAAGAGCGGCAGGGAGAGGTTCTCGCCGACGACCGTGCGGTCCACGGCCGACTCGGCGGGTCCGGTGAGCAGGTGGGCGGTCATACGGAGACCTCCTCGGTCCGCACCGCGGGCAGCACCCGCGGCAGGGCGTCGACCAGGGTCTCGAAGTCGCGCAGGACCGTGCGGGCGTCGGTGGCGGAGAGCAGGCAGAGGGCGGCCATGGTGTTGGCGCCCCCGGCCGGGTCGTAGACGGGGACGACGCTGCCGTCGGGGAGCGAGCTCTCCGCGACCACCGACAGCTCGCTGCCCGGGCTGAGCGGTACGTTCCGGGCGACGGCCGGGAAGTCCCAGACCTTGCGGCCGTGCCAGGCCTCGCCGTCGCCGTCGACCGCGAGGACGACGAGGGAGCCCGCCGCGCCCTGCGCGTCGGCGGGGGTGAGGGCCTGCTCGGGCCACTCGACGGGGCGGCCGAGGAGGTGGTCGACGAGCATGCCGACGAGGTCGAGCCCGAAGACGTCCTCGATCTGCGGCACCGTCATCGCGCCGCCGAACCGGGCGGCCGTCTCGATCAGCCACATGCGTCCGCCCGCGCCGAGCTTGATCTCGGTGTGCGTTCCGCAGTCGCGCAGGCCAAGGGCGTCGACGGCCTGCCGGGCGAGCTCCACGACGCGGTCCTGGGCGTCCCGGGAGAGCAGGGCGGGGGTGATGCCCGCGCGCTCGGTGAACGGCTCGACCGTGGGCATCCGGCCGCTGAGGCAGACCGGGTGGAAGACACCGTCCGCCACGACTCCCTCGACGCTGACGTAGTCGCCCCAGCCGGGGTCGTCGAACCAGTCGGAGGCGGTGCCGGTCACGATCTGCTCGACCACGTAGTGCCCCTGCGCCTCGGCGACATGGAGTTCGGCGTACCCCAACTGCGCGGACTCGGCCATCACTTCGCGCGAGCGGCGCCAGGCGGTGGACACCTCGTACGGGGAGCGGATGATCTGGTGCGCGGTGGAGCCCGCGCTCCAGGCCGCCTTGAGGAGCAGCGGGAAGGGAAGCGCGCCGGCCGCCTCGTACAGGTCGGCCTCCGTGGCGACGGAGCGGAACTCGGGCTGCGACAGGCCGTGTTCGCGCCAGGTGCGCCGCATCAGGCGCTTGTCACGGGCGAGTGAGGCGGCGGCGCCGGGCCCGGCGAGACCGAGGGCCTCGCACGCCTCGGCGACGGCGACGACCGCGTACTCGGAGAAGGTGAGAACCGCGTCCGCGCCCACGGTCCGGGCCCGTGAGACGATCAACGAGACCAGGTCGGAGCGGTGCGCGTCGGCCGTCACGACCGAGACGCACAGTCTGCGAGCCAAGTCCGCCACGACGGGAGGAAGAGCGCTGAGCGCCAGCAGGTGCACTTCCGCCCTGGCGGCCGTCCGGGACAGGACGTGACCGAGCGGCGGACCACCCTTGGCATGCACTAACAGCACCTTGCTCACTGAAGTTCGTCTCCATTCGTCCATGTCGGTACGTGCCGTACGCGGGGTCGTACGCGCCGTCGTACGGATCGGGGATGCGCGCCGGGTACGGGTGAGCCGGCCGGCCACGTGTCGGTGCGTGTTCACCCGCTTACTCAAGAGGACCACGCGACCGGCGTTCCAAACGCCATCAGGGCCATCCGGTATTCAGGCAAATGCCTGAATAGCAGGCTGTGTTCGCGGGGTGGGCGGGGGCTGCGGGGCGCGGGGGCGGCCGTCACTTCGGCCGAGAACCGAGCATGCGCGGGATCGGGACGGGATACGCATCGCGTTGTGACTCTGCGTCAACCAGTGGCGTACGGGTCGCGCAGGGAGGGAGGGACCGCTGTGGACGACGCCAGTCTGAAGGCGCTGCTCGAACATTTCCCGGTGTTCTGGGGGGAGGTCGACGAGCCGTGGCAGGTGCGGGAGCGGGGCGGCGGCGCCTTCGCCGGTCCGGGCGCGCCGCAGGCCGACGCCCGTCCCGGGCTGCCGCGCCGGTACGCCGCCTTCGCCGGTCTCGCGGACCTCGCTCCGGCCGCCGCCTTCATCCGGGACGGCGAGGGCCGCTATCTGTGGGCCAACCACGCCTACGCGCACCTCTACGGGACCGTTCCGGACAAGCTGGTCGGCAAGTACATAGAGGACTTCGACGCGCCCGCCGAGGCCGTGCACTTCCGTGCCCTGGACCAGGAGGTCCTCAGCCGGGGGACGCCGGTGCGCCACACCCTGGACTACCGGCGCCCGGACGGCAGCGCGGGGCGGGCGGTGGGCCACCGGTTCCCCGTACAGGAGAACGCGCGCACCTGCGTCGCCGGGATCTACGTGGACATCTCCGACCGGCTGCGCGCGATGCTCCAGTGGCAGGAGGCGGAGGACAACCTCCAGGCGCTGCGCGACCACAGCGGTCTGCCCTGCGCGCTGCTGTCGGCCAACGGGCGCGTGGTCGAGGCGAGCACGGCGGCGGCCGAGCTGTTCGGCCTCAGCCTGCCCGAGCTGGTCGGGCGCCGCGCGCACACCCTGCTCGCCGCCGACCCCGGCCTCGACCCACTGCACCGCCGGTGGGCCGCTCTCATAGCCCGCCGCACCAGACGGGTGGAGACCTCGGCGGTGCTGCTCGACACCCGGGGGCGGCAGCGGCGCGCGCAGATCCATCTGACGACGGTCGGCCACTCGGCCGCCCGGGCCCGGCACGTGTGGGCCGTCGTCACCCACCAGAGCCTCGCCCACGAGGCCCATCCGTCACTGACCCCCGCGCAGGTCCGCATCCTCTCGCTGCTGGCGGCGGGCAGCAGCAACGGCGAGATCGCCACCTCGCTGAAGCTGTCCCGGCAGACGGTCGACTACCACCTCAGCCGGCTGCGGGACCTGCTGGGCGCGGCGACCCGGCCGGCGCTCGTCGCCCGCGCCTATGTGCTGGGCATCCTGGCCCCGCGCGCCTGGCCGCCGCGCTCGGCCACGGCCGCCCATCCGCTCAGCCCGGCCTGACGGGAACGGGCGGGGCCGCGCGGACCGGCGGCCCCGCCGCGGGCGGACCCGTTCAGGAGGTGGTGACGTTGCGCCACACCGTGAGGTCCACGCCGACGAACTGGCTCGCCGACTCCTTCGGCGCGAACCCGAGCACGGTGACCAGGCCGTAGTGCCCGGAGCCGGTCTTCACACAGATCCGGGACCCCTTGCCGACCTTGTCCCGCGTGATCGACGTGGTGTACCGGGTGTTGGCGCGGCAGCCGGCCAGGGTTCCCGGTTCGCCGGAATCCAGCAGGGCCATGGTGTTCTTGGACTGGTTGGTGGCGAGGGCGTCCCCGTTGACGATGTCCTCCGCGTAGCCGAAGTCGCCTTCGTAGAACACGTCCATCTTCTGCGGCTGGGGCGGCTCGTCGGCGAAGTTCACCGAGTACCCACGGGTGATGCTCATGTTCTTGTACACGGTCCCCTTCGGTGTCGCCGGGGGCTTGTTGTTCGCGCTGCCGGCGCCGGTGCCCGGGGTCGAACTGCCGGGCTGGGCACTGTTCTTGTCGCCGGCCTTGTGGGTGGGACTGCCGGCGTCCGAGTCGCCACCGGCGAGCCGGCTGACCAGATAGCCGCCGACGCCGACGAGCACGGCGGCGACCGCTACCGCGACCACCAGCGCGGCACGGTTCCGCTTGCGGGGCGGCGGCGTCGGGCCCGCCCCCGACGGATGGGCCGTGACGGTCCCCGGGGCGGGCGGATGGACGAACTGCGGCTGTACCGGGTGGGGTTGTACGACGTGGGGCTGCGCGGGCCGCGGATGGGCGGGCTGGGTCGGCGGGTGCGCGGGCGGGGTGTAGGGGGTGTGCGGGGCGGCCTGCGTCGGGGGGTACGCCGGGGGCGCGGCCGGGGCCGCCTGGGTCGGCGGGTGGGCGGGCTGCGGCGGCGGGGTCGGGGCGGCGGCCTGGGTGAGGTCGGCCGCGTACGAGGAGGGCAGCCAGCCCTCCGGGCGGCGCAGCGCCGGGTCCTGGGACGCTCGGCCGCACGCCTCGATGACCTGGGCGGGGGACGGCCGGTGGGCCGGGTCCTTGCTTAGGCAGGCGGTGACGATCTCGCGCAGCTCGTCCGGCAGGCGCGACAGGTCCGGGTCCTCGTGCACGATCCGGTACAGGACGGCGTGGGAGGACCCGTCGCCGAAGGCCGCGGCGCCCGTCGCGGCGAAGACCGCGATCTGGCCGAGCGCGAAGACGTCGGTCGCCGCCGTGCAGCTCGTCCCGGCCGCCTGCTCGGGCGACATGAAGGACGGGGTGCCGACGCTGACACCGGTCCCGGTGAGCGCGGTGGCGTCCGCGGCGCGGGCGATGCCGAAGTCGATGACGCGCGGGCCGTCGACGGCGAGCAGCACGTTGGACGGCTTGAGGTCGCGGTGGACGATGCCCGCCTGGTGGATGGCCTGGAGCGCCTCCGCGATCCCGGCCACCAGCAGCAGCACGGTCCCGACCGGCATCGCGCCGTGGGCGGCGACGGCGGCGTGCAGGGAGGGGCCCTGGACGTAGGCGGTGGCCAGCCACGGGCGCGGCCCGTCGGTGTCGCTGTCGACCACGGGCGCGGTGTAGAGGCCCTGGACCCGCTGCGCGGCCCGCACCTCCTGCTGGAACCGGCGGCGGAAGTCGGGGTCCTCGGCGAACTCGGGGCGGATCACCTTGATCGCGACCGGGCGTCCGCCGGGCGTGTAGGAAAGGTACACCTTGCCCATGCCGCCGGCGCCGAGCCGGGCGCTGAGGAGATATCCGGCGACCGAACGGGGGTCGTCCTCGGCCAGCGGCTGGAACACCGCCGCATCCGCCGCCGGGCCGTCCGCCCCGCCTTGGCCCGACTGATGCTGATGATCCGACACTCTTCGCCCCCGTATATCCCTTTACCCAGCGCTTACGGCGCCGAGCCTATCGAAGCTCGCGCCGGACGCGCCCCTTTCCGGGGGCGTCCCTTCCGCGGGGCTCCCGGCTCGGCCGCTCCTCAGCCCGCCTCCCGGGCGGGCCGCCTCGCCGGGCGCTCGGGGACCTGGGGCAGCGGCGGCCGGACCCGGTGCAGCAGCGGCCCGGTCATCAGCGTGGTGACGACCGCCATCAGCACCATCGCCGTGAACAGGCGCGTGTCGATGACACCCAGGCCCAGGCCCACGTTGAGGATGACCAGTTCGGTCAGTCCCCGGCAGTTCAACAGCACCCCGAGTGCCGTGGCCTCGCGGGGCGTCGCCCCGGTCAGACGGGCCGCGCCGAAGGCGCCGGTGAACTTCCCGGCGCAGGCCACCACCACGACGGCCGCCGTCATGACCAGGCCCCGGACGCCGAGGCCGGAGACGTCCACGGACATCCCGGTGACGGTGAAGAAGACCGGCAGGAGCAGCAGGCTGGTCTGCTCGATCCGCTCGGGGACCTGGGGGGCGCTCTCGTCGATCCGGCGGTGCGGAGCGACGGCGCCGAAGGCGAACGCGCCGAAGACGGCGTGCAGACCGGCCTCCTCGGTGGCGACGGCGGTCAGCAGGACGCCGACGACGAGGACCGCGTGGGTGAGCGCGGGACCGACGGCCCACGGTCTGGCCGGGTCGAGGACCCAGGCGAGACCCGGCCGTACGAGCAGGACGAGCACGGCGAGCAGCAGCGCCGACTCGATGATCATCCGGGCCAGCGGCCACGGCCCGCTCGCACGGACCACCACGACCACCGCCGCCAGGATGCACCAGGCGAGGAAGTCCTGTACGGCCGCGCAGGCGAGTGAGAGGGCGCCCAACGGGTCCTTGTACAGACCGCGTTCGGCCAGAATGCGGGCGAGGACGGGGAAGGCGGTGATGGACATGGCCGCGCCGAGGAAGAGCGCGGGGCCCAGCCGCCCGTCCGTCTTCAGCTCGGACTGGCTGAGCCAGGGGTGGAGCCCGTACGCCAGGCCCGCGCCCAGCCCGAACGGCAGAGCCACCGAGGTCAGCGAGACCGCCGCCACCTGCCGTTTCGCGGTCGGGGTGCGCAGCTGCCCGAGGTCGAAGTGGTAGCCGACGCCGAACATGAACAGGACGAGGCCCAGTTGGGAGAGGAGCTGGAGGTGGGGCAGCGTCGAGGGCGGGACCAGCTTCGTCTGCGGGTCGCCGGGGAGGAGGGAGAGAAGGCTGGGGCCCAGCAGGATGCCGCCGACGATCTCGCCCATCACCGCGGGCTGGCGTACCCGCCGGGCCAGCCGGGCCAGTACGAACGCCACGGCGAGGATGACGGCGAGGGCGAGGAGGAACCGTCCGGTGGGGGGCGCCGCGGCTTGGGCGAGTACACGATGCGTCGGCACGTCGGGGCACTCCTGTCGGGCCGCAGGGTGTTCCGCTGTCCCGCCGTTCTACCGGGGATTCACGGATGGGCACAACCACCGTTCAACCGCGCTCTTTTTGACATTGAACAACCCTCGTCACCGCAAAGGAACCCCTATAGAATTGCCGCGCACCCGAACCCCATCCCGATGATCACCGTTGTGCGCGTGGGACTTGGAGGGAGTTGACGGATGGATCGCGACGAGGAACTCAGGATTCTCGACCGTGCCCTGGAGCATCTGCGCGACAAACGGCTCCCCCTGACCGACTCGGACACCCGGGTGAGCGTAGACCGCTATCACTCCCCGCAGTGGTACCGGGCGGAACTCGACCGTATTTTCACCCAGTTGCCGTCCATGCTGGTGCACAGCTCGGAGATTCCCGGACCGGGCACCTTCGCGACCCTGGAGCATTTCGGCAGGCCGCTGATCGTCAGCCGCGACCAGGACGGCGCGGCGCATGTGTTCCTCAACGCCTGCCGGCATCGCGGAGCGCGTCTGGAAAAGGAGCCGTCCGGTCTGCGCAAGCAGTTCACCTGCGGATATCACGCCTGGCGCTACGATCTGGACGGCACCCTCGCCGCGATCCCGAGCCCGCACTGCTTCCCCGGTGTCGAGCGGGGGAAACGCAATCTGGTGGCGCTCCCGGCGGTCGAGGCGTACGGATTCGTGTGGCTGATGCCGCAGGAGAATCCGGGACGCGCCGACCTCGACGCGTTCCTGGGCGACTTCCGGCCCGACATCGCGGATCTCGACCTGGCCTCGTTCGAGATCTACGGCGCCGAGAGCCAGGAATGGGAGATCAATTGGAAGCTGGTGGTCGAAGGCACCCTGGAGGGCTACCACTTCCCGTTCCTGCATGCGAAGAGCGCCAACCCGCTCTTCGAGAACAGCACGTTCTTCTTCGATACGTTCGGACCTCATCTCCGCTCGATCCTGCCGAAGCGGTCGATAAACTTCATCACGAAGACGGAACGCTCCGAACGGCGTCTGCTGTCGGTCGCCAACGTGATCCACACGATCTTTCCGAACGAGACCGTGCTGCATCAGTCGGACCACTTCCTGTGGATTACCAGCCACCCGCTCGGCCCGACCCGTACGCTCGTCAAACTGCGCCTCATCGTGCCGAAGGGATCGGTGGGCGAGGGCAGCGCCGAGCAGTGGGAGGAGAACCGGCAGCTGACCTATCAGGTGCAGTACGAGGACCTGGAGATCTACCGGGAGATCCAGATCGGGCTGACCAGCGGCGCCAACGAGGAACACTGTTTCGGTACGCAGGAGTTCGCGCTCCAGAAGTACAACGAGGCGATCGAGGCGCACCTCTTCCCGGACGGCTGAGCGCTCACACCGCCCGGCCCCACCCCGCCCGGCTCACCGCGCCGGGCACCTCACTTCGCCGGCAGCCGCCTCTTCGCCGCGTACAGCGCGCCCCCGGCCAGCAGGCCCCAGAACGCGCCGCTGATCCCGAAGAACTGCACGCCCGACACCGTCACCACCAGGGTGACCACCGCCGCCTCCCGGTCGCTGGGGTCCGTGACCGCTCCGACCAGCGAGTTGCCGAGCGCGCCCAGCAGCGCCAGGCCCGCCACCGCCTCGATCAGGGTGGGCGGGGCCGCGCCGACGAACGCGACGGCCGCTCCCGCGCCGAGGCCGAGCAGGATGTAGGCGCCGCCGCCGACCGCCGCGGCCCGGTAGCGCTTGCGCGGGTCGGGCCCGGCGTTCTCGTCGGCGCACAGGGCGGCGGTGATCGCGGCGAGGTTGACCGCGTGGCCGCCGAAGGGAGCCGCGGCCAGGCCGAAGGCACCGGTCCAGCCGAACAGCGGGCCCGGCTCGGGCTCGTAGCCGTTGACGTTCAGGACCGCGATGCCCGGGATGTTCTGCGAGGCCATCGTCACCACGTACAGCGGCAGCGCGAGGCCGATCAGGGCCGACGCCGTGAAGTGGGGCGTGACCAGGACCGGGTGGGGCCACAGGGGGCCGAGGTCGGCGGCGGATATATGGGTGGTCGTGGTGATCAGGACCACCGCGACGACGACCGCCGCCGGGACCGCGTAGAGCTTCCGGAAGGTGCCGACCACGGCCCAGACCCCGACGATCGCCAGCCCCAGCGCCGGTTTCTCCTGGACGGCCTTGGCGGGGGCCAGGCACAGCGGCAGCAGGATTCCCGCGAGCATGGCGTTGGCCAGCGGTTTCGGGATGGCCGACACCGCGCGGCCGAGCGGCTTCCACAGCCCGGTGACCACGATCAGCGCGGCGGCCACGAGGAACGCGCCGACGGCCGCGCCGAATCCGCCGTCGACCGAGGCCGCTCCGGCGAGGAGCGCCGCCCCGGGCGTCGACCAGGCGACGCTGATCGGCATCCGCAGCCGCAGGCTGAGGAAGATCGCGCAGGCGCCCATCGCGACGCAGAGCGCCATCAGGCCGGACGCCGCCTCGGCGCGGCTCGCGCCCACCCTGGTGAGACCTTCGAGGACGATCGCGAACGAGCTGGAGAAGCCCACGAACGCGGCGATCAGCCCGACCGTCCCCGCCCTGACCAGCTCGGACGCCAGACCCGGCCCCCGAGTGGGTCCGGGTCCGGGGCTCGGTGGACCACCCGCGCTCAGCGCCTCCGTCTCGGACGTGGTCACGGCAACTCCTCGTATCCGCTCTGTACGACGATGTCGCGCATGACCTCGCTCGCTCCGGCGGCGACGGTTGCGGCCTGGGCGTCATGCGCGGCCTGGACGATCGGCGCGCCTTCCCGGAAGCCCTCGGAGCCGTGCAGATGGCGGCATTCCTCGGCCACGGTCCGGGCCACTTCGGTGGCCTTGAGCTTAGCCATCGAGCAGGCCGTGATCGACAGCGGGTCGCGGGCGTAGCTCCAGGCCGCGTGGTGGGTGAGCCGGCGGGCCGCCTCCACCTCGGTGAGCAGATCGGCCATGGTGTGGCGGACGGCCTGCTTGGCGCTGAGCGTGGACTCGAACATGGCGCGGTTCTTGAGGTGTCTCCAGGTCAGGTCCAGGCAGTTGGCCGCGTCCCCGACCGCCGAGATCCCCGCCGCGAGCCGCTCCAGCTGCATGTTCTTCATGATCTGGACGAAGCCGGAGTTACGGCGGCCGATCATGTTCTCCTTGGGCACCCGTACCCCGCGCATGCTGACGTCGGCCATGGCGCAGGCACGCCAGGCGATCGAGTCGTTGGGCACGACGTGGACGCCCTCGGCGGCGCGGTCCACCACCAGCAGGGTCAGATTGCCCTGGCCGGCGCGGGACCGGGGCTCCCCGGTCCGTACCGCCGTCACGAAGAAGTCCGCGAAACCGCCGTTGACGACGAAACGCTTCTCGGCGTCGACCACCAGATGGTCGCCGTCCTCGACGGCCGTCGCCTCCAGCCGCCCGAGGTCCGAGCCCGCCTGGGGTTCGGTGATGGCGAGGCCCGCGATCAGGTCACCGGCCACGGCCGGGCGCAGATAGCGCTGCTGGAGCTCGGGCGAGCCGTTGGTGGCGAGGTAGCTCGTGCCCATATAGGCGTGGAGCGCCACCGCGAACCGCACTCCCCCGAAGCCGGTGCGGCCCAGCTCCTCCAGGAAGACCACCGAGTGGAAGATGTCGAGTCCGGCGCCGCCCACGGACACGGGGTGGTTGAGGCCGAGGAGTCCTTCGGCGGCGAAGGCGTGCCAGGCCGAGCGGGGCATCGCGCGCCGGCGCTCCCACTCCGCCGCGTACGGCACGACCTCCTTGCGGAAGAAGGTACGGACCGAGGCACGGAACTCCTCGTGCGCGGGCGTCAGATGGGCCGAGGGGCCGCTCAGCGGATCGGTCACCGCGCACCCCCCGCCGCCAGCCGCGCGCAGACCGTCGCGAGCACGGCCTCCTCCTCGTCGCGCAGGAAGAAGTGCCCGGCGGGAAAGGAGCGGATGGTGAACTCCCCGGTGGTGTGGTGCTTCCAGGCCACCATGGACTCGTACGGGTCGATGTCGTCGTCCTCGCCGCACAGCGCCAGGACCGGCGCGGTGATCCGCCCGGGTGAGGGCTGCCAGGTCTCGGCGAGGCGGAGATCGGCGCGGAGCACCGGTTCGAGGAGGGTCATCAGGGCGCGGCTGGCGAGGACCTCGGGCGGGACGCCGTTCATCTCGCGCAGCCGCCGGTGCAGGGTGGGCCCGTCCATGGTGTGCATGGGCGGGGTGCGCGCGGGCACGCCCGGCGCCCGGCACGCCGAGACGACCAGCAGCTCGGGCGGCCGGTGGCCGTCGGCGGTGAGCCGGTGGGTGAGTTCGTAGGCGAGGCGGGCGCCCAGGCTGTGGCCGAAGAAGGCGTACGGCCCGCGCGCGGTCTCGGGGGCCAGGGACTCGGCCAGCGCGTCGAGCGCCTGCGGCCAGGAGTCGAAGGGCGGCTCGCGGAAGCGCTGTTCGCGCCCGGGCAGCCGGATGCCCGTCACCCCGACGCCCGGCGGCATCCGTGTCTGCCAGTCACGGAAGACCTGGGTGCCGCCGCCCGCGTACGGGAAGCAGAACAGCCGGGTGGTGACCGGGGCGTCGCCGCCGAACCGGGCGAACAGCTCGCCCGTCGCGGTCCGGTGCGGCGCGGCGGCGCGGGGCGGGGGGCGCACGGCGGGCCTACGCCATCGCCTCGTCGACGGCCTTGGCCAGACTGCTCAGCCGGGCGTCCTCGTAGAGCGTCTCGGGCAGCAGCACGTCGACGGCGAAGCGCTCCTCGACGCGGGAGAGGAACTTGATGGCGGTGAGCGAGTTGCCGCCGAGCTCGAAGAAGTCGTCGCCGACGGCCACGTCGGTGATGCCGAAGAGACCGCGCCAGATGTCGGCGATCGCCTCCTCGGTCGCGGTCATGGGCGGCGTGCCGGGCGCCGCCTGGGAGTCCTGGGAAGTCATGGCCTTCTCCTCCGTCCGTCAGTCCCGCGAGGCCACCGGCTGGGCGGCCGGGGCTGCGGGTGGTGGGGTGTGGGTGTCGTGGGCGGCGAGCAGCGCGCGGCCGTCGACCTTGCCGGTCGCCGTCAGCGGCAGCGCCTCGCACAGATGGATGCGGGCCGGGACCAGATACGCGGGGAGCCGGGCCCGCAGATGGTGGCGGAGCGAGGTGGGGGTGACGGACCGGTCCGCGACCACGAAGGCGACCAGGGCCCGTTCGCCGCGTTCGGTGCTCACCGCCACATGGCTGCGCCGCACCGCGGGGTGCCGGTCGAGGTGGTGGGCGACCTCGCCCAGCTCGATGCGGAAGCCGTTGATCTTGACCTGGTCGTCCTCGCGGCCCTGGAAGACGAGCGAGCCGTCGGGGAGCAGGGTGCCGTGGTCGCCGGTGCGGTAGAGCCGCTCGCTCACGCCGTCGACCACCCGGTCCACGAACCGCTCGGCGGTGAGCTCCGGCATGCCGAGGTAGCTGGGCGAGAGCCCGTCGCCCGCCAGACAGATCTCGCCGGTCCGGCCCGCCTCGCACAGGGTGGTGCCGTCGATGACATAGAGCCGGGTGTTCTGGATCGGGGTGCCGATCGGCAGCAGTCCCGAGTCGGGGACGAGCCGGTCGACGCGGTGGTAGGTGGCGAAGGTGGTGGCCTCGGTGGGTCCGTACACATGGACGAGGCGGCCCGGTCCGTACCGGTCGAGCGCCGCCGCCACGTGCGGGATCGAGTGGAGTTCGCCGCCCATGAGGACGGTCTCGGTCCCGTCGAGGGCGGTGGGTGCCTCGTCGACGACGGCGTTGAACAGGGCGGTGGTGAGGAAGACGACCGTGACGCGGTGGTCGTCGATGACCCGGCCGAGCCGGGAGAGCCGCACCAGGCCTTCCGGACAGAGCACGCACGTACCGCCGTTGAGCAGGGCGCCCCAGATCTCGAAGGTGGCGGCGTCGAAGGTGACCGGTGCGAGCTGGAGCAGCCGGCTGTCCGCCTCCAGCCGGGCGAAGCGGGCGCCGAGGACGAGCCGCGCGATGCCGCGGTGCCGGATGGCCACGCCCTTGGGGCGGCCGGTGGAGCCGGAGGTGAAGTTGACGTACGCGAGCGAGTCGCCGTCGATGTGGACGGCGGGGGCGGTCGGCAGCTCCTCCGACCAGGGTTTCGCCGACAGGACTTGGCAGGCGCCGAGCCGCCGGGCCAGCTGTTCGTGGCGGTCCGTCAGGACCCGGCGGCAGTCGGCCTCCGCGAACAGGCCGTGCAGCCGTTCGTCGGGCCAGCCCGCGTCGAACGGCAGATACGATCCGCCGCACTTGAGGATGGCGAGCAGCGCCACGATCAGCTCGGGCGAGCGGGTCAGGCAGACCCCGACGGTCGAGCCCGGTGTGCAGCCCTGGGCGAGCAGGTGGTGGGCGAGGCCGTTGGAGAGCCGGTCGAGCTGTGCGTAGGTGTACGCGCGCTCGTCCTGCACCACCGCGGGCGCGTCGGGGTCGCGGGCGGCGCTCGCGGCGAAGAGCGCGGGCACGGAGCTGTCCCGCGGGTAGTCGGTGGCGGTCCGGTTGATCCGGCGGTGGAGGGCGAAGGCCTCGTCGGTGCCGGTGAGTCGGGTCCCGTTGAGTCGTTCCAGCGCAGACACCCCTCGGGATGTGGCGACGTCGGAGCAGGAGTGGCCGGGCCGGGTCAGCGGGCGGTCCGGAAGGGTGTGCCGTTGACGGTTTGGTCGACGAACCGGTTGTGTCCGTACCTGTCCTCGCCGGAGACCAGCACACAGCCGAACTTGTCGAGGCTGGCCTCCCCGCCGAACTCCGCGAGGGCGTCCGAGAACGGGTAGACCCGCACCTGGGTCGGCAGATAGCGGGCCGCGTACCCCAGCCGCATGTCGTCGGTCAGGCCCGCGTGCGGATGCGAGGCGTGCATCAGGGTCGACCAGAAGATGATGAACTGGCCCTGCTTGAGCACCATCGACTTGGCCCGGGACTCGTCGGGGCTCCAGTTCGGGTCCTTCTGGAGCTGGCGGTAGTCGTAGCCGAAGAAGCCGCGCCGCACGCCGTCCTTCTCCAGCTTGCCGATGGAGTCGGCGTCGTACGTCATGACCTTGGACTCGTCGTAGTTCATGGTCCGGTGCGAGCCGGGGATGAACTGGAGGCAGCCCATCTCCACGCTGGCGTCGGTGAACGCCGACCAGACGGTGATGGTGCCGCCGAACTCGGAGTCCTCGGGCCAGACGATCTGGGGGTGCTTGGATCCGGCCACGTTGGAGAAGTTGTCGGCCTGGTGCCAGTCGGTGCCCTCGTCCCCCGGGTACTTGGGGAAGAACTCGGTGCGCCAGCAGAGCACGTCCGGCCCCAGCAGGCCGGCGACCCGGTGGACGATCTCGGGGCGGGTGATGTGGTCGGCGAGGAAGTCGACGTCGAGGTGGCGGTCGTAGTTGGCGAGGTTGGTGACGCCGGAGACCGCCTTCTCCTGCCCGTAGATCGCCCGTTTGGTGTTGAGCAGCTTGGGGCGCAGGGCGCGGAGGTTCTTCTCCATCTCGTCGGGCTCGTAGAGGTCGAACGGGCCGATGTATCCGTCCCGGTGGAACTGTTCGATCTCCCGGGCGCTCAGGGAGAAGTCGGTGCTCGTGGTGCCGGCCAGGTCGTCCATGCATCACCTCTGTGTAAGCGACACTCCGCTGGGGCAGCGGACGGGTAAATGCGTGCTGTTCCGGTCAACTCTCGCCAGTCGGGGGCGAGTTGCGCTCTGTTTAACACAGGACCTCCTCCGGACGCTTCTATTCCCCGGAGTTGCACAGGTGGACACCCGCCGGTGGACATCGTGCGGGTGGCGGGGCGTGACGGGCCGGTGGACCGCCGTGCGCACCGAGCGGGATCGCGTACGGGGAAGGGCGGCGCGGCCCGCCCGGACCGCGCACAATCGGCCGCGCACCGGAGCTTCGGGCATAACCTGGCGGACATGGACAGAAGGGACGGGCGGCGAAGGCGGGCGGCGCGCCGGCGCTCGCCCTGCGCACACAGCGGGCCCGCCGGGGGCGTGTGAGGGCCTTGGCGGGCGCGCGACTTGCGCCTTTCGGCCCTTGACGCGGTATCCCGGAGAGGGGAAGACTCTCGCTGATAATCCGCATCACTGACGATGCCCTCCGGGGCTCTTCTCCGGGAGGACCCCGTGCGTCTGTCCCCGCCCCTGACCACGCCGCTGCGGATCGCTGCCGCGACGCTCTGGCTCCCGGACCGGCGCGAGACCACCGAGGCCGCCCTCGCGGCCGGCCGGGTCGACGAGGAGACCGCGACCCGACTCGGCTACCGCGAGGTGAGCGTCAGCCACGACCACGCGGCCCCCGAGATGGCGGTCCTCGCCGCCACCGACGCACTGGCCCGCGCCGGGTGGGACGGGGCGGACCTCGGCTTCGTGGCGCACGCCTGGACCTACCACCAGGGCCATGACTTCTGGGCGCCCGCCAACTACGTGGCCCACCACATCGGCGCCTCCACCGCCCCGGCCGTGGGCATCCAGCAGATGTGCAACGGCGGAGCCGCCGCACTCGAAGCCGCCGCCGCCCGTATGATCGCCGATCCCTCCGTGGCCCGCGCCGCCGTCACCACCGGTGACCGCTTCCTGCCGCCCGCCTTCGACCGCTGGCTCGGCGACTACGAGCTGGTCTACGGCGACGCCGGGACCGCCCTGCTCCTGGACCGCGCCCAGGGCCCGTACGAGCTGCTCTCGGTGGCCACCGCGGCCCGTTCGGAGTACGAGACGATGCACCGCGGCGACGACGAGTTCAGCACCATGCCGCGCACCCTGCCCCAGGTCGACGTACGCCGCACCAAACGGGCGTTCGTCGCCTCCGGTGCCGAGCCGGGGTTCACGGCGGCGCTCGTCGAGGCCGTCCTCGACGTGGTCGGCACCGCGCTCACCGAGGCGGGCCTCGCCCCCGACGACCCCCGGGTGCGCGTCCTCACCCTCCCCCGGCTCGGCTCCGGTCCACTGGAGGAGTTCTTCCACCCGGCCGTCGAACGCCTGGGCCTGCGCCACGCGGAGATCCTCAACCTGGGCGGCGGGACCGGACATCTGGGCGCCGGGGACTCCGCCGCCAACCTGGCAACCCTGCACACCGACAAGCGGCTCGCGGAGGGCGAGGTGGCGCTGCTGCTCAGCCTGGGCGGCGGCTTCAGCTGGTCCTGCGTCGCGGTGCGGGCGGCAGCCCGGTGAGGACACACAAAGCCGGAACAGCGCCGACGGGGCGGACCGCGGGCGGAACGCTCGGCGACCGCGGGATCGTGGCCGTCCTGTGCGCCGGGTTCTTCCTGCTCGACTTCGACCTGGTCGTCATCAATCCGATCCTGGTCCCCGTCTCCAAGGACTTCGACGTCAGCCTGGGCACCACCACCCTCGCGCTCACCGGCTACCTGGCCATGGTCGGCATCATGCAGCCGGTGCACGGCACGGTCTCGGACCGGGTGGGCCGGGTCCGGGTGCTGCGCACCGCGCTCCTCGGGCTCGGACTCGCGGACCTGGCGGCGGCCCTCGCACCCAACGCGGCGCTGCTGATCGCGGGACGCGCGGTCGCCGGCGGCTTCGCCGCCGCGCTCATCCCGGTGACCGTCGCGTACGTGGGCGACCACATCCCGATGGAGCGCCGCCAGCGCACGATGGCGGCGCTGATGTCCTCCAGCGCGGTGGGCGCCGCTTCCGCGACCGTCGTCGCGGGCGCGCTCACCGATCTGCTGGACTGGCGCTCGCCGCTGCTCATCCCCGCGGTGGCCGCACCGCTGCTCGCCCTGGTCTACACCCGGCTGCCGGAGGCGCCCCGGGCGCGGGCCGTCGAGGGGCCGAGCGTGCGGGAGCGGTTCGCGCGGGTGCTCGGGGACGGCTGGTTCCGCTTCTTCATCCCGTTCACCTTCGTCGAGGGCGCGGCGATGATGGGACTCTTCAACTTCTTCAACGCGGCCCTCCAGAAACACGGCAGCAGCGTCCTGATGTCGGGCCTGGTGACCAGCGCGTACGGAGTGGCGGCCATCGGCGGCAGTGTCGTCGTCAGGGCGCTCGACACCCGGGCGACCGGCGCGGGCATGTTCGGCTGGGGCACCGGACTGCTCTTCACCGGCTACCTCACCGCCGCGCTCACCCAGTCGGTGGCGGGCATCCTCGTCGCCAGCGCGCTCGCCGGACTCGCCCTCGCCGTCGGCCAGTCCGCGCTCCAGGCGTGGATCCTGGAGGCCGCCGCCCCCGAGGTGCGCGGCAGCGCCACCGCGCTCATCGCCTGCTCGGTCTTCACCGGGGCCGCCATCAGTACGGCCGCCGTCGGCCCGCTCGCGGGGCGCGGCGACTTCGGGCTGCTGTTCGGCATCGCCGCAGCCGCGACCGTACCGGTGTCGGTCGTCGGCACCCTCGCCCGGGCCCGCTTCGAACGCTCCGACCGGGGCCGGCGGATGCCCTCCGGGCCGCCCGTGGACCAGGAAGCCCCGAACCCACTCAACTGAAGGAGAAGCATCCATGGCGCTGTTCGCGGTGGTAGCCAAACGGGCCCCGGTCGGCATCGGCATCGAGGAGTTCCAGCAGAAGCTCGCCGAGGGCTTCCGCTACACCCAGGAGCTGCAGGAGAAGGGGCTCATCAAGGACCGCTGGATCCTGGTGGGCGCCTCGGCGGGGCTGAACATCTACGACGTGGAGTCGCACGAGCAGCTGATGCAGCTGCTCTACCGCAGCCCCGCCGGGCTGCACCTGGACTTCGAGGTGTATCCGCTGATCAGTCCGCCGAGCTACGACCCGACGGCCGAGGGTCCGGCCCACTGAAGAACGCCCGCTCGATCCGGCTCAGCGAGCGGAAGTCGTCCAGGTCGAGGTGCTCGATGTCGACCGGCCGCCCGCTGAGCCGCTCGATCAGCACGATGAACTCCAGAAAGCCCAGCGAGTCGATGAGCCGGCTCTCGATCAGATCGTCCTCCGGGCCGATCCCGTCCGCCTCCGGGTGGCGCCGGGCGATCCAGGCGACGATCTCCGCCAGTCCGGCGGCCGGCGCCCTCACCGCCCGGCCCCGCCGGTCCGGGGCGCGCCGCCGAGGGCCGAGGCGGCCTTCTCCACGGCCTCCGTCGCCGCCTCCCAGCTCCCGTACCGCGTGTACAGCACCGACAGCCAGCGCTCCAGGCCGAAGGCCGCGCAACTGGTGTGGACGGGCCGACCGGTGCTCTCCAGGGTGATCCCGCACCGCTCGCCGAAGAAGTTGCGGTGGATGTTGAGCGAGGCTATCGCCAGGTCGTCGACGATGAACTCGTGCTTGACGGGCGAGAGGCGCTGGAGCAGGGCCCGCTGTCCGCCCCGGTCGTAGAAGGGATCGGTCGCGGCCTCCTTGCGCATGGTGAGGCCGAGCGCGTCGGCGAGGGAGCTGACGCGCTCCTCGAACCGGCGCAGATGCTCCTGGGTGAAGTCGTACGAGCCGAGCGCCACGATCTCGCGCATATGGAAGCCGAGGAGGCGCCGCAGCCCGTCGTAGTGCTCCTCGCGGCGGAAGCAGCGGCCGAGGACGGTCACGGCCGTGCCGTCGGGAAGGGCGCGGCCCTCGTGGTGGAGGTAGACGGCGAAGCAGGCGGCCGAGGGCAGCCCGAAGAGCGCGGGTTCGAGGTCGTCCGACGCGAACCGCTCGTGCTCCGACCCGGGTTGATGGCGGGTCAGGTCCAGGGTGCTGACCACGAGCGCCTGGTGCGGGAAGTTCTCGTACACGTCGAGTCGGGAGAGGTCGGCGACCGGGATCAGCGGTGGCATGATCATCGGCGTGGCGCCGGCGTCGGTCCCCCAGCCCTCCAGGAGGGCGTCGAGCCGCTTCAGCAGGACCGCCGGACCGGCCCCGAGGGTCTGCGGACCCGGGCCGGCCGCCGGGGCCGCCGTCATGAGACGACTTCGGCGGTGGCGCCGGAGAGCGCCAGCCGCAGGACGTCCTGGGCGCAGCCCCAGGAGAGACCGACCGCGATACCGCCGTGACCGTAGTTGTGGATCACCCGGGCGGAGCCCAGCGGCTCCACTTCGAGCCGGGTCCGCGGCCGTGACGCCCGCAGACCGACCTCGACCCCGGTGATCCGCGCCCCGGCGATCCGGGGCTCCACGGCGATGCAGCGCGCGAGGATCTCCTCCGTCCGGGCCGGGTCCGGCTCCATGCTCCACACCTCGCGCTCGGCTGTCCCGCCGCACACCAGACGGCGTCCGTGCGGGAAGTAGCCGGTGGAGTCGGGGCCGGGGTTCTGCTCGAAGAAGAACTCGTCGATGCCCGGGTTCTCCACGATCACGTGCTGGCCGCGGACCGGGAAGACCTTGGGGTCGCCGGCCAGGGCGCGCGCCCCCACGCCCGTGCAGTTGACGACGAGCGGCGCCTGGGCGGCGGCCTCCTCCAGCGAGCCCACGGTGCCCGTCTCGACGCTGCCCCCCGCGGCCGTGACCCGGGAGGCCAGGTAGTCGAGGTAGACGGGCATGTCCACGGTCGGCAGATCGACCCGGAACGCCACCGGGAACCCGCCGCTCTCCTCCTCGCCGCACGGTGTGTAGCCGGGCAGATGGGCGGCCCACTCATGGCCGCCGGCGGCCTGCCGGTTCACCAGGCGGCCACGGGTCAGGTGGACGCCGCTCTCCGGCTGCTTGGCCAGCGCGCCGAACTCGGCCAGGCTCACCTGGTGCCAGGGGCGGGTGATGGCCGTCGGCGCGAACTTGGCCTCCGCCTCGGTCTCGTCGGCGATGGCCGGACCCCCGATGATCGCTCCCGCCACGGCCGACGTGGTCTGCCGGGGCGCGCGCTCGGCGACGACCCGGACCGTGAAGCCGCGCTCCGCCAGACATACCGCCGTGGTCAGTCCGGCCACACCCGCGCCGATGACCAGGGCCTCGTTTCGCATCGTCACTCGACTGCACCTCTCACTGTGGAAGCTGTACGAAAGAGCCGTACGGGAATCCCGCACGGAGAAGACGTTCCGCGTCCGCCGGGTGTGACCGGCCGGGGTCATTCGTGGGATATCGCGACACAGGACCAGGTGAAGCCGTTGCCGGCGCTCAGGAAGAGCGCCACCTCGCCCGGCGCGAGCCGGTCGTCGTCCTGGAGGGTGGCGAGATTGGCCACGACGTCTCCGGCACCGAGGTGCCCGGTGTCGCGGCCGAGGTCGAGGAGTTCGGTGTGGGGCAGGGCCAGTTCGCGCGCCGAGGGCACGTAGAACTGGCCGAGGGCGCCGGTGCTGAGGCGGGGCAGGACGAGATAGCGCAGCCGGGGGTCGGCCGGGGTGAGCCCGGCGTCCGCGATGGCGTCGAGCACCACGCGCTGCACGGAGCGGCGCAGTACGGCGACGAACCGGGGCCAGCCGCCGCCCGCCCGGAAGGTCAGTTTGGTGCGCCGGGCGCTGACCGTGGGGTGGGCGCTGCGCGGGGCGGGGGTGAAGGCGTCGTCGCCCCGGTAGAGCACCTCGTACTCGGGGACGCTGACGGAGGCGATGGCGAGCAGCCGGTAGGGGCCCGCGTCGCGGTCCAGGAGCAGGGCGGTGGCCGCGTCCCCGTACGCCACGTCGATGTCGCCGGCCCAGCGGTCGAAGCCGGGCTCGACGAACCGGTCGGCGGTGGTCACCAGGCACCGGTTGACCGACGGGTCGAGCGCGAGGCGGGCGGCGGCCACCTCCAGGGCGGCCACGGCGCCGTTGGAGGTCTGCTGCACCCCGAGGGGGGTCGCGTGGCGGGCTCCGATGCCGTGCGCCACATAGTGCGGCGCGGACCAGAAGTCATGGCCCTGGTGGTAGATCCAGGAGTGCACGACCAGGCCGAGGTCGTCGCCGGACCAGCCCGCGTCGGCGAGCGCCTTCTGTGCCGCGAGCACGGCCATCTCGGGGGCCGCCCGGTCCGGGCTCTCGCACAGCGCGCGGTAGCCGAGCCGGTCGGCGGTCTCCTGGTCGAGCCGCCCGGCCACGACCGCCTGCGCGGTGTCCAGACGCCGGGACGGGAGCCAGAGCACAGCGGCGGCTATGCCCGGCGGTTCGGGTAACGGCGGACTCAGTCTCACGGGCTGCCTCCTCGGACCGGCCCGACGACTCGGGCCGTACCTCCCGGCAGCCCACTATATTGTCAGCGTTATTGATTGTCAGGCATCTGTCTCTCGACTTCGCGCACGACCGGCGCGTTTCAGGCATCGCGCGCCGGACCCGCGCGGAGTGTCGTTCGGCATGTGCTGTCGTTCTGTCTGGTTGTCGTGGTTCCGGAGTGCGAGGAGATACGTGGTGTCCCAACCGACCGCCCCTCTCGATGCCGACGCGGTGGTGCCGCTGTCGCCGATCGGCTATGTCGTGACGGAGTACGTCCGCCCCCAGCAGGCGCCGCCGCAGGCGACCCTGGCGTACGGGGACCAGGGTCAGGTGGTGCTCTACGAGCCGTACGCGGCAGGGCTCGACGGTGTCGCCGAGGGCTGGTACGTCTGGCTGCTGACCTGGCTGCACGACCAGACCGACGAGGAGGCCGCACCGCTGCGGGTGGTGCCGCGCGGCTGGGAGGAGAGCGGGCGCACGACCGGCGTCTACGCCACCCGGACGCCCAACCGGCACAACCGCATCGGGCTGAGCCTGGTGCGCGTCCGCGAGGTGAAGGGCAATGTCCTCCACTTCGACGGGGTGGACCTCGTCAACGGCACGCCGGTGCTCGACATCAAGCCGTATTCACCGACGTCGGACACACCGCCCGAGGACGCCTGACCGCACGGCCCGCACGTCAGGACCGGCTGTCCGCCGGAGGGCTTCCGGGAAGGGGCGGGGCCGGGAAGGCTACGCCGCCGAACGTATCCGTCCCTCCGGGCCGTCGTGGTGGATCGGGGTGTGCGCACCCGTCAGCGACACCCCGCTCCCCCCGCGCCGGCTCGCCACGATCTCCGCCGCGATCGACAGCGCCGTCTCCTCCGGGGTGCGCGCGCCGAGGTCGAGGCCGATCGGCGAGCGCAGCCGGGCGAGTTCCAGCTCCGTCACGCCCACCTCCCGCAGCCGCGCGTTGCGGTCCTCGTGCGTACGGCGTGAACCCATCGCGCCCACGTACGCCACCGGCAGCCGCAGCGCCAGTTCGAGGAGCGGGACGTCGAACTTCGCGTCGTGGGTGAGGACGCACAGCACCGTACGGGAGTCGACCTCGGTCGCCGCCAGATAGCGGTGCGGCCACTCCACCACGATCTCGTCCGCGTCCGGGAAGCGGACGGCCGTGGCGAAAACGGGGCGCGCGTCGCACACCGTGACCCGGTAGCCGAGGAACTTCCCCACCCGCACCAGCGCCGACGCGAAGTCGATCGCGCCGAACACGATCATGCGCGGGGGCGGGACGCTCGACTCGACCAGGACCGTGATCGGCCGGCCGCACAGCCGGCCGTCGGCGCCCAGGGCGAGGGTGCCGGTGCGGCCCGCGTCCAGCATCGCCCGCGCCTCGTCCGCCACCGCCCGGTCCAGCTCGGGGTGGCCGCCGAGGGCGCCCTCGTACGTACCGTCGGGCCGTACGAGAAGCGGGCGGCCCACCAGTTCGGACGGGCCGTCGGTGACGCGTGCCAGCGCCGCGGCCTCGTCGCGCGCCGCGGCGTCCAGGGCGGTGGCGAACACCGCCCGCGACGGGGAGTCGGCCGGCACCGGCGTCACCAGGATGTCGATGATCCCGCCGCAGGTCAGCCCGACCGCGAAGGCGTCCTCGTCGCTGTAGCCGAAGCGTTCGAGGACGGGTTCACCGTCCGCCAGGGCCTGCCGGCACAGGTCGTAGACCGCGCCCTCCACGCATCCGCCGGAGACCGAACCGATCGCCGTGCCCTCGCCGTCGACGGCGAGGGCCGCGCCCGGCAGCCGGGGCGCGCTGCCGCCGACCGCCACCACGGTGGCGACGGCGAAGTCACGGCCCTGCTCGACCCACCGGTTCAGCTCCTCGGCGATGTCCAGCATGTTCGGTCTCCTTAACGAGCGGATGGTGGAGGGCGTCCGGTCGTACGCCCCGGTCGAGGCCCTACTTGACGCCCAGCCAGTTCTCGATCGGGCTGAGCGCGAAGTAGACGAGGAAGATGCCGGACAGGGCCCACATGAACCCGCCGATCTCCCGCCACTTGCCCTGCGCCGCCTTGATGACGGTGTAGGAGATGACACCGGCGCCGACACCGGCGGTGATGTTGTACGTGAACGGCATCAGGGCCACGGTGAGGAAGACCGGAATCGACACCGAGCGGTCGTTCCAGTCCACGTGCCGCGCCGCGCTCATCATCATCGAGCCGATCACGACCAGGGCGGCGGCGGCCACCTGGGCCGGGACCAACTGGGTGAGCGGGGTGAAGAAGAGGCAGGCCGCGAAGAAGAGGCCGGTGACGACCGAGGAGAGGCCGGTACGGGCCCCCTCGCCGGCGCCGGTCGCGGACTCGATGAAGACGGTCTGGCCGGAGGCGCCGGAGACGCCGCCGATCGCGCCGCCCGCCCCGTCGATGAACAGCGCCTTGGACAGGCCCGGCATCCGGCCCTGGTCGTCGGCGAGCTCGGCCTCCTGGCCGACGCCGATGATGGTGGCCATCGCGTCGAAGAAGCCGGCCAGCACCAGGGTGAAGACGATCATTCCGACGCCGATGGCGCCCATCCGGTCCCAGCCGCCGAACTCCACGTCGCCGAAGAGTCCGAAGTCGGGCTTGGCGACCGCGCTGCCGTCCAGGCCCGGGGCGAGGCCGCCCCAGTCCTTGTCGTTCAGGCCGGCGACCTTGGTGACCACGAGCGAGAGGACCGTGCCGGTCACGATGCCGATCAGGATCGCGCCGGGGATGTTGCGCGCCTGGAGGGCGAAGATCAGGAGCAGGGTCACCGCGAAGAAGAAGACCGGCCAGCCGACCAGCTCACCCGTGGCACCGAGGGTGACGGGGCCGCCCTGGCCCTTGCCCACGAATCCGGCCTTCACCAGGCCGAGCAGGGCGACGAACATGCCGATGCCCATGGTGATCGCGTGCTTGAGCGGCAGCGGGATGGCGTTCATGATCATCTCGCGGAGGCCGGTGACGACCAGCAGCATGATGACCACGCCGTACATGACGCACATGCCCATGGCCTGCGGCCAGGTCATGTTGGGGACCACCTGGGTGGTCAGGGCCGCGGAGACGTTCAGTCCGGCGGCCAGCGCGAGCGGGACCTTGCCGATGAAGCCCATCAGCAGCGTGCTGGCCGCCGCCGCGAAGGCGGTGGCCGTCACCAGGCCCGCATGGCCCAGCGTGTGCTTGTCGACGTCGGGCGTCGAGAGGATCAGCGGGTTGAGCAGGAGGATGTAGCACATCGCCATGAAGGTGGTGATGCCGCCGCGCACCTCCTGCGCGACCGTGGATCCTCTGTCCGTTATGTGAAAGTACCGGTCGAGCCAAGACCTGCCGGCGGGGACGCGCGAGCCGGGGCCCGCCTCCTCGGCGGTGGTCTTCGGCTCCACAGACTGCTGGGTCATGGTGCCTACTCCCAAGGTTCACAGGGGCACCCGCATAAGACTTGAGATTCAGTCGGACAAGCTGCGGGATTTGGGATGGTGCGTGGGCTGCACGACCCGGGGGACGGCCCGAGACGAACGTTTCCGCGGCTGCGGGGGTACCGGTTCCTTCCGGTACCGCAGTGCGGGGATGGTGCTGGTCATCCGGGTACTGCCTGGTGATGCCGGTGGTACAGGTGTTGCTGCTGGTGGTGCGGCTGGTGCGGATGTTGCTGCTGGTGGTGCGGGTGAAGGACCGCGAGCGGTGCGGTACTTCCGGGCTCCGGGCGGTGCGGGCGGCGGGGAGTGTGACGTTCCCGGGCACGCACCGCCCGGAGGGTCCGGGGGGGGTCAGGACGACTCGGTGCCCGTGAGGTGCTCGGGGCGGACCGGGGTCCTGTTCAGCTCCAGACCCGTCGCGTTCCGGATCGCCGCGAGGACGGCCGGGGTGGACGACAGGGTCGGGGCCTCGCCGACGCCGCGCAGCCCGTACGGGGCGTGCTCGTCGGCGAGTTCGAGCACGTCGACCGGGATCGTCGGCGTGTCGAGGATCGTGGGGATGAGGTAGTCCGTGAAGGAGGGGTTGCGCACCTTCGCGGTCTTCGGGTCGACGATGATCTCCTCCATGACCGCCACGCCCAGGCCCTGGGTGGTGCCGCCCTGGATCTGGCCGACGACGGACAGCGGGTTGAGCGCCTTGCCGACGTCCTGGGCGACCGCCAGCTCGACGACCTTGACGAGGCCGAGCTCGGTGTCCACCTCGACGACGGCGCGGTGCGCGGCGAACGAGTACTGGACGTGGCCGTGGCCCTGACCGGTACGCAGGTCGAACGCCTCGGTGGGGCGGTGGCGCCACTCCAGCTCCAGCTCCACCGCCTCGTCCTCCAGCACGTCCACGAGGTCCGCGAGGACCTCGCCGGCGTCGGTGACGACCTTGCCGCCCTCCAGAAGGAGCTCGGCGGTCGCCCAGGCCGGGTGGTAGGAGCCGAACTTGCGGCGGCCGATCTCCAGGACGGCCTCGCGGACGTGCTCGCAGGTGTTCTTGACCGCGCCGCCGGTGACGTACGTCTGGCGCGAGGCCGAGGTGGAGCCGGCGGAGCCGACCTGGGTGTCGGCCGGGTGGATGGTCACCTGGGCGACGCCGAGCTCGGTGCGGGCGATCTGCGCGTGGACGGTGACACCGCCCTGGCCGACCTCCGCCATCGCGGTGTGCACGGTGGCGACCGGCTCGCCGCCGACGACCTCCATGCGCACCCTGGCGGTGGAGTAGTCGTCGAAGCCCTCGGAGAAGCCGACGTTCTTGATGCCGACCGCGTAGCCCACGCCCCGTACGACGCCCTCGCCGTGCGTGGTGTTGGACAGGCCGCCGGGCAGCGCGCGGACGTCGGCCTGCTCGCCGGCGGTCACCCACTGCTGCTCGGGCGGCAGCGGGCGGGCCTTGACGCGGCGCAGCAGCTCGGCGACCGGGGCCGGGGAGTCGACCGGCTGTCCGGTCGGCATGATCGTGCCCTGCTCCATGGCGTTCAGCTGCCGGAACTCGACCGGGTCGATGCCGAGCTTCGCCGCCAGCTTGTCCATCTGGGCCTCGTACGCGAAGCAGGCCTGGACCGCGCCGAAGCCGCGCATGGCGCCGCAGGGCGGGTTGTTGGTGTAGAGCGCGATGGCCTCGATGTCGACGTCGTCGATCACGTACGGGCCGACGCTCAGCGAGGAGGCGTTGCCGACGACCGCCGGGGAGGCCGACGCGTACGCGCCGCCGTCCAGGACGATCTTGCACTTCATGTGCGTGAGCTTGCCGTCCTTGGTGGCGCCGTGCTCGTAGTAGAGCTTCGCCGGGTGGCGGTGGACGTGGCCGAAGAAGGACTCGAACCGGTTGTAGACGATCTTGACCGGCTTGCCGGTGCGCAGCGCCAGCAGACAGGCGTGGATCTGCATCGAGATGTCCTCGCGACCGCCGAAGGCGCCGCCGACGCCGGAGAGCGTCATCCGGACCTTCTCCTCGGGCAGGCCGAGGACGGGGGCGATCTGCCGCAGGTCCGAGTGGAGCCACTGGGTGGCCACGTACAGCTCGACGCCGCCGTCCTCGGAGGGCACCGCGAGGCCGGACTCCGGGCCGAGGAAGGCCTGGTCCTGCATGCCGAAGGTGTACTCGCCCCTGACGATGACGTCGGCGCGCCGGGCGGCGCCGTCGGCGTCTCCGCGCACGATCGGCTGGCGGTGCACGATGTTGGGGTGCGGCACATGGCCGATGTGGTGGTCGTCGCGGCCCTCGTGGACCAGGATCGCGTCGGGTGCGGTCGCGGACGCCTCGTCGGTGATGACCGGCAGCTCGGCGTAGTCCACCTTGATCTTGGCGGCGGCGCGGCGCGCGGTCTCCGGGTGGTCGGCGGCGACCAGCGCCACCGGCTCGCCGTGGTGGCGGACCTTGCCGTGGGCCAGGACCGGGGTGTCCTGGATCTCCAGGCCGTAGTGCTTCATCTCGGCCGGCAGGTCGTCGTAGGTCAGCACGGCGTAGACGCCGGGCATCGCGAGGGCCTCGGAGATGTCGATGGACCGGATCTCGGCGTGGGCGACCGGGGAGCGCAGGGTCTGGCCCCAGAGCATGTCCTCGTGCCACATGTCCGAGGAGTACGCGAACTCACCGGTGACCTTGAGGGTGCCGTCCGGGCGCAGCGTCGACTCGCCGATGCCGCCCTTGGCCTTGGAACCCTGGGTGATGCTGGTGGGAGTACCAGTGGTGGCCATGATCGTCAGACCGCCTCTTCCTGACGGGCGGTCGCGAGGCGGACCGCGTCGAGGATCTTCTCGTAACCGGTGCAGCGGCAGAGGTTGCCGGAGAGGGCCTCGCGGATGTCCTGGTCGGACGGGGAGGCGTTGCGCTCCAGGAGTTCGTCGGCGGCCACCAGCAGACCCGGGGTGCAGAAGCCGCACTGGACGGCGCCGGCGTCGATGAACGCCTGCTGGACCGGGGAGAGCTCGCCGGTCTCGCTGCTGCGGCCGTCGGCGGGCCTGGCCTGCCAGCGCCGGGCGGCGTCGACGGAGGTGCCGCAGGAGCCGGCGGGGCAGGCGCCGCCCGGGTGGGCCTCCTGGCGGTGCTTGGCGTAGTCCGCCAGGCCCTCGACCGTGATGACCTCCCGGCCCTCGACCTGACCGGCCGCGACCAGACACGCACACACCGGCACACCGTCGAGACGGACCGTGCAGGAGCCGCACTCGCCCTGCTCGCAGGCGTTCTTCGAACCGGGAAGGCCCATGCGCTCGCGCAGGACGTAGAGAAGGCTCTCGCCCTCCCAGACGTCGTCGGCTTCGTGCTTGCGGCCGTTGACCGTGAAATTGACGCGCATGGTTATGCAGCTCCTTCAAGCGAGCGGCCGGTGCCGCGGTACTGCTCCCAGGTCCAGCCGAGCGTGCGGCGGGCCATGATGCCCACGGCGTGCCGGCGGTACTTGGCCGTGCCTCGTACGTCGTCGATCGGGTTGCAGGAGGCGGAGGCGAGCTCCGCGAACTGCTTGGCGATCGAGGGAGTAATGATCTTGCCGCTCTCCCAGAAGCCGCCCTCGTCGAGCGCGGCGTTCAGGAACTCCTCCGCCGCCTTCGCCCGGACCGGGGTCGGGGCGGCGGAGCCGATGCCGGTACGGACCGTCCGGGTCTCGGGGTGCAGGGCCAGGCCGAAGGCGCAGACCGCGATGACCATCGCGTTGCGGGTGCCGACCTTGGAGTACTGCTGGGGGCCGTCCGCCTTCTTGATGTGGACGGTCTTGATGAGCTCGTCCGGCGCCATCGCGTTGCGCTTCACACCGGTGTAGAAGTCGTCGATCGGGATCAGCCGCGAGCCGCGGACCGACTCGACCTCGACCTCGGCGCCCGCGGCGAGCAGCGCCGGGTGGGCGTCACCGGCCGGGGAGGCGGTGCCGAGGTTGCCGCCGACACCGCCGCGGTTGCGGATCTGCGGGGAGGCGACGGTGTGCGAGGCGAGCGCCAGACCCGGCAGCTCGGCGCGCAGGTTCTCCATGATCTGGGTGTACGACACGGACGCGCCGAGCCGTACGGTCTCCTCGCCGGTCTCCCACGCGCGCAGCAGCTCGATGCGGTTCAGGTCCAGAAGGTACTCGGGCCGCCGGTGGTCGAAGTTGATCTCGACCATCACATCGGTGCCACCCGCAATGGGCACAGCCGTGGGGTGCTCGGCCTTGGCGGCGAGCGCCTCCTCCCAGCTGGCGGGGCGAAGGAAGTCCATGAGTGGCTCTCTTCTTCTCAATCGGGGTCGTTCGCGCGGGTCCCGGGGACGGCCGGCCCTTGGCTGATGAAGTCGTTCATGTGCTGTTCACGCTGTGTGGCCCCAGTACACAAGCCTCACTCCACCGGGTGCAGTCACCGAAACCATGAAGGAGTTGGCTGGTCTCCATCCACGTCTTGTAGATTCGTATGAAAGGCGGTGCTCAGTAACCCCACCGCTTTCCACCGGCAACAACAAGACAGATCGGCGGCGACACGCGATGCGGCTGCGCGCACTTCTGGAGACCGACGCGCTGGGGCTGCGGCTGCTCGGCGGCGACGACGAGCTGGACCGCACCGTGCGCGGGGTGATGACCACTGACCTGCGTGATCCCAGCCGTTATCTCTCCGGTGGCGAGCTGGTCCTCACCGGCCTCGCCTGGCGCCGCGACGCCGACGATTCCGAGCCATTCGTACGCATCCTGGCCGGTGCCGGGGTGGTGGGCCTGGCGGCCGGCGAGGCCGAGCTGGGCGCGATCCCGGATGACCTGATCCGTGCGTGCGCACAGCACCGGCTGCCGCTGTTCGCGGTGAACGAGTCGGTGGCCTTCGCCACCATCACCGAGCACGTGGTGCGCCAGGTCTCCGGCGAGCGTGCCGGGGACCTGGCGGCCGTGGTCGACCGGCACCGGCGGCTGATGACCTCGGGGCCCGCGGGCGGCGGCCCGGAGGTCGTCCTGGACCTGCTCGGCTCCGACCTCGACCTGCGGGCCTGGGTGCTCTCCCCCACCGGCCGCCGGATCGCGGGCGCGGGCGAGCCGCTCGACCCGGCCGTCGCCGCCACTCTGGCGGGTGAACACCTCGGCGCGACCCGCACCGGCCGCCGGGGCCCGCACCGGGCCGTGGTGCGGGGCACCACGTACTCGCTCTTCCCCATCCACCACAGCGGGCGCGGCGCGGCGCCCGCCGCCCGTGACGTGCGCGAGACGGTCCTGTCGGACTGGCTGCTGGCCGTGGAGGCCGACGCGGCCGACTGGCCCGCCGCCCGACTCGACCTGCTCCAGGGCGTCACCCAGCTGATCGCCGTGGAGCGCGACCGCCGCGACGCGGCCCGTACGGTACGCCGCCGGCTCGCCCAGGAGGTCCTGGAGCTGGTGCAGACCGGGGCCGCGCCCGCGGAGATCGCGGCCCGGCTGCGGGTCGCCGCCCCGGTGCTGCTGCCGGGCCTCGGCTCGGCGCCGCACTGGCAGGTCATCGTGGCCCGCGTCGACTGGAGCCAGACGGCGGCCACCGCGGCGGAGGTCGCGGGCGGCCCGGTCGCCCAGACCCTGCTGGAGGAGGTCCTGGTCGACCCGGCCGTGGCGGGCTCCGACTCCTCGGACCGGATCGCGGTCGCCCACGTGGGCGACGAGGCCATCGCGCTGGTGCCGCTGCCCGCGGTCGGCCCGGAGGGCACCGAGGCCGGGCTGCACGCGGACGCCCTGCTCGCGGCGGTGCAGGCACCGCTCTCGGCGGGCCTCGCCGACGACGGGCGCCTGACACTGGGTGTCAGCGCCGCGGTGCACTCGGCCGAGGGGCTGCGCGGCGCCCTGGAGGAGGCCCGGCACGCCCGCCGGGTCGCCGCCGCCCGCCCGGGACGGGTCTGCGCGGCCGGCCACCACGAGCTGGCCTCGCACGTCCTGCTGCTGCCGTTCGTCCCGGACGACGTGCGCCGCGCCTTCACGGCCCGTCTGCTGGACCCGCTGCGCGACTACGACCGCCGCCACCGGGCCGAGCTCATCCCGACCCTGGAGGCGTTCCTCGACTGCGACGGCTCCTGGACCCGCTGCGCCACGCGCCTGCATCTGCACGTCAACACCTTGCGCTACCGGGTGGGCCGGATCGAGCAGCTGACGGGGCGTGATCTTTCGCGCCTGGAGGACAAGCTGGACTTCTTCCTGGCCCTGCGCATGAGCTGAGGGGGCGCGCGGACGGCGCGGCCGACCCGGAACACCACCGCGACGTACCGCAATCCGCCGTTTGTGAAGGAATTCACGCGTGGCCCTTGGCCCGGCGTGCCAATCCGTGCTGAGATTCGCCACACGGCTCAACAGCTCGGACTCAACGGCTCGATGGCGCGCTCGGGGAGGGCAACGTGGCGTACTCCGCCATGTCTGATTCCGGAACGACTGTGGAGAACGGGGATCCGCTCGATCCACTCCATCCGCTGCATCCACTGCAGACCGCCGTGTGGCGGCTGCGCTCGCGCGGCTGCTGGACGGACGCCGCCGCGCTGCTCGAACCGCACGGCGCGGAGCCCGGCGCCGCGCTCCAGCGGGCCGCGCTGCTCACCGAGCGGTGCCTGTACACCGGGGACGGCTGGGCCGAGGCCGAGGAGGCCCTGCGCGGCGCGGAGGCGGTGGCCGGGGACGACGAGGAGCGCGGCGCGGCGGCGTGCGAACGCGGCCAGCTGGCGTACGCCTCGACACTGCTCGGGGTGCGCGACCGCGCCGACGAGGCCCGCTCGGCGCTGGGCCGGGCCGCCGCGCTGATCGCCCCGGCGGCGCGGGGCCGGGCCCTGCTCGACTTCCGCCGGGGGCTGCTCGCGGAGAACGTGGCGGACGCGCCGCAGGCGGCCCGCGCCGCCTACCGCCGCGCGCACGCGGGCGCCACCGCGCACGGGGACACCCTGCTGCTCTCCTTCACCTGGCGCCATCTGGCCGGACTCGCCCTGCGGGACGGGGAGTTGGCGGAGGCGAGACACGGCTTCGCGGAGTCGTTGCGGATCCGGGAGGAGCTGGGCTATCTGGTCGGTACGGCCCCGGCGCTCGCCGCCCTGGCCGAGGCCGAGCCCGAGCCGGAGGCGGCCCGGCTGCGCACGGAGGCGGCTCGGCTGTTCCGGCTCCTGGGCGGGGTCCCGACCTGGCTGGCAACCCACTTGGCCCCGTCCCCGGCGACGACCTGAGACACGCGGTTTGCCTGCGCCCCCGAAGGTCCGTGGCTGAGCCGGCTTCTCCGGCTGCGGCGGGATACCTCAGGGGCGCGGGGAACTGCGCGACCAGCCACGACGGACCCGCACCCGCCGCGCAGCGACACGCACCCGCCGCGCCGGCGGGAACGCCCCCGCCGCGGCCCGGCGTCAGAGCGCGGACCCGGTGAAGTGCTCCCGCACCAGCGCCTGCACCACGGCCAGATCCTGCGCGGTCAGCGCGTCCAGCAGCGCCAGATGCTCGGCCGCGTCCGCCACCAGCTCCGCCCGGCGCGCGACCGGCGCCGCCGTCAGCGGCCACTGCGAGCGCCGGTGCAGATCCTCCGCCACCTGGAGCAGCTGCCGGTTCCCGGCGAGGGCCAGGACCGCCCGGTGGAAGGCACGGTCCGACTCGGCGTAACCCGCCCGGTCGCCGACCGCCGCCGCCTGCGTGGTCGCCTCCGCCAGGGGCCGCAGCTCGGCCCAGCGCGCGGCGGGCACGGTCCGGGCCAGCCGCAGCATCACCGGCACCTCGATCAGGGCGCGGACCTCGGCCAGCTCCGCCAGCTCCCCCGGGGTGCGCTCGGTGACCCGGAAGCCGCGGTTGGGGACCACCTCGACGGCGCCCTCGGAGGCCAGGCGCTGCATCGCCTCGCGGACCGGAGTGGCCGAGACGCCGAAGCGCTCGCCGAGCACGACCGCCGAGTACACCTCGCCCGGCACCAGCTCGCCGTCGACCAGCGCGGCCCGCAGCGCCTCCAGGATCTGGCCGCGCACCGAGTGCCGGCGGACCCGGGGCGCGGGCGGCTCGCCGTGCGTGTGCTCACCGCGTGCGGAACCCTCCCGTACAGCTGAGCCCTCCCGTACAGCGGAAGCCTCTCGTACGGAGGGCCCGAAGAGATCACCCTCCACCCGGGCCTGTGCGGGCACACGGGCAGCCCCGGACGGCGGCACCGCCGCCTCGCGCGCTCTGCCCCGCTCCACCCCACGCCCTCCTACCGCTCGGTATTCCCCCAGCACCATAGGCGGACAAAGCGACAGTTCAAACATCGCGCACATCCGCTAAGGTAAGCCTTACCTGCCAACGATCGTGATTCGGTGGTCCCTGCATGACTGTGCCGACGCTGCTCGCGAGCCCCCTGGCCGCGTCCTACGCACGCCTCGCCGACGTCTGCCCCGGCGTCCGGGTCCAGGAGCTGGCGGACGGCGAGCGGGCGCCCCGCTCTCCCGGCTGGGTCGGCGCGGACCAGCTCGCCTCCGGCGGGGACGCCCTGGACGCCTTCCTCGGCTGGGACGACGAGCAGGTCCTGCGCGACTACGGGCAGCGGGCCCGCCCCGACGTCATCGCCTCCTTCGGCTTCCACCGCTACGCCTGGCCCGCCTGTCTGCTGATCACGGTGCCGTGGTTCCTGCACCGCCGGGTGCCGCGGGTGCCCGTCGAGGACGTGTCCTTCCAGCGCACCCTGGGACGGCTGACCGTGCGGGTGCGGGAGTTCGCGTGCCTGCCCGGGGACCCGGCGGCGGCGCTGCCCGGCGCGCGGGTCGTCCCGGACGAGGAGGCGCTGCGCGCCGAGGTCCGCGCGGCCGTCGCCGAGCATCTGGGCCCGGTGCTCGACGGTTTCGGGCCCCGGATGCGGCGCGGCCGGCGGGCGCTGTGGGGCATGGCGACCGACGAGGTCGTCGAGGGCCTGTGGTACGTGGCGGCCCTGCTCGGCGAGGAGCGCCGGGCGATGACCGAGCTGGAGCGGCTGCTGCCCGGCTCGACCAGGCCGTACGTCGGCGCCGCGGGCTTCCGTGAGCTGAGCGGGCCGGCCGGTGAGCCGCTGCCGACCCGCGACCGGGCGAGCTGCTGCCTCTTCTACACGCTGCGCCCCGAGGACACCTGTGTCACCTGTCCGCGTACCTGCGACGCCGACCGGGTGGCCAAGCTGAGCGCCGCCTCCTGAACCCACGCCACTCGTCCGGGTGAGTCGAATTCGAACTCAACTCATCATGTGGCGAACCCAGTTCGAGCAGATCGCACCTATCCGTATGCCACCGGCCGTCAATGACGGCCGGTTCCCCCGAAAACGCCTGCGTCCGCGCGCGGCAGGAGCACTATGGCGCCCGGAACGTCTTACGTGATTAAAGGGACACCGCATGCGACTGACCGACATACATCTGGACTGGCTGCTTCCGGGCGGCGTGATGATCGTGGGGGTCGTCGTGGCGCTGGTCGTCCTCGCGCGCGGCAAGCGCGCGAGCGGGAGCACGTCCGACGACACCTGGGAACGCAGCGAGGAACGCCGGCGCCGCAAGGAAGCCGTCTACGGCACCGCCTCCTATGTACTGCTGTTCTGCTGCGCGGCCGTCGCCGCCGCGCTCTCCTTCCACGGCCTGGTCGGCTTCGGCCGGCAGAACCTCAGCCTGACGGACGGCTGGGAGTACCTCGTACCCTTCGGCCTCGACGGCGCCGCGATGTTCTGCTCGGTGCTGGCGGTGCGCGAGGCCAGCCACGGCGACGCGGCGCTCGGCTCACGGCTGCTGGTGTGGACGTTCGCGGGCGCGGCGGCCTGGTTCAACTGGGTGCACGCGCCGCGCGGCATGGCCCACGCGGGCGCCCCGCAGTTCTTCGCCGGGATGTCGCTGTCGGCGGCGGTGCTCTTCGACCGCGCGCTGAAGCAGACCCGCCGGGCGGCGCTGCGCGAACAGGGCCTGGTGCCCCGTCCGCTGCCGCAGATCCGGATCGTCCGGTGGCTGAGGGCCCCCAGGGAGACCTTCGGCGCCTGGTCGCTGATGCTCCTCGAAGGGGTGCGGACGCTGGACGAGGCGGTCGAGGAGGTACGCGAGGACCGGCGCGCCAAGGAGCAGAACCGGCTGCGCCGGCGCGAGCAGGAGAAGCTGGAGCGGGCCCACCTCAAGGCGCTCAGCCGGCAGGGCCGGAACATGAGCCGGGTGCGGCCGGGCGGCCGTCGGATCGAGGTCCCGTCCATGGCGGCGGGCGCCGGCTCCGGTCAGCCGAAGGCCGTCGCGGAGCCCGCCATATCCGAGCCGGGACAGCTGCCTCTTCGCGACCGCCCCTCCCTTCAGGCCGTCGACGGCACTGAGTCCGCGACGGCGCACCGTACCGTCGACCTCACGGCCGAGGACGACACCCAGACGCTGCCGCGCCTGGACCATCTGGAGCGCAAACTCAAGGATCTGGAGCAGCAGTTCGGCTGAGCGCGGGCCGCCCCGGTCCAGCCGGCAGCCGTGGGCCGGGCGGCCTCACGCCGTCCCGTTGCCGAGCTCGAACCAGACCACCTTGCCCGCCTCGTGCATCCGTACGCCCCAGGCGTCCGCGAGCGCCTGCACGAGGAGCAGGCCCCTGCCGTGCGTACCGTCGTCGGTGGACGGTACGTACGGATCGGGGAGCTCCGGGGTGAAGTCGTGCACCTCGACGCGGAGCCCCGCCGGAGCCACCGTGGCCGTCACCACCGCTCCCTGGTCGGTGTGTATGAGCGCGTTGGTCACCAGCTCGCAGGTGAGCAGTTCGGCCACCTCGACCGGCCCCGTGTGCTTCCAGTACCCCAGCAACTCCCGCAGCGCGCGCCGCACTTCCGCGACCGCCGTGAGGTCGGACCGCCCCACCCTGCGCCGCAGCTGCCCCTGGAGCAGCGCACGCGCGCCGGTGCCACGGAACGCCCCGCTCGTCTCGGGCCCGCCCCCTCCCTGACGTCCAGTCATAGCCCCCACCCGCACGTCGTCACATCCCTCTCCGTCTCGAACACCCTCACGGGATGCATGCCCCGGTGACCCCCCGTCACGCATGGTGATTCCGCAACAACCGACGGGATACACACCGGGAGCGGTTCCACGGTCCGCGGTCCGGTCGCGGCCGGGTCGCCGGGTGACGAGGGCGCTCCCCGGCGACGCCCCTTACCCACAGGCGAGTCACCGGGTCCCCGGAGCCGTCCACCCCTGATTCAGACGTTCGGAGCCGTCATCGCCTGCGGTCCCGCACGCTTTACGGCCACCCGGTCATGAGACGCGCTGACCAAGGAGGATCACCCCATCGCCGGGGTGCCGGGTGGACACCTGCCTGACAGGCCTACGGCCGGGGCACGTTACGGAGGTTGGAACGGGCCATCTGGAGCATCCGCCCGACTCCGCCGTCCAGCACGACCTTGCTGGCGGAGAGCGCGAAACCGGTCACCATCTCGGCGCTGATCTTCGGCGGGATGGAGAGCGCGTTGGGGTCGGTGACCACGTCGACCAGGGCGGGCCCCTTGTGCCGGAAGGCGTCCTTGAGGGCGCCCGCGAGCTGCTTGGGCTTCTCGACCCGTACGCCGTAGGCACCGGCCGCGCGGGCGATGGCCGCGAAGTCGGGGTTGCGGTTGTCCGTTCCGTACGAGGGCAGCCCGGCCACCAGCATCTCCAGCTCCACCATGCCGAGCGAGGAGTTGTCGAAAAGCACGATCTTCACCGGCAGGTCGTACTGGACCAGGGTCAGGAAGTCGCCCATCAGCATGGAGAACCCGCCGTCGCCGGACATCGAGATCACCTGGCGGCGGCGGTCGGTGAACTGGGCGCCGATCGCCTGCGGCAGCGCGTTCGCCATCGAGCCGTGGCTGAACGAGCCGATGATGCGGCGCCTGCCGTTGGGCGAGAGGTAACGGGCGGCCCAGACGTTGCACATACCGGTGTCGACGGTGAACACCGCGTCGTCGTCGGCGAGTTCGTCCAGGACGGAGGCCACGTACTCGGGGTGGATCGGCACATGCTTCTCCACCTTGCGGGTGTACGCCTTGACGACGCCCTCCAGCGCGTCGGCGTGCTTCTTGAGCATCTTGTCCAGGAAGCGGCGGTCGGTCTTGGCCCGCACGCGCGGGGTGAGGCAGCGCAGCGTCTCCTTGGCGTCGCCCCACACCCCGAGGGCGAGCTGGGAGCGCCGCCCCAGCCGCTCGGGCCGGACGTCGATCTGCACGATCTTGACGTCGTCGGGCAGGAACGCGTTGTACGGGAAGTCCGTGCCGATGAGGATGAGCAGATCGCACTCGTGGGTGGCCTCGTAGGCGGCGCCGTAACCGAGCAGTCCGCTCATTCCGACGTCGTACGGGTTGTCGTACTGGATCCACTCCTTGCCGCGCAGTGCGTGGCCGACCGGCGCCTTGACGCGTTCGGCGAACGCCATGACCTCGGCGTGGGCGCCCGCGGTGCCGCTGCCGCAGAAGAGTGTCACCCGTCCGGCCTCGTCCACCAGCCGTACGAGCTTGTCGATCTCCGCGTCTCCGGGGCGCACCGAGGGCAGCGCGGTGACCAGCGCGTGCTCGACGGCCTTCTCCGGGGCGGGCTCCGAGGCCACGTCGCCCGGCAGCGCGACCACGCTGACCCCACCCCGGCCGATGGCGTGCTGGATGGCCGTCTGGAGCAGCCGGGGCATCTGCTTGGGGCTGGAGATGAGCTCGCAGTAGTGCGAGCACTCCTGGAACAGCTGGTCGGGGTGGGTCTCCTGGAAGTAGCCGAGACCGATCTCCGAGGAGGGGATCTGGGAGGCGAGGGCGAGGACGGGAGCCATCGAGCGGTGGGCGTCGTAGAGGCCGTTGATCAGATGCAGGTTGCCCGGGCCGCAGGAGCCGGCGCAGGCCGCGAGGGTCCCGGTGAGCTGGGCCTCGGCGCCGGCCGCGAAGGCGGCCACCTCCTCGTGGCGGACCTGGATCCAGTCGATGCCGGGGGTGCGGCGGATGGCGTCGACGACGGGGTTGAGGCTGTCGCCGACGACGCCGTACATCCGCCGCACTCCCGCGCGCGCGAGGATGTCCACGAACTGCTCTGCCACGTTCTGTTTGGCCATGGAGCCCATTCATCCACGGGCCGCCGCCTCACGCCTCCCAGACGGCGACCGCCGTACGGTCGTCGGCGTACCCCTTCACTCTCACCTGGACGTCCGCGAGGAATCCGGCGAGTCCCGGCGGCTCGTTCCCGGCCCAGCGCTCGGCCAGCTCCTTGCCGAGCGCGGGTTCGCCGCGCAGCGGCTCGGCCAGCCCCCCGCTGCACAGCAGCAGGGTGTCACCCGGGCGGGCGACGGAGGCGCGGAAGCGGAACGGGTCGACGGGCGGGGGCGGCGGGTCGATGTACGGACGGGCGGGCTCCACGGTGTTCAGGTCCATGGTGAGCCGGTCGCCCTCGGCGGTCTCCGAGGGCGGCGAGCCGAACCCGACGACGGGCGCGCCGCTGACCTCGCCGGGCTCGGGCGCGGCGGGCTCGATGTCCTGCCAGGCTCCCCCGCGCAGCCGGAACAGACCGCCCGGCCCGACCCCGAAGAAGACCCGGGTGCGGCAGCTGGGATCGGCGGAGAGCAGCAGACAGCGCAGCCCCGCCGTGTACTCCTCGGGCTCCGCGCCCAGCTCGGCGGCGCGGGCGCGCAGCCGGCCGTAGCTGCGGTCGGTGAGCCGGTGCAGCCCGGACTTGAGGTCGCTGCGGCGCCCGGCCCTGATGTCGTCGGCGAGCCGGGTGTGGCTGCGGCCGATCGCGCCGCCGATCCAGCGGCACGCGTCGGCGGCGGCGAGGTGCGCGCCCTCGAAGGCCCGCATACCGCTGGCGACGGCGACCAGGACCAGCGCGTCCTCGCCGTGCCCGAACCGGGCGGTGAGCAGGGCGTCGCGCCGGTGCTCGCCCCGGTAGCGGGCCGAGTCGCCGCGTACGGAGGCGGCGCGCAGGAGGTACGCCCCGTACCGGGCGCCGTCCAGGACGGTGTCCGCGACGAGCTCGTCGAGGCCGTCGGGCCGCGCGTCGGGAAGCGCGGTGGGCTCGGCGTCGTAGGTGGGCGGCCCGTCCCCCACATGACCGGCACGGGGCCGGGGCGGGGTGGGAGGCGGGGGCGGGGTGGGGGTGGGGGGCGCGGCGGGCGGGGCGGCGACCGGAGCGGGCGGCGCGGGCGGCGGGGCGGCGGTGGCCCCGGGGGAGGGCGGACCGGGCAGCGGCGGTGGCGGCGCGGCCCCGGCGGAGGGCGGACCGGACGGCGGGGTGGGGGCGGCGGGTTCGTACCCGGGCGGTGGCGGGGCGAGCGGGGGGAGGGCGTCGGCCGGCTCCCACCACCCGGCCGTACGGCGGGAACCCGGGGCCGTGGTGCCGGGCGGCTGCCACAGCGTCCTGGGCGGGGGCGGGGCGGGGGCGGGGTCCGCCGGAGCGGCCGGGTCGGTCGCGGCGGGCGGGTCGGCCGGGGCGGGCGGATCGGCCGGGGCGGTCAGGTCGGTCGCGGCGGCCGAGTCCGCCGAGTCCCCCAGATCGGTCGAGTACGCCGGGTCCCCCAGGTCGGCCGGGTCCGCCGGGGTGACTCCGTCCCGCGCCGTGGGCCGCTTCGCGCCACCCGGTGCGTACGGCGGCGGTCCCGCTTGCGGCGACCGGGGGTCCGGTACGGGCGGACTCACCGCCCGGGCAACGGACTTGAAGCGGTCGTCGAGGGTGTCGCCCGCGGTGGCGGGCGCGCTGTCCGGGGTGGGCTCGTCGTACAGGCGAGCCCACCAGTCGTCGTCCGAGGTGCGCCTCTCCCCCTGCTGACTCATGCCCCTATTGTCCACCGCACGGGCCGTACGAAAACGGTGGAACGGGTAAAAGTGGTCAGCACACAAATCCGTGGCCCGTACGCGGGAACGAGCCGACTCACCCCCGCCGGGCGGCCCTTCCCCCCACGAGAGGGCCGCCCGGCGAAGCCTTCGAGGAGTCCGCTCACCGCTCGCCCTCCACGGGACGGCTGCGGTCGCTGCTCCCGGAGCCGTACGCCATATCGGGCGCATCGCTCTCCGCAGCTGAATCCGGAACAAAGCACTCCGCGCCCAAAGCGCGCAAATGCCGTGTTGCCGACGGCTGTTGATACTGCGGTTGCGCCAGCTTGGCAGAGCGACGGAAGGTGCGGGGACGATGTTGTGAGGCGGGTTCGCGCCGTGGCCGTTTTCCGCCACGGCGCGAACAGCCGCGGAGAGGGGCGGACGAGGGTGCTCGGAGCGATAGGCCTGGACGAGACGCAGGAGTCGGCGTACCGAACGCTGGTGGCGCTGGGCGCGGCCGAGGTCGCGGACCTGGCGCACCGGCTCGCGCTGCCCGAGCCGGACACCGAACGGGCGTTGCGGCGCCTGGAGCGCCAGGGCCTGGCCGCCCAGTCCTCGGCCCGGACCGGGCGGTGGGTGGCGGCGCCGCCCGGAGTCGCGCTCGGCGCGCTGCTCACCCAGCAGCGCCACGAGCTGGACCAGGCGGAGCTGGCGGCGGCGCTGCTGGCCGAGGAGTACCGGGCCGAGGCCGCCGAGCCGGCCGTGCACGATCTGGTGGAGGTGGTGACCGGCGCCTCCGCCGTCGCCCACCGCTTCCACCAGCTCCAGCTGGGCGCGGCCGACGAGGTGTGCGCGCTGGTCACGGGCGACCCGGTCGCGGTGACCGGGGTCGACAACGAGTCCGAGGAGCGGGCGGTGACCCGGGGCGTCGCCTACCGGGTGGTCATCGAGCGCGAGATGCTCGCGCTGCCCGCCGGGATCATCGAGGTCACCACGGCGCTCGGGCGCGGGGAGCGGGTGCGCACGGTGGAGCGGGTCCCCACCAAGCTGGTGGTGGCCGACCGCAGCCTGGCGATGGTGCCGCTGACCGGCCGGGACGCCGAACCCGCCGCCCTGGTGGTGCACGCCAGCGGCCTGCTGGAGTCGCTGATGGGCCTCTTCGAGGCGGTGTGGCGGGAGGCGCTGCCGCTGCGCCTGGCGGGCACGGGGGTCCAGGAGGAGCCGTCCGGCCCCGACGCCACGGACCTGGAGATCCTCTCGCTGCTGCTGGCCGGGATGACCGACGCCAGCGTGGCCAAACAGCTCGGCCTGGGTCTGCGGACCGTACAGCGCCGGGTGAAGGGGCTGATGGAGCTGACCGGCGTCACCACCCGGCTCCAGCTGGGCTGGCACGCGTACGAGCGCGGCTGGGTGGCCCGGTAGCGGCCGACACGGGCGCGGCGCGGGCCGCGCAGCCCCTCCCCCGCCCTGCACGGACGTCGGCATTGCTGCACGCTGGGCAGGTGGGCATATGGCTGCTCCTGGTGATGGGCCTGGTGATGCTCCTCGGGCTGTTCGGCGTGCTGGTGCCGGGGGCGCCCGGCCCGGCGATCGTGTGGGCCGCCGTCGCGTGGTGGGCCCTCACCGACACCACCGGCACGGCCTGGGCGGTGCTCGCCGGGGCGACGGGCCTGCTGCTGCTCACCCAGGCGCTCGAACTGTCGCTGCCGCCCCGCCGTCTGAAGGCGGCCGGGGTGCCCCGCCGCTCGCTGCTCGCCGCCGGTCTCGCGGCGATCGCCGGGTTCTTCCTGCTGCCGGTCGTCGGCGCGGTGGCGGGTTTCCTGGCGGGGCTGTACGGGGCGGAGCGGATGCGGCTGGGCAGCCATGGGGCGGGCTGGTCGTCGGCCCGCACGGTGCTGCGGTCCGGCGGGTACTCGGTGCTGGTGGAGCTCCTGGCGTGTCTGCTGGTGGTGGGGGTGTGGGCGGGTGTGGTGATCTGGGCCTGACCGGCCGGGGACGCAGGTCCCGCGCCCCGGACGCGCTGGTCCCCCGAGCCGATGACCTCGACCGGGTGCGCGTGTGACGCTGGGGCATGACCGAATTCAGCGCGGCCGAGCGCGCGTACCTCAGGACCCAGCGGCTGGGCCGGCTGGCGACCGTCGACCCCAAGGGCCGGCCCCAGGCGAACCCCGTCGGGTTCTTCCCGCAGGACGACGGCACGATCCTGATCGGCGGTCACGCGCTCGGCACCACCAAGAAGTGGCGCAACCTGCTGGTGAACCCCCTGCTCGCGCTGGTCGTGGACGACGTGGTGAGCGTACGGCCGTGGCGGGTGCGGGGCGTGGAGATCCGGGGGACGGCCGAACTGCTCACCGGGCCCCACGCGTTGGGCCCGCACTTCAGCGAGGAGCTGATCCGTATCCACCCCGACAAGATCCACAGTTGGGGTCTGGACGAGGAGTAGCGGACGAGGTCGGTCGGACGGCCCGCCGGGACGGAGCCGTCGTCCCGCGCCGCTCGGCTCAGGGGCTGACCGCGAGCACCAGGTACGCGGCGAAGAGGGCCAGGTGGACACCGGCCTGCATCGGGGTCGCACGGCCCGGGACGACGGTGAGGATGCCGACGCCGACGGTGAGCGCGAGCAGCACCATATGGCTGGCGCCGAGGCCGAGGACGAGGGGTCCCGAGAGCCAGACCGAGGCGAGGGCGACCGCCGGAATGGTCAGTCCGATGCTTGCCATGGCCGAGCCGAGCGCCAGGTTGAGGCTGGTCTGCACGCGGTCGCGGGCGGCGGCCCGGGAGGCGGCGATGGTCTCGGGGAGCAGCACGAGCAGGGCGATGACCACGCCGACGACGGAGGCGGGCAGCCCCGCGGCGGCCACCCCGCGCTCGATGGTCGGCGAGACGCCCTTGGCCAGGCCCACCACCGCGACCAGGGCCACCGCGAGCAGCCCGACGCTGACCCGCGCGGTACGGGCGGCCGGCGGATCGGCGTGCTCCTCCTCAAGGACCTCGCCCTGCTGGGTGACGGGCAGGAAGTAGTCGCGGTGGCGCACGGTCTGGGTGGCGACGAACAGTCCGTACAGCGCCACCGAGGCGAGGGCGGCGAAGACGAGCTGGGCGGGGGAGAACTGCGGGCCCGGCTTGCTGGTGGTGAAGGTCGGCAGCACCAGGCTGAGCCCGGCGAGCGTGGTCACCGTGGCGAAGGCGGCGCCGGTGCCCTCGGGGTTGAAGACGGCCAGTCTGCGGCGCAGGGCCCCGACGAGGAGGCAGACGCCGACGATACCGTTGCAAGTGATCATCACGGCGGCGAAGACGGTGTCCCGGGCGAGCGTGGCGCTCTTGCCGCCGCCGTCCGTCATGAGGGTGACGATCAGCGCGACCTCGATGACCGTCACGGCGACCGCGAGCACCAGCGATCCGAAGGGCTCCCCCACCCGGTGCGCCACGACCTCGGCGTGGTGCACCGCCGCCAGGACCGCGCCCGCGAGGAAGCAGGCCACCAGTGCGACCAGGGCCGAGGGGAGCGAGCGTCCCCAGGTGAACGCGAGCAGCAGCACGGCGAGCGCCGGCACGAACGCCGACCACCGGTCCCGTGGGAGGCGGGCGAGGCGGATCATGTTCCGACGTTCCCAGACGGGGCCGCCCGGCGCCCGTCGGCCGGGCCGTCCGCGCGCCCTAGGTGAAGGCGCCGGACACACCGGCCGCGAGCAGGTGGTGATGGGCGTACGAGCGCCAGGGCCGCCACGGTTCGGTGGCGCCGAGGCCGCCCCCCGTCCCGTCGTCGAGGTCCACGTCGGGCTCGCCGAGCGCCCGCATACGGATCAGCGCCACGGTTCGGGCGTCGAGGCCGGGCAGCGTGCGCAGGACCCGTACCGCCTCCTCCCGGTCGGCGCCCGCGTCCAGGCGCAGCCTGCCGTCCGCGAGCGCGGCGGCCAGCCCGGCCAGGACCGGATCGGGGTGTGCGGCGAGGGTGGCGGGCTCGGGGAAGAGGTGGGTGAGCGGGCCGCACGGCACGTCGAGCCGCTTCCCGTACGTCTCGGTCAGCTCGCCGGCCAGGTCCCGGCCGACCAGCGCCCGTACCGCGTACTCGTCCGGGTCGGCGGCCCCCGGCGAGCGCGTCCCGGGCCGGGCCGCGACCAGGGGGGCGAGGCGGGGGCCGGCGGCGAGCCGCTCGTCCACCGCGTACGGGTCGGCGTCGAGGTCGAAGAGGCGGCGCAGACGCTGCACGGCGGTGGTGAGGTCGCGCAGATCGGTGAGGTGGAGGCGGGCCTGGAGCCAGCCGCCCCGGCGCGGGCGCGCCTCGTCGACGGCCACGATGCCCGTGCCGTAGGGCAGCCGCAGGGTGCGGCGGTAGGTGCGCGCGCCCGGCTCGCCGGTCATCTCCTCGGCACCGGCCACCGCCTCCCGGGCGAGCAGGTCGAAGACCGGGCCCGCGGCGTACGGGCCCCGGTGGGCGAGGCGCAGCGGGATGCCGGCGGCGAAGGCGGCCCGGCCCGCCCCGGCCCGGGTGCCGGACTCCGCCCGCAGGGCGCTGGGGGTGCGGGCGTAGATCTGCCGGATGGTGTCGTTGAACTGCCGCACGCTGGCGAACCCGGCCGCGAAGGCGATGTCGGTGACCGGCAGCCCGGTGGTCTGGAGCAGTATCCGGGCGGTGTGGGCGCGCTGGGCGCGGGCGAGGGCGACCGGGCCCGCGCCGAGTTCGGCGGTGAGCTGGCGCTGGACCTGCCGGGTGCTGTAGCCGAGGCGCGCCGCGAGGCCGGGGACGCCCTCGCGGTCCACCACGCCGTCCCCGATGAGGCGGACGGCGCGGCCCACCACGTCGGCGCGGACGTTCCACTCCGCCGAGCCGGGCACCGCGTCGGGGCGGCAGCGGCGGCAGGCGCGGAAGCCGTGGCCCTGGGCGGCGGCGGCCGTCGGGAAGAAGCGGACGTTCTCGCGTTTGGGGGTGACCGCCGGACAACTGGGGCGGCAGTAGATGCCGGTCGTCACCACGGCGAAGAAGAACACGCCGTCGAAGCGGGCGTCCCGGCTGCTGACGGCCTCGTACCGGGTCTCGTCGGCCTCGGCGGCCTCGGCGGGCGTCCTCGTGTCGCTCTCCACGTACGTCGTCACCTGTCCAGTGTGCGCGCGCGGCGGTGCCGGTACTGGCGGGAATCGGACACGGCGCTGGGGCGCCCTTCGCGGGTCGTGGGTGGCTGAGCGCGCGGGTCCCCGCGCCCCTGACTGCCTCGGGGCGCGGGGATCCGCGCGGGCGACCCGGCACGGTCGGCGGACGGCGGCGCCGTGTCCGCCTTCCGCCTTCGGGGCCGTCAGCGGGCGCGGCCCCGCTTGGCCGCGTAGTTCGCCCGGCCCTCGGCCGACCTCAGCCGCCAGTCGCGGCGGATCTCGTTGCGCAGCCGCGCGTCCGTCTTGGCGACGATCCGCTGGTTCTCGCGGATCAGCTTGCGGTAGCTCTCCAGACGCCGTTCGGGCAGCGAGCCGTCCTCGATCGCCGCCATCACCGCGCACCCCGGCTCCGCCTCGTGGGCGCAGTCGTGGAAGCGGCACTCCCGGGACAGCTCCTCGATCTCCGCGAAGACCTGTGCGACACCGGTCTCGGCGTCCCACAGGCCGACCCCGCGCAGCCCCGGGGTGTCGATGAGGACACCGCCGCCGGGCAGGGCGAGCAGATTGCGGGTCGTGGTGGTGTGCCGGCCCTTGCCGTCGACGTCCCGGGTGGCCTGCACCTCCATCACGTCCGCGCCGAGCAGCGCGTTGGCCAGCGTGGACTTGCCCGCGCCGGACTGGCCGAGCAGCACGCTGGTGCCGTCCGAGACGACCGCCCGCAGCACCTCGACGCCCTCGCCGGCCGTGGAGCTGACGGCCAGGACCTGGACGCCGGGCGCGGCGGTCTCCACGTCCCGCACCAGATAGGAGAGCCCGACCGGGTCGGGCACCAGGTCGGCCTTGGTGAGGACGACGAGCGGCTGCGCGCCCGACTCCCACGCCAGGGCCAGGAACCGCTCGATCCGCCCGAGGTCCAGCTCCGCGGCGAGCGAGACCGCGATGATGGCGTGGTCCACGTTGGCCGCGAGGATCTGCCCCTCGGACCGGTTGGAGGAGGTGTTGCGTACGAAGGCGGTACGGCGCGGCAGGTAGGCGCGCACGAACCGGGGGTCGCCGCCGGGGTCGACGACGGCCCAGTCACCGGTGCAGATGACCCGCATCGGGTCGTGCGGGGTGACGAAGGCGGTGTCGGCGCGGAGCGGGCCGTCGGCGGTGACGAGGTCGCACTGACCCCGGTCGACCCGGACGACCCGGCCGGGCAGCAGGCCCTGGTCGGCGTAGGAGGCGAACTCGGCGGCCCAGGCGTCGTCCCAGCCGTAGGGGGCCAGGGGGTGCGAGGACATGGAGGTGTGCGACTGCTGCGAAGCAGAAGAGGAGGACAAGGGGGGACCCTTCACAAGGGCGGCCCCGGCGGTGCGTTGGGTTCAGCCGGCGGCCACGGGAGTGGAATTGACGCACTTCTGGATGAGGGCAGCGCCCATCGCCATGACAGCCATCGGTCACACCTCCCGGTTCAGTCGCAGGGTCGTACGCGTCGGCCAACGGCCGCCGCACGGAACGCAGTCACCATAACGCCGGGCCCCGGACCCGGCCAACTCATTTATCCGCGCCCGCCGGCCGGTTGTGAGGCGGCCAGTGGGGCGGGCGCCAGGAAGACGTACCAGACCGTCCCGGTCCGGGGCGTGACCACCTTGCGCCCGGGCCAGGAACGGGCGTACGCGGGCGGGTTGGGGGCCGACTGGACGAGGGCGAGCGGGGTGCGCCGGGCCGCCGCCACGATGCCCGGCACCGTCGCCGTCCGGTCGCGGCGGTCGCTGGCGTGCGAGGAGCAGCCTCCGTAGAAGGCCTGCGGCTGGGACTGGTCGCCGACGATGGTGCAGGGCGGGCGGATGCCGTACTCCGCGAGCCGGGCCACCAGCCACTCGTCGTCCGAGCGCAGCGCCTGCTGCCGGGCGGTGCGCCGGTCCAGGATCCCGTACTGGCCCCAGAGCTGGAGCCCCAGGCACACCACGACGGCCGCCCCCGCGACGATGCGCCACCGCCCGCGCGCCGCCGCCACCGCCCCGGCCGCGCACTCGGCGACGACCAGCGCGAGCAGCGCGTACGCGGGGATCAGGAAGCGGGGGGCCGCGTAGCCGATGCCGAAGAGGTAGGGCACGCCGAGCGCCGCCGCGCACCACACCGCCAGCAGGGCCGGGCGCCCCCGCCCGGCCCTGCTCGCGCAGAGCACCCCGAGGGCGGTGAGCAGGGGCAGCGCCAGCCACCACACCGCGCTCTGCTGGGGGTTGGGCCAGCCGGAGGTGCAGGGGCGGCAGAGCAGCGGACCGTTGAGGGTCATCAGGTTCATGCCGAGCGCGTTGTGCAGGCTCAGACCGCCCTGCGCCTCACCCGCCCCGTGCACCCGTTCCAGGAGGCCGCCGAAGCGCAGATACGCCTCGACGACCCAGGGCAGCACACCGGCGGCCAGACCGGCCAGGACCGCCAGAGCGGGCCGTGTCCGCCGCCGGGCCGGTACCGCGAGGACCGCAGCGAGCAGGGCGAGCGCCAGATAACCGCCGTCGTAGGGCCGCACCAGCGCCGTGAACGCCACGCTCAGCGCCACCGCGACCAGGGGGCCGCGCCGCCGCTCCCGGTCCTGGGCGGCGTGCAGGAACCAGCCCGCCCCGGCGAGCGCGCCGTAGGCCACGTACAGGTTGGGCATGACCTCGCCCGCGTAGAACTGCACCACCCACAGACCGCTGAAGAGCACGGCGGCGAGCAGCACGACCCGGCGGCCCACCAGGGTCAGCCAGGGGCGGAAGGCGAGGGTGAGACCGGTGGCCGCGAGCAGCAGCATCCAGGCGCGCAGCACCGGCACCGACCCGGTGAGCTGGGCGGCGGGCGCGGCCAGCCAGCTGACCCCCCGGGCGCGGGGCTCGCTGAAGAAGGCGTCGGGGACCCGGGGGTCGACCTGGCTGACATACACCGTCTCGTCCCAGCCCAGCGGCAGCCGCCAGGCGCCGGTGGCCAGTTGGACCGCGGCGCAGGCGAGCGCGAGCACCGCCCCCACCAGCGCCAGGCGGACGGTGTCCGGCCGTGGGGGACGCACGGCCGGTCGGCTCGGCAGGGACCGGGTCACTTGATCGGCGGCAGCCATGCGCCCAACCTACGCGGCCCGGGGCGGCACCGGCAGCCGGAGGGCGCCAGCGGGCGGGTGTCCGTTTCCTCCAAGACCGGCGGCCCGGCGCCGCCCTACGGTGGCGTCATGAACGCACGATTCGACTCCATCGGCCTGGTCGTCTCCGACATGGCCGCCTCGCTCGCCTTCTACCGCCGTCTGGGCCTGGACATTCCGGCCGAGGCCGACACCGAACCGCATGTGGAGCACACGCTCGCGGGTGGCACCCGCATCCTGTGGGACACCGAGGAGGTGATGCGCTCCTTCGACCCGGGGTGGACGCGTCCGCAGGGCGGCGGCCGGGCCGACCTGGCCTTCGTCTGCGACGGGCCGGACGAGGTGGACCGGCTGTACGGGGAGCTGGTGGCGGCCGGGTACTCCGGTCATCTCGAGCCCTTCGACGCCTTCTGGGGGCAGCGCTACGCGACGCTCCACGACCCGGACGGGGTCGGCGTCTCGCTCTTCGCCGCCTCGGCGTAGCCGGTCAGGGTGGTCCCGGCCAGAGCGCGCGTCTCGCGCGCGAGGTGGGCCTGGTCGGCGCAGCCGACGGCGAGCGCCGCCTGTGCGTACGGCACGCCGTCCAGGACCAGGCCGAGGGCCCGTTGCAGGCGCAGGACGCGCGCGAGGGTCTTGGGGCCGTAGCCGAAGGCGGCCAGCGAGCGGCGGTGCAGCCGGCGGGCGCCCAGCCCGACCGCCTCGGCCGTCGCGGCGACCGTGTCGCCCGCTGCGAGCCGCTCGGCCACCGCGCGCATCAGCGGATCCGGCTCCCCCGCCCGGGCCAGCGCCGCGGCCTCCAGGGCGGTGGCCGGGTGCGGGGCCCGGGCGATCCGCTCCGCGAGGCGGCGCACCTCATCGCCCGGCCAGAGCGCGCCGAGGTCCACGCGCCGGTCGCGCAGTTCGTGCGCCGGTACGCCGAGGGCGGCGGGCCCCGCGCCCGGCGCGAACCGCACCCCCGCGAACCGGGTCCCGGCGGGCGCGTCCGGTACGTACGCGTGCGTGTCGGGACCGGCGACGAACAGCCTCCCCTCGCACCACAGCAGGTCCATGCAGCCGTCCGGCAGGACGGGACGGACGGCTCCCGCCCCGATGGTGCGCGCCCAGACCACCGCGCCGGGCAGCCGCGCGGCCCGCTCTCGGTACATGCCTTCGAGGCAGGCCCGCACCGGGGACGGGCTCAGGTCCTGTCCTTGCCGTGCCCGTCGCGCGTCCCGTGCAGCCGGGCCTTCACATGGTCCGGCGGCAGGAAGCGCGACCACCGCTCCGGGTACTCCGCGGGCATCCCGGTGTCGGCCGGGTCGTGGTCCGCGGGGTCGTAGTCCTCCGGGTCGCCCTGGTAGGCGGCCCGGGCCTGGGCCGCGCGGGCCACGATCTCGGCGGCCTGGGCGGCCTTGACCCGCTCGTTGGCGGCGCGGGCCGCGGCGGTGGCGACCGACGGCCAGACCCGGTCGATCGCCGCGTTCACGGCCGCGCCCACCAGGACCGCGAAGGCCGACACGCCGATCCAGAGCAGTACCGCGACCGGTGCGGCCAGCGACCCGTAGATCGTCGGGCCCTCGACCGTGCTGGTGAGGTAGATCCGCAGCAGGAAGGAGCCGAGCACCCACATCGCCAGGGCCACCAGCGCGCCCGGCACGTCCTCGATCCACGGCGAGCGGACCGGCACCGAGACGTGGAAGAGGGTGGTCAGAAATGCCACCGAAAGGAGGATCATCACCGGCCAGTACAGAACGCTGATGAGGTCCGTTCCCCACGGGATCAGCTCGACCACCCGGTCCGGGCCGACCACCGCCAGCGGCAGCACCACCGCTCCGATGAGCAGGGCCACGACGTAGAGCAGCAGGGAGAGCAGCCGGGTGCGCACGATGCCCCGGCGGCCGTCGAGCCCGTACATCACGGTGATGGTGTCGATGAAGACGTTGACGGCCCGGGAGCCCGACCAGAGGGCGAAGGCGAAGCCGAGGGAGACGATTTCCGGCCTTTTCCCCTTGGTGACGTCGGCCAGGAGGGGCTCGGCGAAATCGTGCACGCCCCGGTCGGAGAGGACCGACTGGGCGGCGGTGAGGATGTTCTTGCTGATGGTGTCGACGGTGTGCGTGTTGGTCCAGCCGTCGACGTAGCCGAGCAGCGCGATCAGGCTGAGCAGCAGCGGAGGCAGCGAGAGCAGGGTGAAGAACGCCGCCTCGGCCGCGAGTCCCAGGATGCGGTACTCGATGCACGAGTTGACGGTGTCCTTCAGCAGCAGCCAGCCCATCTTCCGCTTGGACACATTGCGGTAGAGGACACGGGCCCGGTGGAGTCGGCTCGGGGCCCGGTGGAGTCGGCCCGATGGCCGCTCGGGTGTTTCATTTGCTGGCTGCACCTCCTTACCGTATCGGCATGGCAGCCACCACCCACACAGTGACCAACCAGGCTCCGCCCCTGGTGGGATACGACGTCTTCCTGTCCGACCGTGCCCTTGCCGAGGGGGTGGAACGCCATCTGGCGCCTCTGGCCCCCGGTCTCGCCGAGGAGGCGCGCGACGAGCTCAGCGGCCTCGGGCGCACCGCCGGTTCCTCCCAGGCGCAGGGGTGGGGTGTGCTGGCGAACGAGAACCCGCCGAAACTGCGCACCCACGACCGCTACGGCAACCGGATCGACGAGGTCGACTTCCACCCGAGCTGGCACCGGCTGCTCGGCCACGCCGTCGGGGCGGGCCTCACCGACGCCTGGGGACGGCCCGGGGGCCATGTGCGGCGCGCCGCCGGGTTCCTGGTGTGGACGCAGGCCGAGGCGGGCCACGGGTGCCCGCTGTCGATGACGCACGCGGCGGTGCCCGCGCTGCGGGCCGACCCGGCGCTGGCCGCCGAGTGGGAGCCCCGGCTCACCTCCCATGTGTACGAGGAGGGGCTGCGCCCGCCCGCCGACAAGGCCGGGGTGCTCTTCGGGATGGGCATGACGGAGAAGCAGGGCGGCAGCGATGTCCGGGCCAACACCACCCGGGCGAGGCCGCTGGGGGACGGCGGCGAGTATCTGCTGACCGGGCACAAGTGGTTCTGCTCCGCGCCGATGTCCGACGCCTTCCTGGTGCTCGCGCAGGCGCCCGGCGGGCTGACCTGCTTCCTGGTGCCCCGGGTGCTGGACGACGACACCCGCAACACGTTCCGCATCCAGCGGCTCAAGGACAAGCTGGGCAACCGGTCCAACGCCTCCAGCGAGGTCGAGTTCGACGAGACGTGGGCGCGCCGGGTCGGCGAGGAGGGGCGCGGGGTGCGCACCATCATCGAGATGGTGGCGGCGACCCGGCTGGACTGCGTGGTCGGCTCGGCGGCGCTGATGCGCCAGGGCGTGGCGCAGGCGATCCACCACGCCGGGCACCGCAGCGCGTTCGGCGGGGTGCTGATCGAGAAGCCGCTGATGAAGAACGTGCTGGCGGACCTGGCGCTGGAGTCGGAGGCGGCGACCACGCTGGCGCTGCGGCTCGCGGCGGCGCAGGACGCGGTCCAGAGCACGGGTTCGCCGGAGGAGCAGGCGCTGCTGCGGCTCGCGGTGCCGGCCGCCAAGTACTGGGTGACCAAGCGCTGCACGCCGCTCGTCGCGGAGGCGCTGGAGTGCCTGGGCGGCAACGGCTACGTGGAGGAGTCCGGGCTGCCCCGGCTGCTGCGCGAGTCGCCGCTCAACTCGATCTGGGAGGGCTCGGGCAACGTCCAGGCGCTGGACGTGCTGCGGGCGCTCCAGCGCGAGCCGCACGCTCTGGACGCCTTCCTCCAGGAGGTCGGCCGCGCGCGCGGCGCGGACCACCGGCTGGACGGGGCGATCAAGGACCTGCTGACGGAGCTGGCGGACCTGGAGGGCGTCGAGGCCCGGGCGCGCCGGCTGGTGGAGCGGATGACGCTGGTGCTCCAGGGGTCGCTGCTGGTGCGCTGGGCGCCGCCGCAGGTCGCGGACGCGTTCTGCGCGTCCCGCCTCGGCGGCGACTGGGGCTCGGCCTTCGGGACGCTGCCGCACACGCTCGACCTGGGCGCGATCGTCCAGCGGGCGCGCGCGGAGGTCTGACCGCGCAGATCCGACCGGGGCATACGAGGAGCGGGCGCCCGGGGCCTCAGGGCCCCGGGGCGTCCTGACCGGACGTGCGTCGGGGGTGGTGCTGCGCCGACACGGCACCACCCCCGCACTCTCATGCGCCCTGACGGGCCATGACGACCGGACGTCCGGTGTTCCACCACCTTCGTACACACGCGCGGCCGTTCGCGAGAGTTGCAAAGGGTTGCAACGATGTGCGGCATATCGCCGCGCGCGGGGGCGCGGGCGGGCACGATGAATGCGTGGCGGCCGTGTTCAACTCCCCCTCGGAACGCGGGTGCCGACAGGAGGACCCAGTGCAGGACACCACCACCCTCGACCCGGCCCGGCTGGCCGCGATGGATGTGCGGGAGGCGACCCGGCTGCTCCAGGGCATGCGGGCCGCCACACTCGCCGGACTGCCCTCCAGACCCGCCCCGCGCGCGGAGATCCACGCGTCCTGGCGCCGGCTGCTCCGCCGCGGCCTGGACCCGGACGGCGCGGGGCACGCCCGGCTGCTGCCGCTGGCGGAGGTGGAGCGGCGCCGGCAGTCCTCACCGCTGCGGGAGGTGCTGCCGGTGCTGCGGGAGGCGCTGGTGTCGGTCGCGGACGCGGCCCAGCACATCATGGTCGTCTCGGACGCCGACGGCATGCTGCTGTGGCGCGAGGGCCACGCCTGCGTGCTCAGGAACGCCGACGCGCTCGGCTTCCAGGTCGGGGCCGACTGGAGCGAGGAAGCGGTGGGGACCAACGGGGTGGGCACCCCGCTGATCACCGGCCGTCCCATGCTGGTGCACTCCGCCGAGCACTTCCTCTCCGCCCACCACACCTGGACGTGCGCGGGTGCACCGGTCGTCGATCCGCGCGACGGGCGACTGCTGGGCGTGGTGGATGTCAGCGGCCCGCTGTCGACGATGCACCCGGCGACCCTGGCGTTCGTCACCTCCGTGTCCCGGCTGGCCGAGGCCGAGCTGCGCACCCGCCATCTGGCGGCCGTGGAGCGGCTGCGGACGGTGGCCGCGCCCGTGCTGTGCCGGATCGGGGGCCGGGCGCTCGCCGTGGACACCAATGGCTGGACGGCCGCGGTGACGGGGATGCCACCGGTGGACCGGCTGCCGCTGCCGAAGTCGTTCCGGGCGGGCCGGGTCTGGCTGCCGTCGCTCGGCATGTGCGCGGTGGAGCCGCTGCCGGGGGGCTGGCTGGTGCGGGTGGTGGGCGACGGCGCGGGGCGTGCGGAGGCCCAGCCGCGCCGGGTGGTGCTGGATGTGAGCCGGCGGCGCGCGTCGGTGACGGTCTCGGGGGACGCGGGCAGCTGGGCGCAGGAGCTGAGCCCGCGCCACGCCGAGCTCCTGTACGTGCTGGCCCTGCACCGCTCCGGGCGTACGGCCGCGCAGCTGGCCCAGGACATCTTCGAGGACCCGACGCGTACGGTGACGGTACGGGCGGAGATGTCCCGGCTCCGGCGCCATCTCGCGGAGGTGCTCGCGCACCGGCCGTACCGGTTCGCGGAGGACGTGGAGGTGGAGGTGGTGCGGCCCGCCCGCCCCGCCGACCTGCTCCCGCACTCCACGGCCCCGGCGGTGCGCGGGGCCCGCCACCACCCGCACTGACCCGTACTGACCCGCAATGGCCCGCGCTGGCCCGCGCTTGATGGTGAAGCCATGGCCATGGTTCGGTGGCGGTATGCACATCCCCGTCACCACCTGGTCCCTGGAGCAGACGTCCCCGGCCGACCTGCGCCCCGCCGCCGAGCCCGCCGCGGGCGTACGGATCGTCCGCGCCGAGGTGCCCTCGCCGGAGTTCAGCCGCTTCCTCTACACGGCGGTCGGCGGCGACATCCGCTGGACCGACCGCCTGTCGTGGACGTACGCGGCGTGGCAGGAGTTCCTCTCCCGGCCGGGCGTGGAGACATGGGTGGCGTACGAGAACGGCACCCCGGCGGGGTACGTCGAGCTGGAGGCGCAGGACGAGGGCGCGGTGGAGATCGTCTACTTCGGCCTGGTCCCCGCGTTCCGGGGCCGCCGCATCGGCGGCCACCTCCTCTCCTGCGGCATCGCCAGGGCCTGGGACCTGGCCGCCCGCTGGCCCGGCCGCGACGCCACCAAGCGGGTGTGGCTGCACACGTGCTCGCTGGACGGGGAGCACGCGATGGACAACTATCTGCGGCGCGGCTTCCGGTTGTTCGACACGAAGGTGGAGCAGCAGCCGGAGACGGCGGCGCCGGGGCCCTGGCCGGGGGCGTATCCGTCGGCCACGGCGTGACGCCGGACACACCGTCTCACCACTCGGGACATTGTTGTCCACACTTTGGATAGTGGTGGACTGGCCCAAGAGGCCCGTGACACGCTTCCGTCATGTTCGGAACTGGAATTGCCTTGGTGAGTCGACGACACGTCGACCTGGGCCGTATGTCCAGCGCCATCTGTCCGGCCCGCTGAGAGAACCCCAGCACCGCCGCCCTCCAGCTTCTCCCACGCCCTTGCGCACCGCCGCGCCTCAGCGCGAGTGTGCAGGTCAGAGCCGCCCTCCTGCAGTCCCGAAGGACGTATCCCCATGGCCGCCAGCCCAGACAAGCCCGCCTCCACCGCACCCCGCCGCAAGCCGGGGCGCCACCGTGGTGAAGGCCAGTGGGCCGTCGGCCACTTCACGCCGCTCAACGGGAACGAGCAGTTCAAGAAGGACGACGACGGTCTCAATGTGCGGACACGTATTGAGACGATTTACTCCAAGCGCGGCTTCGACTCCATCGACCCCAACGATCTGCGCGGACGTATGCGCTGGTGGGGCCTCTACACCCAGCGCAAGCCCGGGATCGACGGCGGCAAGACCGCGATCCTGGAGCCGGAGGAGCTGGACGACAAGTACTTCATGCTGCGGGTCCGGATCGACGGCGGCCGGCTGACGACCCGGCAGCTGCGCGTGATCGGCGAGATCTCGCAGGAGTTCGCGCGCGGCAGCGCGGACATCACCGACCGGCAGAACATCCAGCTGCACTGGATCCGCATCGAGGACGTACCGGAGATCTGGAACCGGCTGGAGGCCGTCGGGCTGTCCACGACGGAGGCCTGCGGCGACTGCCCGCGGGTCGTCATCGGCTCGCCGGTCGCCGGGATCGCCGAGGACGAGATCGTCGACGGCACCTGGGCGGTCGACGAGATCCACGAGCGCTACATCGGCAGCAAGGAGTTCTCCAACCTGCCCCGCAAGTTCAAGACGGCGATCTCCGGCTCCCCGCTGCTCGACGTGGTGCACGAGATCAACGACGTGGCCTTCGTCGGCGTCGAACACCCCGAACACGGCCCGGGCTTCGACCTGTGGGTCGGCGGCGGTCTGTCCACCAACCCCAAGCTCGGCGTCCGGCTCGGCGCCTGGGTGCCGCTGGAGGAGGTCCCGGACGTCTGGGCGGGCGTGGTCGGCATCTTCCGCGACTACGGCTACCGGCGCCTGCGCAACCGCGCCCGGCTGAAGTTCCTGGTGGCGGACTGGGGCCCGGAGAAGTTCCGCCGGGTCCTGGAGGAGGAGTACCTGCGGCGCGAGCTGGTCGACGGCCCCGCGCCCGCCGAACCCTCCCAGCGCTGGCGCGACCACGTCGGGGTGCACCGCCAGCGGGACGGCCGCTTCTACGTCGGTTTCGCCCCCCGGGTCGGCCGTGTCGACGGCGCCACCCTGACGAAGATCGCCGAGGTCGCGGAGGCCCATGGCTCGGGCCGGGTCCGTACCACGGTCGAGCAGAAGATGATCGTCCTCGACGTCGAGGAGGCGCAGGTCGAGTCGCTGGTCGAGGCGCTGGAGGCGCTCGACCTGACCGCCAGGCCGTCGCCGTTCCGGCGCGGCACCATGGCCTGCACCGGTATCGAGTACTGCAAGCTGGCGATCGTCGAGACCAAGGCGCGCGGCTCCGCGCTCATCGACGAACTGGAGCGCCGCATCCCGGACTTCGACGAGCCGATCACCATCAACCTCAACGGCTGCCCCAACGCCTGCGCCCGTATCCAGGTCGCGGACATCGGTCTCAAGGGCCAGCTGGTCCTGAACGACGAGGGCGAGCAGGTCGAGGGCTACCAGGTGCACCTGGGCGGGGCGCTCGGCCTGGAGGCGGGCTTCGGCCGCAAGGTCCGCGGTCTGAAGGTCACCTCGGCCGAGCTGCCGGACTACATCGAGCGGCTCCTCAAGCGCTTCGAGGCCGAGCGCGAGAGTGGTGAGCGGTTCGCCGCCTGGGCCACGCGCGCGAGCGAGGAGGCCCTGTCGTGAGCGAGCGGGCGGCGCCGTTCTACTGCCCGTACTGCGGGGACGAGGACCTGCGGCCTTCGGAGGAGGGCCACGGCGCGTGGGAATGCGCGGCGTGCAACCGCGCGTTCCGGCTCTCGTTCCTCGGACTGCTGGCCCGTGGGCCGCGGTCCACCCACCCACGGGGAGAGACCTCATGACGACCCTTCAGGCACATTCGGCCGACGAGCTCAGGGCGCTGGCGGAGGCCGCCGGGCGCGAGCTGGAGGAGGCCGGGCCGCTGGACATCCTGCGCTGGGCGGCGGACACCTTCGGCAAGCGGTTCTGCGTGACGTCCTCGATGGAGGACGCGGTGGTCGCCCATCTCGCCTCGCGCGCGATGCCCGGCGTGGACGTGGTCTTCCTCGACACCGGCTACCACTTCCCGGAGACCATCGGCACCCGGGACGCGGTGGCGGAGGTGATGGACGTCAACGTCATCACGCTGACGCCGCGTCAGACGGTGGCCGAACAGGACGCCGAGTACGGGCCGAAGCTGCACGACCGCGACCCGGACCTGTGCTGCGCGCTGCGCAAGGTCAAGCCGCTCCAGGAGGGGCTGAGCGGCTACTCCGCGTGGGCCACCGGCCTGCGCCGCGACGAGTCCCCGACCCGGGCGAACACCCCGGTAGTCGGCTGGGACGAGAAGCGGCAAAAGGTGAAGGTCTCCCCCATCGCGCGCTGGACGCAGGACGACGTGGACCGTTACGTGGCGGAGCACGGCGTGATCACCAACCTGCTGCTCATGGACGGTTACCCGTCCATCGGCTGCGCGCCCTGCACCCGCCGCGTGGCGGAGGGCGAGGACGCGCGGGCCGGCCGCTGGGCCGGGCGCAACAAGACCGAGTGCGGGCTGCACGGCTGATGACGAACCACCAGGAGAACCAAGTGAGCGGGGCCACCACCGGAGCCACCATCTGGCTCACCGGGCTGCCCAGCGCGGGCAAGACCACCATCGCGTACGAGCTGGCTGGCCGGCTGCGCGCGGGGGGACACCGGACCGAGGTGCTCGACGGCGACGAGATCCGCGAGTTCCTCTCGGCCGGCCTCGGCTTCAGCCGCGAGGACCGGCACACCAATGTGCAGCGGATCGGCTTCGTCGCCGAACTGCTCGCCTCCCACGGCGTCAAGGCGCTGGTGCCGGTGATCGCGCCGTACGCCGACAGCCGTGACGCCGTACGCAAGCGCCACCAGTCCGAGGGCACCGCCTACTTGGAGGTGCACGTCGCCACTCCCGTGGAGGTCTGCTCCGAGCGCGATGTGAAGGGCCTGTACGCCAAGCAGGCGGCCGGTGAGATCAGCGGGCTCACCGGGGTCGACGACCCCTACGAGGCGCCCGAGTCGCCCGATCTGCGGATCGAGTCGCACCGCCAGACCGTAGGCGAGTCCGCGTCCGCGCTCCACGCTCTGCTCACCGAGAGGGGTCTCGCATGACGACGACCGCCGCCGCCCAGGCCGAGGGCACGGACACCCCGTACGCCCTCACCCACCTCGACGCCCTGGAGTCCGAGGCGGTGCACATCTTCCGCGAGGTGGCGGGGGAGTTCGAGCGGCCGGTGATCCTCTTCTCCGGCGGCAAGGACTCGATCGTCATGCTGCACCTGGCGCTGAAGGCGTTCGCCCCCGCGGCGGTCCCCTTCACGCTGCTGCACGTCGACACCGGGCACAACTTCCCCGAGGTCCTGGAATACCGCGACCGGGTGGTCGCCGAGCACGGGCTGCGGCTGCACGTCGCCTCCGTACAGGAGTACATCGACGCGGGGAAGCTGCGCGAGCGGCCCGACGGGACGCGCAATCCGCTCCAGACCGTGCCGCTGACCGAGGCCATCCAGCGGCACCGCTTCGACGCCGTGTTCGGCGGCGGGCGCCGCGACGAGGAGAAGGCCCGCGCCAAGGAGCGGGTGTTCTCGCTGCGCGACGAGTTCTCGCAGTGGGACCCGCGCCGCCAGCGCCCCGAGCTGTGGCAGCTCTACAACGGGCGTCACGCGCCGGGCGAGCACGTCCGGGTCTTCCCGCTCTCCAACTGGACCGAGCTGGACGTGTGGCAGTACATCGCCCGCGAGGGCATCGAGCTGCCGCAGATCTACTTCGCGCACGAGCGCGAGGTGTTCCAGCGGGCCGGCATGTGGCTGACCGCGGGCGACTGGGGCGGCCCGAAGAAGGACGAGACCGTACAGAAGCGGCTGGTGCGCTACCGCACGGTCGGTGACATGTCCTGCACCGGCGCCGTCGACTCCGACGCCACCACGCTGGACGCCGTGATCGCCGAGATCGCCGCCTCCCGGCTCACCGAGCGGGGCGCGACGCGCGCCGACGACAAGATGTCCGAGGCCGCGATGGAAGACCGCAAGCGCGAGGGGTACTTCTAAATGACCACCACGACCGAGCAGTTGGCGGACCTGTCCGCGACCACCCTGCTGCGCTTCGCGACCGCCGGGTCCGTCGACGACGGCAAGTCCACCCTGGTGGGCCGGCTCCTGCACGACTCCAAGTCGGTCCTCACCGACCAGCTGGAGGCCGTCGAGGCCGCCTCCGCCAAGCGCGGCCAGGACGCCCCCGACCTGGCGCTGCTCACCGACGGCCTGCGGGCCGAGCGGGAGCAGGGCATCACCATCGACGTCGCCTACCGCTACTTCGCCACGCCCCGGCGCCGGTTCATCCTGGCCGACACCCCCGGGCACGTGCAGTACACCCGCAACATGGTGACCGGCGCCTCCACCGCCGACCTCGCCCTGGTCCTGGTCGACGCCCGCAACGGGGTGGTCGAGCAGACCCGCCGCCACGCCGCGGTGGCCGCCCTGCTGCGGGTGCCGCACGTGGTGCTCGCGGTCAACAAGATGGACCTGGTCGGGTACGAGGAGAAGGTCTTCGCGGCGATCGCCGAGGAGTTCACCGCGTACGCCGGGGAGCTGGGCGTACCGGAGATCACCGCGATCCCCATCTCGGCGCTGGCCGGCGACAACGTGGTGGAGCCGTCCGCCCACATGGACTGGTACGGCGGCCCGACCGTCCTGGAGCACCTGGAGACGGTCCCGGTCAGCCATGACCTCACCGGCTGCCACGCCCGGCTGCCCGTGCAGTACGTGATCCGTCCGCAGACCGCCGAGCACCCCGACTACCGGGGCTACGCGGGCCAGATCGCGGCGGGCACCTTCCGCGTCGGCGAGAGCGTGACCGTGCTTCCCTCGGGCCGCACCTCGACGATCTCCGGAATCGACCTGCTCGGCGAGTCGGTGGACGTGGCCTGGACCCCGCAGTCCGTGACGCTGCTCCTCGACGACGACGTGGACATCTCACGCGGCGACCTGATCGTGCCGAGCGGGGACGCGCCGCCCACCACCCAGGACGTGGAGGCGACGGTCTGCCATGTGGCCGACCAGCCGCTCACCGTGGGCCACCGGGTGCTGCTCAAGCACGGCACCCGCACGGTCAAGGCGATCGTCAAGGACATCCCCTCCCGGCTGACCCTGGACGACCTGTCGCTCCACCCGCATCCGGGACGGCTGGCCGCCAACGACATCGGCCGCGTCAAGATCCGTACCGCCGAGCCCCTGCCGCTCGACGCGTACGCCGACTCCCGCCGTACCGGGGCCTTCATCCTGATCGACCCGGCCGACGGCACCACGCTCACCGCGGGCATGGTCGGCGAGTCCTTCGCCGCGCCCGAGCCCGTCAGGGCGGACGGCGAGCCGGACGGGTGGGACTTCTGACCATGACGAGCCGGGACTTCTACTCCACGTTCGCCAAGGAGGGCGGTCGCGTCGGCAGCGGCGCCCTCGGCAGCGGGCAGGGCGGGGTGGGCCGATGTGCGCGATGACGTACGCGCACCGCTCGCGCGCCCAGCGGCTCCACCCGCTCCACCGCTCAGGACGAAAACACGCCGACTTCCCGGCCATCCCTCCCCTTCCCAGGGGGAGTTGACCGCCGGGCCACCGAGAGGAACCCCTCCCGTGCCTGCCATCCGCACCGCCCTTCGCGCCGGTCTCGCCACCGCCGCGGCCCTTCCCCTGCTGACCCTGGCGGCCTGCAGCTACGGGTCGGAGAAGGACAAGGCCGACAGCCCCCAGAAAGCGGGGGTCGCCGCCGACGCCAAGAAGCTGTCGGCGGACTCGGTGAAGATCGGGTACTTCCCGAACCTCACCCACGCCACCGCGCTCATCGGGGTCCAGGAGGGGCTGTTCCAGAAGGAGCTGGGCGGCACCGAGGTGAAGACCTCCACCTTCAACGCGGGTCCCTCCGAGATCGAGGCGCTCAACGCCGGCGCGATCGACATCGGCTGGATCGGCCCCTCCCCCTCGATCAACGGCTACACCAAGTCCAAGGGCCAGAGCCTGCGCATCATCGGCGGCTCCGCGTCGGGCGGCGTGAAACTGGTGGTGAACCCGGACAAGATCAAGTCCCTGGACGACGTCAAGGGCCACAAGATCGCCACCCCGCAGCTCGGCAACACCCAGGACGTGGCCTTCCTCAACTGGATCGCCGAGAAGGGCTGGAAGGTCGACGCCCAGAGCGGCAAGGGCGACGTCTCGGTGGTCCGCACCGACAACAAGATCACTCCGGACGCCTACAAGTCCGGCTCCATCGACGGTGCCTGGGTGCCGGAGCCGACCGCGTCCAAGCTCGTCTCGCAGGGCGCGAAGGTCCTCCTCGACGAGGCCGACCTGTGGGCCGACAAGGAGTTCGTGATCACGAACATCATCGTGTCGCAGAAGTTCCTCAAGGCTCACCCCGACGTCGTCGAGGCGGTGCTGCGCGGCTCGGTGAAGACCAATGACTGGATCAAGGCCGACCCGGGCCGGGCCAAGGCCTCCGCGAACGCCGCGCTGAAGAAGCTCAGCGGCAAGGCGCTGCCCGCGAACGTCCTGGACCCGGCGTGGAAGTCGATCAAGACGACCGACGACCCGCTGGCCGCCACCCTCGGCATCGAGGCCGACCACGCGGTCAAGGCCGGTCTGCTGAAGAAGCCCGACCTGGACGGCATCTACGACCTGGCCCCGCTCAACAAGGTCCTCAAGGGCCTGGGCCGGCCCGCGGTCGCCGACGCCGGCTTCGGCGTCAAGTAACCCCGCATCCGCACCAGTTCCCAGGAGGTGACGACCATGGCCACCGCAGTCGCCGCGGCCGAGGAGCGTGCCACGACGGAGTACGCCGCCCGTATCGGGCACGTGTCGAAGTCGTTCGCCGGTCCCGCCGGCCCCCAGCTCGTGCTCGACGACATTACCCTCGACGTCGCGCCGGGCGAGTTCGTCACCCTCCTGGGAGCCTCCGGGTGCGGCAAATCGACGCTGCTGAACCTGGTGGCGGGGCTCGACCGGCCGACCGCCGGGACGATCCTGACGCCCGGCGGGCGGCCCGCCCTGATGTTCCAGGAGCACGCGCTGTTCCCGTGGCTGACCGCGGGCAAGAACGTCGAGCTCGCCCTGCGGCTGCGCGGGGTGCCCAAGGCCGAGCGCCGCGAGCGCGCGGAGGAGCTGCTCGAACTGGTGCGGCTCAACGGCGCCTACGGCAAGCGGGTGCACGAGCTGTCCGGCGGGATGCGCCAGCGTGTGGCGATGGCCCGCGCGATCGCGCAGGACAGCCGACTGCTGCTGATGGACGAGCCGTTCGCGGCGCTCGACGCGATCACCCGTGACGTCCTGCACGACGAGCTGACCCGGATCTGGCGCGAGACGAACCTGTCCGTCCTGTTCGTCACGCACAACGTGCGCGAGGCCGTCCGCCTCGCCCAGCGGGTGGTGCTCCTGTCGTCCCGGCCGGGCCGGGTGGCGCACCAGTGGACCGTGGACATCCCGCATCCGCGCCGCATCGAGGACTCCGCCGTCGCGGAGCTCTCCGTAGAGATCACCGAACAACTGCGTGGGGAGATCCGCCGCCATGGCCAGCACTGAGACGTCCACGGCCGACGAGGCCGGCGAGGCCGTCGGGGCCGAAGGTACCGGCCGGGACACCCACGACCTGGCGGGTCTGGAGGCGGGGCTCGACGCGCTGGAGACGGTGCAGAGCGGGCGCACCCCGCTGCGCGAGACCCTGGTGCAGAAGGTCCTGCCGCCCCTCTCGGCTATCGCACTGGTCCTGGTGGTCTGGCAGGGCCTGGTGTGGGCGGAGGTGGCCGACAGCACCAAGCTGCCCTCGCCGTCCTCGGTCTGGTCGGGCCTGCACGAGCTGTGGCTCCAGGGCACCCTGGTCGACATCGTGTGGACCAGCGTCTCGCGCGGACTGCTCGGCTTCCTGCTGGCGCTGGCGATCGGCACCCCGTTGGGGCTGATCGTGGCGCGGGTGAGGTTCATCCGCGCGGCGATCGGGCCGATCCTGTCGGGTCTGCAGTCGCTGCCCTCGGTGGCCTGGGTGCCCCCGGCGGTGATCTGGCTCGGTCTGAACAACTCGATGATGTACGCGGTGATCCTGCTGGGCGCGGTGCCCTCGATCGCCAACGGCCTCGTCTCCGGCGTCGACCAGGTCCCGCCGCTGTTCCTGCGCGCGGGCCGCACCCTGGGCGCCACCGGGCTGCGCGGCACCTGGCACATCGTGATGCCCGCCGCCCTGCCGGGCTATCTGGCGGGTCTCAAGCAGGGCTGGGCGTTCTCCTGGCGCTCCCTGATGGCCGCGGAGATCATCGCGTCCTCGCCCGATCTCGGCCTGGGCCTGGGGCAGTTGCTGGAGAACGGCCGCAACAACTCCGACATGCCGGGCGTCTTCCTCGCCATCTTCCTGATCCTGATCGTGGGCATCGCGATCGACCTGCTCATCTTCAGCCCGTTGGAGCGCTATGTACTGCGCAGCCGCGGTCTGCTGGTGAAGAGCTGAGCCACGATGCGCGCACCCGTCCTCCTCGTCATCGCCCACGGCAGCCGCGACCCCCGGCACGCGGCGACCGTGCACGCCCTGGTGCGGCGCGTCCGGGCGCTGCGGCCCGGGCTGCGTGTGGAGACCGGTTTCCTGGACTTCAACGCGCCGTCGGTGCCACGCGTCCTGGAGCGGCTGGCCTTCGAGGGCGTACGACAGGTGGTGGCGCTGCCGCTGCTGCTGACCCGGGCCTTCCACGCCAAGTCCGACATCCCCGCGGTGCTCGGCCGGGCGCCGGCGTGTCTCGACATCCGTCTCGCGGACGTCCTCGGGCCCTCCCCGCTGCTGCTGGCCACGGTGGAGCGGCGGCTCCAGGAGGCCCTGTACGAGGCGGGACTCGCGCCCGCCGACAAGCGCTCGACCGGGGTCGTCCTGGCCTCGGCGGGCTCCACGGACCCGGAGGCGATCGCAGTGATCGCAGATGTAGCGCGGGAGCTGCGGCACACCGGTTGGTGCGCCGTGCGGCCTGCGTTCGCCTCCGCTGTTTCTCCCGGGGGCAATCCTCGTACGGAAGACGCGGTACGGGAGTTGCGGGCGTCCGGTGTGCGGCGGGTCGCCGTCGCCCCGTACGTCATCGCCCCCGGTTTCCTGCCGGACCGGATCGCCCGGGGCGCCGAGGACGCGGACGTCCTGGCCGGGGTGCTGGGCGCGGCCCCGGAACTGGCCCGGCTGCTGCTCGTGCGGTACGACGCGGCGTGCCTGCGGGCACGGCTCCCGCAGGCGCTCAGCGCCTGACGGAAGCTCAGCCCCGGAGAAGTCCCTCGCCGAGGGCCGTGCGGGCGTACTCCACGCCCCGGCCGCGCCGGGTCCGGTGCAGCAGCCCCGCGTCGTAGAGCACCGACAGATGCTGGCTCACCGCGCCCGGGGTGACCTCCAGGCGCCGGGCGAGCTCGGTGGTGGTGGCCGGTTCGGCGAGCAGGGCCAGCAGCCGCGCCCGCGCGGGGCCGAGCAGGCGGACCAGGGCGCGGTCGCTGACCGGCGGCGGTGTCTCACCGAGCGTTCCCCGGCCGTGCGCGGGGTAGTTGAGCACCGGCGGCAGGGTGGCGTCCACGGTGGTGATGGCGCCGCGCGCGAACGTCGTCGGTATCAGCACCATGCCCCGGCCCGCCACCTGGATGTCGGCCGCGGGCCAGGTGTCCGGGACCGGGTGTCTGAGCCGCAGCACCCCCGCCCGCCAGGACAGCCGCTTGTCGAGGTCCCGGAAGAGCCCGGCCGCCCCCTGCTCGGCCAGCACCCGTGACCGGTGCGCGAGATCGGCCTCCAGGACCGCCCGGGCCCTGGGCCACCAGTCGGGGGCGAGGCACTGCGCCCAGTAGCGGTCGAAGGCCGACGCGATCCGCTCCAGCAGGGCGGCGGGGTCGGCGAGTCCCCTGCCGATCACCGGCGGGAGCTCCGCGCCGGGCCCGAACGTGCGCCGGAAGTCCGGCTCGATCCGCTCCGGGGGCGTACGCCGCAACTGCGCCGACTGCTCGGCGAACGAGGGCCGGACGCGCTCCGGACGGGGCGTGAGGAAGTCCGGGATGAAGCCGTGCGGGGCGACGAGCGCGGCGAACAGCTCGGTGTCCTGACGCTCGAACACCGGCCGCAGCCGGCGCAGCCAGGGCCGCTGGTGCGGGAAGCGGGAGACGTCCGACCAGCCCCACAGCGAGAAGACTGCCTCCTGGAAGGGCGAGTACGCGAAGGACGTACTGGCCAGGTCCCCCACACCGAACCTGAACTCGATCACTCCCGGTCCCCACGCCTGTCGATCCGGTCCCTTTAGCCGGAGACTAAATCAATGTCCTTGGCGTGTACACAGCGGTTGGCTGACCGTATGACCACCCGCACCCAGCGCCGCCCCCGCTCCTCGGCCGCCTCCGCCGTCATCCCGGACGAGCCGGTGCTCCGCCGACTCGCCCTGATGACCGGCCTCAACTCCTTCGGCAACGGCCTCTTCTTCCCGGTCAGCGTGCTCTACTTCACCCGCGTCTGCGGCCTCGGGACGACCCAGGTGGGCTTCGGGCTCACCCTCGCCGGGCTGTTCGGCGTCGCGGCGGGCATTCCGGCCGGGCGCGCCTCGGACCGCTGGGGCAGCCGCCGGATGACCGCGGTGCTGTGGCTGGGCTGCGGGGTGGCGATGGCCGGGTACTCCCTGGTCCACGGGTATGCGGGCTTCCTGGTGGCGGCGGTCTGCTTCGGCTCGCTCAACCAGGCGAGCTGGGGCGTCAAGGGCGCGCTCTTCGCGGACGTGCTGCCCGCCGCGACCCGGGTCGCGGCCCGCGGTCATTTGCGGATGGTCACCAACGTGGCGATGGGGCTCGGCGGTGCGATCGGCGCGGTGGCCCTCCAGATCGACACCCGGGGCGCCTATGTCGCCCTGATTCTTTTCGACGCGGCCACGTACGTGGTCCCCGCCCTCCTCGTACTGACCCTGCCGCTCAACGAGGCCGCGCTGGCCGCGCGCCGGGCGGACGGCACGGCGGACACTCCCGCCGAGAGCCGCTGGCGGGCGGTCCGCGACCTGCCGTACCTGGCGGTGACCGTGCTCAACGCCGTGACGATGCTGCAGTTCAGCCTGCTGGAGGTCGGTATGCCGCTGTGGATCGCCAAGAACACCGAGGCGCCGCGCTGGTCGGTGGCGCTGGTGATGATCGTCAACTGTGTGCTGGTGGCCCTGTTCCAGGTGCGCGCGACCCGTGGCGTCGCGGACGTGGCGGGAGCGGTACGGGCGATGGGCCGGGCGGGGCTGCTGCTCGGCGCGGCGTGCGTGGTCTTCGCCCTGTCCGCCGGGCTCTCCCCGATGTGGGCGGTGGCGGTGCTCGTGGCGGGCGCGGTGGTGCAGGTCTTCGGTGAGGTCCTGTCCTCGGCCGGCGGCTGGACCCTCGGCTACGAACTGGCCGACTCCCGCGCCCACGGCGTCTACCAGGGCGTGTTCAGCTCGGGTTCGGCCGCGGCGATGATGGCGGGACCGGCGCTGGTGACGATCACGGCGGTGAACCACGGCTTCGCGGGCTGGGCGTTCCTGGCGGCGCTCTTCACCACGGCGGGCCTGGCGGTGGGCCCGGCGGTGCGATGGGCCCAGCGGGACGGGGCGTGGCGGGGCGAGAAGGCGGCGTGAGCCGCCCCCGCCCTACTCCGCCGTGGTGGTGGCGGTCACCGTGGCCGTCGGCCCGGTACCCGCCGCCGTGACGGCGGCGACCGTGAAGGTGTACGAGGTCGCGGGCAGCAACGAGCCCACCACCCGGAACATCCCCTTGCCGGACGGCCGCGTGACCAGCACGTCCCGGCCGCCGACCGGGACGGTCCGCCCGTCCGACACGGTGATCCGGTAGCCGGTCACCTCGGCGTCACCCGTGGCGGCGGGCGGCGTCCAGGCCACGGTGACCGCCCGCGCGGCCACGCGCGCCTTCGCCCCCGTGGGCGCCCCGGGCAGCACGGACGCGGCCGTCACCGCGACCGGCGCCGACGCGAGGGAGGCCGCACTCTCCCCGTGCGCGTTCCGCGCGGTCGCCACCACCCGGAACGGCCCCTCCTGTGCCCGGAGCCCCGCGATCCGCACGACCGCGAGGCGCTCGAACTCCGCCACGCCGACGTTTCCCCGCCCGGCCTCCGTGCCGTCGGGCCGCAGGGCGTACACGGTATAGCCGGTGACCGGTGAACCCCCGTCCACGAAGCTGGGGTTGAACGTCACGTACAGCCCGTCCCCGCCCCCCGGGCTCGTCCCCACCCGCGCCGGCGCCTCCGGCACGGACACCGCGCCGGTCGTACGGGTGAGCACATCCCGGTGGGCGGGCTCGATCCCGGCACGGACGATCACCTCCCCGGGTACGTCGGACAGCCCGGCCATGATGTGGTTCCCGCTGGTCACCAGCCCCTTGTTGGAGCTGTCGGGGGCGCCCTCCTCCCACCAGTTCCCCGCGATCAGGGTCGGATCGTTGTTGCCGAGCGTGTCGCGGTAGTCGGTGTGGCGGCTGCCGACGTTCGCGTACGACGCGCCGTAGAGGACGTTCCCGCTCACGGTCTCGTAGGTGCACCCGTTGTCGGTGTACACGCTCTTGCCCAGGCCCCACTGGTCGTGGATGACATTGCCGGTGACCTGCTCGCCGTCGGCCATCGAGGTGCCGGTCAGACCCTGGGTGTAGACGCCTCCCCCGTCGTCGAGCAACTGCATGTAGTCATGGATGAGGTTGTCCCGCACGGCGTTGTCGTGACTGGGGTTGGGGGTGGCGGGCGAGCCGATCTTGTCGGGCCAGCCGCCCCAGCCGAGGGAGATCGCGCTGTAGCCGAGGTGGTCGAGCTGGTTGTGGGCGATGGTGGTGTGCCGGGTGTACCCGTTGAGGACGCCGACACCGCCGTGGTACTCACGCGGCAGCGCGTACACGTGGTTGTTCGTCACCTCCACGCCCGACGCGGCCGGTTGGCCGTCCACGCCGCCGATCTCCAGCCCGTTGCCGGAGATGTCGGTGAAGACGCTGCCCCGCACGGCGGAGTCCGTCGTCCCGGCGCCGAGGTCCAGCCCGGCCGCCCCCAGGTGCGCGAACACGCAGTCGCTGATGCCGATGCGCTGTCCGTACGCGAACGACACATTGCCCGGCATCTTCGTCCAGGAGGCGAACGGGCAGGTGCCGCCCTCCACGAAGCCGCACAGGCCCTGCGTCGCCCAGCCCTTCGCCCCGGTGACGGTGTAACCGGCCTGGATCTCCGAGAACCCCTCGGGTCCGGACGGTGTCAGCCAGGTGGCGTAGCCGAACTGGACGCCCTGGAAGGCGACATCGTGCAGCGGCGCGGCCGGGGTGCCGCGTCCGTCGACGAGTTTCTCGGCGGCGGCGGCCTCGACATCGGCGCGGCGCACGTCCTCGCCCTCGCGCGGCAGGTAGTACACGGTGTGCGCGGACCGGTCGAGGTACCACTCGCCCGGCTGGTCGAGGAGTTCGTAGGCGTTCTCCACGTACGAGGCCCGGCCGCCGTTGGTGAGACGTCCCGGGCCGACCATGCTCACGGTCCGGCCGGGCCGGTCGGGGAACTCCACACGCTTGGTGGAGTTGTCCCAGCACGGCTGGGCCATGGTGATCGCCGTATCCCGCGCCGAGGCGATCCGGCAGCGCGGCTCGGTCCACTGCCCCAGGCCGTTGCGCTCGACGTTCCAGAGGGCCTCACCGCCGGTGTAGACGAACTCGGCGTCCGAGGGGTGGCGCCAGCGCGCCATGGTGTCGGCGGTGGCGGTGTAGCCGGTCGCCGTCGCGGTCAGACCGACCGGGACCTCGCCCCGGGCGCGCTGGGCACGCACCCCGTCCACGTACAACTGCCGGGTGTCGGTGAGCCCTTGGGGCGCCGGGGCGGACCAGAGGCCGGGGCGCCCGGACACCGGGCGCCAGCCCTCGACGACCCTGCGTCCGCCGCTGATCAGGGTCGAGCCGGCGCCCGCGCCCTGCCAGACGATCCGGTGCCCGGCCGGGCCGGAGTCGCGCCCGTCGAGGACGAGCGGCCCGGTCGTCCGGTACGTACCGGCGGCCAGGCGCACGGTGATGTCGCCGGAATAGTGGGCCGAGCCGTAGTGCGCGGCCTTCTCGCGCGCCAGGTCGCGGGCGCGGGTCAGGGTGCGCACGGGGTGGGCCGCCGTGCCGTCGGCGGCGTCCCGGCCCGAGGGTGAGACATGGACCTCGGCGGTGCGCGGCGCCGCGCGGGATCCGGCTCCGGCCGAGGGCACCAGGCCCGGGCCCGCCAGGACCAGGGCGGCGAGCACGGCGGTCAGTACGGCTCGTGCGGGCGTGCTCCGGAGCGCGGGCATCCTGCCTCCTCGGGGGTCCAGGGAAACATAGGAGCACTTGTGCGGCACGGTCAACGCGTGCGGCAAATATTCTGCCAACTGCCCATCGCCCGCCTGTATTCATCGGATCACTGGCCCGCCGTCAGTCGAAGCGGAGACCCCCCGTCCGTGTCCGCTTCAGCTCGAAGAAGTCCGGGTGGGCGGCGATCACCCGGACGCTGTCGAAGAGCCGCGCCGCCTCCTCGCCGCGCGGGATGGAGCTGAGCACCGGCCCGAAGTAGACGGTCCCGTCGAGGTGCATGGTCGGCGTACCGACGTAGGCGTCCGCCGCCGGGTCCTTGCCCTCGTCGTGGCGGCGCCGCACCGCCTCGTCGTACGCGGGGTCGTGCGCGGCCCGCGCGAGCGCCGCCGGAAGGCCGAGCTCGGCCAGCGCCTGCTCGATGACCTCGTCGAAGTCCTCGTTCTTCTGCTCGTGTATCCGGGTGCCGTACGCGGTGTACAGGTCGCGCAGCACCTCCTCGCCGTGGTCCTGCGCCGCCGCCACCGCCACCCGTACCGGACGGATCGACTTGTCGACCAACTCGCGGTACCAGCCGGGGAGTTCGTTGCCGACGTTGTGCAGGTACAGGCTCATCACACGGAACCGGAGGTCGATGTCCCGGTGGCGCTCGACCTCCAGCATCCAGCGTGAGGTGATCCAGGCGAACGGACAGGCGGGGTCGAAGTAGAAGTCGACGGTCGTGGGGCCGGTGTTCTCGGTGGTGTCCATAGGACGAAGGTAGCGAGGGATTGGCACCGGGGTGCGGGCCATTCATGCATCGGCGGAGTGGGCCACTTGGCACGTTCGGCGCGGCCGGCCGGAGCGCCGCTCAGTCGCCGGTCATCTCCACGAGCGCCTTGACCGTGTTCCAGTTGCGGGCCGTCGCCTCGACGCCCTTGAGCAGGGCGGGCTTCGCCAGCGCCTCGGCGAGCCTGGAGCGGCCGATGCCGTCGGGCGCGTACAGATAGAGGACCCGGTCACCGAGACGGAAGGTGTCGGGCAGGAAGGCCTTGGTGTCGAGGCCCGCGAAGCGCTCGGGGTCGACGGGGCCGGAGAAGAACGTGGCGTGCAGTTGCCTGCCCTCCAGTTCGTCCGCCGGGAAGGGGCAGGCGTCCACGACGGCCTTCAGATAGGCGCCGGTGCGCACCAGACAGGCGACGGGGAAGCCGAAGCGCTTCTCGATGGCCCCCTCCAGAGCGGCGGCGAGCGCGTCCGGATCGTGGGAGTCGCTGCTGAAGACGGCGTTGCCGCTGTTCAGATAGGTGCGTACGGAACCGTGGCCGAGCTCGGTGAGCAGTGCTCTGAGCTCGGCCATCGGGACCTTCTTGTTGCCGCCCACGTTGATCCCGCGCAGCAGGGCGGCGTACATCGTCGTCATGTCCACACAATAGGACGGCCCCCGTGCCTCGTGGGGGATGGCACGGGAGCCGTCGTTCACGACCGCGTGGGGGTGGTTACTCGACGACCTTGAGCAGCTTGTTCGGGGTGCCGGCGCTCGGGTTGGAGATCTTGCCGGCGGTGGCTCCGCCGGTCAGCGCGTCCGAGACCTGGGCGGGGGTGGCGTCCTTGTGGGCGGCGAGGTAGACGGCGGCGGCGCCCACCACGTGCGGGGTCGCCATCGACGTGCCCGAGATCGTCTTGGTGGCACTGTCGTCGGTGTTCCAGTCGGAGGTGATGTCCGATCCGGGGGCGTAGAGGTCCACCACGGAGCCGAAGTTGGAGAAGTCCGACTGCTTGTCGTCCTTGGTGGAGGAGGCAACGGTGATCGCCTCCTTGACCCGGGAGGGGGAGCCCTGGCCGGCGTCGGCGGACTCGTTGCCCGCCGCCACGGCGAAGGTCACACCCGAGGCGATGGCCTTCTGCACGGCCGTGTCGAGCGCGGGGTCGGCGCCGCCGCCGAGGCTCATATTGGCGACCGAGGGGCCCTTGTGGTTCTTGGTGACCCAGTCGATGCCCGCGACGACCTGCTCGGTCGAGCCCGAACCCTGGTCGTCCAGGACACGGACGGCGACGATCTTCGCCTTCTTGGCGACGCCGTGCGCGGTTCCGGCGATGGTGCCGGCGACGTGCGTGCCGTGGCCGTTGCCGTCGTCGGCGGTGGTGTCGTTGTCGATGGCGTCGAAGCCCGAGGAGGCCCGGCCACCGAAGTCCTTGTGGGTGGTGCGCACACCGGTGTCGATGACGTACGCGGTGACGCCCTCGCCCGCGCTGTCCGGGTAGGTGTACTTGCCGTCCCCGGCCGTCTCGGCCTGGTCGATCCGGTCGAGCCCCCACGACGGCGGGGCGGGCTGCTCGGCGGTGATGTGGAACTTCTTGTTCTGGACGACCTTGCCGACGGCCGGGTCGGCGGCCAGCCGCTTGGCCTCGGTCTGCGAGAGCCCGCTCGCGGAGAAGCCGTTGACGGCCGAGGCGTAGTCGCGCCGGAGGGTGCCGCCGTACTCGTCGGCGAGCTTGCGCTTGGCGTCCGCCGAGGCCTTCTCGTCCAGCAGGACGATATAGCTGCCGTCGATGGCGCCCTTGGCGTCCAGGCCGTACACCGTGCCCTCGGCCGGCGCGGCGGCGCCCGCCATCTGGGTGGTCATGAGGGTGACACCGGCCGCCGCCGCCACGGCGGTTATGCCGGCCGTGAGCTTGAGGCGGCTTTTGCGCTTGTGAGTTGCCATGAAGAGGGGATCTCCTCGCCAGTTTTTGTGGGGGGTTGGCCTACCGGATGTAAACCTTCCGGGGGCTGGTTCGAAACCCTGGCCGATGGACGAGCGCAGATCAAGAGATCCAGAAAGCTGTGACTTACGCAACAAGGTTTCGTAATAAAAAACAGGCCACCGCAGGTCAACTCGGTTGTTGTGCAGGCTTGGTGGACGCCCCGTGGCGACCCGGGCGTGGATCTTCCCTCTGCGTCGGCTTTACGTGTAAGGGGCTTGCATCCCCCGCGTAGGGGATGCCCCCACTTCGCAGGGAGTAGATACAGGGGACCCGGTTCAGCAAAGAGCACGAGGAGACGGCCGGATCCAGCCCCTAGCGTCGTAACCGGATGGCGGCGCCGGGCTGCCATCGCTGTCAGGGGGGCGTCTCACCATGGTCGACGGAGTCACAAGAGTGCGCGGCGTGGCCGCGCGGGCCGGTGGGTGGAGCGCCCGCCATCGCTGGGCGGCGGTGGTGATCTGGGTGCTCTTCGTCTTCCTGGCCATGGGCATCGGCTCGGCGGCCGGGCGCATCGACGTCAAGGACAACCAGCTGCCCGGCGAGGTCGGCCAGGCACAGAAGATCATCGATGACGCGGGCCTCAAGGAGCCGGCCGGCGAGACCGTCTTCATCCAGGCGGTGGACGGCTCGACCAAAGCCACCGACCCCGCCTTCCGCGCCGCCGTGGACGAGGTGATGAAGGCGGTCGACGGCACCGGCGAGGTCACCAAGGTGATGTCTCCGTACACCGCGAAGACCCTCTCCAAGGACGGCCGGAGCGCGCTGATCCAGTTCGAGGTGCGCGGCGACGCCGACACCGCGCCCGACCGCATCACGCCGGTGCTGGACGCGGTGAAGAAGGTGCAGGGCGAGCACAAGGGGCTGCGGATCGAGGAGATCGGCAGCGCCAGCATGGGCAAGACCTTCAAGGACGCCTTCGGCGACGACTTCAAGAAGGCCGAGTACTCGGCGGTGCCCGTCGCACTCGGCATCCTGCTCATCGCGTTCGGCGCGCTGGTCGCGGCGCTGCTGCCGGTGGCCCTCGCACTCACGGCGATCATCGCCACGATGGGCCTGATGGCCATCGTCAGCCACCTCCAGGCGATGAGCGACACCGCCAACTCCGTGATGCTGCTGGTCGGTCTGGCCGTCGGCGTCGACTACTGCCTCTTCTATCTGCGCCGCGAACGCGAGGAGCGCGAGGCCGGGCGCGACGCCCAGACGGCCCTGCGCATCGCCGCCGCGACCAGCGGCCGGGCCATCATCGTCTCCGGTGTCACCGTCTGCGTCGCCATGGCCGGCATGCTCTTCACCGGGCTCGCCGAGTTCGAGGCGATGGGCCTGGCCTCGCTGATGGTGGTCGCGGTGGCCATGGTCGGCTCGGTTACCGTGCTGCCCGCGCTTCTGTCGCTGCTCGGCGAGCGCGTCGAGAAGGGCCGGCTGCCGTTCCTGAACCGCCTCAAGCGCGGGAAGCGCAACAGCGGCGGCGAGAGCCGCGTGTGGCGCGCCGTCCTCGGCGCGGTGCTGCGCCGTCCGAAGGCCGCGCTGGCGCTGGCTGCGGGCGCGCTGATCGCGATAGCCCTGCCGGCGGTCGGCATGCACACCCAGAACCTCACGCTGGACCAGGAGTTCGGCGACTCGCTGCCCATCGTCGGCACCTACGACCGCGTCAACCAGACCTTCCCCGGCGGCGCCAGCCCGGCCAACGTCGTGATCAAGGCCGTCGACATCAACGCCCCGGAGGTCAAGCAGGCCCTCGCCGACTTCCGTACGCAGTCGATCAGCCGGGGCGCATCGGACGGCCCCATCAAGATCACCCTGCACAGCGCGGAGAACGTGGCGGTCGTCGACGTCCCGCTGATCGGCGGCTCCGACCAGAAGAAGGCGGAGAAGAGCCTCGACCTGCTCCGCGACCACGTCCGCCCCGACACCCTGGGCAAGGTGCGCGGCCTGGACGCGCCGATCACCGGTCAGGTCGCCGGGTCCAAGGACTTCAACGCCCGGATCGTCGGCGCGGTCACCCCGGTCTTCGCCTTCGTGGTGGTCTTCGCCTTCCTCCTGATGTTGCTTTGCTTCCGCTCGCTGACGATCGCGATCACCTCGATCGTCCTCAACCTCCTGTCGGTGGGCGCGGCCTACGGCATCCTGACCGCCGTCTTCCAGCACGGCTGGGGCGCCTCGCTGGTGGGCGCCGAGGGCGTCGGCGCGATCGTCTCCTGGCTGCCGCTGTTCCTCTTCGTGATCCTCTTCGGTCTGTCGATGGACTACCACGTGTTCGTGGTGTCCCGGATCCGCGAGGCCCGGCTCCAGGGACGCTCGACCCGCGACGCCATCCAGCACGGCGTGGTGACCACGGCCGGTGTGGTCACCAGCGCGGCGATCATCATGGTGGCGGTCTTCGCGATCTTCGGAACGCTCTCGATGCAGTCGATGAAACAGATGGGCGTGGGGCTCGCCACGGCCGTCCTGATCGACGCCACGGTCATCCGGGGCGTGCTGCTCCCGGCGGTCATGGTCCTGCTCGGCGAGCGCAACTGGTACATGCCGAAGTGGCTGCGCTGGCTGCCCGACCTCACCCACGACGAGTCGGCCGTCGCCCCGGCGCCCACCGCCCACCACGGCGACGAGGACCGCGACCGCATCGTCCGGGTCTGACCCCGCTGGTGTGAGCGGGTACGGGCGGGGCCCGGGGAGCAATCACTCCCCGGGCCCCGCCTGTTGGGGTGGGGCGAGAACGTGTGGGGTGAGGCGAGTACGTGTACGGGGCCGTGCGGGCCGCGCGGCGAAGACCGGCCAAGCGGGACGAGGCGTCCGCGCCATGCGTCTACGGTCGTCCGCCCGCCTCCTGCCCGTTCAGCGCTGATAGCGGGCCAGCACCCGGTTGCCGTCCTCGACCAGCCGTTTTCGCAGCTCCCCTCTGTCGATGGCACCGCTGTAGTACTGCTGGAGGGCGGGGGTGGCGACCTTGTCCTTCCACTCCGGGTAGCCCCGCACCGACTGCGCCGGGGCCGAGCGCAGCGCTGCCGCCAACTCGGCTCCGGTGGCCCAGCCGTAGCGCTCGGTGTGCAGGGCCGGGTCCTTCAGCGCGGCGGTTCCCGTCGGCAGCATCCAGTCGCCCTGCGCGAGCCGGACCATGTTGCGCGGCTGGAGCAGGAAACCGATGAACTCGGCCGCCTCCTTCTTGTGCGGGCTGTCCTGGGCGACCGAAAGGGTCTGCGGGCTGACCCCCTGGGCGAGCCCCTCGCTTCCCGCCGGGGTGGGCAGCACGGTCCACTCGAACCCCTCGGGCGCCTGCTGCACGATCTGCTGGCGGTACGAGAAGCCCAGCGCGGCCATCGCGTATCGGCCGCCGAAGAAACCCGGCAGGGTGTCGGAGCCGCCCATGCCGAGCGTGGTCCGCGCGGCGCTCCCGTCGATGTTCACCTGGTCGTGGATGACCGAGGGCACGGTCGCGTCGCCCTCCTCGAACGCCACCCGCACCTTCCCGTCCGCCGCCCGGTGGAACAGCCGACCGCGGGCGGACAGGCCCAGGTTCAGGGTGAGCGACACGGGCTCCTTGAGCGGCCAGGCGATCCCGTACCGCCCCCGGGCGCTCAGCCTCTTCGTCACCTGCCGGAACTCCTGCCAGGTCCACGGCTGCCGGGGAGTGGGTATCCGTACCCCCGACGCCCTGAGGATCCGGGTGTTGGCCATCAGCACGCGCGGCTCCTGGAGGAACGGGACTCCGTACACCCCCTTTCCGAAGGTCGCGGACTCCCAGCTCCGGTCGGGGATGTCCTGTCTGAGCCCGGCGGGCAGCAGGGTGCGCAGATCGGTGAGATAGCCGCCGTAGGCGAAGTCCGCGAGGTCGTCGGAGGCGTCATGGATGACGTCCGGTGCCTCGCCGCCCTCGAACGAGGTCAGCAGCTGGTCGTGGACGGTGTCCCAACTGCCCTGCACGTACTGGACCTGGATCAGCGGGTGCGCCCGGTTCCACTCCTTCACCAGCTCCTTGGTGGCGGCCACCGACTCCTTCTGCCAGGCCAGCGACTGGAAGCGGAGCCTGATCCGGCCGTCATCGCGCGAGCCGTCGCCCGAGCAGCCGCTGAGGGTGGAGAGGAGCAGGGCGAGCACCACGGCGGTGAGCGTCAGCGGTCGTGTGCGCATCAGCTCTTCACCGCCCCGGCGAACATCCCGGCGGTGATCCGCCGCTGGATGACGGCGAAGACGGCCAGCGAGGGCAGCGTGGCGAGGAAGGCGGCTGCCGCGAGCGGACCGAGATCGGCGGCTCCCTCCGCGCCGAGGAAGTGCGTGAGGACGACCGGCAGGGTCTGCTTCTCCGGTGTCTTCAGCAGAACGAGCGCGAAGAAGAATTCGTTCCACGCGGTGATGAAGGCGAAGAGGCCGGTGGCGACGATGCCGGGGGCGAGCAGCGGCGCGGTGACCGAGACCAGCGTGCGCAGCCGCCCCGCCCCGTCGACGGCCGCCGCCTCCTCCAGCTCCCGGGGCACCGCCCGGACGTACCCGACCAGCATCCACAGCGCGAAGGGCAGCGACCACACGACGTACACCATGACCAGGCCGCCCACCGAGTTGACGAGATGGAGTCGCTTCAGGACCAGGAAGAGCGGAATGATCAGCAGGACGAACGGGAACGCCTGGCTGACCACCACCCAGCCGGTCGCCGCCGTCGCCATCCTGCCGCGCCGACGCGCCATCACATACGCCATCGGGGTCGCCACCACGACCGCGAGCAGCGCCGCCGAGACCGCCGCGAGCAGGCTGTTGAACCCCGCGCGCAGCAGCGGCTGTTCGTCGAAGGCCTGCCGGAAGTTCTCGAGGGTGGGGTGGCGCGGAATCCAGGTCGGGTGCAGCGAGCCGAGCTCTCGCGCGGGCTTGAACGCCGTGGAGAGCAGCCACAGGAACGGGAACGCCAGGAAGACCAGATAGCCCAGGAGCGCCAGATACTGCCCGGCGCGCCCCCACGGCCGCGTACGGGACGTCATCGGTCCTCACCCCCTGTGCCGAGCCGCGCCGCCAGATGGAACGCGAGGAACACCGAGATCACCGCGACCATCACACAGCCCATCGCCGCCGCGTACCCGAACTGCCCGTACCGGAAGGCCTCTTCGTAGGCGAAGAGCATGGGCAGCCGGGTCTTGCCGCCCGGGCCGCCGTTGGTGAGGACATAGACCAGGGCGAACGCGTTGAAGTTCCAGATGAAGTTGAGCGCGGTGATCGCCAGTGCCACGGGGCGGAGGGCCGGCCAGGTCACCGTGGAGAAGCGGCGCCAGGCGCCGGCGCCGTCCATCGCGGCGGCCTCGTGCAGTTCCTGCGGGGTGTTCTGGAGTCCGGCGAGCAGGGCCACCGTCGTCTGCGGCAGGCCCGCCCAGACCCCGACGACGATCACGGCGGGCAGTGCGGTGCCGAGACCGGTCAGCCAGTCCCGGCCGTCACCGAGTCCGAGGTCGCCGAGCGTCTCGTTGAGGATCCCGGCGTCCGGGTTGTACACCAGCCGCCACATGATGCCGACGACGACCTCCGGCATCGCCCACGGGATGATGGCCAGAGCCCGCGCCAGCCAGCGGAAGCGGAGGTTCTGGTCGAGCAGCAGGGCGAGTCCGAGCGCGAGCAGGAACTGCGGCACGGTGACCCCCACCGCCCACAGCAGACCGATCCGGAAGGACTCCCAGAACAGGGTGTCGTGGAGCAGGTCCTGGAAGTTGAGCAGCCCGGTCCACTCGGTGGGCGCGGTGCGGCCCGCCTGCGAGTCGGTGAAGGAGAGGGCGATGCCGTAGAGCAGCGGTCCCACGCTCAGGACGAGGATCGGGATCAGCGCGGGCAGCACCAGGAACCAGGCCCCGTGGTCCGGGGGTTTGCCGGGGCGCCCGCGTAAGCGTCTCCCCGGCCGCGCCGTTGTGGTGGCCAATGTCATTTTTCGACCCCTTTGCCGGGATTGCCGAATGACCCTCGTCATCGTGCTGACGGTGTGTGGGTTCGTCAAGACGACCTGCCTCCTCACCGAGACGACCTGCGTGAATGCGAGACTTGCCCGGTACGGAACGATCACCGGGAGTGAACAGTGGACGAGGCACGGGCGCGCGAGGTACTGGCCGCGGCGGGACTCGGCGGCGGCTGGGCGGGAACGGGGACACGGTCAGGGTCTGAGGCAGGGGCTGGCTCCGGGGCAGGGTCCGGAGCCCCCGCCGAGCTGCTCGCCCTCGGCGAGAACGCCGTCTTCGCGACCGGCGACCTCGTGGTCAAGGTCGGCCGCGACGCGACCGAGCACCCCGAGCTGCTGGCGCGCGCCGAAGGCGAGCTGGCCATCGCCGGCTGGCTCGCCGAGTGCGGCGTACCCGCGGTACGGGCCGCCGAGCCCGCGCCCCGGCTGGTGGACGGCCACCCGGTGACGCTCTGGCACCGGCTGCCCGCCGCCGTCCGCCCCGCGGGCCCCCGCGACCTGGCCGAGCTGCTGCGGCTCGTCCATGCCCTGCCCGCCCCGGCGTTCACCCTGCCCCGCCGAGAACTGCTCGGCGGGGTCGAGCGCTGGCTGCGGCTGGCCGGGGACGCGGTCGACCCCGCCGACGCGGCCTATCTCCGCGCCCGCCGGGACGGTTTCGCCGAGGCGGCTTCCGCCCTCACCCCGCACCTGACGCCCGGCCCCATCCACGGCGACGCGCTGCCCCGCAACGTCCATGTCGGCCCCGAGGGCCCGGTCCTGGTCGACCTGGAGACCTTCTCCGCCGACTTCCGGGAACACGACCTGGTGGTCATGGCCCTTTCCCGGGACCGGTACGGGCTGCCGGACGAGCAGTACGAGGCGTTCACCGAGGCCTACGGGTGGGATGTGCGGGAGTGGGAGGGGTGCGCGGTGCTGCGGGGCGCGCGGGAAACGGCCAGCTGCGCCTGGGTCGCCCAGCACGCACCGGCCAACCCCAAGGCGCTCGACGAGTTCCGCCGCCGGGTGGCTTCCCTGCGGAACGGGGATCCCGAGGTCCGCTGGTACCCGTTCTGAGCCTGCGCGCCTCGCCCGGCGAGCCGCGCCCCGGCACATGACCGCGCCCCGGCAAGCGGGCGCGACCCACGTCGAGCCGGCGCGGCCCGGACCCCGGGCCCCCGGCCGTCGACGGTCCGCCGTCAGCGCTGGACCGGCGCCGGCTCCCGTATCGGCCACGCGGGGTCGACCGTCGCGTCCGGTGTGCCCTTCCGGCGCAGGAACTGCTGGAAGTCGGCCGCCCACGCCGCGTACCACTCGATCTGCTGGGCGTGCAGCTCCGCCGGGAGCAGCCGGGCGACCTGGGGATGGCGGTCGGCTATCGCCACGGCCACCCGGACCGCCGCCAGCGCGTCCGCACCCGCCTCATGGGCGCCGTCGAGCACCACGCCGTACTCCACGCACACCGCCTCCAGCGTCCGCTTGCCCTTGCGGTAGCGGTCGACCGCGCGGTCGATCGTGTACGGGTCGACGACCGGGCCCAGGGGCGCGCCCCCGAGCCGGTCGGTGAGCGAGGGCAGGGCGTGGCGGCGCAGTTCGGCCTCCAGCAGCGTCAGGTCGAACGCCGCGTTGTAGGCCACGACCGGCACTCCCCGCGCCCAGTAGCCCGTGATCGTCTCCGCTATCTCGTCGGCGACCTCACGCACCGGGCGGCCTTCGGACGCCGCCCGCTCGTTGCTGATGCCGTGGATCGCCGAGGCCTGTGCCGGGATCAGAATGCCCGGGTCCGCCAGCCAGTTCCGCTGCCGGGCCACCTCGCCGCCCCTGACGCCGACGATCGCGGCCGACACGATCCGTGCCTCCAGCGGGTCCGTACCGGTCGTCTCCAGGTCGAATCCGACCAGCGGTTCGCGGTGCCACCCCATCTTGGCCCTCCCTTTTGGTGCTCTCCCCCAGTGACGAACAGCCTCGCACGCACCACTGACAATGGGGTCCGGGCAGCCGATGGACGGTCAGGACACAGGCCGCGAATCCACCCACATCGACTCGAACTCCTCGCGGTATGTCGCGAAAAGTCCGTGTTCGACATCCTGGTCCGGGCGTACGACCTCCCGCCGCGCGCCTCCCCGCAGCACCAGCACCGGCGCCTCCATCCCCCGCGCCCTGCGCAGATACGACTGGACGACCGCGAGGCCGTCGGTGCCGTCCCCGTCGACCAGGTACGCCGTGAAGCGCGGGGTCTCGTCGAACACCTGGATCTCGAAGGCCCCGGGGTCGCGCAGCCGGGCCCGCACCCGGCGCATGTGCAGGATGTTCATCTCCACCGACCGGCTCAGCTCGCCCTTCTTCAGCCCCAGTTCGCGCTCGCGCCGCTTCACCGCGCTGCTCGCCGGGTTCAGGAAGAGCAGCCGGACGCGGCAGCCCGACTCGGCCAGGCGCACAAGGCGGCGCCCCGAGTAGTTCTGGACCAGCAGATTGAGCCCGATGCCTATCGCGTCGAGCCGTCTGGCGTGGCTGAACAGGTCCTCGGCGGGAAGCTGGCGCTGCAGCCGCACCCGGTCGGAGTGGACCGAGACCACGTCCGCGTACCGGTCGCCCACCAGGTCCTCGACCGCGTCGATGGGCAGCCGGTGCGCGGCCGGCGCGCCCGCCCCGCCGCCCAGGACGTCCAGCAGCCGGGCGGAGGCGCGCTCGGCCTGGGCGAGCACCGCCTCGTTGAGCGCGCGGTTGCGCGAGACGACGTTCCGCGCGACCTCCAGCTCGTCCAGGGCGAGCTCGACGTCGCGCCGGTCGTCCACGTACGGCTCGAAGCACGGCCAGTGCTGCACCATCAGCTCGCGCAGCTGCGGCAGGGTGAGGAAGCTCAGCACGTTGTCGTCGGCCGGATCGAGCAGATAGCCCTTGCGGCGCGAGACCTCCCGTACGGCGACGGCGCGCTGCACCCACTCCTGCCCGGCGGGGCCCGCAGCCGCCACCACCCAGTCGTCCCCGTGGACCGGCTCGTAGATGGGCTGCAGCACGGCCGCGACCACGGCCCGCAGCCGCTGCTCCACCAGATTCAGCCAGATGTAGGCCCGGCCCGCCCGCTGGGCGCGCGTGCGCACCTCGCTCCAGGCGTCCGCGTCCCAGTCCAGTTCCGCCCCGATCTCCACCGGACGCGCCACGGAGACCGCGCCGGGCGGGATGTCGCCGGACTCCCCCTCGTGACCCGTGTCACCAGGGGGCAGCTCCAGCCCTCCCGAGCTCACCCGCCGCACCGCCTTCCGGTCCCCCTCCAACGATCAAGGAAGAGTACTCCGCGAGCGGGAGGCGGTGCAGCCGGATGGAGAGGCTGTTTCCCAACTCCCTTGTCCCCGTGATCGGTTCCGCGCCGGGCCGTCGGGGCGAGTGAGCTGATTCATACCGGCCCCACCTGCGCCGGGACCCCACACCGCTGCGGAAGGTGGCCGGATCCGGACGCACAGGCCGTCCGGATCGACCGGGGTACCGGTCGCCCAACGGGGGTAACCGCTGTTGGGATCACCCTCCGGAGCACTCCGGCGTCCTAGGGGACGGACTTCTTTTCCGGGAGGATCTGCGTCAAGTGCCCCTCAGTACCCGGAACAGAAGTGGAAGAGTCTTGCCCATGCAGGTGTGGCCGGGACAGGCGTACCCACTCGGCGCCACGTACGACGGCGCCGGGACCAATTTCGCGGTCTTCTCGGAGGCCGCCCAGCGGATCGAGTTGTGCCTTCTGCACGACGACGGTTCGGAGACGGCGGTGGAGCTGCGCGAGAGTGACGCCTTTGTGCGCCACGCGTATCTGCCCGGAGTGATGCCGGGGCAGCGCTACGGGTTCCGTGTGCACGGCCCGTACGAGCCGCAGAACGGGCACCGCTGCAACTCGGCGAAGCTGCTCCTCGACCCCTACGCGCGCGCCATCAGCGGGAGCATCGAATGGGGCGAGGCGGTGTACGGCTACTACTTCGACCGCCCCGACTCCCGCAACGACATGGACTCGGCGCCGCACACGATGACGTCGGTGGTCGTCAACCCGTACTTCGACTGGGGCGACGACCGGCCGCCGCGCACCGAGTACCACCGCACGGTGCTCTACGAGGCCCATGTGAAGGGCCTGACGATGCTCCATCCGGAGCTTCCCCCGGAGATGCGCGGCACCTACGCGGCGCTGGCGCACCCGGCCGTCATCGGCCATCTGACGGAGCTGGGGGTGACGGCCCTGGAGCTGATGCCGGTCCACCAGTTCGTCAACGACCACCGGCTCGCCGATGAGGGGATGTCCAACTACTGGGGATACAACACGATCGGCTTCTTCGCCCCGCACAACGCGTACGCCTCCTGGGGAGACCGGGGGCAGCAGGTCCTGGAGTTCAAACAGGCGGTACGGGCGCTGCACGAGGCCGGGATCGAGGTCATCCTCGATGTGGTCTACAACCACACGGCCGAGGGCAACCACCTGGGCCCCACCCTCTCCTTCCGGGGCCTGGACAACGCGCAGTACTACCGGCTCGCGGACGATCCTCGCTACTACGAGGACACCACCGGCACCGGGAACTCGCTCCTGATGCGCTCGCCGCACGTCCTCCAGCTGATCATGGACTCGCTGCGGTACTGGGTGACCGAGATGCATGTGGACGGGTTCCGCTTCGACCTCGCGGCGACGCTGGCCCGCCAGTTCCACGAGGTGGACCGGCTCTCGTCCTTCTTCGACCTGGTGCAGCAGGACCCGGTGGTCAGCCAGGTGAAGCTGATCGCGGAGCCCTGGGACGTCGGTGAGGGCGGCTACCAGGTGGGCAACTTCCCGCCGTTGTGGACCGAGTGGAACGGCAAGTACCGCGACACCGTACGGGACCTGTGGCGGGGCGAGCCGCGTACGCTCGCCGAGTTCGCCGGACGCCTCACCGGCTCCTCCGACCTCTACCAGGACGACGGACGGCGCCCGCTGGCCTCCATCAACTTCCACACCTGCCACGACGGCTTCACGCTGCACGACCTCGTCTCGTACAACGACAAGCACAACGAGGCCAACAAGGAGGGCAACCGGGACGGCGAGAGCCACAACCGGTCCTGGAACTGCGGCGCCGAGGGCGAGACGGACGACGTCGGCGTACTGGAGCTGCGCGAACGCCAGATGCGCAACTTCATCGCCACCCTGATGCTGTCGCAGGGCGTGCCGATGCTCAGCCACGGCGACGAGTTCGCCCGCACCCAGCACGGCAACAACAACGCCTACTGCCAGGACAGCGAGCTGAGCTGGGTGAAGTGGCCCGACCCGGGCAGCGACCCGGAGGGGACGCTGCTCGCGTTCACTCGGACGATGGTGTGGCTCAGGCGCGACCACCCGGTGTTCCGGCGCCGCCGGTTCTTCCACGGCCGGCCGGTGGAGGGCACGCACGACGAGCTGTCGGACATCGCCTGGTTCACCCCCGAGGGCGAGGAGATGACGCAGCAGGACTGGCAGTCGTCGAGCGCCAAGGCCCTCACCGTCTTCCTCAACGGCAACGCCATCTCCGAGCCCGGCCCACGGGGCGAGCGCATCGCGGACGACTCCTTCCTACTGATGTTCAACGCCAGCGCGGAGACCATCGACTTCCTGGTGCCGGTCAACCACGGCCGGCAGTGGCAGGTGGTGGTCGACACGGGCCGGAGCGAGGGGGTGCCGCCGGGCGAGGGCGCCAAGGTGACGGCGGGCGAGCGGGTCACCCTGGTGGGGCGGAGTCTGGCGGTCCTGCACCGCCCGGCCTGAGCGGGAGCGGGCGCCGCGGCGGGGGGACGAGGGCTCTCCGGCCGTACGAGGCCGGCCGGACCCCAGGAACGCCGACGCGCGGGGCCGTTCGGGTGACTCCCTCGCACCCGGTCCGAAGCGCTCCGGGCATCGGGCGAAACCCGCGCGGCAGACGGGTGCGGACGCGTGGGCCGAAGGCACGGAAGCCGCGATACAGGGTACGTACGTTTGTATGACACCCACTGCGACCTACCGGCTGCAGCTCCAGCCGGACTTCCCCTTCCGTGCCGCCGAGCGCGCCGTGCCGTATCTGGCCTCGCTCGGGGTGTCGCATCTGCATCTGTCGCCGGTCCTGGAGTCGGTGCCGGGGTCGACGCACGGCTACGACGTCGTCGACCACGCGCGCGTACGCGAGGAGCTGGGCGGCGAGGACGGACTGCGGCGGCTCGCCCGGACCGCGCGGGCCGCCGGGCTCGGCCTGGTCCTCGACATCGTCCCGAACCACATGGCGGCGGCGCCCCGCCACAACCGGCAGCTCTGGGAGGTGCTGCGCGAGGGCCCCGACTCGCCGTACGCCGGCTGGTTCGACATCGACTGGACGGCGAACGGCGGCAAGGTGCTCCTGCCGGTCCTCGCCGGGCCGGTCGGGGGCGAGCTGGACCGGCTGGCGGTGGACGCGGAGAAGGGCGTACTGACGTACGGGGAGGCGCATGCGTTCCCCTTGCGCGCCGGTACGGAGGGCCTGCCCCTGCCCGAGCTGCTGGACGCCCAGTGGTACCGGCTCGGCTGGTGGCGGCTGGCGCGCACCGAGCTCAACTACCGCCGGTTCTTCACCATCTCGGACCTCATCGGCGTCCGGGTGGAGGACGAGGACGTCTTCGCCGCGACCCACGCCAAGGTGCTGGAGCTGGTGCGGGACGGGGTGGTGGACGGGCTGCGCGTGGACCACCCGGACGGCCTGGCCGACCCCGAGACGTATCTGCGGCGGCTGTACGAGGCGACCGGTGGCGCCTGGACCGTGGTGGAGAAGATCCTCGCCCGTACCGAGCCGCTGCCCTCCGACTGGGCGGTCGCCGGGACGACCGGCTACGACGCGCTGCACCGGATCGACGGCCTCTTCGTCGATCCGGCGGGCCACCGGGAACTTCTGCACCACTACCGGGAGTTCATCGGACAGGACGGCGACCGGGGCGGGCACTGGGAGCCGACCGCGCGGCGCGCCGCGTACGAGGTGGTCACCCATGACCTGGCCGCCGAGGTGGACCGGCTGACGCGCGCGGCGGCGCGCCTGTGCGCCCGCACGCCGGACCTGCGCGACCACGCCCCGTGGGCCCTGCGGCTGGCCCTGTGCGAGCTACTGGTCCGCATGCCGGTGTACCGCCCGTACCGCACCGGGGCCGAGGAGGTGCTCACCCCGGAGATGGCGCGGGAGGCGCGGCAGGCCTTCGGTGTCCCGGAGGAGGCCGCCGCGGTCGACGCGGTACGGGGACTGCTGCTGGGACGGCACGGCGCGAGGAGGGCCGACGACGACGGGGAAGGAGTCGAACTCCACGCCTTCCAGGCCCGTTTCGCCCAGACGTCCTCGGCCTTGCGCGCCAAATCCCTGGAGGACACGGCGTTTTATCGATATGTGGCCCTGCTGTCCGCCAACGAGGTGGGTGGCGAGCCCGGACGGCCCGCGGTGCCCCCCGAGGAATTCCACGCCTACTGCGCCAGGATCGCTCGCGACTGGCCCGCCACCGGGACGGTCCTGTCCACGCACGACACCAAGCGCAGTGCGGACGTACGGGCCCGGATCGCCGTGCTGTCCGAGTGCCCGCAGCGGTGGAGGGCGCTGCTCGGTCGGCTGGCCGCGGCCCCCGCGCCCGATCCCCAGCTGGCCTGGGCGGCCTGGCAGACGGCGGTCGGCCTCGGCGGCACCGCCCCGGCCGCGGACCGGCTGGGCGGGGCCCTGCTCAAGGCCGCGCGCGAGGCGGGCCTGCACACGACGTGGACCGAGCAGGACCCGGTGTACGAGCGGGCGCTGACCGACTTCGCCGCGTCGGGGCCCGGCGGGGCGCTCGCGGCGCAGGCCGCGGAGTTCTCCCGGAGTCTGGCGTCGGCCGCGCGCGCGAACGTGCTGGGCGCCGCCCTCGTACAGCTGACGATGCCGGGCGTGCCGGACGTGTACCAGGGCACGGAGTCGGAGTGCCTGACGCTGGTGGACCCCGACAACCGCCGGCCGGTCGCCTTCCCCGAGACGGGAACGCACCCGCTCCCGGACGAGAAGGGCGAGCTGTCGCGTGCGGCTCTGCGGCTGCGGCGGGAACTTCCGGAGGCCTTCGGGGAGTTCGGTACGTACGAGGCGCTGATCGCCGACGGACCGGCCGCCGACCACTGCCTCGCGTTCTGCCGCTCCGGTGACGTGGTGACGGCGGTGACCCGGCTCTCCCTGCGGCTGGCCGAGTCGGGCGGCTGGGGCCCGACGGGGCTGGCGCTGCCGGAGGGGACGTGGGTCGATGTCCTGCGGACGGACGCCTCCGAGGACTCCGGCCGCCCCGACCGGCCGGGCCGGGAGTTCACGGGGACGGTGAAGCTGAGCGATCTGTTCGCCGACCGTCCGGTCGCGCTGCTCAGGCGGGTCGACCGGCCGGGCGTACGAGAAGGGTCCGCGGGGACCGTGTGAGCAGCCCGGTCTCGGTGGGCCGGAAGCCCCCGGCCCACCGGAGCCGCGGCATGGCCTCGCCCAGCGCGCGTACGGCGCACTCCGCCTGGAGTTCGGCCACGCGCGCGGCCGGGCAGTCCGGGGGCCCGAAGGCCGACGGGGCCGCGGCGGTGCGGCCCGGGTCGAACCGGTCGGGCTCGGCGAACCGGTCCGGGTCCCGGCTCGCGGCTCCGACCAGCAGGGCGACCGCCGTACCCGCCGGCACCGTGCCGCCGGCCGTACGGGTGTCCCGGCGCGCCCGCCTCAGCACGACATGAACGGGAGGGTTCCTGCGCAGGGACTCACCCCAGACGGCGGTGAGGGCGCCGGGCGCGGCGCCCACGGCCGCCGCCCACTCCCCCGGACGGTCGAGGAGGTTGGCGAGCAGGGAGGCGAGCGCCTTGCCGATCAGAGTGGACCGGTCGGCGCAGAGCACGGCCAGGGCCGCGGCCGGGCCCGCCCGCCGGCCCTTGACGCGGCTGCCGCGCGTCAGCTCCGCGCAGGACAGCCCGAGCGCGGTGGCGGCGGTCCCGACGGGCAGCCAGTGGCAGAACTCCGCGGCCAGATCGGCACCTTCCCGCCCCGCGAGCCGCCGCGCCAGCACGAAGGCGGTCCGCTCGGACACCTCCCTCAGCACCGCGAACGCCTCGTCGTCCACCTCCTGCGGGGACCCTTCGCACCACACCTCGCCGGGCCAGCAGCACGGCCCGCGCCGGGGCCGCACGAGCCCCGGGTCGCCCAGCGCGGAGGCGACGTCCCCGTACCGGCTGACGAGCCACGCGCCCAGCCGGTCGTCCCACACCAGCGGGTACGACTCGCGCAGGGTGCGGTAGAAGCCGTACCGGTCCCGGGTGGCCTCGGGGCCGAGGAGGGAGGGGGTGGCGGGCACGACGGGCACTGCCGTCCCGGGCCCGGTCACGGCACCCCGGCCTCCGCGCGCGGCCTCAGGCGGACCCGTCGGCACCGGTGCGCCCCGCTTCTCGGTCTGCATCCGCCGCCCTCCGCCGGTCGGCGCCCGGGCGGGCGCGGCTGCACCCAGCGGACCACCGCGGCCACGCGGACGCGATCGGCGTGCGCCCGTACGGGTGAATCCTCGCGGGGCACGGGCCCTCAGCAGGGCCGACCCCCACGCGTTCGGCTACTCGGGTGCCTCACGCGGGGCAACGGGCAGCGAGTACCGCAGCTTCTCGCGGCCGGTCGCACCCATGCGGTCGTAGAACCGCCGCGCCCCTTCGTTCCAGACCGGTGTCTGCCACTGCACCTGGGGCATCCCGAGCGCCCGGGCCTCGGCGGCGACCGCCTCGACCAGCAGGGCTCCGAGGCCCAGCCCGCGGTGGCCGTCGCGCAGGAAGAGACAGTCCATGTGCAGGTACTCGCTCGCCTGCCAGGTGGAGAACTCGGGGGCGCAGCTCGCGTATCCCACGACCTCGCCGCCCGGTATCTCGGCGACGAAACAGCGCGCCCGGGGCTTCTCCGGGCCGAATAGCACCGCTGCCAGCCGGTCCGCGAGGCCGGGCGCGGGCGGCTCGGCCCTCTCGTACACGGCGTGCTCCGCGGCGAGTTCGGCCAGGCGCGGCAGGTCGGCGGGGCGGGCGGCCCGCACACGCGGCTGCTGGTCGTCGTTCATACCGCCATCATGAGGTGCACCACTGACAACGCTCCCGGCAAGGGCGTTCGCCCAGGTCAGGGTCAGTGCGTGGCGAGGCGGAAGCTCATCCGCCCGAAGCTCACATGGTCGCCGTCGTTGACCACGACCGCACCCGTCACCCGGCGCCCGTTGACGCTCGTGCCGTTGGTGGACCCGAGGTCGCGCAGCACCCACACGCCGGACTGGTGGGTCAGCTCGGCGTGCACCCGGGAGACGGTCTCGTGGCTGAGCCGCAGCCCGTTGTGCGGGTCGCGGCCGATCCGCAGCGGGTACGGGCCCGGCACCGGGAAGAGCAGTTTCGGCAGCCTTTCGGACTGCCAAGCGCGGCGCATCGAGACGCTGAACCCGGAGACCCGGCTCACGGCCCCGTACAGCGCCTTGGACCAGCGGCTCTTGGCGTCCAGGTCGGCGGTGAGCGCGGCCAGTTCGTCGGACCGGCGCGCGGACAGGGCCAGTTCCATCCGGCGCAGGAACGTGTCGTGCGACAGCTTCCCCTGTGCGGCGCCCTCTTTGAGCAGGTCGAGCGCCCGGTCACGCTCGGCGTCCGACGGCCGGGCGGGAGCGGGATACGTGTTGAACTGGAAGGACGACGTCACAGCAGAGATTGTCGGGCCGACGGGCTCGGCGTGTCCAGCAGGGCCGCACTTTGCGTCTGTTGCGCGCACCGCCCTCTGACCTGCGAGGAAAACCCTTGTCGCACGGCCCGGTGGGATTGCTACGGTCTGGCCACCGCTACCGCCCACGAGGGGAACCCCTTGACGACATCCGCGTCGGACATCACCTTCCGTCCGCTCGCCGGGCCCGAGGAACTCGGGCTCTTCCAGCAGCTCTCCTACGTCCTCGACCACGAGGTCGAGGAGGATCTCGCCACCGGCCGCCGGCTGCCCGCCTGGATGTGGGTGGCGCTGCGCGGGGACCGTGTGCTCGCCCGCCTCTCCTGGTGGACGCCACCGGACCACGAAACCCCGTTCGTCCTCGACTTCCTCGACGTCGACGACTCGCTGCCGCCCGCCGAGCGTCACGCCGTCGGGGTGGAACTGCTGGAGACGGCGACGGCGGCTGTGATCCCGGCGGGCACCCCGCGTCCGGAGTACGGGCGCTTCACACCGGGCGACTGGCGGGAGGACGCTCACGCGCGCGAGGTCGTCGAGACACGCATGGGCATCGCGTCCGCGACCGGCGCACGGCTCCTGGTGGAGCGGCTGCGTCTGGAGTGGCGTCCGGGGACGCCGGTCCCCGCACCCTCCACGCGGCTCGTCTTCCGCCCGGCGACCGACCGCGAGGAGCTGCTGTCCCTGATGACTCTGGTCCTGGAGGGCACGCTCGACGAGCACAGCCGTACGGAACTGCGGACGATGACCCCGCGCGCGTCGGCGGAGCTGATGTACGAGGAGGAGTTCGAGACGTACCGGACGCCCCGCGAGTGGTGGCGGATGGCCGAACTCCCGGACGGGGGCGGCCCGGTGGGCTTTGTCGTCCCGGCGCGCAACAACTACCACCCGATCATCGCGTACATCGGTGTTGTGCCCGCCCACCGCGGTCACGGCTACATCGACGACATCCTGGCCGAGGGCACCCGCGTCCTGGCCGCGCAGGACGTCCCGCACATCCGTGCCGCCACGGACTTCGGCAACGTGCCGATGGCGAACGCCTTCGCGCGCGCCGGGTACGTGACCTTCGGGTGCGCGATCAACATGGTGTGGCCGGGCGACGGCTGAGACGTTTCGCCGGGCTCAGCCGGTGGCGCGCTGGGCGCGGATCATGTCCCGGTACCAGCGGTAGGAGTCCTTCGGGGTGCGCCGCAGCGTCGGGTAGTCGACGTGGACCAGGCCGAAGCGCTGGGCGGCGCCCTCGATCCACTCGATGTTGTCGGTGAGGGACCACACGAAGTAGCCGCGTACGTCCACGCCGTCGGCGATGGCGCGGTGCAGGGCGCGCAGATGCCCGTCCAGATAGCGGATGCGTCCGGCGTCCTCGATGCCGTCGTAGGAGCAGCCGTTCTCGGTGATGTACACCGGGGGCAGCCGGTCGCCGTAGCGCGCCTTCAGTAGGAGGAGCATCTCGCGCAGCCCGTCGGGGACCACCGGCCACCCGAAGGCCGTGGTCTCGTACCCCTCGATCTCCCGAATGCCGAAGGGCAGTTCGGGGGGCATCGCGAACCCGGCGAAGGAGTCGACGGCCTCGGGCGCGGGCGCGCCCACGCGCGTGGGGTTGTAGTAGTTCACCCCGTACCAGTCGAGCGGCGCCGAGATGACGGCGAGGTCGTCCGCGACCGGGCCCGGCATCAGGGCCGCGAAGTTCTCGTCGGGGTAGCGGCCGGTGAGGACGGGGTCCGCGAACAGCCAGTTGCCGATTGTGTCGTACAGGTCCGCGGCGAAACGGTCCTCCTCGCCCTCGCCCGCGGGCCACACCGGTGTGTGCGAGAGCGCCAGGCCTATGGAACGGGCGCCTGCGTCGCGCAGGGCCCCGACGGCCAGTCCATGGGCGAGCAGCTGGTGGTGGGCGGCCGGGAGGGCGTCGAAGAGGAGCTTCTTGCCGGGCGCGTGCTCGCCGAGCGCGTAGCCGAGCAGCGTCACCTCGGCCGGCTCGTTGACGGTGATCCACATGGGGACACGGTCCGCGAGCCTCTCGGCCACCACGCGCGCGTAGTCGGCGAACCGGTATGCGGTGTCGCGCCGGAGCCAGCCCCCCGCCTCATCGAGCTCCAGCGGGGTGTCCCAGTGGTAGAGGGTCGGCGCGGGGGTGATGCCATGGGCGCACAGCTCGTCGACGAGCCGGTCGTAGAAGTCGAGCCCCGCCTCGTTGACCGGGCCGCTGCCGCCCGGGACGACACGCGGCCAGCTGACCGAGAAGCGGAAGGCTCCGGCGCCGAGCCCGGCGAGCAGGGCCACGTCCTCGCGGTAGCGCGCGTGGAAGCCGGTGCCCCGGGAGGCGTCGGCGCCGTCCTTGATGCGTCCCGGCTCGGCGGCGAAGGCGTCCCAGCCGGAGGGCCCCTTGCCCTCGGCTGCGGCGGCCCCCTCGGTCTGGAAGGCTGAGGCGGAGGCTCCCCAGAGGAAGCCGTGCGGGAACGGCGGCAGGGTCATGGATGTGGACCTTAATGGCGGGTAACCGCAACCTCCAGACCTTGCTCCCGCCTTCCGCGGACGATGGAGGCCCTGTTCCACGGTTTGACGGTACGCGGGCAACGGGAGGTATCAGGCATGTTGTTCGAGGTGTGGGCGCCGCGGGCGGACCGGGTCGCCCTCCAGCTGGAGGGCGCGGCCCACGACATGGAGCCGCATCCGGTGCGGACCGGATGGTGGATCACCGAGGCCACGGCCCGCGACGGCGACCGTTACGGATACGCCCTGGACGGCGGGCGCCCGCTGCCGGACCCGCGCTCGCGCCGCCTCCCGGACGGACCGGACGGCCTGAGCGCCGTCGTCGTCCACGAGGACTTCGGCTGGCAGCACCCCTGGGAGGGCCGTCCGCTGTCCGGCGGAATCCTCTACGAGCTCCATGTCGGCACCTACACCGACGAGGGCACCTTCGACGCCGCGGCCGGCCGTCTCGCCCATCTGGCGGAACTGGGCGTGACGCATGTCGAGCTGATGCCGGTGTGCTCGTTCCCGGGGCGGCACGGCTGGGGGTACGACGGCGTGGCACCCTGGGCCGTGCACGAGCCCTACGGAGGCCCCGAAGGGCTGAAGCGCTTCGTCGACGCGGCGCACGCCCACGGCCTGGGCGTCGTCCTCGATGTCGTCCACAACCACCTCGGCCCCTCCGGCAACAGGCTCCCCGCCTTCGGCCCGTACTTCACCGACACCCACCAGACGCCGTGGGGCGCCGCCGTCAACCTGGACGCCCCCGGATCGGACGAAGTACGCGCGTACTTCCTGGAGAGCGCGCTCGCCTGGCTGAGCGACTACCGGCTCGACGGGCTGCGCCTGGACGCCGTGCACGCGCTGTACGACACGCGCGCGCTGCCGTTCCTCGAAGAGCTCTCCACCGCCGTCGACGTGCTCTCCGTACAGCTGGGCCGGCCGCTCTTCCTGGTCGCCGAGTCCGACCAGTGCGACCCGCGCACCACCGCCCCGCGCGCGGCGGGCGGCCTGGGGCTGCACGCCCAGTGGAACGACGACTTCCACCACGCCCTGCACACCGCCCTCACCGGCGAGTCCCAGGGCTACTACGCCGACTTCGCCCGCGCCCCCGTCGCCGCCCTGGCCAAGACCCTCACCCGGGTCTTCTTCCACGACGGGACCTATTCGAGCTTCCGCGGCCGGACCCACGGCCGGCGCGTCGACCGCGCCAGGACCCCCGCGCACCGCTTCCTGGCCTACGCCCAGACCCATGACCAGATCGGCAACAGGGCACTGGGCGACCGCCTCGCCGCCACGCTCTCCCCCGGCCTGCTCGCCTGCGCCGCCGCGCTCGTGCTGACAGGCCCGTACACGCCGATGCTCTTCATGGGCGAGGAGTGGGGCGCCCGCACGCCCTGGCAGTACTTCACCGACCACCCCGACCCCGAGCTCGCCGAGGCCGTACGCACGGGCCGGCGGCGGGAGTTCGCGGCGCACGGCTGGGCCGAGGAGGACATCCCCGACCCGCAGGACCCCGCCACCCGGGCGCGCTCGTGCCTGAACTGGGACGAGCCGGCGAAGGAGCACCACGCGCGCCTGCTCGACTGGCACCGGCGGCTGATCGCGCTGCGCCGCACCCGTCCCGACCTCACCGACCCGGACATCGCCGCGGTCAAGGTCGTCCACGACGAGGAGGCGCGCTGGCTCATGTTCCGCCGCGGCGACCTGCGGACCGTGGTCAACCTCGGTAAGGAGGCCGCGGTGATCCCGCTGGGCCGCAACAACTGCCGGGTGCTGGCCGCGTGGGAACCGGTGGAACCGCCCCTCCCGGACGGCCGGTTCCTGCTGCCCCCCGAAGCGTGCGCGGTCCTCGGCCCCGTCGGTACCTGAGCGTCCGGGCCGCCGGCGTCCCGGCTAGTCGACGAGCGCCATCTCGCGCGCGGTGTTGTTGAAGCTGCGCGCGCCGTCCTCGGTGACCGTCACGATGTCCTCGATCCGTACGCCGAACCGGCCCGGCAGATAGATCCCCGGCTCCACGGAGAAGCACATGCCGGGCACCAGCGGCTGCTCCTCGCCCTCGATCATGTAGGGCGGCTCATGGGTGGTCACGCCGATGCCGTGGCCGGTGCGGTGGATGAAGTACTCGCCGTACCCGGCCTCGTCGATCACCGCGCGCGCCGCCCGGTCGACGTCCTGGCAGGCCGCCCCGGGCCGCACCGCCCCGCACCCGGCCCGCTGGGCCTCCCGTACGACGTCGTGGACGCGCCGCTCCTCGGCGGAGGGCTCGCCGACGTGGACGGTACGGGTGGTGTCCGAGCCGTAACCGTGCTTGAGGCCGCCGAAGTCCAGGACGACCATGTCGCCGTGCCCGATGGTCCGCTCGCCCGCCTCGTGGTGCGGGTTGGCCCCGTTGGGACCGGAGCCCACGACCGTGAAGTCCACCTGCGAATGGCCGAACTCGATGAGCAGCGCGGCCAGATCGGCCGCCACGTCCGTCTCCCGGCGCCCCGCGAAGGGGACCTTGAGGATTTCCCCGTAGGCCCTGTCGGCGGCCTCACCGGCCGCCTGAAGGCGCGCCAGCTCGTGTACGTCCTTGACCGCCCGGAGCATGGGGAGCGCCTGTGTGAGGGCCACATAGGACGTTCCGGGAAGCCTCTGCTGGAGGCCGAGCAGATGCATCGCCCAGGCGTTGTCGCTGACGCCGAACCGGCCACCGGCGTCCAGCAGCGGCGCGGTCAAGCCGTACGGGTCGGTGCCGTCGGTCCAGTCCCGCAGGGTGAGCGCGGCGGCCCCGGCCGCCCGCTCGGCGTCCGGCGCCTCCAGCTTCGGTACGACGAGGACCGGCTCACGCCCCGCCGCCAGCACCAGCACGGTCAGCCGCTCGGTGATCGCGGTCGGCTGATACCCGGTCAGATAGACCAGGTCGGGCCCGGGTGCGACCAGGACACCCGCGAGCCCCGCGTCGGCGGCGGACTCGGCGGCGCGGGCCATCCTGGCCCGGTAGTCGTCGGCGGTGAAGGGCGCGGGAGCAGGGGTGGGAGGCATGGGCCCCATCCTGCCCGTACGCGCCCGCGCAGGCGATCGGGAATCGGGAACCGGGAACGGCGAACCGGGAAAAGCGAGTCGGGAACGGCGAGTCGGGAACGGAGTCGGGAAAACCGATGCCGCAGGGCAGACCCGGCGCCGTCCCTGCGGTCACGCGGTCCGCTGGTCAGGCGCCCTCCTGGCTGTCCCCCACCAGCCGCTCCAGCAGTTCCTGGAAGTCGTCGCCGACGACGATGCGCAGGCCGTCGCCCTCGACCTCGTGATCGCTGAGCTGGGTGAGCGTGCCGTCGCGCCACCAGTAGACGAACGGGCTGATCGCCCCGGGCGTGTCCTCGAAGCCCGCCGCGGCGAAGGACGCCATGGCGTTGAGTGCCGGGATCATCCCCGAGTCGCGGATCGCGTGGAAGGCCAGCTGGTGCCGGAACGGCATGGCGACCAGGGCCCCGTCCGGTGTCAGCTCGCGCCCGGTGAGCCGCTGCACCAGGGCGTCCAGGGCGAGCACCCGGCTGGCCGTGTAGAACGAGTCACCCACGACCACCTCGAACCGCATACCGTCCTCACCCTTGACGGTCTCGTGCGATTCGACCGGCAGCTCCCTGAGGTTGCGCAGGGCCTGGGCGCGCAGATCGGGGACGTGGCCGAGCGGCTCCAGCGCCTCGTCGGTGAGCATCATGACGCTCTCGGGCAGATCCAGGGCGAGGATCTCGTACAGCCCGGGCGCGACACCGCGCGCGTAGCTGAAGGTCTGGGGGTCGAGCCCGTTCTCGCTGATCACCCGGGGGTAGAGCTGGGCGCGGATCTGCTCGGGCGGCAGGGTGTCGAGAGCGGACGGGCCGTCCATGGTGCGCAGCACCATGCCGACATGGCGGCGAATCAGCTCCGGCCACACACGGGGCCCACGGCGGTCGTTGTGGCAGACCGCCGCGAGGTTGGCGAGGCCGAACCGCCGGCCACCGCTGTCCTCCACGGAGTCCGCGTAGACGGTCACTTCGAGCCCGTGCTCGGCGAACGCCTCACGCACCCGGGCACGGAACCGCGAGCCCTCTTCGGCCGAGAAATAGCCGAACTCCGCGTCCCGGGGCGTGTCGCTCCGGTCCCGCTTCGGCCCCCGTCGGAATATCCCCACGTCAGCTGCCTTCCGTCACACGGGTCATACGGTAGCCCCGCGGTAGATCCCTACGCCGTTCCCACGCCCGGGGAAGGCCGAGCCTACCCAGCACCCCGCCGGCTGACGACAAGATCCGCACGCTCCCGGCCACCCGCCACCACGCGCGCGTTGACCTCGTCGGACTCCCTGACCCACCGTTCGGCGTACGCGCGGTCCTTCCCGTACCGCACGTGCCGCTCGACGAGTCGGCGCACCCGCTCGTCGCTGTCGATCTCCAGGAACCAGACCTCGTCGAGCAGAGCCCTGACCGGCGCCCACCCGTCCCGGTCGTGCAGGAGGTAGTTGCCTTCGGTGACGACGAGCGGTACCTCGGGGCGGACCGGGATGCTCCCGGCGACCGGCTCCTCCAGCGAACGGTCGAAGGCGGGCGCGTACACCACGCTGCCCGGCTCGGGAGCCCGCAGACGGGTCAGCAGGGCGGCGTATCCGGCGGCGTCGAAGGTGTCCGGGGCGCCCTTGCGATCGGCGCAGCCGAGGCGGACGAGTTCGGCCTGCGCGAGATGGAAACCATCCATCGGGACCAGTACGGCGTCCCCGCCGAACCGCTCGACCAGGCGCGCCGCCAGGGTCGACTTTCCGGATCCGGGCGCGCCGGCGATGCCGAGGACGCGCCGGTGGCCGGGGAGGGCGAGCAGCCGAGCGCGATCGACGAGACGGTCAAACGCAGCGATCTCCATCCCGGCATTCTCTCGCGGCGGCGGTCCGTCTCCGGCGCCTTGGCACGCCACCAGTCATACGTATAACCTGGTCGCATGTCCCATATTGCCCTGATCACGCTCGTCGTCCGCGACTACGACGAGGCCATCGCCTTCTACACGGACGCCCTCGGCTTCGAACTCGTCGAGGACACCGACCGCGGGGACGGCTCCCGCTGGGTCGTGATGCGCCCACGCGGTACCGGCACCGCATCGCTGCTGCTGGCCCGCGCCAAGAACGACACCGAGCGTGCGAGCGTAGGCGCCCAGACGGGCGGCCGGGTCGGCTTCTTCCTGCACACCGAGGACTTCACCGCCGACCACGCCCGGATGACCGCGGCCGGCGTCCGCTTCCTGGAGGAGCCGCGCCACGAGGTGTACGGGTCGGTCGCGGTGTTCGAGGACCTCTACGGCAACCGGTGGGATCTGCTTCAGCCGGCGTGACCGTGGTCGGCGTCTGCGCCGGAACGCAGAAAAGCCCCGTACCGGAGACCGGTACGGGGCTTTTCCCAAAAATTGTTCGGCGGCGTCCTACTCTCCCACAGGGTCCCCCCTGCAGTACCATCGGCGCTGAAAGGCTTAGCTTCCGGGTTCGGAATGTAACCGGGCG